>NZ_CALMFB010000020.1 GCF_937863155.1 uncultured Brevundimonas sp. | reverse complement strand
ATGGTGGATGCGACAGGGATTGAACCTGTGACCCCCTCGGTGTGAACGAGGTGCTCTCCCGCTGAGCTACGCATCCATCAGATCGGGGAGGCGCGGACATAGCCCGGCCCTTCGCCCCGCGCAAGCGTTAGATGCCGGCGGCGCGAACCGTCTCGGGCGTCTCGGCGTCGGGGTCGCCGGGCAGCCAGGCGACCCGCCCGTCATAGACGTCGCGGTTCAGGATGTTTTCCTCGCGCGCGACCAGGACGGGCACCAGCATCTGGCCGGTGACATTGGTCGCGGTGCGCATCATGTCGATGATCCGGTCGATGGCGATGATGTAGCCGATGCCTTCCAGCGGCAGGCCCGCCGTCGACAGGGTCAGGGTCAGCATGACGATGCTGGTTCCCGGCACCCCGGCGGTGCCCAGCGAACCCAGCACGGCGGTCAGGCCGATCAGCACATACTGGGTCAGGCTCAGCTCGATGCCGAAGTACTGGGCGATGAAGATGGCGGCGATGGCCGGATAGATGGCGCCGCAGCCATCCATCTTCACATTGGCGCCCAGCGGCACGGCGAAGGCGGCATAGGCCTGGGGCACGCCCAGTCGCTCGACCGTCTGGCGCAGGGTGATCGGCAGGGTTCCCAGAGACGAAGAGGTGGCGAAGGCCGTCTGCTGGGCCGCGAAGGCGCCGCGGAAGAAGTTGACCACCCCCAGGCCATGCAGCTTCAGCAGGCCGGAATAGACGATCAGGATATGGAACAGGCAGGCCGCATAGATGGCGAAGATGAATTTGCCCAGCGGCAGCAGCGCCTCCCAGCCATAGCCCCCGACGACCGAGCCGATCAGGCCGAACACGCCGATGGGGGTCAGCTGAATGATCCAGCGCGTGATGCGGAAGATGACGGCGGCGCCTTCATCGACCAGTCGCCGCACCCCCTGGGCGCGATCCCCCAAGGCCACTAGCGCCGCCCCGACCAGGGCCGAGAAGAAGATGATCTGCAGCACCTTGCCTTCGGCCAGGGCGGCGAAGGGATTGCGCGGCACGATGCCGATCAGCACGTCTAGCGGCGTGGGGATCTCGCGCGGCTTCACCTCGCCCAGGGGCAGGTTCGACAGGCCCAGGCCGGGATTGATCAGATGGCCGAAGGCGAAGCCCACCAGCACGGCCAGCAGCGAAGTGATCGCGAACCACATCAGGGTGCGCATGCCCAGACGAACGGCGCCGACGCCTTCGCCCAGCCGGGCGATCGAACTGGCGATGGTGAACAGCACCAGCGGCGCCACCACCATGCGGATCAGGTTCAGATAGACATCGCCGATCGGCTGAAGCCAGACCGTCGCCTGTTCACGCAGGATCAGCCCCGCCACGATGCCCAGCACGAACCCCGCCGCCGTGCGCTGCCACAGGGGAATGGCGAAGAACCGTTTCAGCATCAGCGACGTCCATGAGTGGCGCAGAGACGTCCATGTGTGGTGCGGTGCAGCAAACTGCAACCGCGCAGGCGTCAGTTGGCGCTCAACAGCCGGTCGATCAGGGCGTCGATCTGATCGTAATGGTCCAGGGTCGCATCGCCGCCCATCGCGGCGGGCGCCGCGTCATTATAGCCGAAGCCCGCGACGATGCAGGGCATGGCGGCGTCGCGGGCCGCGCCGGTGTCGATGGTGCTGTCGCCGACCATGACCGCGCGGGCGGGGTCGCCTCCGGCGGATACGACGGCCTCATGCAGATGGGCTCCGGAGGGCTTGCGCGCCGACACCCGGTCAGGCCCGACCACGGCGGCGAAATGGCGGGTCAGGTCCAGGGCGTCCAGCAAGGCCAGCGACAGATCGGTACGCTTGTTGGTGGCGACCGCCAGGATGGCCCCGCGCGCCGCCAGCCGCTCCAGCGCCGCCACCGCCCCTTCGAACGGGCGGCTGTGGTCGGCGATGTGGGCGACATAGTCGGCTAGAAAGGCGTCGAACAGGGCCGGGTCGGTCGCCTCATGCTGGGCGGCGCCCGCCTCGGCGAAGCCATGCTCCAGCAAGGCCCGCGCCCCGTGTCCGACCAGATGTTTCGATTCGGCGACCGCCACCGGCCGATAGCCGCGCTGGACCAGCAGGCGGTTCAGCGTGCCGATCAGGTCCGGCGCCGTGTCGACCAGTGTGCCGTCCAGGTCGAACAGAACGGTCACGCCGGTCAGGTCTTTCACGGTCATGGCCCATTCTCCGACTGACGAAGAGGCGGGCTTTGGGCTAGATCGACCCGGACCACAAGCCGCCGGACCCATCATGACCGCACGCGCCGCCATCATCCTCGCCGCCGGACAGGGCACGCGCATGAAGTCGCCCCTGCCCAAGGTGCTTCACCCCGTGGGCGGCCGCGCCATGCTGGATCACGCCATCGACGCGGCTGAAGGGCTGGGCTGCGAGCGGATCGTGGTGGTGGTGGGCGACCATTCGCCCCAGGTGCGCGCCCATGTCGAGGCGCGGCTGGGCGCCGATGCGGTGGCGGTTCAGGACCCACCCCTGGGCACCGGCCACGCCGTATTGGCGGCCAAAGACGCCCTGGCGGGCTTCGACGGCCGGGTGGTCGTGACCTATGGCGACGTGCCCCTGCTGAAGGCGGGCGACATCGAGGCGGCGTTCGGCGGCGACGGCGTGACCGTGGTCGGCTTCGAAGCGCGCGATCCGACCGGCTATGGCCGCCTGCTGACCGACGCCGACGGGGGACTGGAAGCCATCGTCGAGCACAAGGAGGCGACGGCGGATCAGCTGTCCATCACCCTGTGCAACTCGGGCGTCATGGCCGCGCCGGCGGGCCTGCTGTTCGACCTGCTGGCCCAGGTACGAAACGACAACGCCAAGGGCGAATACTATCTGACGGACGTGGTCGCCCTGGCCCGAGCGGCGGGCGCTTCCACGCGGGTGACGCCTGCGGCCGAGGATGCGGTCATGGGCGTCAACGCCCAGGCCGAGCTGGCCCAGGCCGAGGCCCTGTTCCAGAAGGTCCAGCGCGAGACGGCCCTGGCCGCCGGGGTCATGATGCCGGCGCCCGACACCGTCCATTTCGCCTGGGACACCCGTATCGAGGGCGGGGCGACGGTCGAGCCCTATGTGGTGTTCGCCCCCGGCGTGACGGTGGCCGCCGGCGCCCGCATCCGCGCCTTCAGCCATCTGGAGGGCGCCGCGGTCGGACCGGGCGCCGAGGTCGGCCCCTATGCCCGCCTGCGCCCCGGCGCGGACCTGGGCGCCCGGGTCAAGATCGGCAATTTCGTCGAGGTGAAGAACGTCCGCATGGACGACGGCGCCAAGGCCAATCACCTGGCCTATCTGGGCGACGCCGCCGTGGGCGCGGGCGCCAACATCGGCGCCGGGACGATCTTCTGCAACTATGACGGGGTATTCAAACACCGCACCACGGTGGGCGAAGGTGCCTTCGTCGGCTCGAACAGTTCGTTGGTGGCGCCGGTGAGCATCGGTGCGGGAGCCATGGTCGGCTCCGGCTCGGTGGTGACCCAGGATGTGCCCGACGGCGCCCTGGCCCTGGCCCGCGCGCGCCAGGAGGTGAAGCCCGGCTGGGCCGCGCGCTTCCTGGCGATGATGAAGGCGAAGAAGGCGGCCGGAAAATGAGCGCGGACGATCAGAAGCGCCGCGCCGGCGAGGCGGCGGCCCAGCGGGTCGAGGCGGGCATGGTGGTTGGCCTGGGCACCGGCTCGACCGCGGCCTGGTTCGTCAAGGCGCTGGCGGCGCGGGGCCTGCCGGACCTGCGCTGTGTGCCGACGTCCGAGGCGACGGCCGAACTGGCCCGCGAACTGGGCCTGCCGCTGACCACCCTGGAAGACACGCCGCGCCTGGACCTGACGGTCGACGGCGCCGACGAGGTCGGGCCGGGCCTGGCCCTGATCAAGGGCGGGGGGGCGGCCCTGCTGCGCGAGAAGCTGGTGTGGGAAGCCTCGGCGAAATGCATCGTCATCGCCGACGCGGCCAAGGTCGTGCCGGTGTTGGGCGCCTTTCCCCTGCCGATCGAAGTCGTCGCCTTCGGGCACAAGACCACCGCCAACCGCATCGCCGATGTCCTGGCCGACCATGACATCGCCATGCCCGCGCGGGTGCGTCAGGCCGAGCGCGGACTGGTGCGGACCGATGGCGGCAATCTGATCTATGACGCCCGATGCGGCGCCATCCACGACCCCGCGCGTCTGGCTGATGATCTGAAGCTGGTCACCGGCGTGGTCGAGCACGGCCTGTTCCTGGACCTGGCCGATGAGGCGATCATCGGTGGCGATGACGGGGTTCAGATCCTATTTCCGTGACCCCTCCCATGATCGAGCGTTCCTATGGCTGACTACGACTACGACCTCTTCGTCATCGGCGCGGGTTCGGGCGGGGTGCGGGCGGCGCGTCTTACGGCGCTGGGCGGCAAGCGGGTGGCCATCGCCGAAGAGTTCAAGGTCGGCGGCACCTGCGTGGTGCGCGGCTGCGTGCCCAAGAAATTCATGGTCATGGCCTCCGAGGTCAGCCACGCGCTGGAGATCGCCGAGGGCTATGGCTGGACCATCCCCGACGCCACCTTCGACTGGCCGACTTTCATCCACGCCAAGGATGTCGAGATCGGGCGGCTGTCGGGCATCTACGCCGCCAACCTGGGCAAGGCGGGGGTCGATCTGGTGCATGGCCGGGCGGTGCTGAAGGACGCCCATACGGTCGAGATCATCGGCAAGGGCCGCACCATCACGGCCGAGAAGATCCTGATCGCCACCGGCGGCCGGCCCTGGGTTCCGGCCGACATGCCGGGCATCGAACACGCCATCACCTCCGAAGAGGCCTTCCATCTGCCGGAACTGCCCAAGCGCATCCTGATCGCGGGCGGCGGCTATATCGCGGTGGAGTTCGCGGGCATCTTCGCGGGCCTGGGGGTCGAGACGACGCTGATCTATCGCGGGCCGAACATCCTGCGCGGCTTCGACGACGACGTGCGCGCGCATCTGGCGGGCGAGATCGAGAAGCGCGGGATCAAGGTCATCCTGGGGTGCCAGCACACGGCGATCGAGAAGACCGAGACGGGCCTGGTCAACCGGCTGGAAAACGGCATGGAGATCGAGACCGACATCATCATGTTCGCCACCGGCCGAGTTCCCTACGTCAAGGATCTGGGGCTGGAGACGGCGGGGGTCGAACTGACCGAGGCCGGGGCGATCAAGGTCGATGAATTCTCGAAAACCACGGCCGACAACATCTGGGCTATCGGCGATGTGACCGACCGGATGAACCTGACGCCCGTCGCCATCCGCGAGGCCGTGGCCTTCCACGAGACCGTCTATCGCGACAACCCCATGGCCTTCGACTACGAGGCCGTGGCCACGGCCGTGTTCAGCCAGCCGCCGGTCGGCACCGTGGGCCTGACCGAGAGCGAGGCGCGCCATTCCTGTCCGGGCGAGGTGGATGTCTATGTCACCCGGTTCCGGCCGATGAAATACGCCTTCACCGGCTCGGACGAGCGGGTGCTGATGAAGCTGGTGGTCGATGCCACCAGCCAGAAGGTCGTCGGTGTGCACATCGTGGGGCCAGAGGCACCCGAGATGATCCAGCTGGCGGCTATCGCGGTGAAGGCCGGCCTGACCAAGGCGCAATGGGACGCTGCGTGCGCCGTCCACCCGACCATGGCCGAGGAACTGGTGACGCTGAAGGAAAAACAGACCCCGGCGAACGTCTCGGCCGGTTAGGTTTCGCCCCCCGAGGCTTGAACGGGGTCAGGGCGTCAGCGCCACGGCCTCAGATCTCCAGCGCCAGCCCCATGGTGTCGGCCAGGGCCCGGGCGCGCCGCCGCGTCTGTTCGCCCAGCAGCAGATCGGCATACCCCGGCGCCGCCGTCAGCCGCAGGGCGCCGCCGGTGATCTGAACCCCGGCGTTGGCCAGCAGGTGCGGCGACCGCCCGGACAGGTCGCAGCCCAGACGCATGGCCAGGCCCAGGGCGCGGGCGCGGGTGGCGGCGACGGGCGGCAGAAGGCGGGTCATGGCCTCCGGTTCCGGCGTGGCGGGCGCGCCGCCATAGCGGGCGTTCAGGGCGCTGGCCAGAAAGGCGCGCTCGGCATGGGTCTGGCCCGGAACCGGCGCCCGCAGCACCTGATCGAACACCAGCTCGACCCGGTGATCGGGATGCAGCCGGGCGCCCAGGTCGGCGACGTTGCAGGCGGCGCGGGCCAGCACCGCGTCGCGCTCCGGCCCGAAGGCCGTCGGCAGGGCGGTCAATATGGGCGCGATCCAGGCGTCCAGGGCGGCGGGCAGGGTGGGCGACACCCCCTGGCGGGCGCCCAGGGCCGCGCTGCCGGCCAACAGCGGGTCGATGGCCAGGGTCTCGGGGTCCAGCGATTCGAACAGCAGGCCCTCGCGCACGCCCCAGGCCGAGAATTCGATCCGCGACAGGTCCAGATGATCGATCAGCCGGTCCAGAATGACGGCGGCGTGGGGCAGGGTCTCGGCCCGCTTCTTCGACAGGCCCGGAACCTTGTCCAGCGATCCGGGCGAGGCGCGGCCGATCAGGCGGGCCAGGTCGCGCGCCTCCTCGGCGCTCATGGCGAACTGATGCACGATGCGCAGGGGGTGACCGCTGAAGGCCATCCGCACCTGAGCCAGGCTGCGCCAGGCGCCGCCCACGGCGTAAAGGGTCTGGGCGCGATAGTCGGCCGCGACGTCCTTCAGGGCCTTGTCGGCCGCCGCCTGAACCCGCTGGGGATCAAAGCCTTTCTTGCCGGTCAGGGAAAACGGACCCAGGGGCAGGGTGACCCCGCGCCCGACCGCGCCGTCTGCGATACGCACAAGCTCCAGACTGGCGCCGCCCATGTCGGCCACCACTCCGCCGGCCGACGGCGCGCCGGCCAGCACGCCCAGGGCGGCATAGCGGGCCTCGTCCTCGCCGGACAGGACGCGGACCTGAAGCCCGGTCTCGGCGGTGATGCGGTTGCGGAAATCCTCGCCGTCGCTGGCCTCGCGCACGGCGGCGGTGGCGGCGACGAACAGGGCCTGGGGCTGCACGCCCTCCAGCAGGGCGGCGAAGCGGCGCAGCGCCGTCAGGCTCATGGCGCAACCCTCGGGCGACAGCCGCCCGGTCGAGGCCAGGTCGCGGCCCAGCCCGGCCAGCACCTTTTCGTTCAGCACGGTCCACACCGCCCGGCCTTCCAGCCGATACAGCACCATCCGCACCGAGTTGGAGCCGATGTCGATGACCGCGACCTCACGCGGGGGCTGGGAAAGGGGCGTCACGGCCGCTCGTACCGCAGGCGGGCGGGCCGGGTCTTCACCTTGCGCCCGCGCCCCGACAGGCTGGGGTTGGTCATGAAATAGCGGTGGGCCGAGAAGGGCCGTTCCGGGTCCACCGGCGCGATGCGGCGATAGCTTCCGTCCGGCGACAGGGCCCAGGACTGGGCGTCATCCTTCAGGTTGGCGACCATGATCTGATCCAGCACCTGATCGTGTACCGTGGCGTTCAGCACCGGGGTCATCAGTTCGACGCGGCGATCCAGGTTGCGGGGCATCCAGTCGGCCGAGGAAATATAGACCTTGGCCTTGTCGTGCGGCAGGTCGTGGCCGTTGGCGAAACAGACGATGCGGCTGTGCTCCAGGAAGCGGCCGACGATCGACTTGACGCGGATGTTCTCGGACAGGCCCGTCACCCCCGGTCGCAGGCAGCAGACGCCGCGGATCACCAGATCGATCCGCACGCCCCACTGGCTGGCGCGATAAAGGGCGTCGATGATCTCCGGGTCGACCAGACTGTTCATCTTGGCCCAGATGGCGGCGGGCTTGCCCTGGGTCGCCGCGCTCATCTCCTTGCCGATCAGGTCCAGCAGCGTCCGCTTCATGTTCAGCGGCGAGACGACCAGGGCTTCCAGATCGTCGGGCGGCGCATAGCCGGTGATGTAGTTGAACACCCGCGTCGCATCGCGCGACAGGGCCGTATCGGTCGAGAACAGGCTGAGGTCCGTGTAGATGCGCGCCGTCACCGGGTGATAGTTGCCGGTGCCGAAGTGACAATAGGTGCGCAGGCCCTCGCCCTCGCGCCGCACCACCACCGAGACCTTGGCGTGGGTCTTGTAGGCCACGAAGCCGAACACGACGTGGACGCCCGCCCGCTCCATCGCCCGCGCCCAGCGCAGATTGGCCTCTTCGTCGAACCGGGCCTTGATCTCGACCAGGGCGGTGACGTTCTTGCCGTTCTCGGCCGCCTCGATCAGGGCGGCGACGATGGGGCTGTCTTTCGACGTGCGATACAGCGTCTGCTTGATGGCGATGACGTTGGGGTCGCGCGCGGCCTGGCGCAGGAACTGGACCACCACGTCGAAACTCTCGAACGGATGGTGGATCAGCATGTCCTTTTCGCGGATGGCGGCGAAGACGTCGCCCGACTGGTCGCGCACCCGCTCGGGGAAGCGTGGCTCGAAGGCCGGGAATTTCAGGTCGGGATGGCCGTCGCGGATCAGCTCGTCCAGCTGGGCCAGACCCAGCATGCCGTTGACCAGCACCACATCCTGGGGCGCCGCCTCCAACTGGTCGATGATGAAGGCGCGCAGATCGTCGGGCATGGACGCCTCGATCTTGATGCGCACGACCGAACCCAGGCGCCGCTGCTTCAGCGCCTCTTCGAACTCCAGAACCAGATCCTCGGCTTCTTCCTCGACCTCGATATCGCTGTCGCGGATCAGGCGGAACACGCCCTTGTCCATGACCTCGAAGCCGGGAAACAGATGGTCGATGAACAGCAGCAGCAGGGTTTCCAGCGTGACATAACGCTTGCGCCCCGGCCGCGACCGGCCATCCCCCGTCAGCCGCCAGAAGCGCCGCACCTGGGTCGGCACGGGCACCAGGGCGTATTGCACCCGCCCGTCCTTGATCCGCCGCAGTCGCAACGCCAGCGAGAAGCTGAGGTTCGGCAGGAAGGGGAAGGGGTGGGCCGGATCGACCGCCAGCGGCGTCAGAACCGCGAACAGCTGCGTCAGGAATTCCGGCTCCAGCCGCTCGCGCTCGGTGCGTGTGACCTTGGCGATGTCGACCACCTCCATGCCCGCCGTCGTCGCCAGTTCGCGGCGCAGCCTGCCCCAGCGGCCCTGCTGTTCGGCCATCAGGGCGCCGGCGGCGGCGTTGACCTTCTCCAGCGCCTCGGCCGGGGTTAGGCCGTCGGGCGAGACGACCCGCACCCGTTCGCGCACCTGACCCTTCAGGCCGGCGACGCGGGTCATGTAGAATTCGTCCAGATTGTTGGCCGAGATCGACAGGAACCGCAGCCGCTCCAGCAGCGGATGGTTCGGATTGCCCGCTTCCTCCAGCACCCGCGCATTGAAGGCCAGCCACGACAGCTCGCGATTGAAGAAGCGCGAGGGCGATTCCATCAGCGCCGGATCGGGCGTCGCCTGGGTCGCCCGCGACGACGGCATTTCCTCGCCGGTGGAGGCGTCCTTGATGGGGGTGTCGCTCATGCGTCGGTTCTGCCGCCTTGATGCGACACGGGCAAGACGGATGCGGCGAACCGCGCGCGTCAGCCGGGATCGTTCAGCAGCAGACGCGCCGTCGCGCGCGTCGCCGGCCGCGGGTCGGCATGCAGCCGGTCCACGATATCCGCCGCCGCCTGGGCCGAACGGTCGATCCGCCGCAGCAGATAGGCGATCAGATCGTCGGACGGGGTGATGGCGCGCTGGGCGAACCGGCCGCGCAGCATGGCCTCCAGAACCGCATCGTCCGGCGTCTCGATGGCCAGGGCCGGCGTGGCGTCCAGCCGGGATCGCAGATCGGGCAGGGCGGCACGCCAGTTCGCCGGCGGCGTCTGCGCAACCAGCAGCAAGGCTCCGCCCGGCGCCCGCGCCAGGTTGAACAGGTGAAACAGGGTCTCGTCGTCGGCGTCCTGGGCGTCGTCCAGCAGGACGGGGCGGCCCTCCAGCTCCAGCGGATCGATCAGGGCCGCCTCGGCGCCGTGCAGGGGAACCGCCCCGGTGCGCTCGGCCCAGCGGGCGGCCAGGCGGCTCTTGCCACAGCCGGGGGGGCCATACAGGGCCAGAACCGGAACCAGGCCGTCGGGCCAGCCGTCCAGCCGTTCGGCGGCGGCGCGGTTGCTGTCGCCGATCACCAGATCCTGGGCGCGCACGCCGTCTTCGGCCTGCAAAGGCAGGCGCATCTGGGGTGGCGGGGGACGACGCACGGTCATGCAAGGGGCCATAGCAGCAGCAGACTGTCCGAAAACGAAACATCCATCCAATCCGGTGGACAAGCCCACGTAGGTGTTCAAAACCTGACCGAACCGCGCGTCAGGACCAGGACGAGGCCCGCCAGCCTTGACTTTCCGGGGCGATGATGCGCCCTTCCGCCCCTCCCAATTCCCGCCGTTCCGCACGGCCGTTTGCAGACGATTTCCGACCATGCACGCCTATCGCACCCACACCTGCGGCGCCCTTCGTTCGACCGATGCTGGGGCCAATGTCCGGCTTTCGGGCTGGGTGCACCGCAAACGCGACCACGGCGGCCTGCTGTTCATCGACCTGCGCGACCACTACGGCCTGACGCAGTTGGTCTTTCACCCCGAGACGCCAGGCTTTGACGTGGTCGAGCGCCTGCGCGCCGAAAGCGTGATCAAGATCGACGGCGAGGTGGTCCTGCGCGAAGGGTCGACCGTCAACGCCAACCTGCCGACCGGCGAAGTCGAGGTGCGGGTCCAGTCGGTCGAGGTGCTGTCCGAGGCCGCCGAACTGCCGCTGCCGGTGTTCGGAGAGCCGGAATACCCCGAGGACATCCGCCTGAAGCACCGCTATCTGGACCTGCGTCGCGAGACGCTGCACCGGAACATCGTGCTGCGCTCGCGCGTGATCGATTCGATCCGCAAGCGGATGGTGGCCCAGGGCTTCCTGGAATATCAGACGCCAATCCTGACGGCCTCCAGCCCCGAGGGCGCGCGCGACTTCCTGGTGCCGTCACGCATGCATCCGGGCAAATTCTATGCGCTGCCCCAGGCGCCGCAGCAGTTCAAGCAGCTGCTGATGGTCTCGGGCTTCGACCGCTATTTCCAGATCGCGCCGTGCTTCCGCGACGAAGACCTGCGCGCCGACCGTTCGCTGGAGTTCTATCAGCTGGACGTGGAGATGAGCTTCGTCACGCAGGAAGACGTCTTCGCCGCCATCGAACCGGTCATGCATGGCGTGTTCGAGGAGTTCGCGGACGGCAAGCCGGTCTCGCCCATCGACGGGACGCACACCTTCATCAACGACTTTGGCGACCGCTTCGAGCACAAGGGCTTCGAGCGCCTGACCTACGCCCAGTCGATGGCCTGGTATGGCACCGACAAGCCGGACCTGCGCAACCCGATCAAGATGCAGGTGGTGTCGGACCATTTCCGCGACGGCGGTTTCGGCCTGTTCGCCAAGATTCTGGGCGCCGACGACAAGAACGCCGTCTGGGCGATCCCGGCCCCGACCGGCGGGTCGCGCGCCTTCTGCGACCGCATGAACAGCTGGGCCCAGGGCGAGGGCCAGCCGGGCCTGGGCTATATCTTCTGGTCCGACGACCAGGGCGCCTGGGGCGGCCCCATCGCCAAGAACCTGGGTCAGGAGCCGACCGAGGCCCTGATGACGTCGCTGGGCCTGGGCCAGGGCGATGCGGCCTTCTTCGTCGCCGGCCTGCCGTCGGCGTTCGCCAAATTCGCCGGCCTGGCCCGCACCCGCGTGGCCACCGAGCTGAAGCTGGTGGATGAAGACCAGTTCCGCTTCTGCTGGATCGTCGACTTCCCGATGTTCGAGTGGTCAGAGGAAGAGAAGAAGGTCGATTTCAGCCACAACCCCTTCTCGATGCCGCAAGGCGGGCTGGAGGCCCTGGAGACCCAGGACCCGCTGACCATCCGCGCCTATCAGTATGACATCGTCTGCAACGGCTATGAGCTGTGCTCGGGCGCCATTCGGAACCACAAGGCCGAGATCATGCTGAAGGCCTTCGATATCGCCGGATACGACGCCTCGGTGGTCGAGGAGCAGTTCGGCGGCATGCTGAACGCCTTCCGCTATGGCGCGCCGCCGCACGGCGGCCTGGCGCCCGGCATCGACCGCATCGTCATGCTGCTGGCCAACCAGACCGCGATCCGCGAGGTCATCGCCTTCCCGCTGAACCAGCAGGGCCAGGATCTGCTGATGAACGCCCCGGCCGAGGCCGAGGAGCGTCAGCTGAAGGAATTGTCGATCCGTCAGGCTCTGCCGCTGAAGGGCTGAGCCAGCGCCTTATCGGTCGCGCGTGGCGATCGCATAGGGCGGGGCGGGCGGAACCGGCGGGGTCGGCGGCGCCGCGATGATCCGCAGCCGGGTGGTGGTGCACGACCGCACGGTCATGCGGCCCGGCAAGCGGGTCGCGCCGTCGCCGCAGGCGCGGCTGACCTGATTCTGGGTCAGGCCGCGGACTCGCGACAGGTTCACGCCGCGGATGTCGGCCCGGTCCAGGTCGGCGCCCGAAAAGTTCGCCAGGTCGAAACGGGCGCCGGTCAGTCGCGCGCCGGTCAGATCGGCCTCGCGGAAATCGGCGTTGGTGAAGTCGCCCGAGGCCAGGTTGGCGCCGCTCAGGTCCGCATCGCGGAATTTCGCGCCGGTGGCCCGCACATTGGCCAGGGTGGCGCCAAACAGCTCGCTGTCGTTGAAATCAGCGCGCACCAGATTGGCGCCGTTGAAATTGACCCCGCCGAACTCGGCGTCCGACAGGTCGGCCTCCTGCATGTTGGCGCGCACGAAGACGGCGCCCTGGGCCTCGGCGCCCGACAGGTCGGCGCGCTGGAACACGGTGGAGGAGAAGTTGGCGCCCACCAGACTGACGCCGCGCAGATCCGCGCGGGTGAAGTCGCTGCCGGTGAAGTTCGAGGCCACCAGTTCGGCGCCGCGCAGATTGGCGCCCACCAGGGTGGCGTTGATGAAGGTGGCCCCGGTGAAGGTGGCACCGTTCAGGTTTCGACCCGACAGCTCGCAGCGATTGCACGACCCGCCCAGCGAGACCATGCGCGCGACGTCGCGTTCCTGAATCTGAATGTCGGGCAGGAAGGGCGCCAGGATGATGCTGTCGGCTGCGGCCGGGGTCGCGGCGGCGCCGGCCATCAGGGCCAGGGCCGGCGCGGCGGCGCGAAACAGACGGGTCGTGGTGCGGGCGAGCGTCTTCACATACTGAAGATGACCCTGTCGGTTCGTAAAGACCACTTAAATCGCCGTAAGGATCGCGGTCGTCAGCAGGCCGGAATGCGCAGGCCGGCGGGCAGAGCCGTGGCCTCGTCGCCGCAGGCCCGGTTCAGTCGCGCCTGGGTCAGGCCGGTCGCGCGCATCAGCTGCGCCCCCGACAGATTGACGCCGTCCAGGGTCGCGCCCCCGAACGCCGCCCCTTCCAGATAGGCCCCCACGAAACTGGCGTTGGTCAGGTTGGCGCCGCTGAAGTCTGCACCGGAAAAGACGCCGCCGTAGGCTTCGACATCGCGCAGGTCGGCGTTGCGGAAGCGGGCGCGGTTCATCACCGCCAGGCTGAGATCCGACTGGCGCAGACGCGCGCCGGTCAGGTTCAGGCCGCGTGCCTCCAGGCCCGAAAAATCCCCCTGAAACAGATTGCAGCCGGGGCAGGACGCGCCGCCGCGCACGCGGGCGATCTGGCCCGCATTCTGGGCCAGGGCCGGGCCGGCCGTCACGGTCGCCAGGGCGGCGACGGCCAGGATTCGGGACAGGGTGCGCATCAGGCGGGGCTCCGACCGGAACGGACAGGCGATCACCCTAATCGCAAAGCCGTTAACCGAGCCCTGCAAAGGGTCAGCCGTTGGCGCCTTCCGGCATCGACGGCGCCGCGCCGCAGGTGTCGCAGATCCAGTCTCCCCCGCGCTGTTGCAGGGCGAAGTCGCCGCAGGCCGGGCAGGCGACGGCTTCGGTGGCCTCGACCTGCGCTGTGGGGTTCGCGTCCGCGCGTTTTCCGAACGGCAGCACCACCAGATTGTCGGGCGCCGCGCCGCGGGCGAACCCCTTGGAGATGAAGCGGGCGGCGGGCACGGCCTCGGCCTGATCCGGTTCGCCTTCCAGCGCCCCCATCCCCTTGGCGGCCAGGGGGTCGGCGTCGGCGTTGGCCAGTTCGTGCCGGTCCAGATAGCTGACGCCCAGTTCGCGGAAGATATAGTCCAGGATCGAGGTGGCGGACTTGATGGAATCGTTGCCCGTCACCCGCCCGGCCGGTTCGAACCGGGTGAAGACGAAGGCGTCGACGAACTCGTCCAGCGGCACGCCGTATTGCAGGCCGATGCTGATGGCGATGGCGAAATTGTTCATCAGGCTGCGGAAGGCGGCGCCTTCCTTGTGCATGTCGATGAAGATCTCGCCCAGCTCGCCGTCGTCGTATTCGCCGGTGTGGATATAGACCTTGTGCCCGCCCACGGCCGCCTTCTGGATATAGCCCTTGCGGCGGTCGGGCAATTTGCGGCGCGTGCGGTCGCGTTCGACCACGCGCTCGACCACGGCGGGCGCTTCGGTGGGCTGCACCGTCTCGGTGCGGCGCGTCGGCAGGTCGTCGATCTCGGGGATATGCAGCAGCGGCCCCGGCGGCGGCGCGGCGCGTTTCATCGCCACGGCTCTGCATCCGTCGCGCGCGGACTGGCCCAGCCGCCGCGCGGCCTGCGCCGCCGTTTCGCGCCACGGCAGGGCGACCGGCGTCAGGTCGGGCAGATCGCTGAACGGCGCGATGGCGGCGCGCAGGGCGGCCTCGAACCCCGCAGGATCGCCCAGGGGGCCGCGCAGGGCCGCAGGGGCGTCGGGCCAGTCGGCCAGGTCGCCATGACCGAACACATACGCCTCGGCCTGCATCACGGCGTCCGGCGCCAGACCCAGCCGCCCCAACAGCGACCCATCGGCCTCCGGATCGACGCCCAGGACGTCGCGAATGAAGCCGGCGTCCAGAACCGGCGCGGCGAAGGCCTGATCCAGCCGGTCGACATGCCGCAGTGCACGCTCGACCGCTTCCAGCTCCACATCGGTGAAGCCCAGGCCGCGCAGGATTGCATGATCCAGGCCCGGCGCCTCGACCAGAGTCCCGTGCCCCAACAGCCACCGCTCGGCCGAGGCGGGATCGCCGCCCTGCATCGCCACGGCGCGCGCCACGACCGGGTTCAGCCGGCGAACCGCCTCGCCATCCGCGGTCTGCCAGAGGTCCAGCACCCGAAGATCGCCGCGCCCCAGGCGCAGGGCCGTCTCGGCGTCATCGACGAACAGGCCGATGGCGGCGTGGCGCAAGGCCGCCGCCTTTTGCGACAGCAGGGCGCGCGCCCGCTCGGCGGCGGCGTGCGGTGACCGGCCCGCCAGATCGGCGCGCTGGCCCGCGCGTTCGGCGTTCAGGGCCGCATCGGCCTCAAGCGCCGGTTTCAGGGTCTGGGCCAGTTCGGCCGAGGCGGCGCGGGCGGAGGCGGCGGTCAGGGCGGCGAGGGCGGCGACGTGGGCGGGCGCCGCTTCGCCATCGGCCAGGCACAGATCGCCCAGACCCGCCAGGCCCAGGCTGATCGGCCGCACGGCCCAGCGACGGCGGGCGGCGGGCGCATCGACGGCCGGATCGCAGGCCAGGCTGATGTCCAGCGCCGTGGTCCACAGCCGGACCAGGGCTTCCAGCGCATCGTCGAATTCCGCCCCGGCCAAGGCGCTCAGGCGCGGCAGATCGATCAGGGCGTGGGCCGCAATGGCGGCGTCGGCGGCGGCCTCGGCGTCCACGGGGTCGAAGGCCACGATGGCGCAGCCGTCCAGCAGGCCGGCGGCGGCCAGCAGGGCCTGGCGCGCGCCCGAGGCCGCCAGATCGCGCGACGCCAGCAGAACCAGCGGCGGCGGATTGGGGGCGGACGCCGGTTCCACGGCCGGAACCTCGCCGTCCAGCGCCCTCAGGATGTCGGCGTCGCCGGCCCCGCACCGGCGGGCCTGGGCGGCGGCGCGGGCCAGGGCGGGGTTGCGCGCCGGATCGCCGCAATCGGCGGCCGGCCCCTCGCACCGGTCAACGGCGACGACCACGGCGTTCAGCGCCTGGGCGCGGGCGTCCAGCGCGGCCTGGGCGTCACGCAGGGCGCGGCGCCGGTTGATCAGGGCGTTCAGCCGGACCTCGGCGCCCGGCTCGTTCAGGTCCAGCACCGGCGCCAGTGGCGTCGCCTGGGCCGGATCGTCGGCGACAGGATGAATGCGTGGCCCGTCTGTCGGACCCGAAACGGGCGCGGCCAGACCCAAGATCACGCTGGCCTCCAGTTCGGCGCGGAAGGTCTCGGCGTTGCGGGCGTCGAACACGCCCACGGCCCGGCCCCAGGCCGCCAGTCGCGCGGCCCAGCCGGCGACGCCGCCGTTCAACGCCGCGGCCGGGTCATGGCGTGTCGCGGTTTCCAGCCGGGGCGGATCGCCGGGCAGGGCGTCGGCCCAGTCCAGCCACGCCTCGACCTGGGCGTCTGTCCATCCGGCGGGCGCCAGGGTCGTCACGACCTGCGTCGGCCGCTCGATGCGGCGCCGTTCCAGCGCGGGGGCGGGCAAGCGGGCGAAGCGGGGCGAAAAACGCATGGGCCTGTCTGATCTGTCGCCCAGGGGGCGGCTTGCCGTCAGGCTAGGCCGTTCATCCGGCGCGCGCCAATAGATGTTGCGGTTTGAGCTTGGGTTACCCCCAAGATATTGCCCGAAGGAAAGCGTGGGCGGCGCTGGACGGCGAGGCTTGCGGTTTCTATGATCGCGCTTGCGTCGCGCACCCTCGCGCGGCGGGATTTCGCGTGGGTGTGCCGGACGTGCTGAGCAAGATCTTCTCCTGGTGGAACGGCGCCACGATCGGCACCTTGTTCACCATCGCCAAGCGCGGCGCCTTGGTCGGGACCGACGCCTTCGGCAACCGCTATTACCAGTCGCGCGACAACGTCAGCTATGACGGGCGCAAGCGCCGCTGGGTGATCTACAATGGCTATGCCGAGGCCTCGAAGGTGCCGCCGGAATGGCACGGCTGGCTGCACTACACCCTGGACGAGCCGCCGACCGAGGTTCAGCTGCCGCGCAAGGCGTGGGAGACGGACTATACGCCCAATCTGACCGGCACCCCGATGGCCTGGCGTCCGCAAGGCTCGCTGGCCGCCGAGGCGCGCCGCCCCGCCGCCACCGGCGACTATCAGGCTTGGACCCCCGAATGAGGACGCGCCGCGCCCTGACGGCGGTTGCAGTCGGCGCCCTGCTGCTGACGGCCGGGGCCGTGGGCGCGGGCGCGCTGATGGATCTGCCGCAGGACGCGACGCCGGCCACGCCCGATCCCATTGGCGACATCCTGCGCGCCAATCCGACCCCGTCGCCGCAGCCGCCGGCCCAGGCGCCGGTCGAAACCGCGCCGGCGGGCGATCCGGCTCCGAACCGGCCCATCGTCATCACCCCGACCGATCCGGTGGCGGTGGCCCAGGTCGATGAAAAGGCCGCGGCCCTGGACGAGGACGAACCGGCGGCCGATGACGCCAAGGCGGACGAAAAGGCCGAAACGCCCGCTGCGCCGGGCCGTCGCCAGCGCCGCCCGGTCGCCGTCATCCAGGCCATCGACAAGATCACCGCCGAGACCATGCAGTTCGAAGTCCAGGTCGGCGGCCGCCCGGTGCGGTTCAACAAGTCGCTGATCTTCAGCGTCCGCGCCTGCGAAGTCTCGGCCGGGGACGAACAGACCGAAGACGCCATCGCCTATGTCGATGTGTCGCTGCAACCGCGCGGCGCGGCGCCGGGCACGGACCCGCGCCAGATCTTCCGCGGCTGGATGTTCGCCTCGTCGCCCAGCGTGAACGGGCTGCAGCACCCGATCTATGACGCCTGGGTGGTCGGCTGTAAGGGCTGAATCGCCGCCGTAACGGCCTGATCTCCGCTCAAGGACGCCCGCAGCCTCGCCTTGTCCGGCGTGAGCCGCATCGCCGCCTTCAGCAGGCGCAGATAGATCGACTGCGGCGTCTCCACCGCCCCGAACCCGGCCAGATGATCGGTCATGAACTGGGCGTCCAGCAGGGTCCAGCCGCACAGGCGCAGGCGGGCGACCAGATGCACCAGGGCGACCTTGGACGCATCCCGTTCGCGGCTGAACATGCTCTCACCGAAGAAGGCGCCGCCCAGCGTCACGCCATACAGGCCCCCGACCAGCCGTTCGTCCCGCCAGCATTCGATGGAATGGGCGAAACCGCGCGCGTGAAGCTGGGCGTACAGGCGCCGGATGGGATCGTTGATCCAGGTATCCTCGCGCCCCTGGGCCGCCTGGGCGCAGCCGGCCACCACGGCGTCGAAGGCGGTATCCACGCGGATGTCGAACGGTTCGGCCCGCACCGTGCGGCGCAGGCGGGCGGGGATGTGAAAGCGGTCCAGCGGGATGATCCCGCGCTGGTCCGGCTGGATGATGAAGACGCGCGGATCGTCGCGCGCCTCGCCCATCGGAAAGACGCCCGAGGCGTAGCAGGCCAGAAGATCGTCGGCGGTGAAGCCGTCAGCAGAGGCGGCGCTGAAGTCCGGCTCCGTCACTCGCCCTTCTGGCGCTTGGACCATTTCTCCAGCCAGTGGATGTCGTAATCGCCCGACAGGATGTCCGGCTCCTGCAACAGCTTCTGGAACAGCGGAATGGTCGTATCGACGCCGCCCACGACCATTTCGTTCAGGCTGCGGCGCAGGCGGGCGACGCATTCCTCGCGGTCGCGGCCATGCACGATCAGCTTGCCGATCAGGCTGTCGTAGAAGGGCGGGATCGAATAGCCGGCGTAGATGGCGCTATCCAGCCGCACGCCCAGGCCGCCGGGGGCGTGGAAGTCGGTGACCGTGCCGGGCGAGGGTGTGAAGGTCTCGGAATTCTCGGCGTTGACGCGCACCTCGATGGCGTGGCCCTCGAAATGGATGTCGGCCTGGGTGAACGACAGCGGCAGGCCCGCCGCGACCCGGATTTGTTCGCGCACCAGATCGACGCCGGTGATCATTTCGGTGACCGGGTGTTCGACCTGCAGGCGGGTGTTCATCTCGATGAAGAAGAACTCGCCGTCCTCCCACAGGAACTCGATTGTGCCGACGCCCAGATAGCCGATGGCGGCGATCGCCTTGTTGACCGTCTCGCCGATCTTCTTGCGGCCTTCGGCGGACAGGGCGGGCGAGGGGGCCTCTTCCAGCACCTTCTGGTGGCGGCGTTGCAGCGAGCAGTCGCGCTCGCCCAGGTGCACCACATTGCCGTGGCTGTCGGCGATGACCTGGATCTCGATATGGCGCGGCTTCTGCAGATAGCGCTCCATATAGACGGCGCCGTTGCCGAAGGCGGCCTTGGCCTCGGACTGGGCGGTCTGGACGGCCTCGACCAGATCGTCGCGCGTCATGGCCACCTTCATGCCGCGCCCGCCGCCGCCGGCCGCCGCCTTGACGATCAGGGGGAAGCCGATGGATTTGGACGCTTCGATGGCCGCCTCGACCGTCTCGACCTCGCCGTCAGAGCCGGGGACCACGGGAATGCCCGCCTCCATCACCGTCTTCTTGGCGGTGATCTTGTCGCCCATGACGCGGATATGTTCGGCCGTCGGGCCGATGAAGGTCATGCCGTGGGCAGCGATGATCTCGGCGAAGCGGGCGTTTTCCGACAGGAAGCCATAGCCGGGGTGGATCGCCTGGGCGCCGGTGATCTCGGCCGCCGCGATGATCGAGGGGATGTTCAGATAGGACTTGGCCGCCGGCGCCGGGCCGATGCAGACGCTTTCGTCCGCCAGGCGCACCCACATGGCGCCGCGATCCGCCTCGGAATGCACGGCGACGGTCGAAATGCCCATCTCCTTGCAGGCGCGATGGACCCGCAGGGCGATCTCGCCGCGGTTGGCGATCAGGACCTTGGTGAACATGGCGATCAGGCTTCCAGCACGACCAGGGCCTCGCCGAACTCGACGGGCTGGGCGTCGCCGACCAGGATTTCCGCCACCACGCCGTCACGCGGCGACTGGATGGGGTTCATGGTCTTCATGGCTTCGACGATCAGCAGGGTCTGGCCCTTCTTGACCTTGTCGCCACGCTTGATGAAGGCCGGCGCCTCGGGCGAGGCCTGCAGATAGGCGGTGCCGACCATGGGCGATTTCACCTCTTCGCCATTGCGGGCGACGATGGTGGCCGGATCAGACGGCATCGACAGCGGCGCGGCGGCCGGAGCGGGCGCAGCCGCCGGGGCCGGCGCGGCGGCGTACTGGACCGGCGCGGGGGCGGCGAACAGTTCGCGCGCCACGCGGATGCGCAGTTCGTCGCGTTCGACCTCGATCTCGGTCAGGTCGGTTTCCTTCAGGATCTCGGCCAGCTGGCGCACCAGGGCGGTGTCGATTTCCTGCGACGGTTCGTTCTTGATCTTCTTGTCGTCGGCCATGGGACTTCGGAGCCTCGTCTTCTAATCTATGGGATCGAACGGCGTCAGGCCGCCGCCCGTTCCTGTGCCAGTTTCAGAGCAGACCGGACGGCGGCTGCATAGCCCTGTGCGCCCTGGCCCGTGATGATGTCGTCGGCCGCCAGCGACACATAGGAGTGGTGGCGGAAGGCCTCGCGGGTCGACGGATCGGACAGATGGCATTCCACGACGGGAATGTTCAGCGTCTTCAGCGCGTCCAGCAGGGCGATGGAGGTGTGGCCATAGGCGGCCGGATTGATCACCAGCGCCTGGGCCTGGGTGCGGGCCTCCTGCACCCAGTCGATCAGCACGCCTTCGTGATTGGTCTGGCGGAACACCACCTGGGCGGCTCCGGCGGCGTCTTCGCACAGGGCCCGCACGTCATCCAGGGTCTGCGCCCCATAGATTTCAGGCTCGCGCACCCCAAGCAGGTTGAGGTTGGGGCCGTTCAGGACGTACAGGACGGGGGCTTCGGGCATTCGCTCGAGATGATGGCGCCGACCGGGCGGATTCGGATCGGCCTTTTAGCTGAGGTGACACGGTAATCAAACCGCGCGCCGGAAAGAGTGACGTAGCGTCATGCGCATCCAGGTCAACGGTGAACGGCACGAGACACAGGCGCAGACCGTGTCGGCCCTGGTCGCCGAACTGGGCCTGGACATCCGCAAGGTGGCGGTCGAGCGCAATCTGGAGATCGTGCCCAAGAGCCTGCACAACGCCACGCCGGTGGCAGAGGGCGACCGGTTCGAGGTGGTGCAATTCGTCGGTGGCGGGTGACGCCGGAGGTTAGACCGCCGGAGTTTCGGGCATGGGGGTCGGTCGCCCCTCGACGCAGACCTGACCGATGCGGCGCGAGACGTCGCGGTCGCCTTCTTGTCTGGCGATACGGCGAGCTTCATTGCATTGCCCCTGAGCCACCAGCGGCGCCAGGCGTTCGATCAGATCGGCGCGTTCAGAGGACTGGCCGCCGTTGCGTTCCCGCTCCATGAGCTCATTGGTCAGCTTGTCCTGCATGTTGCTGCCTTGACCCAGGCGCGCGTTGTATTCGGGCATGCGGGGCGGACTGGGGTTCCCGGGAACCTGGGCTGCGGCGACGCTGGAGACCAGCAGGGCGGAAACCGAGCAAAGGGCGATCAGGCGCATGGGGCAGCTCCTAAGATAACTATGAAACGCTACTCCAAAATTGCAGATTGGCAAGCGCCACGCGATGGCTTGCAGACTCACGCACAGGGGTTTCCTCCGCGTCCGTCACAGCCTAAATCCCGAGCATGACCCGCACCACCGACACCTGGACCGTCGCCGGTCGCACCTTCACCTCGCGCCTGATCGTGGGCACCGGCAAATACGCCGACTACGCCCAGAACGCCGCGGCGGCCGAGGCGGCGGGGGCCGAGATCGTGACCGTGGCCCTGCGCCGGGTGAATCTGAGCGACCCCAGCCAGCCGATGCTGGTGGACCATGTGCGGCCCGACCGGTTCACCTTCCTGCCCAACACCGCGGGCTGCTTCACGGGCGAGGATGCCGTGCGGACCCTGCGTCTGGCGCGCGAGGCGGGGGGATGGGGTCTGGTCAAGCTGGAGGTGCTGTCGGACACGGCGCACCTGTATCCCGACATGGTCGAGACGCTGCGGGCGCTGGACCTGCTGGTCAAGGACGGCTTCGACGTCATGGTCTATTGCACCGACGATGTGGTCATGGCCAAGCGACTGGAAGACGCTGGCGCGGCCGCCATCATGCCGGCCGCGAGCCCGATCGGCTCGGGCCTGGGCATCCAGAACCGCGTCAACATCCGTCTGATCGTCGAACAGGCCAGGGTGCCGGTGCTGGTCGACGCCGGGGTCGGCACGGCCTCGGACGCGGCCATCGCCATGGAACTGGGCTGTGACGCGGTGATCGCCAACACCGCCATCGCGGCGGCGAAAGACCCCATCGGCATGGCGCGGGCCATGAAGCACGCCGTCATCGCGGGGCGCGAGGCCTATCTGGCGGGCCGGATGCCGAAACGCATGTACGCCAGCGCGTCTTCACCGCTGAACGGCCTGATCTAACGCTTTGATTTCAGCGCTGGTCAGGCGAAGGTGGGGCCGGGAGGCTTCATCATGCGCAAGACCCTGCTGGCGTTCAGCGCCCTGGCCCTGAGTGTCGCGGCGCCGGCCGCCGTGGCTGACGCCACCGCCGATGCGGCCTTGCTGGAGATGATCCAGAACCCGCCCATCTGCGGCGAAGGCGGCTCGGCCGACAGCCGCGACCCGGCGGCGGACATGGTCATGGTCGACGGCTTCGGGACCGGCGGCTTCCTGATCGACACGGAAAACCCCCAAACCCAGGCCTGGTTCGATCATGGGGTCAAGCTGCGCTGGGCGTTCGAGCATTCGGAATCGGTGCGCGCCTTCCGCAAGGCGCAACTGCTGGACCCCAACTGCGCCATGTGCGTCTGGGGCGAGGCCTGGGCCATCGGGCCGAACCTGAACGGCGGCGACAATGACGACCGCTCCCTGACCATCGCGCGGGACCAGGCCAAGAAGGCCCGCCGTATGGCCCGCAACGCCACGCCGATGCAGCGCCAGCTGATCGACGCCCTGATCCAGCGCTATTCGGGCAAGACCAGCAGCCGGTCCTTGCGCTTCGCCCGCGCCATGGACCGGATCGCCACGGCCAACCCCGACGATGTGACGGTGGCGGCCATCACCTCGGACGCCTGGATGCTGAAGGCCGACAACTGGTGGACGCCTGAGGGCGAGGCTGCCGACCCCGGCATCATCCGCGCCATGGGTCTGCTGGAGCACGCCTTGGGCGTGAACCCCGACGATCCGGGGGCCATCCACCTGTATATCCATCTGACCGAATGGTCGGACGACCCGCACAAGGCCATTCCGTATGGCGAACGGCTGGCGGCCCTGGCGCCGGGGGCCAGCCATCTGGTGCACATGCCGTCGCACACCTTCTATCGCGTGGGCCGCTACAAGGACGCCATGCGGTCCAACGTCAACGCCGTGGCGCTGGATCGTCGCTATGACCAGCTGGCGCGGCCGCCGGGCGGGGTGCCGGGCATGCCGCTGCATGGGCATAACATCCATTTCGGCATGGGCGGCGCCCTGATGGCCGGCGGCGCCCAGGACGGCGAAGCCCTGGCCGACTGGTTCCTGAGCACCTTCCCGGACATCCCGGCCCAGAACGTCTGGCGCCAGGCCATGGCCCACAACGCCTATGCGATTTACGGCCGCTATGCCGACGACGCCAAGGTGGAGGGCCTGGCCGAACCAGAGGCGGCGCGGCCCATGCTGCGTATCTCGTGGCGTTATGCGCGGGGCGAGGCGGCGGCGCGGCGGGGCGATGCGGCCGCCGTGCGGGCCGAGGCCGAGGCGATCAAAGCCCTGCGTGGAGCCATGACGCCGCTGCAGGGGCGGATGAACACCATGCGCGGCGACTTCACCGAAATCTCGCAGCGCATCCTGGAAGGCCGCGCCGCCATGCTGGAAGGCAATGGAGACGCCGCAATCGCCGCCTTCACCCGCGCCGCCCAGATCCAGGCGGGGGAACGGGGGCAGGAGGGCGGCGACCCGCCGATGATCTGGTATCCGACGCGGCGCAGCCTGGCGGCGGCCATGCTGATGAACGGCGACGCCGCCGGCGCGCGGGCCAAGGTGCTGGAGCTGCTGGAAGACTGGCCCAGCGACCCCTACAGCCTGTTCGTGCTGGCCGAGGCGGAGACCGCCCTTGGCAATGCAGACGCCGCCGCCGACGCGCGTCGCCGCGCGGGCGTCGAATGGATCGGCGGGGCGATGGACCTGAAGCTGGCCTGAGTTACCGGCTGGCGGGCGGCGGCGCCGTCTTCGCCGCCTCGATCATGCGGTTGATCTCGGCCGGGTCGATGCTGGCCGAGGTCTTGCCGTTGACGAAGAAGGTGGGGGTGCCGGTCAGGCGCAGGGCGCTGGCGGTCGTGTGGATGTCGGTCAGGTGGCGCGACGTCGTGGGCGCATTGATCGTCGCCTGGGCCTGGGCCAGATCGACGCCATTGGCGGCCAGGATGCGCTGGATCGCCGCCTCGTCCACCGCCGGTTCGCGCATCAGGGCCTCATAGACGGCCAGATATTTGCCCTGCTGGTGCGCGGCCAGGGCGGCGCGGGCGGCCAGTTGCGACATCGGCTCGCTGCCTGGACGATCCAGGATGGGCCAGTCCTTGAACACGAACCGCACCTCGGGGTGCGACCGCATCATCTGCAGGAACTGGGGCGTCACCGCCTTGCAGCCCGGGCAACGGAAGTCGAAAAATTCGATGACCGTCACCTTGGCGTCGGCGGGGCCGAAGGCGGGGTCGCGCGCATCGACGGCCAGCAGAGACGGATTGGCGGCGGCGGCGGTGTTGATCGCCTCGACCCGCTGGCGGTCCTCATTGGCCTGGCGCGCCTGGACCATCTGATCCAGGATTTCGGGGTGGTTCAGCAGATAGGCCCGCACCCGACCGTCCATCCCGCCCAGCCACAGGCCCGCCGACAGAGCCAGGGCCGCCGCCGAAACCCCCAGCGACACGACGCCCAGGCGGGGGTCCGTCAGCCAGTGGCGCGAACGGGCAGGCGAGGGCGGCAGGCCGGAATCGTCGGTCATCGATGTCTCTAGGGTACGGGCTTTAAGGTACGGGGCGGAATTCGGGGGTGTTGTTGTTGCGGCGCTGCTGGCGGCGTTCCAGGTCGTCCAGATCGTCCTGGGTAGCGCCCGAGGCGAAGACGATATCCAGGGCGCGCCGGTATTCGGCCGAATTCTGGGGCAACAGATCACGGGCGCGCAGGGCGAACTGGGTCGCCTGCTGGCTGTTGCGGGCCGCGAAATACATTTCGGCCGAGGCCAGGCGGGCCTCGCCCTCCTTGCCCTGACGGTCATAGGCCTGGCCCAGCAGGCGCCAGGCCATGGTGTTGTCGTTCTCCATGGCGGCGGCGCGCTTCAACTGATCGACAGCGGCGTCCAGATTGTCGGCGTCGCCGCTTTCCAGCAGGGCGTGGGCCAGATTGACCCGCAGCAGCGGGGCGTCGGGCTTCAGTTCGACGGCGCGCTGATGGGCGCCGATGGCCTCGGTCGGCCGCCCTTCCTCGAACAGGATCTGCCCGCGCAGTTCCCACAGATAGGGGTTCTGCGGATCGCCCTCCATCAGGGCGTCGACGGCGGTCAGCGCCCGGTCGGTCTGGCCGTCGCGATACCAGGCGATGGCCCGCGCATAACGGGCGGGCAGGCTGTCGTCGGTTTCGGGATACTCGCGGAACACCGCATTGGGGTGGTCCATGAAGCCGTGGATCTTGGCCAGAACCAGGGCGTGCTGGGCCATGCGTTCGGGGCTGTCGGCGCTGCTATAGTGGGCCGAGGCTTCGGCCGGGCGGCGCAGGGCCTCGATCCGTTGCGACGACAGCGGGTGGCTGCGGAAATAGGGATAGCGCCGCGCCTCGGAGAAGACCTCCTGAGAGCGGAAATTCTCGAAGAACTCCACCAGCCCCCGGCCGGATTCCCCGGCCCGATCCAGCGCGCGCAAGGCCGAGACATCGGCCTCGCCTTCCTGGGCCTGCATGTATTTCAAGGCGCCGATGGTGCCGAAGAACTGGCTGGAGCTGATCAAGGCCGCGCCCGCATCCGGCGCGCCGGCGGCGATGGCCAGGGCGCCCAGGGCCATCGACATCCAGAAGGGCTGGGCGCCGGCCGCCTGGGCCCCGTCGCGCAGGGTGTGCCGGTTCTTGATGTGCCCCGCTTCGTGGGCGATCACGCCCAGCAGCTGATTGGGCGACTGTGTGCGCAGGATCAGTCCGGTGTTGACGCCCATGATCCGCCCGCGCGTGGCGAAGGCGTTCAGGCTGGCGTCATTGACCAGCAGCAGTTCGACATCCTCGGGATTCAGCCCCATGGCCACGAAGACTGGGTCGGACCATTCGCGGATGATGCCTTCGATCTCGGTGTCGCGAATGATGCTCTGGGCCGAAGCCGGGGCGGGCAGGGCCAGCGTCAGAGCCAACGCCGCCGACGCCAGAACCGGCGCGATCCAGCGGGTGCGGATGGCGGACAGCCAGGACATGGCGAACTCCTCTGCGACGGCCCCCGCCCCCTGCGAACCCTGAACCTGGGGCGTCAATAAGGCTTTCGCCAGATCGACGCCCCGGGCAAGGCGTTTAGCGGCGTCCCCACCAGCCGCGCTTGGGCTTGGCGGGCGGTGCGGCGATCTGGGCCGGATCGTCGGCGATGATCGACGCCAGATCGGCCTCGGGCGTCGGCGGCGGCGTGGGTTCGGCCAGGACGGCGGGTGTGGGTTCCGGCTCGGCCTCGGGTTCCGGCGCCGGCTCAGGCGCCGGTTCAGGTTCTGGCGCGACGTCCAGCACCGCCGGCTCGCCCTCGGTCTCGACCTCGTTCGGCTCGACCGTGGCGGGGAAGTCGGACTCGTTGGTGGCCGACGACGACGCCTTGCGGCGCACGCGGCGGCGCTTGGGTTCGGCCGGAGCGGCGGCCTCTTCGGCGGCGATCTCGGCGTCGGGGATCATGACCGCCGGGGGCGTGTCGGGCGATCCGTCCGGCGGCATGCCTTCGCTGGTGGCGCGGGCCTCGACCTTGACCTCGTGGGTCAGACCGCCGCGACCGCGGCCACGACGCCGCCGGCGACGGCCGCGGCCTTCGCCCTCGCCGCCGATCTCGCCATCGGGACGTTCGCCCACCGGCTCCTCGACATCGCGCGCGGGCGCGGCGGCGTCGGAGGTCGTGCGTTCGGGACGTTCCGAGTTCAGCGGGTCGAACCAGACATAGGGGTCATCCAGCGACGGCGTGCGGGCGCGAACCCAGCCGTAGACGTCGCGGTCGCCGTCTTCGCGCACGCGGCGACCGCCCCGGCGGCCCCGGCGGCGACGGCGGCCGGCCTCGGAATCGTCATCGTCCTCGGCGGCGACGGGCGGCGCCTCGTCGCGGTCTTCGCGATCATCACCGCGTCCGCCGCGGCGGCGACGGCGGCGGCCGCGACCTTCGCCCTCGGCGCGCTCCAGACGTTCGCGCGGTTCGTCGTCGTCGCCGTCTTCACGGTCCAGATCGTCGTCGTCGTCGATGATCTCGTCGTCGTCGGCGTCGTCTTCCTCGGACCAGGCGGAATCGTCATAGCCGTCGTCGATCTCGGCCAGGTCGGCGCCGGTCTCGGGCGGGGTGAAGTCCTCGTTGGTTTCGGTGCGGTCCAGGTTGTGCTCGCCCTGGGCCAGGCTGTCGTCGATCTGGATGACGACATTCAGGCCGCGCCGTTCCAGCAGGCGCTGCAGATAATCGCGCTTGTGGTTCAGGATATACAGGGCCACCGCCGTGCACAGGCGCAGGGTGACCGAACCGGCCCCGTTCTTGCCCGCCTCGATATCGACGGCGCGCAGGGTCATCAGGGCCGCGCTCTCGGCCGAGCGGATGCGGCCGGCGCCCTGGCAGTGCGGACAGACCTCGGTGGCGCCCTCGATCACGCCCAGGCGGCGGCGCTGGCGGCTGATCTCCATCAGGCCGAAGCCCGAGATGCGGCCCATCTGGATGCGCGCGCGGTCGCGGGCCAGGGCGTCCTTCAGCACCTTTTCGACGGCGCGGTTGTTCTTCGACTCCTCCATGTCGATGAAGTCGATGACGATCAGGCCGGCCAGGTCGCGCAGGCGCAGCTGGCGCGCCGCCTCGACGGCGGCCTCCATGTTCGTCTTGAAGGCCGTCTGCTCGACGTTCCGTTCCTTGGTGGCGCGGCCCGAGTTGACGTCGATGGCCACCAGGGCCTCGGTCTGGTTGATGACCAGATAGCCGCCGGATTTCAGCGACACGACCGGCTGGTGAATCTGGCCCAGCATCTCCTCGATGCCGTTGGCCGCGAACAGCGGGCGCGAGCTCTGGTACAGGTGGATCTTCTTGGCCTGGGACGGCATCAGCACGCGCATGAAATCGCGTGCCTGTTTGAAGCCTTCGACGCCTTCCACCTGGATGCCGTCGAACTCCTTGTCATACATGTCGCGCACGGCGCGGCGGACCAGGTTTTCTTCCTCGTAGATCACCGAGGGGGCGTGTGACCGCAGCGTCGTCTCGCGGATCGTCTCCCACAGGCGCAGCAGATATTCATAGTCGCGCTTGATCTCGGCCTTGGTGCGCTTGGCGCCGGCCGTGCGGATGATCAGGCCCATGCCCTTGGGCACGTTCAGGGCCGAGGCGGCGGCCTTCAGGCGCTTGCGGTCGGTGGCGCTGGTGATCTTGCGCGAAATGCCGCCGCCCTTGCCGGTGTTGGGCATCAGGACGCAGTAGCGGCCGGCCAGCGAAAGCCAGGTGGTCAGGGCCGCGCCCTTTCCGCCGCGCTCGTCCTTGACGACCTGAACCAGCAGGATCTGACGGCGCTTGATGACGTCCTGGATCTTGTAGCGCCGCATCAGGCGCCGCTTCAGGCGCTCCTCGTCGGCCAGCTTGGCTTCGGGATCGGCCTCGTCGTCGGTCGATTCACGGCCCAGATCGTCTTCGTGATCCTCGTCGCTGTCCGCCTCGGCCATGATGGCTTCGCGGTCGGCGACCGGGATCTGGTAATAATCCGGGTGGATTTCGTTGAAGGCCAGGAAGCCGTGGCGGTTGCCGCCGTATTCCACGAAGGCGGCCTGAAGGCTGGGCTCTACGCGGGTGACCTTGGCCAGATAGATGTTGCCGCGAAGCTGGCGCTTGGTTTTCGACTCGAAGTCGAATTCCTCAAGCTGGCGGCCGTCCACGATGGCGACGCGGGTTTCTTCCGCGTGCGCCGCATCGATAAGCATGGTCTTTGACATCAGAAGTCTCTCTCTGGCGCGCCAGGCCGGGCGGCCGAAGAGGATGTCTCCGGTCGTGGGCGGCTCGCCGAATGGGATGGGGGGCCGGCACGCGCGTCATCCCGCCGCCGATGGCGGCTGTGGCTCCAAGGAGCGCGATGGGAGCGCAGGCGATCAGGCCCATGGGTTTCAGTCTGGTTCTGGCCCCGTCCACGCGCGGTCGCGCCGTTTCGGAGGGCCGGTCGTCGAACCGTCGGGCGGGCCCGGTCGATTCTCGGATGGGTGAAAACGTCTTTGTCGCGAGGAGGGCGCGCCCAGAAATCCGCAGGCGGACAGGCGCGATCGGTTCGCGATCAGACAAATCATAGGGATTGCGCGTGTGAATTGAAAGCCGCCTCGCTCTTAACCCTATGCAAGGACTGATCTGGCAGACTGGGCGATCAGAACAGTTTGTGGGCGCCGTAAGAATGTACGGTCAAAGCGTTTTCAACCTGCGCCGCTGGCGCGCACGCGAATGGACGATGACGGCGGTGGCCTTCGTCGTGATCTGCGTCGTGCTGTTGACGGCCGGCCGGGGCCTGGCTTCGGCGGCGGCGGGCGAGGTGCTGGGCGTCCGCTTCGGCGGCGATGGTGAACGCACCCGCGTGGTCGTGGACCTGGAACGCACCGCCCGCGGATCGGTGATCGAGGACGGAACCACGGGCCGCGTCACCCTGGCGCTGGCGGGGGTCGCCTCGGGCCGTGGCCTGAACGGCGCGGGGTCCGGCCTGGTCAGCGGCTATCGCATCGCAGGGGCCACGGGCGCCTCGCGCGTGCATCTGGACCTGGCCAAGACCGCCGAGATCGAGCGCCGCTTCCTGCTGCCGCCCGGCGACGGTGTGCGGCACTATCGTTATGTCATCGACCTGAAGGCCAAGTCGGGCGCCGCACCGGCCGTGGCGGCGCCTGCGCCCCGCAACGCCCCAGCGCCCGCGCCGCGCCGCGCCGCGCCGCGCAACGAGCGGCCCCTGATTGTCATTGACGCCGGCCACGGCGGCCATGATCCCGGCACGCGCGGCGCCAATGCGACCGAACGCCAGGTGACCCTGCCGGCGGCCCAGGCCCTGAAGGCCGAGCTGGAGCGGCTGGGCCGCTATCGCGTCGTGCTGACGCGCAACACCGATGTCTATGTCACCCGTCCGCGCCGCGTGCAGATCGCGCGCGAGGCGGGGGCCGACCTGTTCATTTCGCTGCACGCCGATTCCAGCCCCGATCCGGCCACGCGCGGCGCCAGCGTCTATACCCTGTCCGAACAGGGGGCGACGCGGGCCGTGCGCCAGGTGCTGCGCGAAGGCGACTGGGCCCGCGACATGCGCCTGCCGGGGCGTGATCCGTCTGTGGACCGCATCCTGCTGGACATGACCCAGCGGGCGACCCAGAACCGTTCGGCTCAGTTCGCGCGGGTGCTGCTCAGCCATCTGGAAGCGGACGACCGCGCCCTGCTGCGTCGCAGCCATCGCGATGCGGGGTTCGAGGTTCTGCTGGCGCCCGACGTTCCGGCGGTGCTGCTGGAAATGGGCTTCATGACCAATGCCGACGACGAACGCGCCCTGACCGACGAACGGTCGCGCCGGCGCATGATGCGGGCGGTGGCCCAGTCGATCGACCGCTATTTCACCCAGCCCGAGACGCCGACGATGGTGGCGGACGCCCGCACCACGGCGCGCGGCCGGCCCTGAGCCTTCGCCGCTGAGTCGACGCCCCTAGACCATCCCGGCCTTTTTCAGCGTCTTCCAGGCCTTGATGACGCGCTGCAGCTTGGCCTCGGCGCCCCGGTCGCCGCCGTTGGTGTCGGGGTGACAGCGTTTCAGCAGGTCGTGATAGCGCGCCTTGATGTCCGCCTTGCCGGCCCCCGGCTCCAGATCCAGGTCGGCCAGCGCATTGCGTTCCAGCTTGCCCAGCCGCGGCCCGGCGTCGGCCGCCTTGGCCTGGGGTTCACCGCGTCGCCCGAACAGGCCGAAACTGTCGCGCCATGAGCCGGCGCCGGCGGTATTGCTGGTGCCGACCTTGGCCGCGAAGGCCGCCGCCTCGCGCGTGAATTTCCCGGCCTTCATCTCCCAGGTCGGGCGGCCGCCGGTCATGGCCTCATTCTCCTGCATGGCGCGGACCTCGCCCTCGCTCATGCCGGCGTAGAAATTCCAGCCCTTGTTGTATTCGGCGGCATGACCCTGACAGAAGTCATAGAATTCATTCAGCTGCTCGCGCGATCGGGGCGCGCGCGCCGTCGCCGGGCGGGTGCAGTCGGGCCACTGGCACGGCTTTTCGCCGGGTTTCAGGCGCAGGACGTCCTCGGCCGCCGCCGCCTCATCGTCCTGGGGCGGGCGCACGCGCATGTCGCGAAAGCGGGGTTTGTACTGGAATGACGCCGACATCGCCCCAATTGTAAGGCTGAATTGGACGCCATCAAGGAAATCACCGTGTCAGAAGGCCCCGTCGCGCAGGAAATCCGTCGCAAGTTGTCGCAATCCCTCACTCCGACCCGGCTGGAGATCCAGGACGACAGCGCGCGCCATGCGGGCCACCACCACGAAGGCGGCATGGATGGCCGTGACGGCGGTGAAAGCCATTTCAACCTGCTGGTCGTGTCGGACGCCTTCGAGGGGATGACCCGCGTGGCGCGCCAGCGGGCGGTGAATGCGGCGCTGAAAGACGAGCTGGCCGGGCCGGTCCACGCCCTTTCCATCCGCGCCCTGACGCCCGGCGAAGACGCCACCCGTTAAAATTTGAGGGAAATCAGCGTTCACTTCGTCTTAGAAGGTTCATCCTAGCGTCTGGCCCCGAGGGAAACCGATACGGGGCGGGGGCATGGTCGGATCAGAAGGCGTCGCGACGGGATTGACGGCCGAACAACGGCCGGGCGAAGCGGCGCAGGCCCTGACCGCCATCCTGCAGACCCAGTATCTGCGCTATCTGATCATCGCCAGCTGGGCGGTGGGCCTGCTCAGCGTCGTCGGCTGGCAGATCGCGCTGTTGTGGTTCGTGGCCACCATCGGCGCGGGCGCCCTGCGCGGCGCCTTTGAACGTCATCTGAGCGAGCGCGTCGGCTCGGGCTGGGGCCTGATGTTCCCGGCCGTGGCGACCGCGACCACGGCGGTGTGGGCCACGGCCCCGGTGATCGCCTGGTTCTCGGGCAAGCCGTTCGGGCACGAGCTGGCCGTGACCCTGCTGGTCGCCGGCTATGTTCTGGTGTTCGCCCAGCTGCGCAGTTCGCCGCGTCAGGCCATGGTGATCTCGTCGCCCTATGGCGTCGGCGCGCTGGCCATTGTGGCCAGCCTGTGGGGCGGGCCGCTGTTCTGGCCGTTCCTGGCCTCGGTGCCGCTGACGGCGGCCGGCCTGTTCGTGCTGGTGACCATGACCATGCTGCGCGAAGAGCGCATCCGCACCTTCCAGGAGCATCAGGCCCATCTGATCGAGGAGCTGGAAAGCGCCCGCGACAAGGCCAATGCCGCATCCGAGGCCAAGTCCAACTTCCTGGGCGTCATTTCGCACGAACTGCGCACGCCGATGAACGGCGTCCTGGGCGCGGCCCAGCTGTTGAGCGCCACCCGGCTGGAGGCGACCCAGCGGGAATATCTGTCGATCATCCGCAACTCGGGCGACAATCTGCTGAGCCTGCTGAACGACATCCTGGACATGACCAAGATCGAGGCGGGCAAGATGACCTTCGAGGTCGTGGACGTCAGCATCGCCGACCTGAACCGCCGGGTCACCGGCCCGTTCGAGGCCCAGGCCGAGGCCAAGGGGCTGGTTTTCGTGTCCGAGTTCGAAGGCGAAGTGCCCGCCGTGGTGCGTGGCGACCCCCTGCGCGTGTGCCAAGTGGTGCAGAATCTGCTGTCCAATGCCGTCAAATTCACCGACCGGGGCGAAATCCGTTATCGCATTCGCGGCGAACGCCTGTCGGACACCCGCGTCCGCTTCGACTTCATCGTGACCGACAGCGGCGCCGGCATCGCCCCGCATGATCTGGAGCGCCTGTTCCAGCCATTCACCCAGGTGGACGCCTCTTCGACCCGGCGGTTCGGGGGCACGGGCCTGGGCCTGACCATCGCACGGCGCATGGCCAACATCATGGGCGGCGACATCACGGTTCAGTCCGTGCTGGGCAAGGGATCGACCTTCGTTCTGTCGCTGGAAGCCGAAGTCGTGGAATGGGCCGAGGCCCAGCCCGACGAGGTGATCGACGCCGAGGTCGAGGGCGGCGAGCGTCTGAACGTGCTGGTGGTCGAAGATCACCCCGTCAACCGCATGATCCTGGAAGCCTGGATGAGTTCGGCCGGCCACATCATCTCGGCCGCCGAAAACGGCCAGATCGCGGTCGATGCGGCGGCGACCCAGCCGTTCGACCTGATCATCATGGACGTGAACATGCCGGTGATGGATGGCCTGACCGCGACGCGCCTGATCCGCGACGGCGAAGGCCCCAACCGCGACACGCCGGTGGTGGTGCTGTCCGCCTCGGCCCGCAACGAAGACCATGAAGCGGGGCTGGAGGCCGGCGCCGACGCCTATCTGAACAAGCCGATCGACTTCGCCGCCCTGGCCGCCCTGATGGGCCAGGTGTCGGGCGGGCGCACGGCCCTGCGCGCCCTGGGCGAGACGACCCGCAACGCCATGGCGGCCTGACGGCGTTCTTTCGTCGCCGTGGGCTTCCAATCCGTCGCCAAGGCGTTAGATGCGGCGCATGACCGATCTGCCGTCCTCTCTGAGCAACGCCCTGGAAGCGGGTGAGCGCGCCGTGGCCGTGGATGCGGCCGTGATCGCCAAACTGACCGAGATGGCCGGCGATTTCGCCATCAACCTGTCCATCGCGGCGCTGATCTTCGTCGCCACCCTGTTCGTGTCGCGCTGGGCGTCCGGCGCGGCGCGGCGCATGCTGGGGCGGGTGCGCGGCTTCCGCCATGACCCGACGGTGCTCAGTTTCGCCGTGCAGGTGGTTCGGGTCGTGGTGCTGATCATGGGCCTGATCGCCGTGCTGCAGCGGCTGGGGGTCCAGACCACCTCGATCATCGCCGTTCTGGGCGCGGCGTCCCTGGCCGTGGGCCTGGCCCTGCAGGGCACGCTGTCGAACGTGGCGGCGGGGGTGATGCTGCTGGTGCTGCGTCCCTATCGCGTGGGCGAGGTGATCGACCTGAACGGCGTCGCCGGCACGGTGAAGCGGCTGGACCTGTTCACCACCACACTGTCGAACGCCGACAACCACAGGATCACCGTGCCCAACGCCAAGGTTCTGAGCGACGTCGTCATCAACCTGACGGGCCAGAAGACCCGCCGGATCGAGATCAACTATACCGTTGGCTATTCCAGCGACCTGGCCCAGGCGCGGGCGGTTCTGGCCGCGGTGGCGTCGCTGCATGACAAGGTGCTGGAGGATCCCGCGCCCTGGACCGGGGTGACGGCCCTGCTGGACAGCGCGGTGCAGATCACCCTTCACGCCTGGGTCAAGGTCGAGGACTGGTGGCAGACCAAGGCCGATCTGATGCAGGCCGGCAAGGAGGCGCTGGACGAGGCGGGGATCGAGATTCCCTTCCCGCACCAGGTCGCGGTTCCCTATGGCGACGCCGAGCCGGAACCCGAGCCTGCGCCGCGCCCGCGAAAGGCGAGGGGCTGACGTGCGCTACGATTTCGGGTCCGACAACACCGCCGGCCTGGCGCCCCCCGCCCTGGAGGCGCTGATCGCCGCCAATACCGGGCCGGCGCCCGCCTATGGACGCGACGACATCACCGCCCGCGCCGCCGACGTGATCCGCCAACGCCTGGATGCGGACGCCGAGGTGCGGTTCGTCTTTTCCGGCACGGCGGGCAACGCCATCGCCCTGTCGATGCTGGCCTGGCCCTATGAGGCGGTGCTGGCGCATCATGCGGCTCATGTCTGCACCGACGAGACCGGCGCGCCGGGGTTCTTTGGCCAGGGCATGGGCCTGATCGGCCTGCCAGGTTTCTCGGGCAAGATCGAAGAGGCGGCCCTGCTGGCGGCGCTGGAAGAGCCCGAGGTCGGCCATCGCCAGCCGGCAGCGGCGCTGAGCCTGAGCCAGTCCACCGAATACGGCACGGTCTATACGGTGGACGAGATGCGCCGCCTGATCGAACCGGCCAAGGCGCGCGGCATGGGGGTGCATCTGGACGGGGCGCGGCTGGCCAATGCGGCGGCGGCGGGGTTCGACCTGACGCAGATCGCGCGTCTGGGCGTGGATCTGCTGGTGTTCGGCGGGGCCAAGGCGGGCGCCAGTTGCGTCGAGGCGGTGGTGATGTTCGACCGCAGCCTGGCGCGGCGCATCGACAACCGGTTGAAACAGGCGGGCCAGACCGCGTCCAAGGGCCGGTTCCTGGTCGCGCCGCTGCTGGGTCTGCTGGAAAGCGGCGCCTGGGAGACGGGGGCCGCCCACGCCAATCTGATGGCGGCGCGTCTGGCGGAAGGCATTGTCGCGGGAACGCCCTTCGTGCTGGCGCACCCGGTCGAGGCCAATACGGTCTTCGTGCGGATGTCCGAGGCCGCCCATGCGCGTCTGACGGCCGCCGGCTGGGCCTGCTATCGCTTTGACGACGGCTCGGTGCGGTTCGTCTGTTCCTGGGCCACGGCGGAACAGGCGGTGGACGAGCTTCTGGCTGCTATGCGCACCGTCTGAGCGCCTTCGGGCGTCAATCGGCCGCGTTCGGCCCCAGCTTGTGCTGCAACACCTTGGCCAGATGCTCCAGCACCGCCGAGCGCTGTGGCTCGGCGGCGTCGGGCAGGGAGGTCAGCAGCCGCATTGAATGGGCGTGAACCGTCACCACGCGCCAGTCCATGCGCCCCTGGCCGTCATGGGCGTCCAGATAGTCGCACAGCCCCCGGGCCGCCTGACACAGCGATCCCATGTCGAACATCCCCGCCGCGTCGATGATCTCGCTGGACAGGCGATAGGCTTCGGCCCGGGCCGGCAGGACGTCTTGCGGCGTGGCGGGCTCGACCAGGGCGGCCAGGGCGGTCAACCGCTCGCTGATCAACGCCTGGCTGCGCTCCTTCATGGCCTCCAGGTTGGCGTTGGCCTGACGGCGCGCCACGCCGACGCTGACGCCGCCGGACGTGTCGATCAGGCTGGACAGCCGGGACTTGCGCGGAATGGTTCTGACGACAGTCATGCTTCGTCTCCGGCGGCGGCCTTTTCGGCGGCGCGGGCGGCTTCCAGTTCGGCCTTGCGGATCAGGTCGGCGCGGCGTTCGACGCCGCCCGGCCCCGATCCGCTGCGGAACCGGCGGTCCGGCCCGAAATAATCGCCCACCTCGAGGAAGGGGCGGGTGTCCCGCGCCGTCCACACGATGCGCTCCAGAAGGGTCGTGGCGCTGAACGGCTTGGTCAGCAGGAAGTTGGCGCCGCAGTCGCGCACTCGGTTCAGCTTGTCCTTGCGCACATGGCCGCCGGTCATGATGACGGGGGCGAAGGCGTTGGGGTCCAAGCCCGACCGCCGCAGCCAGCTGACCAGCTCCAACCCGTCCATGCCGGGCATCTCGACGTCGACGAACAGCAGGTCGACGGTGTGATCCTTCAGGATCTCCATCGCCTCGGGCGCGCTGTGGCAGACATAGCGGACCGGCATGCCGAAACCCATCAGCGCCTGGGTCGTCAGTTCCAGCGAGAACGGCGAATCGTCCACGACCAGGGTCACCGCGCCGCCCAGATTGACGACCGCGCTGTCGCGAAGACCTTCCAGCAGAGGCGTCAGCACCGGCGAACCCGCGTCAGATGTGGTGACGGCCAGCTTGCGGCGTGGCGAGTGGACGCGACGTTAACGCGCCGGGTCGCGATGGGCGTCAGCCGCCCTTTTCCAGCCGGCCGATGGCGTAGAAGCGGTCGGCCCGCGCCTGGCGCACCTGAGCCGGCGTCAGACCCGACAGGGCCTCCAGCTCTTCGGCCAGAACATCGCCCACGCGGGTGATGGCGGCCTCGCGGTCGGCGTGGGCGCCGCCGACGGGTTCTTCGATCAGGCGGTCGACGATCTTCAGGCCGATCAGGTCCGGCCCGGTGATCTTCATGGCCATGGCGGCGTCCTTGGCCCGCGCGCCGTCGCGCCACAGGATGCCGGCGGCCCCTTCGGGCGAGATGACCGAATAGATGGAATGTTCCAGCATCAGCACACGGCTGGCGGCAGCGATGGCGATGGCGCCGCCCGATCCGCCTTCGCCGGTGATGGTGGCGATCGACGGCGTGCCCAGGGTCAGGCCGCGTTCGGTCGAGCGGGCGATGGCCTCGGCCTGGCCGCGTTCCTCCGCCCCCAGGCCCGGATAGGCGCCGGCGGTGTCCACGAAGGTCAGCACCGGCAGGGCGTATTGTTCGGCCAGGTCCATCAGGCGCACCGCCTTGCGATACCCCTCGGGCCGGGCCATGCCGAAATTGTGGGTCAGGCGGGTGGCGGTGTCGTGGCCCTTTTCGTGGCCCATGATGACCACGGGGCGGCCGCGGAACCGCGCCAGACCGCCGATGATCGCCTGATCGTCGCCGAACTGACGGTCGCCGTGCAGTTCGGTGAAGTCGGTGAACAGGCCGTCGACATAATCGACGAAATGCGGCCGCTGGGGGTGGCGCGCCACCTGGGTCTTCATCCAGGGGTCCAACTGGCCATAGGTCTTCTTGCGCAGCTGTTCGGCCTTCTTGCGCAGGCCCTCGATTTCCGAATCGAACGAACCGGCGGTCGAGGACAGCAGGCTCAGCTCCTCGATCTTGGCTTCCAGATCGGCGATCGGCTTTTCGAAATCGAGATAGTGCGTGGCCATGAAGGCGTCCGGGAACAGCGGGCGCGAACGCCCAGTCGGAAGGCGGCGGAACCTAGTGTCCTGAACGCCGGGGGGCAAGCGCGGGTTCAGAACGCCTTGGGCAGTCCGGCCTGTTTGAGGACTTCATTGGCGGTATGTCGGCTTTTTGATCGCGGCACGATCACCGAGTGAGAATGATCGGGGTGGCGCCATTTCTCATGACTGCCTTTTGCGTTCGTCACACGACGCCAACCAGCGGCGTGCAGCAAGGCGGTCAGCTCGAGATAAAAATCCTTGGGCATTTCGCTTCGCCTTTCGATCAGCGAAGCCTGCCGTCACGAGGCCAAACGCCACAATCCAACGACTGTTGTTTAACGCCCGGAAACAACAGCCGCCTCATGCCGCGATGACGTCAAAGCCGCCAACGGCCTCAAAGCGGATCGGTACCTGACCGTGAATGCCGAGGTTCTCGGCCAGCAATTCAGAAGCAAAATGACGGGCCAGGGACTCGAACTCCGTCAACGTCGCGGTCTCGATCACCAGCCCTGGAATATTGGACTCGCTGCACCAGACGCTCGCCTCGGCGTCCCAGATGGCCTTGACGTAGAAAGACTGGGTCATGGCCTGACTATGCGCTCTCAGTCGTCACGCGCCAAGGGATGGTTGGACCGCACCACTTCGCTCAGACGGTCGGTGGCGACGTGGGTGTAGATCTGGGTGGTGGCGATGTCGGCGTGGCCCAGCAGGGTCTGGACCACGCGCAGGTCGGCGCCCCCTTCCAGCAGATGGGTGGCGAAGGCGTGGCGCAGGACGTGCGGGCTGACGCGGGAAGGCTCAATCCCGGCCTGGATCGCCGCCTGGTCCAGCAACTGGGCGAACCGGCGCGGCGTCAGATGGCCGGATGCGCCGCTGGAGGGGAACAGCCACGGACTGTCGGGCGCCTCGGGCTTTTTTCCGGCGTCGCGCACGGCCAGCCAGGCCTGGACGGCGGTGCGGGCGGCGGTGTTCAGGGGGGCCAGACGCTCCTTGCCGCCCTTGCCGCGCACGATCAGGAAGGCCGGATCGCGCCGCACCGCCTCGACCTTCAGCGCCAGCAGCTCGGACACCCGCAGGCCCGAGGCGTAGGACAGCTCCATCAGGGCCAGCAGGCGCGGCCCGGCGGCCCCTTCATGGGTGGCGGCGGCGGCCAGCAGGCGGTCGATCTCGTCGCGGCTCAGCACCTTGGGCAGGGGGCGGCCCTGTTTCGGCGCATCCAGCCGCCGCGTGGGGTCGTCGGCGCGCCAGCCCTCGGACAGGGCGAACCGATAGAACTGCCGCACGGCCGAGCGCCGCCGCGCCGCCGTCGCCGCCGACAGGCCGCGCCGCGACAGGTCGGCGAACCAGGCCTCTACTCCCTCGGCGTCCGCCGTCATCAGGCCACCGGTTCCGGCCTCAGCATCGGCCAGATCGCGCCCATAGGCGGCCAGGGTGTGGGGCGAGGCGTCGCGTTCGACGGCCATCATCTCTAGAAAGGCCTCGATCTGGGGCGTGGTCACCGCTGGCCTGCCGCCGGGCTTGGTGTAGAGGGTAGGGCGATCATGTCCGCCTTGGCCGTCCGTCCTGTTTCCATCGCCTTGCGAGCAAGGCCATGAGCGCCGTCGATTCGGCCGCGGCCCCCGCGCGACGCACCATAGCCCTGGTCGGGCTGATGGGGGTGGGGAAATCGACCGTGGGCCGACGCCTGGCCCAGCGCCTGACCATGCCCTTCGTCGACGCCGACCACGAGATCGAGGAGGCCGCCGGCATGACGGTAGCCGACATCTTCTCCAGCCTGGGCGAGGCCGAGTTTCGCGCGGGCGAGGCGCGGGTGATGCGGCGGCTGCTGGAAGGCCCGCCTATCGTCCTGGCCACCGGCGGCGGGGCCATGCTGAACCCCGATACCCGCGCCCTGATGAAACAGGCCGCCACCAGCGTCTGGATGCGCGCCGACCTGGCCGTGGTGGCCGAACGGGTGCAGAGGCGCGACACCCGGCCCCTGCTGCGCGGCCGCGATCCGCTTCAGACGCTGACGACCCTGGCCGAGGCGCGCTATCCGCTCTACGCCGAGGCGGATCTGACGGTCGATGTCGGCGCCGGCGCCCATGCCCAGGCGGTCGAGGCCATCCTGCGCCAGTTGCGCCGTCACTGGCGCCAGACAGAACGGCAGGCCGCATCATGACAATGATCGAGGTCCGGGGGGCGGGGTTCAGCCCGTATCAGGTTGTGGTCGGCCGCGGCCTGCTGGCCCAGGCGGGCGCGCTCTGTGCGCCGTTCGCGCGCGGGCGGGTGGCGGTGGTCACGGACGAGACGGTGGCCGCCCTGCATGGGACGACGGTGCTGGAGGCGCTGGAGGCCGCCGGGCTGAAGCCGCGTCTGGTCGCCGTTCCGGCGGGCGAGGCGTCCAAGTCGTTCGCCGAGCTGGAGCGGGTGCTGGATCGGATGCTGGCGGCCGGGCTGGACCGGTCGGATCTGGTCGTGGCCCTGGGCGGCGGCGTGGTGGGTGACCTGGCCGGTCTGGCGGCGGCCCTGTTCATGCGCGGCGTCGACTTCGTGCAGGTTCCGACCACACTGCTGGCCCAGGTCGACAGTTCTGTGGGCGGCAAGACGGCCATCGACACGCCGCGCGGCAAGAATCTGGTCGGCGCCTTCCACCAGCCGCGCCGGGTCATCGCCGACATCGACGCCCTGGCCACCCTGCCGCCGCGCCAGCTGCGATCCGGCTGGGCCGAGGTGCTGAAGCATGGGCTGATCTGCGACGCCGACCTGTTCGAATGGCTGGGCGGGGCGGGCGCGGCCGGGGCGGCGGGCGATGCGGCGGCGCTGGAGCGGGCCGTGGTCCGCTCGGTCCAGATCAAGGCCGAGGTGGTGGGTCAGGACGAACGCGAATCCGGCCGCCGCGCCCTGCTGAACCTGGGCCACACCTTCGGCCATGCGCTGGAGGCCGAGCTGGGCTTTGGCGACGCCCTGACCCATGGCGAGGCGGTGGCTATCGGCTGCGCCATGGCCTTCCGCTTTTCAGCGGCCCAGGGGCTGTGCGACGCGGCCGAGGCCGAGCGGGCGCAGGCGGGCATCGCCGCATCCGGCCTGCCGACGCGGTTGGATCAGGCCGGGGCGTTCAACGCCGACGCCCTGCTGAAGCGGATGGCAGGCGACAAGAAGGCCGAGGGCGGGCGGCTGACGCTGATCCTGGCCCACGGGATCGGCCGCGCCTTTGTGGCCCGGGATGTCGATCCGGCGGCGTTGCGCGCGTTTCTGTTGACCGAAGGGGCCGGGGCCTAATCCACCGCGCGGCAGTCGGTTGGCGCGCGGCCGTCGGCGGACCAGCTGGCCATCGCCCCGCGTCCGCGCAGTTCATAGCCCGAGGCGCGATACCAGATGCCGTCGGCGGCGCGGGCCTGGAACAGGTCCACCGCCTCGCCGGTGGAGTTTCGCACCGTGGCCATCTGGCGCGGATTGTCGAAATCGACCGACAGCCGTTCCCCGTCGTTGCACAGATAGACGGCGCGGATGGTGCGGTTCATGGCCCGGTCCTGAAGCTCGGCGCCCGTGCGGCGCTTGGCGGTCTGAGCCTCGATGGCCCGCTGCTTGACCGCTTCGCCATCGGTGGGGGCCGCGCGCGGCTCGGCGCTGCAGGCCGACAGCCCGACCATCAGGGCCAACAGGCCCAGACCGACATAGACGATGACCTGGGGATCGACGTTCAGGGACGACTTCATGCCGCCTTAACGCGACGCCGGCGCCGCCGTTCCGCCCCGCTTGAGGCGAAAGAAAGACCGCAGCAGTTCCGCCGCCGCCTGGGCCTCTATCCCGCCCTGGATCGCGGGTTTCCAGTGGCAGGTCGGCTGGTCGAACACGCGGGGGCCATGGATCACCGCCCCACCCTTGGGATCGTCGGCGCCCCAGACCACGCGGCCGATGCGGGCGTGGCTGATGGCCCCGGCGCACATGGCGCAGGGTTCCAGCGTGACGTACAGTGTCAGGTCCATCAGCCGATAGTTGCCGCGCGCCTGGGCCGCGGCGCGGATGGCCTGAATCTCCGCATGGGCGGTGGGGTCGTGCCCGGAAATCGGGGCGTTGAAGCCGGTGGCGACCACCTGACCCGTGGCCGGATCGACCACGACGGCGCCCACGGGCACCTCTCCGGCGTCCGCCGCCGCTTGCGCTAGGTCCAGCGCCATGCGCATGAACCGCAGATCATGGTCCGTCATACCTCCGACAACGACAAGAAGCCCCGCCCGCGTCAAGCCGATGGCGAGCGCGGCCCGCGCAAATCCGACGCCGGCGGCATCCGCGGCAAGCGCTATTCCGCCGACAAGCCCGGCGGGAAGGGCGGCAAGGACGCCAAGGCGCCGGCTGAACCCAAGCGCACCGAACGCATCGCCAAGGCCATGGCCCGCGCCGGCATCGCCTCGCGCCGCGAGGTCGAGCGGCTGATCGGCCTGGGCAAGGTGGCGGTGAACGGCCGCATCCTGGACACGCCCGCCACTCTGGTCACCCGCGACGACGTCATCACCGTGGACGGCAAGCCGATCGGCGCGGCCCAGGCCACGCGGGTGTGGCGCTATCACAAGCCGGCGGGTCTGTTGACCAGCCACAACGACCCGGCGGGCCGTCCGACGGTGTTCGACGCCCTGCCGGCGGGCCTGCCGCGCGTGATCTCGGTCGGGCGGCTGGACCTGGCGACCGAGGGGCTGCTGCTGCTGACCAATGACGGCGAGCTGAGCCGCGCGCTTGAGCTGCCGACCACCGCCCTGGTGCGCCAGTATCGAGCGCGCGCCCATGGCCGGGTGACCCAGGAGAAGCTGGATACGCTGAAAGACGGCGTGACGGTGGACGGCGTCAGCTATGGCCCCATCGAGGCCAAGCTGGACAAGGCCAAGGAGACATCCGACGACGGCAAGGCCCCGGCCAACCTGTGGATCAGCGTCTCGATCACCGAGGGCAAGAACCGCGAGGTCCGCAAGGTGCTGGAGCATCTGGGCCTTCGGGTGAACCGCCTGATCCGCCTGGCCTATGGCCCGTTCCAGTTGGGCACGCTGGACGTCAACACGGTGGAAGAGGTCGGCCCCCGCGTGATCCGCGAACTGCTGGCCGACCACATCCGGCCCGAGAACCTGCCCACCGGCAACACGGTCGAAACCCCTGCGCCCATTCCCGGGCGTCGGCCCAGCGGCCCGGTCGTGCGCGGCAAGTCCGGCTCGGCCATGTCGGACCCCTCGCGCAAGCCCAGCCGGGTCCGCGCCGCCGAGGCCGCCCAGGAAGACGCCGTGGCCAAGCGCGAACGCCCGGCGAAAAAACCCGACGGCTGGGCCAAGGCCAAGCCGAAGTTCGAGCATCCCAAACGCGACTTCAAACCCCGCGCCCGCCCTGATGGCGCGGAAACCGAAGGCGAGCGTCCGAAACGCGCCTTCAAGCCGCGCGAGGACAAGATCATCGGGCCGAAATCCGACACCTGGGCCCGTGACGGCAAGCCTGCCGGCCGCAGCGGACCCAAGCGCGAGTTCAAGCCCCGCGACGGCGCGCCTCGTGGCGCGGGCGGGCCTCGCAAAGATCCGGGCGGCGGCTTCGCCAAGGGGCGTCCCGGTGGCGGCAAGCCGGGCGGCGCCAAACCTGGCGGCGGCCGGCCCGGCGGCCCGCGCGGACCGCGTTCGGGCGGCTGATCCATGCGGATCGTCGCCGGATCTCTGAAGGGCCGGGCCATCGTGGCGCCGGACGGGCAGGGCACGCGCCCCACGTCCGACCGCGCGCGCCAGGCCATCTTCAACGTGCTGGAACACGCCGCCTGGGCCGAACCGATCGCTGATGCGCGGGTCATCGACCTGTACGCCGGCTCCGGCGCCCTGGGCTTCGAGGCGATCAGCCGGGGCGCGGCCTTCGCCCTGTTCGTGGAAACCGACGACGAGGCGCGCGGCGCCATCCGCGAGAACGCCGACGCCTATGGCTTGATGGGCCGCACCCGCGTGCATCGCCGCAGCGCCACCGACCTGGGCGCCCGGCCCGGTTCGGCGGGCGAAGCCTTCACCCTGGCCTTCCTGGACCCGCCCTATGGCAAGGGGCTGGGGGAACAGACGCTGGCGAAACTGCTGGAAGGCGACTGGCTGGTCCCCGGCGCCCTCGTGGTGTTCGAGCGGGGATCGGACGAGCCTGAGATCGACACACCCGGCTATCAGCGGCTGGACGCGCGCGACTATGGCGCCGCGCGGGTGCTGTTCCTGCGGGTCGCGGCGGGATAGCGCGACAGGCAGTCCCGGCCTAGGCTGGCGCCATGACCCTGATTGATCGTCGCACCCTGCTGGCCGCCGCGATGGCCGCCGGTCCGTCCCTGGCCTGGGCGAAGGCGGAACTGGGTCGGTCCTGGGCGCCGCGCGCCGCTCTGCCGTGGCCGGTTCAGGAAATCTACGCCGCCGTCGATGGCCGGGGCCGGATCGTCCTGACCGGCGGGCTGGTGCGCCAGGGGCGGGGCCTGCGGATCGAGGATCGTACGGGGCTGTACGATCCCGCCGCCGACGCCTGGGCCGAGGGGCCGCGCCTGCCGTCGCCGCGGCATCATCCGATGATCGTGGCCGATGTGGCCGGACGCATCCACGCCTTCGGCGGCTATGGCGCGGGCGAAGGCGGCGACTGGACGGCCATGAGCGAGGTCTGGCGACTGGATGATGACGGCTGGACCCCGGTCTCGGCCATGCCGCAGCTCCTAAGCGAAACCGTGGGCGCCGTGCTGGGCGACCGCATCCACCTGGTCACCGGTCGTTCGCCCAAGGGGGCGGCCAATGGCGGCTGGAACGATCAGGGCGACGTGGCGACCCATCTGGTCTTCCATCCGGCCGACGGCGTCTGGGATCAGGCGCGCCCTTGCCCGATGGCCCGCAACAGCGCGGCCGGGGCGGTGCTGGACGGCGCCCTTTATGTCGCGGGCGGCCGCACCGTCGAAGGCGGCGGCACGGGCCGACTGGATCGCTATGATCCCGCAGGCGACCGCTGGGACACCCTGGCGCCCATTCCAGTGTCGGCGGGCGGCCAACAGGTGGGCGGCGGTCTGGCCATGGCGGCGGTCGGGGGGCGATTGGTCGCTTTTGGCGGGGAATGGTTCGGCCCACGCGGAGGCTCGGGCGGCGGCGTCTTCGCCGAAACCTGGATCTATGAGCCGCAGCGGGACGCCTGGCGATCCGGGCCGCCGATGCGAACGCCCCGGCATGGGCTGGCGGGCGTGGCGGCAGGCGGCGTGGTCTATGCGTTGGCGGGCGGCGAAGTCGTGTCCGGCGGCCTGGCTGGCGGCGTGGTCGAGGCGCTGAGTCTCTAAAACGGACGCTGAAGCCGGTCCGTCAGCCCCTGCGCGGCCGCCGTCACCTCGGCCCAGGTGACGTCAAAGCCGGCCTCGTCGCCGAACCAGGGATCGACCACGCCCTGACCCTGGCG
>NZ_CALMFB010000019.1 GCF_937863155.1 uncultured Brevundimonas sp. | reverse complement strand
CCCTATTCGGCCAAGCCCTATGTGCTGTTCTACACCACCAAGCGCGTGGGCGGCGGGGTGCAGAATTTCGACGCCATCAAGGTGATGAAGTTCAGCGCGACCTAGTCGCGCTGAGTGGCGAGTGGTCAGTGGCGAGTGGCGAGTAAGGGCCGCTCGCCGCTGACGTCGGCGTGGACGGGCGAGAGGCGGGATGGGATTGGCGATCACTCGCCACTGACCACTCGCCACTCGTCACTATCGAGCAAAGCGAGACACCAATGACCGCACCCGTGACCCTCACGGAGGCGAAGCTGTTCCTGCGCGTCGAGCACGAGGCGGAGGATGGGCTGATCCAGACGTTGATCGACGCCGCCAGGGCGCGGGTGGAGGGGGAGGTGGGCTTGAGCCTGACCTCCACCTCGCCGGCGCCGCTGAGGCTGGCGATCCTGATGCTGACGCTCAGAGCCTATGAGCGGAACGAGGCCGAGATGTCGGTCGCGCCGGTCGAGGCCTGGGTGGCGCCCTATCGCGTGGTGCGGCTGTGAGCGGCGCCCGTGTGACGATGGGGACGATGCGGGTGTTGGCGCGGATCGAGCGGCCGGTTGAGACCGAGACCCCCTATGGCGGGCGCACCGTCACCTATGAACACCAGGGGATGGCGTGGCTGGCGTGCGGGGCGCGGCGACGGCGCGAACGCCGCGATGAAGGCCAGGCGGCGCGGGCGGTCGAGACGATGGCCGCGACCTGTCGCCCGGACGGGCGGATCGTCGAAGGGCGAGTGCTGCGCTTTGGCGGCGCCGACTGGACGGTGACGACGGTCGACCAGGCGGTGGCGGGGCAGATGAGCCTGGGGCTGGAGCGGGCGCGATGAAGGATCATGAGGGGGCGCTGCAGAAGGCGCTGATCGCCTGGCTGAAGGCGGACGTCGGATTGCAGGCGCTGCTGGGCGATCCGGCGCGGATATGGGATCAGCCGCCGGTCGATCCGGCGTGGCCGCATCTGACGGTGGGGCGGTCCGAAAGCCGGTCCGTGAACGCCGACGGGTGCGGGGTCGAGCATCGGATCGGCCTGACCTGCGTGTCGCGCTTTGGCGGGACCGAAGAGGCGCGGGCCGTGGCCGCCGCCGTGAGGGCGCGGCTGCATGAGGCGGTGCTGGAAGCCGATGGGGTGAAGACCGCGAACCTGCGCGTGACCTTCACCGATGTGTTCCGCGCGCCGGACCTGAAACGAACATACGCCGTCGTCCGCCTGAGGGCGGTGACGGAGGAAACGGAGGACTGACATGGCCGCACAAAAGGGCCGGGACATGCTGCTGAAGATCGGCGACGGGGGTTCGCCGGAAGCGTTCACAACGGTGGCGGGCCTGAGGGCGCGAACGATCTCGCTGAACGCCAAGACGGCGGATGTGACCGACGCAGACAGCGCCGGGCGCTGGCGCGAGCTGCTGGCCGGGGCGGGGGTCAAGTCGGCCTCGGTCTCGGGCCAGGGGGTGTTCCGCGACGCCACGTCGGACGCACGCATCCGCGAAGCCTTCTTCGCCCAGGAGACGCGGCGATGGCGGCTGACGGTGCCGGACTTCGGCGTGCTGGAGGGGCCGTTCTTGGTCTCGGCGCTGGAATATGCGGGCGAGCATGAGGGCGAGGCCAGTTTCGCCATGACCCTGTCCAGCGCCGGCGAGATCGGCTTCACGGCCACGACATGACGGTGAACGGCGCGCGCGGCGAGGTGATCGCCACCCTGGCGGGGGCGCCGCGACGGTTGTGCCTGACGCTGGGCGCCCTGGCCGAGATCGAGACGGCGTTGGGGTGCGAGGGGCTGGACGGCCTGGCGGAACGGATGCGGCGGTTGTCGGCGCGCGACCTGAAGGCGGTGCTGGGCGCCCTGTTGCGCGGCGGCGGCGAGACAGGGCTGGACGCCGGCGATGTGGAGCCGCGCGAGGCGGCCGAGGCGGTGGCCCTGGCGTTTGCGGCGGCGGTGTGACCTGGGCGGCGATGATGCGGACGGCGCTGGCGCTGGGGATCGCGCCGGACGCCTTCTGGCGGCTGTCGGTGCGCGAGTGGCGGATGCTGACGGCGGCGGATGCGGTGGCGGCGCCGATGGGGCGCGGCGACCTGGACAAGATGATGGAGGCCTGGCCCGATGACTGATGGATTTCGGCCGGACGGCCTGGACGGCGTGCCGCAGAAGGCGGCCGAGGCGGCGGCGGCGCTGGACGCCCTGAGAGAACCCGCCGAGCGGGCGGCCGAGGCGATCGAGAGCGCATTCGGCCGGGCGGGCGACAGTCTGACCCGGTCGCTGGTGCGGGCGGCGGCGGACGGGGAGGTGACCCTGGCCGCACTGGCGCGGGCGGTGCTGAACGCGGTGAACGCCGCGGCGGGCGCGCGCGGCGGCGGCCTGTCGTCGGCCATCGCCCAGGCCGTCGGCGGCCTGTTCGCCGGAACGCGGGCGGACGGCGGGCCGGTTATGGGGGGCGGCGCCTATCTGGTCGGGGAACGTGGGCCGGAGGTGTTCCGGCCGTCCTCCGCCGGGGTGATCGAGGCGGCGGGCGCGCCCGGCGTGACAGTGAATGTCACGGTCGAAGGTGGGACCGGCGCCCTGATGCGATCCGAAGCGCAGATCGCCCAGAGCCTGGCGCGGGCGGTGGCCCTGGGCGCCCGCCGGATGTGAGCCGCGCCGGACGGGCGCGGGCGATGAGACAGGATGGATGAGGACATGGCCTTTCATGAGGTGCGCCTGCCGGCGCGGCTGTCGTTCGGATCGACCGGCGGGGTCGAGCGCCGGACCGAGGTCGTGACCCTGGCGTCAGGATACGAGCGGCGATCCAGTCCGTGGGCCCAGGGGCGGCGGCGCTATCTGATCGGGGCGGGCCTGAGAGCGCTGGACGACATGGCGGAACTGACCGCCTTCTTCGAGGCGCGGCGCGGGCGGCTGTACGGGTTCCGGTTCCGCGACTTCGCCGACTTCAAGTCGTGCGCGCCCAGCGGGGCCATCGCGCCGACGGATCAGGCGCTGGGCGTCGGGGACGGGTCGCGGCGCGTCTTCCAACTGGTGAAACACAGCGGCGATCTGAGCCGGGCGATCACCAAGCCCGTGGCCGGTTCGGTGCGGGTGGCGGTGAACGGGGTCGAGGCTTCGGGCGGGTGGTCGGTGGACGCCAACAGCGGGAAGGTGACGTTTGCCGTCGCCCCAGCGCCGGGCGCCGCGGTGAGCGCCGGCTTCGCCTTCGACACGCCGGTGCGGTTCGATACGGACCGGATCGAGGTGACGCTGGAGACCTTTGGCGCCGGGCGGGTGGCGGCCGTTCCACTGATCGAGATCCGGGTCTGAGCCATGCGGATCATTCCAGAAACTCTGGCCGCCCGCATCGAGAGCGGTGCGGCGAGCCTGTGCCATGTGTGGCGGCTGAAACGCGCGGACGGGACGGTGATGGGGTTCACCGATCACGACCGGGATCTGACGGTTGATGGCGTCGTCTGCCGGGCCGGCAGCGGCTGGACCGTCGGGGCGATGGAGACGGGCCTGGGCGCGCAGGCCGGCACGGCGGCGGCGTCAGGCGGACTGGACGCCGACAGCGTGACGGAAGCGGACATCGGCGCGGGACTGTATGACGGAGCACAGGTCGAGCTGTGGCGCGTGGACTGGACCCTGCCGACGCTGAAGGTTCGGCTGTGGCGCGGGCGGATCGCGCGGCTGAGGCGCGAGGGCGAGGCCTTCACGGCCGAGCTGGAAGGGCCGGTGGCGGCGCTGGAGCGGGTGGTGGGCCGCACCTATGGCCGGCTGTGCGATGCGGTCCTGGGCGACGGCCGATGCGGCGTTGATGTGGCCGCCTTCCCGGGAAAACGCTGCGACAAGACCTGGGCGACCTGCGGGCGGGTGTTCGACAACGCCGCCAATTTCCAGGGCTTCCCGGACATTCCCGGCGATGACTATCTGACCGTCTATCCGGCGGAAGGCGTCCGTCACGACGGCCGGAGCCGGCGCGGATGAGGCCGGATGTCGTGAGCGCGGCGCGCGGCTGGCTGGGTACGCCCTATCGGCATCAGGCCAGCGACAAGGGCGTGGGGGCGGACTGCCTGGGCCTGGTGCGCGGCGTCTGGCGCGAGGTGATCGGGGCGGAGCCGGAAACGCCGCCGCCCTATCGACCCGACTGGGCCGAGGTGGGTGAGGTGGAAACCCTGCTGGAGGCCGCGCGACGCTGGTTGATTCCCAAGCCGGTCGAGGCGGCGGCGCCGGGCGATGTGGTCCTGTTTCGCATGACGCCGGAGGCGCCGGTGAAACACTGCGGCGTCATCAGCGCCGTGGACGGGCCGGAGTGGCGGATCATCCACGCCTATTGGGGGCGGGCGGTGGTCGAAAGCTGGATGGGACCGTGGTGGCGGCGCCGCTTGGCGGCGGTGTTCGCCTGGCCGGAACAGGCAGATAGGAAGGAAGACTGATGGCGCAGGTTGTTCTGGGCGGCGTGGGCGCGGCCCTGGGCGGCGGCGTCGGCCGGGTGATCGGATCGGCCCTGGGTCGGGTGGCGGATAACGCCCTGATCGGCGCCCTGTCGCCGGCGCGGCAGCGCGGGCCGCGGCTGGAGGGATTGCGGCTGCAGTCCACGGCGGACGGCGCGCCCATGGCCTTTGTAACCGGGCGCATGCGCGTGGCCGGTCAGGTGATCTGGGCGGCGAGGTTCCTGGAGCGGCGCCATGAGAGCGGCGGCGGCAAGGGCGGTCAGCGGACGGTTGAGGCGGCCTATTCGCTGAGCTTCGCCGTGGCCATCTGTGAAGGGCCGATCGATGCGGTGGAGCGCATCTGGGCCGACGGGCGGCCGATGGAGCTGAGCGGCGTATCCATGCGTGTCTATCATGGAGGGGCGGGTCAGACGCCTGATCCTCTGATCGAGGCGATCGAGGGGGCGGCGCCCGCCTATCGCGGCACGGCCTATGTGGTGTTCGAGGATTTGCCGCTGGGCGTCTATGGCAACCGACCGCCGCAGCTGAGCTTCGAGGTGCTGAAACGGTCCGAGGGCGATGGGCTGGAGGAAAAGCTGGAGGGGGTCTGTCTGATCCCCGGCGCCGGCGAGTTCGTGCTGGCGACCGATGCGGTGACCCGTCGTGAAGGGCTGACCCGCACCCGCAGCGAGAATGTCCACACAGGCGGCGGCAGTACGGACTTCCAGGTTTCGCTGGACCAGTTGATGACCCAGTGCCCGAACCTGAAGCGGGTCAGCCTGGTCGTCGGCTGGTTCGGCGACGATCTGAGGGCCGGCGAATGCCGGATCAGGCCGGGTGTCGAAAGCCGCGACAAGGTGGTCGAGGGCGCGACATGGGAGGTGGCGGGCCTGACGCGCGCCGACGCCCATCTGATCAGCCGGATCGAGGACGCCCCGGCCTATGGCGGCACGCCGTCGGACGACAGCGTGCGCCAGGCGGTGGCGGCGCTGAAGGGCCGGGGTCTTGAGGTGACGCTCTATCCCTTCGTCTTCATGGATATTGCGGCGGACAACGATCTGCCGGGGTCAGAGGACGAGGTCGGTCAGGCGGCCTATCCGTGGCGCGGACGGATCAGCGGCGAGGACGGACCGGAGGCGCAGGCGCAGGTGGATGCGATCTTCGGCGGCGCCGACGACTGGGGCCTGCGCCGGCTGGCGCTGCACTATGCGCAACTGGCGGTCGAGACGGAGGCGGACGGTCTGCTGATCGGGTCGGAAATGCGGGGCCTGACCACCACCCGCGACCAGGATGACGAGTTTCCGGCTGTCGACGCCCTGCGCGCCCTTGCCACGGAATGCCGCGCCATCGTGGGGGCGGAGATCAAGCTGTCCTATGCCGCCGACTGGTCAGAATATTTCGGGGTGCGTCGCGCGGACGGCGATGTGCGCTCTCACCTGGACTCCCTGTGGGCGGATGAGGCGATCGACTATGTCGGCATCGACTGGTACCCGCCGCTGACTGACTGGCGGTCTGGCGACGGCGGCGTGGACGGGATCGAATACGCCCATGCGGCGGATCGGGCCTATCTGGCCGATGGCGTGGCGGGCGGGCCGGGGTTCGACTGGTATTATGCCGATCCGGGCGACGAGGCGGCCCAGCTGCGCACCCCGATCATCGACACCGCGCATGGCGAGCACTGGCTGTTCCGCGCCAAGGATCTGATCGGCTGGTGGTCGAACAGCCACTATGACCGGCCCGGCGGCGTGCGGGCGGATGCGCCCACCGCCTGGTCGCCCGGCATGAAGCCCATCCGCCTGACCGAGTTCGGATGCGCCGCCGTGGATCGCGGCGGAAACGCCCCCAATCTGTTCTTCGATCCCAAGAGTTCGGAAAGCGCCCTGCCGCCCCATTCGACGGGCCAGCGCAGCGACATCATGCAGCGGCGGGCGCTGGAGGCGATTTTGGATCACTTCGCCGAGCCGGCGGGCAATCCTGTAGCCTCGGCCTATGTGGGGCGAATGGTCGAGGCGGCGGACGCCTGGTGCTGGGATGCGCGGCCCTATCCGGCGTTTCCGGCGCGCAAGGATGTCTGGGCCGATGCGCCGGCGTGGCGGACGGGTCACTGGCTGAACGGGCGGATGACCGGCGATGTCGTGGCCATGATCGCCGCCATCCTGAGGCGCGGCGGGCTGACGGACCAGGACTTCGTCATCGAGGGCGTGGACGGGGACGTCACCGGTTACGCCATCGATCGGCCGATGCGGACGCGCGATGCGCTGGAGCCGTTGCTGCGCGCCGTCGATGCTGTGATCGCCGAACGCGACGGCAAGGTGGCGGTGCTGGGCCGCGAGACCCAGACCGAGACGATCGCCTGGAGCGATCTGGCCCTGCCAGACGATCAGGCCGCGCCGATCCGCGCCGACCGCATCACCGAGGAGCGGCCCAGCAGCGTGCGGGTCCGCTATATCGACGCCCTGGCCGATCATCAGACGGCGTCGGTGGTCTTGCGGGCGGACGACGCGGGCGACGGCAGTGGGCTGGATGTGGATCTGCCGGTCGCGTGCAGCGCCGGTCAGGCGCGTCTGGCGGGGGCCGTCGCCCTGGGAGAAGGGGGCAATGGCGAAAGCCGGACTATCAGTCTGGCGCCGCGCAAGGCGATGATGCTGGAGCCGGGCGACATGCTGGCCCTGGTCGGAGAGGCCGGCGTCTGGCGCGTGGATCGTGTGGCGCTGGACGAGACGCCGCAGGCGGTGTTGCGGCGGCGGGTCACGCCGATGCTGGCGACCGGCGGCGTGGTCGATGCGCCCGCGCCGGATGCGGAAGAGCCGTTCGCCGCGCTTTTCCTGGCCATACTGGACCTGCCGCCCTTACCGGGACGGGAGACAGACGAGCGGCCCGTGGCCGCCGTTGCCTCGGACCCCTGGCGACGGGTCGATGTGCATGCGGGCGCCGACGAGACAGCGTTGAGGCGTCGTGGCGGCGCGACCCGTTCGGCCTCAGTGGGGCGGCTGATCGCGCCGTTGACGCCGGGGGTCAGCGGACGGTGGGACGAGATCAACAGCCTGACGGTGCAGTGGGAAGGGCCGGCGCCGCAGAGCATGAGCGCTGCAGCGGTGCTGGCCGGCGCCAACACTGTGGCCGTGCGGGCGGGCGACGGCTGGGAGCTGATCGCCTTTCGTCAGGCTCAGCCGATGGGCGGCGGCGCCTGGCGGCTGAGCGGCCTGTTGCGCGCGCTGCAAGGGACGGACCCGGAGATGCAGGCCGGCGCCGAGGCGGGTGCGATCGTGGTCGTGCTGGATCAGGCGCTGGTGCGGCTGGATCTGGGGCGTGAGGAACGTGGCCTGCCGCTGATGTTCCGCGCGGTCATGGCGGGGGCGCCGCCGGGCGGCCCGACCGCCGCGCGTCTGACCGCCAGCGTGCGCGGGGTGCATGATCGGCCATGGGCGCCCGTGCATCTGCGGGCCGAGACCAATGAGGACGGATTGACCCTGACCTGGACGCCGCGACGGCGGCTGTATGGCGATGCGTGGGACGCCGACCGAGGACTGGACCCGGACCTGCGGTTCCGGGTGCGTCTGATGGACGGGGTGACCATGCGCCGGGTGATCGAGGTCGAAGCGCCGATGCTGATCCATGGCCAGGCGTTGTTGGAGGCGGACTATCGCGACGGCCTGGGCGACGCCTGGGCCGAGGTCTGCGAATGGCGTCAGGCGTGGGGCTGGGGCGCGGCGGCGCGATGCGATCTGACGTCGTGAGGGCGCAACCCCTTCCGAAGGGGCGGGGCATGGCTTAACTGACGCTTCGACCCCTTGCGGAACGGAGCGACAGTGGCGGGCGATCCCTACAAGGAACTGGGCGTGGCGCGGAACGCCAGCGCGGACGAGGTCAAGAAGGCGTTCCGCAAGCTGGCCAAGGATCTGCACCCGGACAAGAATCCGGGCGACAAGGCCGCCGAGGACCGATTCAAGCGTGTCACCGCCGCCTTTGACGTGCTGGGCGACAAGGACAAGCGCGCCAAATACGACCGCGGCGAGATCGACGCCGACGGGCGCGAGCAGCATCGCGGCTTCGGCGGCGGCGCGGGAGGCGCGGGTTTCGGGGGCTTTGGCGGGGCCGGCGGCCCGGGCGGGCGGGCCAGTTTCGACAATATCGATCTGGACGAACTGTTCGGCATGTTCGGCGGGCAGGGGCGTCAGCGCGGGGCGCGCGACTTCACGCCCAAGGGCCAGGATGTGCGCGCGACCCTGGAGATCAGCCTGGAGGATTCCATCGCCGGGGCGACGCGGCGCATCCAGTTTTCGGACGGGCGTACGCTGGATGTGACCATCCCCAAGGGGGCGGGCGACGGCCAGGTGATCCGTCTGCGGGGCCAGGGGGCGCCGGGGCGACTGGGTCAGGCCGGCGATGCGCTGATCGAACTGAAGATCGCGGCGCATCCGCTGTATCGGCGCGAGGGGGCGGACCTGATCATGGACCTGCCGATCTCGGCGCCGGACGCCATACTGGGCGGCAAGGTGACGGTGCCGACACCGGAAGGGCGCGTGGCCATGACGGTGCCGCCGCGGTCAAACTCGGGCAAGATCCTCAGGCTGAAAGGCCGGGGGGGCTTCGAGGGCGGCAGGCGCGGCGATCTGCTGGCCAAGCTGGTGGTGACCCTGCCGGAACCGCCGGACGACGCCCTGGTGAAGTTCGCCGAAGAGTGGCGCGCCAAGCGGCCCTATACGCCATGATGGCCAAGCCCAATGTCAGGCCGCAACGGCCCTGGTTCAGCTCGGGGCCGACCGCCAAACGGCCGGGATGGTCGTCGCAGGCGCTGAATCACGACCTGCTGGGACGCGGAATCCGTGCGCCGGAAGTGGTGGCGCGGTTCGCCCATGGACTGACGCTGACGCGACAGGTGCTGGAGGTGCCGGATGACTGGGTGCTGGTCTATGCGCCCGGATCGGACACCGGGGCGGTCGAGGCGGCGCTGTGGTCCATGCTGGGCGCGCGGCCGGTGCAGGTGCTGGCCTTCGAGAATTTCGGCCTGCAATGGGTGTCGGACATCCGCGATCACCTGAAGCTGGAGCCCGAGGTGCTGGCGGCGCCCTGGGGTGGGTTGCCGGATCTGTCGGCCGTCGATCCGAAGAAGGATCTGGTGTTTCCGTGGAATGGAACGACCTCGGGCGTCTGCGTGCCGAGTGCGGATTTCATTGCGGCGGACCGAGAGGGGATCGTGATCTGCGACGCCACCTCGGCCGCCTTCGCCATGCCGATGGACTGGTCGCGGCTGGATGTGGTGACCTTCTCGTTCCAGAAGGCGTTGGGCGGAGAGGCGGGCCTGGGGGTCGCGGCCCTGTCGCCCCGCGCGGTGGCGCGGCTGGACGCCTATGAACCGCCGCGACCCGTGCCGAAGGTGTTGAGGCTGCGGGACGCCAAGGGGTTCGACCGGACGCTGGCGACCGGGTCGATGATCAACACCTTCTCGGTCTGGACGTTGGAAGACTGGATCGACGCCCTGGACTGGGCCAGCAGCGTCGGCGGCTTGTCGGCCCTGATCGCGCGGACGCAGGCGAATGCGGGCGCCCTGAACGCCTGGGTGGCGCGGACGAACTGGATCGACTGGCTGGCGGACGATCCCGCGACGCGCTCGACAACCTCGGTCTGTCTGAAGATCGTCGATCCGCGCGTTCTGGCCATGGACGAGGCCGGACGCCAGGCGCTGGTCAAGCGGATGAAGGCGCTGCTGGAGGCCGAGGGCGCCGCCTTCGATGTGGAGAGCCACCGGAATGCGCCGGCGGGCCTGCGGGTCTGGTGCGGTTGCACGGTCGAGACGGCGGACATCGAGGCGCTGACGCCCTGGTTGGACTGGGCGTTCCAGACGGCGATGGCGGAATAAATCGCCGGCTTTTAGGGGACACCGGACGATTCCCCGGCTATAGGCTGCGCCCGCATTCAGCTTGCGGAGACGGGTCTTGGCGAACGTGGCGGTGGTCGGCGCTCAGTGGGGCGACGAGGGCAAGGGCAAGATCGTCGACTGGCTGTCGAACCGGGCCGATATGGTGGTGCGGTTCCAGGGCGGCCATAACGCCGGGCACACGCTGGTGGTCGGCAATCAGGTCTATAAGCTGGCGCTGTTGCCGTCGGGGGTGGTGCAGGGCAAGCCGTCGGTGATCGGCAATGGGGTGGTGATCGACCCCTGGCACCTGGTGCGCGAGATCGACACCATTCAGGCGCAGGGCGTGCAGATCACGCCGGATGTGCTGATGATCGCCGAGAACGCCTGTCTGATCCTGCCGATTCACCCGGCGCTGGACGTGGCGCGCGAGGCGGCGGCCAGCGCGCCGGGCGCCCGCATCGGCACGACGGGGCGCGGCATCGGCCCCGCTTATGAAGACAAGGTGGGACGTCGGGCGATCCGGGTGTGCGACCTGGCGGACGCCGACGACCTGAAGACCAAGATCGAGCGGCTGCGGGCCCACCATGATCCCTTACGCGCCGGCCTGGGTCTGGACCCGATCGAGCCGGAGGCGCTGCTGGCGCAACTGCTGGAAATTGCGCCCAAGATCCTGCCGTTCGTGCAACCGGCCTGGCGGGTTCTGGACCAGGCGACGCGCGAGGGACGGCGTGTGCTGTTCGAAGGGGCGCAGGGCGCCTTCCTGGATGTGGACCACGGCACCTATCCCTATGTGACCAGTTCCAACACCGTGGCCGGACAGGCGGCGGCGGGATCGGGCCTGGGGCCGCGCGGGGTCGGCTATGTGCTGGGGATCGTGAAGGCCTATACGACCCGCGTGGGCGAAGGCCCGTTCGCCTGCGAACTGCATGACGAGATCGGCGAGCATCTGGCGACCGTGGGCCGCGAGGTCGGCGTGAACACCGGCCGCGCCCGGCGGTGCGGCTGGTTCGACGCCGTTCTGGTGCGTCAGTCGGTGGCCATCAATGGGATCGACGGGATCGCCCTGACCAAGCTGGACGTACTGGACGGGCTGAAGACGCTGAAGCTGTGCGTCGGCTATCGCATCGGCGATCAGGTTCTGGATTATCTGCCGTCCAGCCTGAAGGCCCAGGCGGCGGCGGAGCCCGTGTTCGAGGAGATGGAAGGCTGGAGCGAAAGCACCGCCGGGGCGCGCAGTTTCAAGGATCTGCCGGCCAATGCGGTGAAATATGTGCGGCGGATCGAGGAGTTGATCGACGCGCCGGTCGCCCTGCTGTCGACCAGCCCCCAGCGGGACGACACCATATTGATGCGCGATCCGTTCCAGGGGCGCGGGTGAAAACGGCCCGCGTTCAACGGGTTTTAACCGGCGTGGTCTAGCGATGGCGGTTCAGAGGAGCCGTTTCGCTTGTTTACCCTGGATCAGAAGATCGTCCACCGCCTGGAGCCGGGTCTGCGCCGCGTGATCGTGGCCGATCCGAACGCCGCCTCTTCGCGGTTGCTCGCCGATATCGTCAAGAGCTTGGGCGCGCGCGAAGTCTTTGTGGAATGCGACGAACAGCGGGTCATGGACCTGGCGCGCGAAGTCGAACCGGGCCTGATCATCACCGAACGCACGGGGCCGCGCCTGGATGGCGAGGCGTTGGCCAAACGGGTGCGCCGTTCAACGATGAGCTGCCGCATGGCGCCGATCATCATGGTGACGGCCGAAGCGACGGCCAGCACCATCAAGGGCGCCCGCGACGCGGGGGTGCACGAGTTCCTGCGCAAACCCTTCACCTCGACGGATCTGTTCCGGCGGGTCGAGAATGTGCTGCTGAAACCGCGCGACTGGGTCGAGGCGGTGGCCTACGTCGGGCCGGACCGGCGGCGGTTCAACTCGGGCGAATACGCCGGGCCGCGCAAGCGCAAGGCCGACGCCCCCAAGACGGCGGCCGAGACGTTGCTGGCGGCCAAGGATCAGGCGTTGCGAATTCTGGCCTCGGCCCTGGCGCAGTTCGACACCGATCCGACCCAGGCCGTGCGCGCTGTGCGTCAGCAGGCCGAGACGCTGAAGACGCTGGCGCTGAAGACGTCGGATGCGCGGCTGGCCTTGGCGGCCGGATCTCTGGAGACGTGTGTGGCGACCGGCCGGGCCAGCAAGAATGATCTGGCCGGGCCGATCAACGCCCTGTTGGCGATCAGCGCACCTACACCCGACACCCAGGCCGGGTAGTCGGCCGACGCCGATCAGGCGTCGACCAGATTGCGTTCCTCGGCCGCGGCGCGCATGGCCTTTTGCAGTTTCTCGAAGGCGCGAACCTCGATCTGGCGCACGCGCTCGCGGCTGACGCCATACTGACCGGCCAGCTCTTCCAGGGTGACGGGATCGTCCTTGAGGCGGCGCTCGGTCAGGATGTGCTTTTCGCGGTCGGTCAGTTCCTCCATGGCCTCTTGCAGCAGGCTCATGCGGATCGACTTTTCCTCGGTCTCGGCCAGATGGGTTTCCTGAGACACGGCGGTGTCGTCGGCCAGCCAGTCCTGCCACTCGCTTTCGCCATCGGCGCGCAAGGGGGCGTTCAGCGACGCGTCGCCGCCCAGGCGCCGGTTCATGTCGGTGACTTCCTGTTCCGACACGCCCAGCTTGGTGGCGATGGCCGACAGGTGTTCCGGGTGCAGGTCGCCTTCCTCGAAGGCCGAGATCTGGCTCTTGGCCTTGCGCAGGTTGAAGAACAGCTTCTTCTGGGCCGCCGTGGTGCCCATTTTGACCAGCGACCAGCTGCGCAGGATGTATTCCTGGATCGAGGCGCGGATCCACCACATGGCGTAGGTCGCCA
>NZ_CALMFB010000018.1 GCF_937863155.1 uncultured Brevundimonas sp. | reverse complement strand
ACTCTGCCTTGCGTTGACAGCAACTTGAGTCCGTCATGTCCCCGTCAATCAATAACTCTTGGCGTCAATCTAAAAGTCGCTCGACAACAACAGCAGTTCGGACGAAAAAGATGTTGCGTTACTGAAAAGGTCTGATATACCGAAGTCACGTCAGCGAGGCATTGCTGACTCCTGAGGCAAGTGGATAGACCGACCGCCGCAGGCGACGGCCCGGATTGGGTCATCACCGCACAATGCTGGGCCGGGTGGCCCGTTCAGGTTCGATTCCTGACCCAGCACTCTTGGCCGCTCCTTTCTGGAGCGGCTCAAGTCCTCGGCGAAATTGTTCGCTGAGGAGGTGATGAACTGATGGAGCCGACCCATGCTCGGGATTCTCGTGCACAACGATCAGATCGGCGAAGCCGACGATCTGATGACTGACTTCAACCTGAACCCGGATCATCGGGTTAAACGCTGCCTTCATTGGTGGCTCTATGTCTTCAACGATGAGTGCAGGCGGGACGTCGCGGCCGTCACCGCCCGACTGACGGAATTTCTCCCCGACGCATCTGCCGACCAGAATTTCCTCAACCCGAAGTTCCTGGGCGACAAAGCGACTGCTGCCCTCCTGGCTGCGATGAGCCAGCCCAAAGTCGGTGACCTCAAGCCATCCGAAGAGAGGGGGATGAAGGCGGGCTATACCGCCCTCGCCCGTCGCGGTCTGATTGGACCCGGTAACGCCGCTGCCCATCAGGCGTGGGTGACCATGAAGGTCGGGCGTCTGGCGATTGCTCGGGGACTCTGGACGCACGAGATCATCGTGACCGCGCAAATCGGACCGAACCGGGAGACCGTTCGTGATCGGGCGGTTTCTGAAGCCCACGCGCAACGCAAGGCCGCGAAGATGCGGAAGGACGTTCGGGTCCGCTACGGCCTCCAGGTCCGGGACCCCAGTCTGTCGTTCGAAACCAAGACTCGCGCCATCGGAAGACTCATGAAGCTCCGGGTGGCCGTCGATGTGCCTTTCGACGTTTCCGACCGCTACGAACCGGACCTCGGACAGCTTTTCCAAATCGCCGCTCCCGACGATTCTTCTCGCGACGACGAATTGGCGGACGTCATTTACCAAGCCGCCGAGCAGGCCGACAAACTGTGGGAGGCGGCCAATGGCTGACTCCACCGCGATCGAATGGACCGACCACACCTTCAATCCGTGGATCGGCTGTATGAAGGTCAGCCCGCTCTGCGACCATTGCTACGCCGAGACCTTGGTCACCCAGAAGAAGTGGTTCACGCCCGACAAAACGTCGGCGGTGCGGAAGGCTGCTGAGAGTTACGTGTGGGGCGGGCCGGGTTCTGGAGTTGGCAATCGGAAACGGACGTCAGAGGCGACATGGAAGTCTCCCCGCAACTGGAATCGAAAGGCGGCTAAGGCCGGGACACGGCCGTTCGTGTTCTGCGCTAGTCTCGCTGACGTCTACGATAACGCCGCCCCGGCCGCGTGGCGTTCTGACCTCTTTGACGTCGTTCGTGACACGCCGAATCTGGTCTGGCTCTTCCTGACTAAACGTCCGCAGAACATCATCCGCCTTAGCGAAGCGGCTGGTGGCCTCCCGCCCAACGTCGCGCTGGGTGGGTCGGCCGGGATGCAGAAAGAAGTCGCTCCCACGGTCGGCCACCTCGCCAATGCCAAGGTCCGGCTCAAGCCGCTTTTCACTTTCGTGTCGGCCGAACCGCTTCTGGAGCCCGTTAGCTTCATGAGCGAACCGGACGTCCGAAACGCCATGAAGATGATCGACTGGGTTATCGTCGGCGGCGAGAGCGGCTCCGGTGCGCGTGAAATGAAGCTCGAATGGGCTCGCTCGATCCGCGATGAACTTCCTCCCCATGTCACCTTCAACTTCAAACAGGCAGGTGGCTGGCCCGGTCGGGGAAAGGGGGCCGACCTCCTGGACGGTCGCCGATACTTCGCTCGGCCGGAGGTGGCGTGATGAGTGGTCGCCGAACGAAGCGACTTGCCCTCTCCATTTTGGAAGAGGAGGTCGCACCCGCGATTTTCTCGACAGCGCGAGTGCGTCATGGCGGCCGACATTATCGGATGGTGTGGGAGCAGCAGGGGCGAAGGATTCAGATCGTCTTTCCGACTTCACCAAGCGACTACCGCTGGCTCCTCAACTTTCGGGCCTGCGTTCGGCGCGCTGTGCGACGTGACCAATGACTGACTTCTACAATACAGATTCGCGCTACCCACGCATCGCCAAACGCCAAGAGGAATGGAAACAAACGCTCTCCCCACACGCCGTCGTGTTTGACCCGCTCGACGTCCAAGCTCGGCTGGGCTGGGTTGTTTCGTTGGGGAGGGGCAACAACAAGGCATACCTCGTGCGGGAAGATGTGGGTGAGTGGCTGTTTGACCATACGAGCGGATGCCACTTCGTCGTCAGGTCGTTTGGTCCGAGACACCTTCACGGACTGGCGGCCGCCGCGATCTTCAAGAACGACGCGGACGTAGTGCACTTCACTCTCCGCTGGCTGCGCTGAGGGGGCGACCTCTAGCGTGTTGACGAGGTAGCCAAAACTACCGCCCCACGTGTCGATAGATATCGCCAGCGGAGAGCCCGGTTTGGTAGAATGATAAATAGATCAGAAGCTCCTCACGGCTTCTGCGACATACGTCCAGGAGGGCAAGCCCGCTGTCACCTCCGCAGCAAGACAGGACCGGGACTCAGGCCACCAGTGGGCCGCTCGACCGGGGACGATGAGGCGAGGACACGCCTAAGAGGATACTTGGTCAGGTGGCCCCACAGGGGACATCCACCGGCCTGCGCTCCCTCCGACTGCCGCAAGGCGAAGAGCAGAAAAGAGGAGAAGTGTGCCTGGACGATTTGGCCCTTCTCCACACCCGGCGGTGCATCCTACAGCCGACCGGGTGTTGCTTCGACGCAAGTCGATAACCGTTAGGCTAGACAAGAAGACCCGTGTGCAAGCCCCAGAGGCCCAGCCGACCGCCACCGTGCGTTAATGTGCTCCCCGCTGGACAAGGCTCCAACACACCCCGTTAGGGTGCTTCTGGCCGAGATGGGGCCGCTACAAGGAGGGTTCGGGTAACCACCTCCTGCCAGGAAACTGGCTCGTGGCCTGAGGACGACCAATGGCTCAGGATGAGACCGGTCTACATCTTTCCCGCACCAAATTTCCCCATCGCCCCCATGGGACTTTTGGGGGCGGGGAAGAAAGACGACACTAGGTCTAGGATGAGCGAACTGAGGTCATCTGATCTCGGATAAAAGACCCTCGACGCAAGCGAGGGAGGCGAAGGCCGAGCGAGATGCGAGAGGGAGGTTGGACGCGCGGCTGCGCGGACGACCAGAGAGGATTGCTCTGGCATGTTAAGGGTTCTCAGGAGCAGCGAGTCGGATCACCCGGATGAGATATGACCCCTACGAGGAACTCGACGCTGATGGGTCATATGACGTCATGCAGGTCTGCCTGAACGGCCATCAGATCACGACGTCCCTGATCTCCTATCCCCAACACGGCCGCGCATACTGCAAGGACTGCGGTTCGCCCACCATTTCGGCCTGTCCGGACTGCAACGCAAATATGCGAGGCTATCTACGCGGAAGCATGAGTCTCAGCCACATCCCGGTTCCGAACTACTGCGAGGATTGCGGACGGCCATTCCCTTGGCACGAGGCGGCGATCGAGAACATGAAGGACATCCTCCGACAGGAGGACCTTGCCGACGACCAGCTTGCAATCTTCGACGCTGCTCTACCCGACGTGCTGCGCGATACACCCAAGACCGAGAGCGCAGCGATGCGGATGCGAAAGGTGCTGCAAGGGCTGGGCAAGCCTGCCTACGCTGTGATGGTCAGGGTTCTTTCGGATGTCGCTTCTGAGTCTGCCAAGAAGTCTCTCGGCTTCTGATCGGCGTCGCGCCCGCGTCAGCCCAACCCGGAACCTCGTGCCATGAAGCGACTGCTTTCCTTGCTCATGCTAGTGTCCCTGATGGCCTGTGGAGAGCGCGCGGACTGGAAAGGCTGGGTCTATCCCAACAGAGATGACCTGACCTCAGATGTGCCGCTTGGCCGGTTCACGTCCTTGGAGGAATGCCGCGCGACCGCCACCGAAGCCCTCTTCGCCTTGAAGGCACTCCAGGGCGACTACGAGTGCGGGTTCAAGTGCAAGCTTCGGCCCGAGTTGGGACTGAGTGTCTGTGAGCGGACCGAGAAGTGAGCGCGCGAAGCTTGGACGCTCGGACCGCGTCCCTCCCCCTCAATCTTCGGGCCAGTAGAACCGGCCTCGCGCTCGATCGTAGGAGAGCGTCCGCACGTCGTCGCAATAAAGGCAACTCCCTACTGAAAGCTCATCTCCGTTCTTCGAAAGCCAGATGAAGCCCTTCCAGTCAGCCCACTCCCTGACGTAGACAACCTGTCTCGGCTCCTCCCGGTTGGTGATGAGGAGGAAGGCCCCCTGATTGCCGTAGCAATCCTCGAAATTCCCCACGACGGCGTCCTGATCTCCCTGCCCCGTGAACGACCCGCTGGCCTGAAAGCCGGGCAAATATTCGTCCCTCATGGTCTCATCAATCGCGGCTTGGATTGATCGGAACGGAGAGGTGAAGGATGCCGCTGAAAGTGCATTCGCGAAGCACCACTTGTTTTCATCCTCGCCCCTGGCCGCGTTGAGCGCGTCGAGGGCAACACCGGATACAACCGTTCCGGTTGGTCGGACCAGTGAAGCCTTCGACCACCATACGTAGTCCGCCGTTTCGGTGCTTCCGATCACGAATACGAAAGGGTCAGACGGGGTCTGAGCATGGGAGACTGTTGGAGCGCAGCCCAGCAGGCCGAGTCCTAACGAAAGCAGGGCCGTCTTCATCAATGTCATCCCTCCGATTGCATCATTGATAGGGATCGCCGTTTCCGGACAGCATCAGGCCATCCAGGGTGCGACCGATAGTTGACCCCGCCTCAGGTGAGACCCCGCCCTTGCTGGAGAATTGCAATCGACAAACCAAACATGAGGAGGTCATCGGACCGCTCCAACTCATTCATGATCTGGTTCATGTTGGCCCCACAGGTCTGGAACGCCGAGATCATATCGTCACTCGCGGTTCTGAGGTTGGACCGGTCAACGAGGTCGGTGCGTTCATTGACCCACATCAGGAGCATGGTCTCAGCCGTGCGGTCACTGACGGTCCGCGCCGGGCAATCAAACTTGGCAATGTTGAGACCAGAAGCTTTGGCTTGTTCCAACTTCGCGACCCGCTGGGCGATCAACGCCGGACGCTCATCGACAGCCGGAGGAACCGAACATCCGGCAACGGCCAAAACCGCTAATGACAAAGCCAATGCTCTCATTGTTCCCCCCACGGTTCGCGCAAAGATAGTCTGACAAAATGAGGATAGTCGATGCGGAAAGACTCCTCCCACGCCGTCAGATGCGTGAGTAAGGCTAACGATCCATGGCTCGCTCGGCCGGTCTCGACAGCATATGGTCCGCGAACTCGCCCAGCATTGATCGGGCTTCTCTGACTGCACGCATCGCCAGCTTGTTCGACATCAGATCAGCCGATCCGACCGAGACGGCGTGAATGATCCGCAGGAGGACTGCAAATGAATCCCGGACCATGATGAGCGTGTCGGTCTCGCCGCCGAACATTCCGAAATCCTGCTTCCGTTCAACCCCGCCCCATCGAGGATTCCGCATGAAAATTGCCCCTCCACCTCCAAGTGGGACGGGGACTCCGTGAACGATGTTATTCCTTATGATGAAGCCATCGCCAGCCGCATCACACCACATCTCCAACATCTTTCTTTTGTCATCGTCTTCAATCAACGCGATCTCCTTGCGGAGAAGCTCGATCAAAGTGGTGATCCTTTTGGCGTCGGTGTCAGGCTTTGGGGGTATGGGCTCGCCTCGTAACTGCCAGATGGCGTGTTCGAGATAGTGCTCGATGTTGGCTCCGAAGATCACGACAGCGGCAATCAACTCGCCTCGGATGATATCGACACCCATTCGTGCCTGGAGATGCTCGCCGCGTCCGAAGACATGGGTTGGGTTGGTTCGCTCGTGAGTTTCGCCGGACTTCATAGCGCGACCGTAACATGGATCGTTTTCGGGTCAGATTTCCGCCAGGGGGAGGCGGGTCTGCACGCTCCTACAATCCCGGCTACGCGGTATAGGATGACAATCCGGGGGAACGTCATGAAGAAGCTGATCCTGATCGCCATCGCCTCGATTCTGTCCGCCTGCGAATCCAAACCAGACGATGTCTTCCAAGAGTTGGGCGAGGCCGCGACGGTCATCGTCGAGCGGCGGACTGCCGGGCAAGGGAGGCTGACGATCTCCTACCTGGAGGGATACTACGACAGCAGTCACATGCCCGCCGTGTGCGGGTTGGCTGGCATCGTTGATGAAGCGGGCCGCTACAGTGAGTTGCGGTTCATCTAAACACAGGTGGCGTTCATGGTCATCAAGGACGAACAGTTTCCCGAGTCTTGGACGCATTCTGTGTGACCCCGGTGAGGCCCGTCGTCGTCCGATAGCCGGATCGTTTTGGGTTCGAAAATCTGTCGGGTGGATTTGCGTGCGGCCCCGGCCCCCGGCCCCCTTGGGGCGTATGCCTTGGCAGGCCCAGCCGGTCTCGACCCAGCCTAACCCTGCCCCTCATGTCATCGCCGGGCCTTGGAATGCGATGCCGCCGACCCTGTTCGGCACTGTCTCCGGCACACTACGCCGCAAACCCTGTCAGGGCGGGGCTGCTATCCCCTAAGCGAGGGGAACGCGTTGCCGGAGATAAATACCAGCATGCCCAACCATGCTGATATCTCCATCTACCACATCTTCGAACGACGCGGTCTTACGCGCTCCCGGCGGGAATTTTCAACCAACTGGCTCGGTGCCGCGTCAAACTACATGGCTCTGAGAGGACCTCGCCCGCCCAGTGCTGACGTCCTCATCGGCCTCTTCCAAAAGCTGTGGCGCGAAGGCCGCCTCCTCCTCGCGATCAAGGTCGGCTGGACCATCCTCTGGTTGCCGGAGGCGGCGCGATGACCGGCGGCACTGTGGCTTACTATTCCTTCCTCAACGACAGCAGTCAGACGCTTCATAGGACTCTGTCGCAGCCCCTGAGGACCGAAAGGTAATGACTTGGCAGCCCACCGACGATTGGCTTCTTGAACTGCCGCCTCCGCTGTCTGTCGCTATGGCGTCCGTCTTCGCGGGATTGGGCGTTAGGCGGCTCGACCCAACAATGCAGTCTGGGCGCGTGCTCGTGCCTGTCCGGGCAGTGGCTGCGATTCAAGCGGCTTTGTCGAAGCGGCCGAACGTCCCTGCCGTCTGGTCATGGGCGGAGGGTGTCGAGTTCGCTAACGCACGATCTCAGTGTGCGTTCGACGCCGCTCTCAAAGCGAGCAGAACTTCGGTTAGCCTCCCCTCTGACGACGCTAATAGGTATCGCTGACTTGCTGGATGGGAATGCCCAAAGCAATCAGCTTGGACGCGTCGCTCCGAGCACGACGTTCATAGGTCCGACGAACCGCGCTTCGGACAACGTTGCGTTTAATGCGGAGTTTGTCGCGCAAAGCCCGGACCTCGCGCAAAGAAACCAATCGCAGCCTCAGCTTTTGGCATTCGGCCGCTTCCTGGTTCGACACTGATGCGCGAGCCCGAGCAACTTCCGCAGCCTCGGTCTGAAAGCGAGCCACATTTGCCAAGACGCTTGGGGCACTGGTTGGATCGAACAACGCGCTAGACGGGCTCAAGCTCGCTTCCAGTTCGATGCGGCATTCATCCGAAATCGGGTGCTCTCTCACCACACCTTCCGCCACCAAGAAGCCTCGATGAGACATTCGACTTTCACGAGGCCGCCACCTTCCAAATCTCTGTTCCCCCTCAAATGTCAGTGGAACGGCGATTACGGAGCCGTCGCTCCGCACCCGCATCAACACGAGACGCTGGCTCTCGGAAGAGGCAAGCTGACGAGCTTGGAAAACTGACAGCCTCTGCTGCCGCACCATTGCTGTCACGGCGTAAGTAGGATTCGCCGACTGCATGCCCCATTTTGGGCATCGGGTTTTGAGCAGTGCTTCTAACGAACCCTGTTCCGATTTCGACGCGCGATTACGAGCCTGTGTTCGTTCTTCGATGGAATCCAGCCGTCTGTAGAACTTCGCTAGGCGAGATATCAGGGCACCCCTGCGGATGAGGTAGGCCGAAAAAAGCTCCGGGGAAATTTCGACTAGGCCGCTATTTTCCTCATTCTCAAGCGGGAAATAGTGACCCCATCGGACGTGAAAGCTCTTCCCTCTGGAGCGGCCAATAACGAGGAACTGGTCTGCCAATCTGTTGACGCTGTCGCCTTCCGGCCAAAGATGAACCTCGCTCGGTAGACCTACACCCGGTTCTCCTCCGTTTCGCCTAATCCATATGACCGGGTCAGCAACGGTGAGGAACTCCGCTTCGTCGATGCCGAGAGCCAAAATTGCATCAAGTCTCCGACCCATCACCGTTTCTCTCCCGCAGCCGTCAACAAGCTCCGCACCGGTCCGGCTTCACCCTTCGGTCCAAGTGAGTTGATCTCAGTGCGACATGGATTTCGATCCCGTCGCCTCCGAGGACCAGGAAGTTCTTGCAGCGGGATTCGTGAGCGTGCCACAAGCCCCTCCCATGGTCACCCAGCCCTTACCCGAGAGACATCCAGGCGGCTGAGCATGGTGCTCCCGCCTCTCTCGAACGTGAGGCGACATGACCCCTTTTCTCGAACGCTACAGCCAGGGCTGCGGGCAACCCGGCCGCGACTGGTTCCATCCGCTCAGCGGCTGGTTTCTGGTCGAAGCCATGCGGCTGGAGGATATCCGGCCGGGCTTCTTGGCATACGCGACACGTGCCTCGCCGACTTGGCGGAATGCCGTAGCTGCCGCGCTGTCATCTGGCGTTCGCCACTCCCCTGAGAGCTTCCTTCTCCGCGCGGACGGGGAGGCCAGCGAGGGGAACACTGACGCTCAAGTGGCCGACGCGCTGGTGGCAATGAAACCGATGTGCATCCTGGAGGCCACCTACCCTGAGGTCCCGCCCAGCCTCCCTGCTATCCTCCGGAAGATTGGCAGCGGCCTTCTCAGCACGGCCGAGGGTTACGCACGCCTGTATGCGCTTCTGACGTCCCATGAGCCCGAACATCAGGCGCGGCGTCGGGTGCTTGAGAAGATCGACGCCCGACTCGACGACGAACTCATCCAGGTCGTGGAAATCCTCGATCTCAGCATCCTCTCGCCCAAGACCGCCATGGCCGTCCGGACTGCGTCGGAAGCCCACAAAATCAACGCTCGCCTCCCGGTCATCCGTCAGGTCTGTTCCACGGCAACCTCCGATGCGCTGAGGCAGTCCATCGAGGACGCTCCCCATTTCCGCGCCAGCAACTGGGTGCGCGGTTGGCTCGGCAGGGCTGACCGGTTGCCCGCGCTGGGGATTCCGCTGGATAACGATCCTGGTGTTGTGCGGATCGTTCCCGCGACCGCGAGGACGATGGGACGCGAGTGGCAGAACTGCCTTGCCGGGCACACCAACGCCATGGCGTTGGGCTCGACGGCCTACTTCGCAATCCCCGACCTCAACGTGATTGCCTTGCTGACTGGAACTGACGGCGGCTGGCTGCTCAGCGGTCTCCACGGCCGCGCCAACTTCCCGGTGTCGGCCATGACGGCTCAGCGTGTGAAGGAACGTCTGCGCGGTCAGGGGGTGATCTGCCTCATGCCCAGCAAAAATCCTGACTTGGCCATGATCGAGGGTCTCTTTCACTCCGTGGACGACTTGGAGTTCCAGTTCGAAGGAATGACACCGCACCAATAGCGCAGACCTCGGCGGTTGGCGCGCTGACTCAACCTCTTGGATGTGTCAGCCTACCCGCGATGGAAGCCGCCGTCTGGTAGGTCAACAATGAAGCTCTTCGCAATCGCATCCCTGCTGCTGTTATTTTCCAGCCCTGTAGCTGCAAGCGATTGGCGGTTTGTAACGTCTACCGAAAGGACCGCGTTCGCTGTCGAGACGTCGGGAATTCGGCGTGAGGGGACAATGGCTTTCGCCTGGATGGTGTTGGCGAACCACCATAGAGGTGAGCCGCTAAACGACTACCAAGTCGGTCTCGTTGCGTTTGATTGCTCCCGGTCGAGGATGAACTTCGAAAGCCTTCTCTCTTATCGGTGGCCGCGAGAGCTTTTGGACCGAGGCGACCGCCAGCCGCCATTCGATATCCCGCCCGATTCGACCTGGGCACAGTTGCTCGGCCTAATCTGCCACAACACTTATCCACTGGACCAATTCGCTGCTTGGCCTACCGCCGAGGCATTTGCGGACGTCGCTTTGAGCGGCGGAATTCGGGCGGCGACGGAAGCGATCAGGCGGTAGTTGTCGGCGCGTAGGGCGTGTCATTCCATAAAGGGAACAATCCGCCCCTCAGATGCTGGAGGCAGTCATCACAGATTTTCGAGCGCAGGTGCGAGCGCAATTGATCGAGAGCTTCAAGCCACGGCTGGTTTCAGGCGCGATCTGTCTCCTGTGTGGATCGCGTCAACTCCCAGTGTCGATGCACCTCATCAAGGCGTCCCTCCCGGATAACCTGCCTCATCCGCAGTGTTTCTTGGCGGCTTCGCAAAGCCGAGGCTATGTCAGCGGCAGTTTTCCGATCTGCGTGAACTGTGCCCGGCCTTGCAAGAAGTGCGGTATCGCAATTCGATCCAAAGAGGTGGTCAAGGCGATCGAAAGTTTGAAGGACGCTGCGTGGCCGAACGTTTCTGTCACCGCCGGGAACGGATACTGCGAACACATTCATCTCCTCAACGACCTGTTGCCCGTCAAGAAGGGCCAGCCGCTCATCAATCCGTTCGCCAATCCATCGGCAGGTCCCTCAGGTCGCACCCGCGCGAAGCCTCGCGGCACTACTGAGCAAGCGGAAAGCGTGGGCCAAGGGTCCTACAGGCCGGGTCAAAGGATTGCTGGGAAATACCTCATTCACCGCGCCTTTGAGGGGGGAATGGGACGTGTGTTTCTGGTTTCAGACGGCGGCGAGCCGTTTGTCCTCAAGACTTTCACGCCGGGTGCGGTTGATCCGACCATTTTCGCCCGCGAAGCACGGACTTGGGTAAATCTCGGACGGCATGAACATCTGGTTCCCGCGTTCTGGGTCGATCACCTTGCTGGGAATATGTGTGTGGCCGCCGAGTTCATTCCGCCCGACGATCAAGGCCGAACCACCCTCCGAGACCACATCAGGCAAGGACCAGTGTCTCCGACCAGAGCCCTGCGCTTCGCCGCCCACTTTGCTTATGGAATGCAAAATGCTCTGGCAAATGGCCTCATCGCGCACCGCGACATTAAACCCGAAAACCTCCTGGTCGGGAAAAACGAAAGCCTCCAGATCACGGATTTCGGCATAGCGTCGGCTATTCCATTGGAGTGGCCAGAACGCGCCAGCACGGCACCAGCACGGGGGATATCGGGAACGGCACCATATATGGCCCCTGAGCAATGGAGAGGGGCCGTGCAGGACTTTCGCACGGATGTCTACGCATTCGGCATGGTGCTGTTTGAACTGTGCTTCGGGTCGCATCCGTTCAAGGCCAAATCAGTGGGGCAGTTAAGCCGTAGCCATCAGAGCGAGACTGTTTCCGTTCCCAATCACCCTCTCGCGGACGTTATCCGCCGGTCGATCGCCAAGGACCCTGGGAAGAGGTTCGCGAGCCCGGCCGAGTTTCTATTGACCTTGCAGGCTAACGCTCAAGAGATGGGAGTGAGGTTGCCTCACGCTCCACTCAGATTTGAATCGAGCCGGGAGGAACTTTTGGCGCGGGCATCCCTGTCCGCCACTGGGAACGTCGAACACGCCCTCGCTGCCGCACGATTGCTCACGGAGCAATGGCCCGATTTCGCGTCTGGCTGGACTCAGTTGGGCCGCCTCTTGATCGAGCAAAATGACCTGCGCGGTGCTCGTGAGGCCACGAAGCGAGCGATAGACTTGGACCCCACGCGTAGCGCGCCCTGGAATAATCTCGGGCTGATTTACAGCGGCTTGGGCAAAAAGATTGAGGCCGTGGTCGCGTTCGAGACAGCGATCGAAACCGATAGCCTGAACACCGGTGCGATGCTCAACATGGCGGGTCCCTTAGCCTCGCTTGGACGCCATAACGAAGCGATATCATGGCTTGAGCGCGCCGCCGCACTGGCTCCAGACAAAAGCGCAGCGTGGTTCAATCTGGGTTCTCAATTGAAGGCGCGAGGCCGTCAGATCGAGGCCCAGACAGCGTTTCAACGGGCCATCGACTGCACGCCGGAACATGACCGGGCGGGGCTTGCTGATCTAATCGCGAGCTTGGACGAGCCCGAAAAGGGGGCCTATCGGACTGTGGACGTGGCCTCCCTTCTCAATGCAAAGAAGTTCGACATCGCCATACCGATGCTGGAGCATGCCGCCGCAGACACCCCTGGCGACCCTCGAATTTGGCACAACCTCGCCATGGCTTATCGCGAGCAAAATCAGTGGGCGAAAGCTAAAGCAGCCAATCTTCGACTTGCGGAACTTGAGCCCAGCAACGCCTCCGTGATTAACCAACTGATCCACGCGCACATGCGCGAACTGGCATGGCCCGAGGCGATATCCTGGTGTGAAAGGCTAGGCGAGCTTTCCGGCCGAGAAGGTGAGGCACAAGCGCAGCACGCGCACGCGTTGCATGCCTCAGGCGACACCCAAGCGGCCCGGAAGCTCCTCTTGTCAGCGGTGCAAGCGTTTCCGCAGGACGTGGCGGTCCGCATTGCGTTTGGAGATATCGCGATGGCAAGCGGTGCCCCAGCAATGGCCGCTCAGCGCGGATATGGCCCCGCGTTAAAAATGCTTCACGGCACCGCTGGGGATACGCATGATTACGTCCAGCGGTGCCTTACCGAAGCACTTTCCGCCGCAGAACGAGACGCAGCGACCTAAACTGCGGCTCCCCCTGTTCGTTTGAACCGAACCCGATCCCGCCCAGCGATTAGAAACGCATCGTAGCCCGCATCTCGCCAAGCGTTTCGCTGAACGTGGGTCGTGTTCGGATCAGCGACATTCGCCCACCATTGGGGACGCGCAGCACTGTTCGGCAACATGGCCCCGATGACCCGTTCGATCTCTGCGAAAGAAAGTTCGAACTCGTCTGTTCGCTGACGTCTCAGATGATCGCGGAGCGGATCGTATTTTCCCATGGGACCAATCTGCCGAAGCGGAGCTTCAACGCAAGGAGCCTGGACGTCAGCATCGCGCGAGTGCGATCTTTCGGGCCAAGTCTTCATCCTCATCCCCCTCCATCGGAACGACTACGAGGGGGTAGCGGTCTCGAAGATTGAGGAGCTTTTCCGTGACGTCTGGGAACTGGTTCTTCCATCCCGCCAAGGAATCGAAGGTCCAATCCCCCAATTCTGCCAACTGTGTCCCGACCTCTACGATTTCGGCAGGGCTTCCCTTGAGAGCACAAAAGCCATGTCCCGTGCCAAGATGAAAAACCATTTCCGTCACCGGAACCTGAAACTCAGGGATGGCGTCAATCATCCGGATCATTCCAAGACCGTTGTAGGATCGCCCTTCCTTCCGGCATATTTTTCCGAAGAGAACGACCGTCAGTCGGTCCGAAACCCACTTTTTTTCAGCCATGGCGGGTGACTTCGTGAGCACTAAGCATTGGCATGTTCCAGCGGATAGGCCGTGATTATGAAATGCCCAAACTGCGGGTCGGGCAACGTCAATAAGTCCTCTGCTCTCTACGAGCAGCAGTTGACGCGCTACGACGGGGCAAGCACCGGATGGTGGATCACCTCAAGGGGGACGGTTGGCGTTAGACAGTCTCGTTCGCGAGGCAATCGCACGTCTGTGGTCATCGAGCGCAACGCGCCGCCAACGGGTGTCTCGGAAGCGGTCGGCTGCGCGGCGATGCTCCCCCTCATTGCGGTGCCTGTTCTTATTCTTATTGGCGTCCCTCTTTGGCTGTCGATCCTACTGCCCCCCGCTGCGGGCATCGGTTTGGCCATCTGGGTCCATGGCAAGACGAAGGACGAGGCCGCACCACATATCGAGGCATACTCTCGGCAATGGTATTGCTCGAAATGTGGGTCGATCTTCCACGATCGCCCGCACAAGTCCGAAGGCGAAGGCTACGAGCCTCACCTTCGTCCAGCAATCCAGGCGGTTGCGCGTTCAGGGACAGACCGACAGGCGTATATCGACAGGGTTATATCGCCGATTCAACGAGCGAGAACTCCGACCGACCGCGACGACCAAGGGCTTTTCGAGATCGTCAATCGGTCTACCGAAGACCATTCATTCGAACCGACTGCCATGGACAAGGGGCTGGTCTCCCGCTTGGCCTCTCTGAGTTTCATTGCCTATGACCCCGCTCGGGATCGCTTCTTTGTTACGGCAGTTGGGATGGCCCACGCGCGCGGTGGCTGAGTGCCTCGCCGACGATACCGCACCACAATGTTCCTCCTCAGCCGCGAAGGCTCAAACCTGCCGACACCGCGCAGTGATCGCTCAGGGGCTCGTCCGCGAACGTCTTCTCATCGAACCCCACGAAACTACCTTTCGCTCGTCGATCCAGCACGATGAAGTCGATGAAATCCCGGTAGCGAGGATTGCACTGGGCGGACTGCTCACCCGACGCCAAGGTGAGGTCGGAGTTCGGCGGTGAGGCGTCGTCCCAGTCTGCCCAAACAGCGTCACCGGGCATCGCGAGACGGCGGTTGAAATCGCCCAGAACCGCGAAGCGCACTCCCTCAGCGGCCCGTTGGTCGATCCACTGCTCCATTACGGGAACCTGCTGGAAGAGCACTGCACAGGCTTCATTCCGATCTCCGGAGGAGCAGCCTGACTTCAGGTGCACTGACAGCACACGAACAGGCTCCCCACCTCTCGGCCGAATGATGAGATCGACGCCGGAGCGGAGGTCCGGATTGCCGACCTGGACGGCCGTGAAGTCGGGTTGCCGTTCGAAAGGCAGGCCATTTCGGACAGCGAAGCCCGTGCGCTGGGCGTTGATGGTCAGCCCGTCCCGCCCCCGGCATGCCCCGCGACGGTTCGTGCCGACGCGTTCTTCGACGACGACGGTATAGAGGGACGGGTCAAATACCCGCTCGGCGGCGACTTGGGATTCAACTTCCTGAAAGGCGATCACGTCGGCACCTAGGTCCTCCATGTAGGCTCGCATCGCTGCGTAGTCGGCATCGGTGCGGGGGCGGCAGCCGGAGCCATTGCGCTCGGCGACGTGCTCCATGTTCCAACTGGCGAGCTTGAGGATCGGCCCAGAGGCTGGGCCGGTGCCTGGGCTGGGGGTGCCAGTGCAAGCCGTGGCGAACAGGGCGAGGGCGGCGAGGAGGGCTGTGGGCTTCATGAGAGGGAGTAGAGCACGACTAAGAAAGATTCGCCCGAGCGGACGAGACCCATAGTTTCGTCGAAAGTTTCACACGTTTCTCCCAAACTTGTTGACCTTCGGGACAAACCTGTGACACAAGGAGTTTGTGCTGGAGGAGGTAGCCATGGCGGTAGCCAGACGATTGGAGATGGAGCGGGAGACGCTTCTCGAAGAGATCGCGGTGTCAGGAGCGGTCGCGATTGATCGGAAGAAATTCATCTTCTTGGGAGGCGGGCGGAACATGTCCCGTGCCGTCACCGAGGCTTGGCTGGAAAGCTGGCGGGAATACGTGGTGGATGAAAAGGCCACCCTCCAGTTTTTGGAGACGCGACTTGGCCTCGTGCTGCTCTGGGACAAATCGGGGGTCGAGCGTGGACCGAAAGACCTTGCTGCGCTCTGAGCGCATAAATCGGATCGGAGAAGGTCGTGGCTACAAGCAAGAAGAAGAAAACGCTCAGGATTTCCACTGCGATGACCAGGGATGATCTGAGGAAAGAGCTTCAAAAAGCCAAGCGGTGGCTTGATGCGTCCGAGCGAGCAGCAGCTAAACACGAGTCCGTTCGGCGTAAGGCGGCGGCCACCGTGAGCAACACGGACCTATCGGTGCGACGAGATTCCGAGGTTCTGAGATTGCGGGAAGAAGTGTCTGCACTTGAGCAAGCCGCCGCGCTGCATCCCACATCTCCACTTGGTCCTCACAAACTGGTCCGGGCCGTGCTGATCCCCGGCGGAGGAAATGAAGAGAGCAACTTGAGGCTCACGATTGACCTCATCGTGAACGCTGAGACTGATGTGTGGGACGGCAAATATTACGCGGTGGGCTTTTCCGGCTTTCTTGATTCACCGGAAGACCTCTACCCCTTTGTTCTGCGCGGGGATCAAATTGATTATGGGGCTGAGGGTGACGCCGACCCACTCCTCAAGATCGGAGGCAAGGCCGTTCGACAGGGAGAATCATTCGCGTTCTTCCCAGACGGCGAAGCTAATCCTGGACGCGGTGGATCGTATCGGGTCGCGAGAATAGTGACCCTCCTCAACGGCAACAAATGAACTTGTGCAGACGGCGGCGAGAGTCGGCGTGTCAGCAGATCACGCCCGCCAAACCAAATCATCGCGACGCAAGCGTCGCCTGAGCCATAGCGAGGAAAGAAATGGAAATGGACCAAACCGATCAGATCGAGCGTATCGAGGCGTTCGAGGAAAAGTTCGGCGTGAAATTCGAAGGGCTTTATGCGGCCTTTGGCGAAGAGGACGAAGATGGGGCGGTGCACGTCGTCGTTCGTGGCGAGGCTCATGCGCGGAGCAAAACCTCGAAGATCAGCGAGTGCGTAGAGATCGTGGTCGCCGTGTATGACGACAAAGATCGAGTGATCGGAAAAGGCGAGCACTACCTGAGCGAAGACAGCTTCTTTGGGTTCGAGGTGTTTGTAATCGATCTATACAATGTGCCTCGCACTCCAACACGCATCAGGCTCTACCCAAAGGCAAACTGATGAGCGGAAAGGGACTCCGACTGCGGTCGATGACCGCCCACACCAAACCTTTCGCAACGTGACAGCGGCCCGCGCCTGTGTAGTCTCAGCCGATGTGCGGACGCTTCGACACCAGCCACCTGACTTGGGCTCAGATTCACGACCAGCTTTCCCGGTGGGGCTCGGTCACGACGCCGCCGCTCAATCTCGAACCCAACGACGACGTCCGACCCACAACCAATCAGGTCACGGCGCGGCTCGTAGACGGGGCCTGGGAGCTTGAGAAGATGCGCTGGGGCCTTGTGCCCTTCTGGCGATCCGGGAAGCCTCTCAAGGACACGGAAAAGGGCCTTGGCGACGGATTCAAGCTCACGACCTTCAATGCCCGCGTTGAGACCTGTGCGACCGCCTCCACCTTCCGAGAAGCGTTCAAGAAGCGACGCTGCATTGTGCCAGCCTCAGCTTGGTATGAATGGACGGGCGAAAAGGGTTCGAAGACCAAGCACACCTTCCGTCGCCAAGACGACGGAGTGATCTGGTTTGCTGGGATGTGGGATCGAGTTGCCACTCCAGACGCCGGGGAGATCGGGAGCTTCACCATCCTGACCGGGCCGTCAGCGGGCTGGCTGGCGGACTATCACAGCCGGGCTCCTGTCATCCTTGAAGCCGACGAATGGGGGGACTGGCTGGACGTGTCCCGTGACCCGGCGGAGATTATTGCGGCGGTGCGGCCGGAGCGGTTCGAGTCCGTCGTCCCTTAGATTCTCCCTACGACCGATTTTGACGCATCGAACTTGTAGAGTGGCGGGTTCGCAATTTGGAGATGCTGTTTGCCCGCACGAACTGACGACTTGCCCGAGGGCTTCATTGAGGCCCCCGATGTTATCCCGTTTACCCCAGAGCTTGAGGCGGCTCTTCGGAATACCGCCTCAAGCCGCCAGCATGAGACGTGGAGCGAGCGGCTCCGCCAGGGCTACGGCAAGAACCGGAATGTGCGTCTCCCCGCCAAGGTGAGGAAGGGTCCGCAGGGCGAACGTAATCCTGGCTTGATGGAGGTCATTGGCGACAACGACGTTGCGGAGATTCACCTCACGTCTGCGGCGATCCAGGCCAACATGCAGACTAACGCGGCTGCTTTCGAAGGCTGGGCGTTAGCTCTCAAACGCTGGGCCGGTGCGGAGAGGGTCGGTCTGTTCTGGCCAGCGGTTGAACCGGTGAAGGGTAAGCTGCCGCCTCACTACGAACGGTTCCTCTATCGTGCTCGACGGTTCGCCGACCTCTTCCCGGATTGGTTTTGGCTGGATGGAGACACCACGGGCTCGGTTGCGCTGGGGAGCGATGGCTACCGCGTTCTCAATGTAGCTGGGGACCGCACCCATCTCACCGACAACCTCGTCTGCGAACGAGGAGAGTGGTCGAATGAGCATCAGATGGAATGCTTCCTCCGTCAGGATCGAAAATTCGCCGACCACTTTGGATTCCGGGGCGACTATCGCACCGATCAGCAGTTCCCCGTTGGCCTGTTCAGAACTCCGCTACCCGATGGCAACGGACGCATCTTCCCTGGCGGGAAGGGTGCGATTGATTTGGTGTGCGTTGACGGCGACCGATTTTGGCTGTTCGAACTCAAGGCCGGGAAGAACATCCCGGTTGGAACGATCAGCGAGTTGATCTTCTACGCCAGCGTCATGCGCGACGCGGCGTTGGGGCATTTCCAGTTTGCCCCGAGCCGGGCGGCCGGAAACCATGTGACGGGTGATGACGTCAGCCAAGCCAAGGAGATCGTTGCCGTGATGTTGGGCGACAATCTCCATCCGCTGCTCAGCGACGCGGCTCTCCTCAAGATGTTGAATGACGCGGTTCAAATCCGCTGGAATGCCGAACAGAGAGTCTCCGTCGAGTTTCGCGCGGCGACCATCGAAGGCGGTCTGGTCATCCGGGATGTCGCCGCTTGAACGGCCTGACCCTGACCGTCCATCGTGCGACCAATCAGATCGGCGGCAACTGCATTGAACTGGCGACCGGTGAAGGGCGCGTTCTTCTCGATGTCGGTCGTCCTCTCGATGCCCCCAAGGAGGCGACCGGCCTTCTGCCCCAGACGCTGAATCTCGACCGCCCCGTCGATGGTGTGCTGATCTCCCATCCCCACCAGGACCACTACGGCCTGCTTGAAGAACTACCAGCTTCGTGGCCCGTCTACTCCGGCGTCTCGGCGGGCAAGCTCATGCACCTCACCGCCAGCATATTCGGCACCGCGCCGGTTCGGAACTATCGTCACTGGTCAGGCGGGAACCCGAGCAAGTGGGTCGTGATGATCCGCCCTTCGCTTATCCGGGATTTCGCGTCGAAAGGCGTGGCCCCCAACGAGGCGGATGCCTGGAGCTATTCCCAGTGGCGCGGATATCTGGAGCAGCCGGATGGGGTGGCGTTGAAGGCTTGGTTTGATGAGGGCGGAGCACGGTCAGTCCACCTCCACACGTCAGGCCATGCGTCCACGGCCGACCTAAAGGCATTCGCGACGGCAATCTCGCCAAAGGCCCTGGTCCCGATTCACGGGATGGCCTGGGACACTGACCGCGACGGTTTTGAGAACGTCGTCAGGCTTACTGATGGCGAGCCTCTCGCGATCATATGAATGGAGATCACTTTGACCGACCAGGATTTTCGTCTGCCGACTTACGCAGTTGAGAGACTGACGCGCCACGGCCATGCGGTGAACCGCCTGTTCAGCGAAACCGCTGAGGGAAAGGGCGAGTTCGCATCCCACCCTGTGGTGTCAGCCCTCGCGTTCGACGCGGCTGACTTCGTCTGGGCTGCATTGATGACCACTTCCCCAGAGGCTCAACAAAGCAGGGCCATTCGCAACAGCCTCGCGGAGGCGATGATCGGCGTCCTCGCGGAGTGGGAGGGGCTGCCCAAGGAAATGCGAGACGAGCTTTAGCCAATCTGGAAGGCTGGGGCACTCGCCAACCCCCCAACCGATAAGCCCCACAAGAATAGAACACATCAAGAACATTTCTCTTCCGGATTCACTCAGACCCCGCTACGGCGGCTGCGGGTCGGTGGCGTCTGGAGTGGAGTGAACGATGTCTGGGAGCCGTCCGGCCCCGTCGCTAACGCGAGCCTCCTTGGCTCCCGGCGGCTTCATCGCGGTCTGCCTCCGCTCCGACGTGCGGCTGCCCCTAATGGGCTCCGGCCTCTGTGCAGGATTCCCGTCTCCCGCTGACGACTACGTCGAGGATGCACTCGATCCGTCACGCCTGATTGTCACCAATCCGACCGCCACGTTCATGTGGAAAGTTTGCGGTAGCAGCATGGTGAGAGCGGGTATTCGCGACGGCGACTACGTGGTGGTGGATCGCTCCCTGGTCGCCAAGGCGGGCGATGTCGTGGTCGCAGTGATCGACGGAATACCGAGTGCAAAGCTCGTCGCCAGAAATTCCGAAGGGCGGCTCGCCCTCGATTTCGCCGATGCGAAGCGGACGCCGCTGATCCTCGACGAAGCGTCCGAGGCTCTGATCTGGGGCGTCGTCACATGGTCGCTCACACCGCATCGGCCTCCGGCTCGATGAGCCGCGTCTTCGCCCTCAGCGATGGCAACTCTTTCTACTGCTCGTGCGAGCGTGTGTTCGATCCGTCCCTCGAAGGTCGGCCCGTCATCGTTCTCTCCAACAATGACGGCTGTGCGATTGCCCGCACGCCAGAGGCCAAAGCTCTTGGCATCAGAATGGGCGATCCCTGGTTCAAAATCCGCGATCTCTGCCGAGCCAATGGCGTCGTCGCGAAGTCCTCAAACTACGTCCTTTATGGCGACATGAGCCGCCGCGTAAACGAGGTCTATCGGTCGTTCGCAGATGAGGTTGAGGTCTATTCGATAGACGAGAGCTTCCTCGATCTGACTCGCATACCCGACGCTGAGGGCTACGCCCGGAAGATGCGAGCGACCGTCCGCCGCTGGACCGGGATTCCGACCAGCGTTGGCTTGGGTCCGACGCGAGTTCTCGCGAAGGCCGCGAACCATCTGGCGAAGAAGCGGCCCGAACTCGACGGGGTTTGCGATCTCACGTCCGCCGAAGCACGGGACCGGCTTCTTCCCCTCCTGGCCATCGCAGACGTCTGGGGTGTCGGCCGGGCCTCGGTTGGCAAGCTGGAGGCGGTAGGCGTTCATACCGCTGCCGATCTGCGGGCGATGGACCCCAGCTTGGCTCGATCACTGCTGACGGTGGTCGGCGAACGTCTCGTGCGAGAACTCAATGGCGTGCGCTGCCAGGACCTCGAATTCATCGCGCCTGTCCGACAGGGAATAGCTGTCACTCGGTCGTTCGGGTCGCCAGTGACCACGCTCGATGTGATGTTGGAGGCCACCGCCTCCTATGCGAGCCGGGCCGGTGAGAAGCTGAGAAGACATGGCGTCGTGGCTCCCCATATCAGCGTTTTCTTTCACACGAGCCGCTTCTCGGATGGACCTGCCAAATCAGTCTCGGGGATCGTGAGGCTGCGGGAGCCGACGTCCGACACGCTCGAACTCGTCCAGGCGGCAACACGGGCCACGAAGCGGCTCTGGTCGGGCGGCTATCGCTACTCGAAGGCAGGGGTAATGCTGGACGGACTGGTGACACCGGAACGAGCACCGAGGGCGTTGATCGACGCCCCTGATCCCCGGCGCGAGGCCCTGATGGCTGCTCTGGACGACGTCAACGGACGGTTCGGCCGTGGGTCAGTGTTCGTCGCTCGAAGCGGGTTTCAGAAGGCTTGGACGGTGCGGGCAGATATGCGGAGCCCGGCGTATACGACGCGGCTTGCGGAGGTGCCGGTGTTGAGAGCCTGAGCCCGACACCGGGGGTCTCGCTTAGCGGACATTCCAGACGCCGGTTCGGGGTGGTTTTGCAAACGGGGCGTCCGCCCCGGAAGCAGACCCCTGCCCCCCAAATGTTTTCGTGGTGGAGGCCGCCATCCTTAGTCGTAGTGCGGTCCGTCAACGCGAGTAGCAGTCAAATCCAATTCGCTCCGGTTCGCGACAAGATCGAACCGTTTGAAAAACGAGAGAGCTTCACCGGGCGTCAAGCTGATTTCCACGGCGCGCAAGGATTCCGGCGACGGCTCAAACTCCTTGGAGTCGCTCAGGTAGGCGACCAAAGACACTTCGGTCACTTGCGCGCCACTGATGCCGCTTGACGTAATTCTGAACGCAACAACTCGTTCGTCATTCTGGGCCTTACCCAAGGAGACGAGATGTTTGGCGATCGAGAGGTTGTCTGAGACGTCAGCGGCAACTGTGCCCTTGAAGTCGTTATATTGAACACCAGCAGTGAAAGTATCCATTCTCGTTTCCTTCGGTTTACGCGACGGGGGCGGAATTCAAGGATCGAGCTTATCCATGTTGGTTGTCAATTAATGCTCAGTTTCACCTGTCGCCATTTACCCCACCCCCTGCACAATCCGACCTTAGTCCTCCAAACGGACGTCGGGAGTGTCTGAGACGGGTCGAGTGTGGGCACTGGCATCAAGCGGGATAGCGGACCTCTGGGAGACCGTCAGCGGCCAAGAGACCGACTCGACTCGCCCGTCTAACGATGTTTCACTTCGCCCATGGGACGGCTGCTCGACAGTTTGCTGGAGGGTTCCCACGCCTATCGCATAGAACGCGAGGCGGACTCCTACACGCTGGTTGCCGACCCTGACTGTCTCGATGAGTTCAGCGACTTGGTGCGCGAGGCGGCGGCCCAAGCGGGCGAAGAGTTCGTCGTCTTTCCGGTATGCGAAGGCGGCCACCTTTACAGCCAGATGGTGGTCGTTCCGCTGGATGGCGTATCGAAGTCTCGGTGAGCGTCAGCCACCGCTCAGGTCGCGCTCCACATCCTCGGCCATGTTCCCCACTCGGCCGACTGACGCGCGAAGTTCATCCGCGCTGACGCCGAACTTCTCAGCCCAGTCACGGACCTCATAGTCCTGTTCCAGGCTGATGCGCTTGCGATCCTGGCCGCCGGTTTGGCTCTTGTCGTCAGTCACTGCGCTCTCCCTTGTCGTGATTTTCGCGGGCCTTAGCAGCCTCCTCCAGCATGCGGATGGCAGACAGATCGGCTTCGTCAGCCGTCATCACTATCGAGTCCTTGGAAGGGTCTTCGACCACTACCGCGTCTTTTCGCGCCTCGGGCGTGAGTGGACCTTCGCGAGTAGGTTTGGAGTCGGCCATGATCGGGAAATGCAGACATCTCGGGCCAGTTCCGGGCAGGCATTAATGGCCGGGGGAAGCAGATAGGTCGGCAGTCGCGATGTTCCAGACCGCTCACTCGAACCGGACTGTATCGGCGATCTGCGGGCCGAGTTCGCAAACCTGCCTCGTGCTGCAAGACAGATAGATCGTCAGGCCGACAGGCTCGCCTCGTCGGGCACCCCAAACGGATGGCGTGCCGACATGACCAACCCAGCCATACGGAAGGCCGTCGCTAACATCGTCTGCACGTTTGAAGGCGGCCCACCTTCCCCGCCTACCATCTACGTTCATTTCGCCGGTGGCGTAGTCCAGCAAGCCGTCCTGGAGAGGAACTGAGCCATACATTCCGTATGAGAAGCCAACGCGCAGACCGTCGCCGACGAACTCGTCTACCTCCGTATCGACGCCGATAACCGGCAGGCGCGAAAGTTCTCGCGGTATAGCCACGAAAAACGGACCCACAGCCTCTACCCGCTGGAAACCCTGCGGATCAGGTGAGTGCGGCTCAGAACTGCACGCCGCCAAAAGGGTCACCCAAGCCACCAAGCCCGCGCTCTTTTGGTGAATCCGACGTGGAGCCATTTTGGCTCAACGAGCGACGGAGAGACAGGTTCTGTTCAAGGCCGATGGAGCATTGGGATCAAAGGTCGGTCGCGCCTCCTCGCGCTCACCCACCCTCCCCTGCGCTGGACTCCAACGCGAAGGGACTGGATAGTCCGCCCAGGGACGAGGCAGAAACATGAAGACCCTCAAGATCGGGCTGATCGCGGCGATGATCGTCTTCCCAGCGGTCGCAGTTGCTCACCCTGGCGGCCTCAACTCAGAGGGCTGTCACAACGATCGGAAGAACGGTGGCTATCACTGTCACCGGACAGGAAACGGTTCGCGCGGATCAACTCCGAACCCGCCCCAACAGGCAGTGCCAAGAGGCACGGACCGCGCCTATGCCAACTGTGCGGCTGCGCGTGCCGCTGGGGCCGCGCCGGTGCGTCGCGGCGAACCCGGCTACGGCCGACACCTGGATAGGGACGGTGATGGCATAGGCTGCGAGTAGCTATGAGGGATTTACCCGACACCCCCTATGGCCGGGTCAAGCTCTTGGAACAGCTTATGGTCGCCAAAGTCGGGGGAGAGCACGACGCCGATGGCGCGCTCTACGAACGACTTAGGAAGTCGGTTTTGCGCGACCCGGCCATCCCCGGTGCTTTGGTCCCAGCGGTGCTTCGCAATCATCGTGACTTCGATCATCTCTGGTCGTTCGCCAAGTCATTTCACTCAAGCTGGGAACCGAGACGCCGACATGTCCGCGACGAGTTTGCTCGGTTACTGGGCTACTTAGAGGAAAGCGAAAGCCTCTCACCGTCAGACGCCGGTGTGTCCATGGCTCTTATGTCTTTCGACGAAGAAGGTGTGAGTGCCGCATGGCAGAAGGCACTCTCTCGTCGCGCTTCTGACCCGGCGGGAGCAATAACCGCTGCGCGCACTTTGCTCGAAACCGTCCTCAAGCACGTTCTGGACGATGCCCGCGTGGACTACGCGGAGACAGACGATCTCCCTCGGCTTTATCGACGGGTCGCGGAAAGGCTCAACCTCGCGCCAAGCCAACACGTGGAACCAGTTTTCAAGCAGGTGCTCGGAGGCTGCACAGCGGTCGTTGAGGGGTTGGGATCAGTTCGTAACAAGGTGGGAGATGCCCACGGAGCGGGCCGAAGACCCGTTAACGTCAGCGAGCGTCATGCTCATCTAGTAGTGAACCTCGCGGGTGCTATGGCGACCTTTGTTGTCGAGACATGGCGCGAGCGTCAGCCTGACATGGCCGAGATGGCGAGGGTCGATTGACCGTCACCCAGACAACTTATCGGGTGAACCTAAACGATACCATCGACGTCCAACGAAGCATGGTCGATGGGCGGGAAACCATTCCGGTGATGGACCACTTGCGCGAACGCGCAGACCACTTCGACTTTGACCCCAAGATCAAAGGCGACACGATCACGGTCACCATTGCGGATGATCGAATGCGGTTCCTCTGGGGGGTCATAGTTGACGACTTGGGAGAACAAGTTCGTCGAATTAAATCCTTCACGCCATAGGCTCCGGCGCGGGGCCACCACCTCCTTGCGGCCC
>NZ_CALMFB010000017.1 GCF_937863155.1 uncultured Brevundimonas sp. | reverse complement strand
CCTGTTCTCGACTGTTGGAACCTTGAGCGCGCGCGTCCGTGGGGGAATCGCGCGATGATCCGAAAAACCCGAGGAAGACCCATGACCCGATATGCTTCGATGAGCCGCCGCGCGGCGATGACGGCCGCGGCCCTGGCGGCGATGGCGACCCTGTCGGGCTGCGGCGGCGCCAAGACCGGCCCGGCCGAGGGCGACATGGCCCTGGGCGCCGACGAAGGGGCCAAGGTCACGGTGGTGGAATACGCCTCGGTCACCTGCCCCCACTGCGCCGTGTGGCAGGAGAAGACCTGGCCCGAGTTCAAGACCCGCTTCGTGGACACCAAGAAGGTCCGTTACGTCTTCCGCGAACTGCCGACCCCGCCGGTCGAGGTAGCCACCGCCGGCTTCCTGGTCGCGCGCTGCGCCGGCGCCGACAAATATTTCGACGTCATCCACCAGCTGATGGCCACCCAGCAGGAGATGGTCGCCGGCGGTCCGCGCGCCTGGCTGCTGCGCACCGCCAACGCCGTGGGCATGAACGAACAGCAGTTCGAGGAATGCGTGCGCGACGAAAACGCCATCAAGGCGCTGGAAGGCCGCATCCGCGCCGCCCAGGCCGCGGGCGTCACCGGCACGCCCCAGTTCTTCGTCAACGGCACCCAGGTCATCACCCCGGGCGGCGAAGGCGCCTCGATCGAGGATCTGTCGCGCGCCATCGAAGCCGAACTGGCCAAGTGATGACGCGCATAGACCGCTGGAAGATGACGCGGCGTCTGGGTCTGGTGCTGGCGACCGCGGCTCTGGTCGCCGGCTGCTCCAGCGGCGCCTCGAAACCGGCCGAGGGCGACATGGCCCTGGGCGCCGACGAAGGGGCCAAGGTCACGGTGGTGGAATACGCCTCGGTCACCTGTCACGTCTGCGCCGCCTGGCAGGAAGAAACCTGGCCCGCCTTCAAGGCGCGCTATGTCGACACCAAGAAGGTCCGCTACGTCTTCCGCGAACTGCCGACCCCGCCGGTCGAAGTGGCCACCGCCGGTTTCCTGGTCGCGCGCTGCGCCGGGCCGGACAAATATTTCGACGTCGTGCATCAACTGCTGGCGACCCAGCAGGAGATCGGGACGGGCGGCGGGCCCCGCGCCTGGCTGCTGCGCACGGCGAACGCGGTGGGCATCAACGAACAGCAGTTCGAGCAATGCGTGCGCGACACCCAGGGCATCGAGGCCATGGAGGGCCGCATCCGCGCGGCCCAGGCGGCCGGCGCCACGGGCACGCCCGCCTTCTTCGTCAATGGCGTTCAGGTCATCACCCCAGGCGGCAACGGTCCGTCGATCGACGATCTGTCGCGCGCCATCGAAGCGGAACTGGCCAAGTGATCCTGTCGCGACGCCTGATCCCGGCCCTGGGGCTGCTGCTGACGGTCATGGCGGCGCCGGTCGCCATGGCCCAGCAACCGCCGCCCCCCGTCACGGCGGCGGACCGCATCCTTGGCCGCGCCGATGCGCCGGTGACGGTGATCGAATATTCCAGCTTCATCTGCCCGCACTGCGCGCGGTGGCATCTGGAGGTTCTGCCCGCGTTCAAGGCGCGCTTCATCGACACCGGCCAGGTGCGTCTGGTCTATCGGGACGTGCCGACCGATCCGATCCAGCTGTCGGCCACGGCGGCGGGCGTCGGGCGCTGCGCGGCGCCGGAACGGTTCTTCGATGTGGCCCAGGCCCTGATGCAGGGCCAGGCGGCCCTGCGCGCGGGGGGCGAGGCGTCCGCCTGGTTCCGTCCGGCGCTGGAAGCTTCGGGCCGGTCGGTCGAGGAGCTGTCCGCCTGTCTGGAAGGCCCCGAACCGATGGCGGCCGTTCAGGCCGACATGGCCGGCGCGGCCGAGGCCGGGGTGATGGGCACGCCCAGCTTCTTCGTCAACGGCCAGGCCGTTGCGGACGGTCAGATCGAGACCCTGGCCGCCGCCATCGAACCCCTGCTGGCCAAGGACTGATCGCCATGCGTCGTCTCGCCCGGATCGCCCTGGCCGCCGTTTTGCTGACGGGAACCGTAGCGGCCGCCCCCCAGGCGACACAGACCGCCCCAGCCGTTCACGCCAACGACCGCACCCTGGGGCGCGCCAATGCGCCCGTCACGGTGATCGAATACGCCAGCTTCACCTGCCACGCCTGCGGCGACTGGCAGATCCTGGTCTGGCCCGAGTTCAAGCGCCGCTTCGTCGACACCGGCCGCGTGCGCTTCGTGTTCCGCAACATGCCGACCGATCCGATCGAGCTGTCCGGCCCGGCGGCGGCCCTGGGCCGGTGCGCGGCGCCCGAGCGGTTCTTCGATACGGTCCACGCCCTGTTCGAGGGCCAGCCGGCCCTGTTGCGCGGCGGGGACCAGCAGGTCTGGTACAACGCCGGCGTCGCCGCCAGCGGCCGCACCCGCGCCCAGATCGACGCCTGCGTCGCCCGCCCCGAAATCCGCACCTTCCTGGAGGCCGAGGTGTCCGCCGCGGCCGCTGCGGGCGTGACCGGCACCCCGGCCTTCTTCGTCAACGGCCGCCGCGTGGCCGACCGCACCCTGGGCGGGCTGGAGATCGCCATCCGCAACGCCGAGGAAGGGCGGTAAGAGGGCTGGGATGCAGTTCCAGCGCCTGAGGCTTGTCGGGTTCAAATCCTTCGTCGATCCGACCGAGGTGCATATCGAGCCGGGCCTGACCGGCGTCGTCGGCCCCAATGGCTGCGGCAAGTCGAACGTGCTGGAAAGCCTGCGCTGGGTCATGGGCGCAAACTCGGCCAAGGCCATGCGCGGCCAGGGCATGGACGATGTGATCTTCGCCGGCGCCTCGGGCCGTCCGCCGCGCAGCCACGCCGAGGTCCAGCTGACCATCGACAACGCCCAGAGACGCGCGCCCCAGCCGTTCACCGATGCGGCGGTGCTGGAGGTGTCGCGGCGCATCGACCGGGGCCAGGGCTCGACCTATCGCATCAACGGCAAGGAGGTGCGGGCGCGGGATGTGCAGCTGCTGTTCGCCGACGCCTCGACCGGCGCCAACAGCCCGGCCCTGGTGCGCCAGGGCCAGATCAGCGAACTGATCGCCGCCAAGCCCCAGAACCGCCGCCGCATCCTGGAAGAGGCCGGGGGCGTGGCCGGGCTGCACACCCGGCGGCACGAGGCGGAACTGCGGCTCCGCGCGGCCGAAACGAATCTGGAACGGCTGGACGACATCGGCCGCGAACTGGAAAGCGCCCTGGGCCGGTTGAAGCGCGAGGCGCGCCAGGCCGAGAAATACAAGAAGATCAGCGCCGAAATCCGCGCCCTGCAGGCGGCGCTGCTCTACGTCCGCTGGAACGATGCGCGGGTGGCGGCCGAGGCTGCGGCGGAAGAATTGCGGGCGGCGGATACGGCGGTGGCCGAGACGGCCAAGGCTTCGGCGGCGGCCCAGACGGCGGCGCTGAAGGCCCAGGAAGCGCTGAAACCCGCGCGGGAAGAGGATGCGGTGGCGGCGGCCCTGCTGCACCGCGCATCGCTGGAACGCGACCGTCTGGACATGGCCGAACAGGCCGCGCGGGCCGAGATCGAACGGCTGGGCGCCGAGACCGCCCGCATCGCCGCCGACATCGAACGCGAGACCGGCATGGCCACCGACGCGGAAGGCGAGCTGACGCGCGTCGCGGACGCCCTGGAGACTCTGGCCGCCGAGATCGCCGCCGCGCCCGAGCGCGGGCCAGAGCTGGAGGCCGCGCTCAATGTGGCGGAAGACGCCCGCCGGGCCGCCGACGCCGAGGTCGAGCGGGTGGCCGGGGCCGTGGCGGCGGTCGAGGCGCGGGTCTCGGCCGAGACGGCCCGCAAGCGCGACGCCGAGGCGCGGGTGGCGCGGGCGGAACAGGCGCTGAGCAACTCACGACGCGAGCGCGAGGCCCTGGGTCCGCTGGAGACGCCCGAGATCGCGGCGGCGCAATCGGCGCTGGAAACGGCTCAAACCGAGCTGTCGGCCGCCCGGGCGGCGGTCGAGGCGGCCGAAGCGGATCGCGGCGATAAGGCCCGGGCCGAGGCCGAGGCGCGGCAGGCGGCGCGGGCGGCCGAGGACCGACTGGGCCGGTTGCAGACCGAGGCGCGGGGCCTGGCGCAGCTGCTGGTCACCGCGCGGCGCGAACACGCTCCGGCGCTGGAAAGCGTGGCGGCCGACAAGGGCTATGAGGCGGCCCTGGCGGCGGCCCTGGGCGATGATCTGGACGCGGCCCTGGACGCCAGGGCGGCGGCCTATTGGGCGGGAGCGACGGTCCCGACGCCGGACTGGCCCCAGGGGGTCGCGCCCCTGTCGGCCCATGTCCGGGCGCCGGATCAACTGGCGGCGCGCCTGGCCCTGTGTGGCGTGGCGACGCGAGATCAGGCGGCGGCTCTGGCCAGGACCTTGCCCGTGGGCGCACGCCTGGTGACGAAGGAGGGCGACCTTTTCCGCTGGGACGGTTTCGTCCAGAGGGCCGAGGCGCCGCGACCGGCGGCGGTGCGTCTGGCCCAGCGCACGCGGCTGGCGGAATTGGAAAGCGAGATCGACGCGGGCAAGCCGGCGCTGGAAACGGCGCAGGGCGCGATGCAGGCGGCGGTCGAGGCCCTGCGCGCCGCCGACGAGACGGTGAAGACCGCCCGCGCCGCCCCCTTCCCGCTGGACAAGGCCGTCGGCGCCGCGCGCGACCGGCTGGAGGCCCTGACGCGGGATCAGGCGCGGAAGGAGGCGCGGGCCCAGGCCCTGGACGACGCCCTGGCGCGCCTGACCGAAGAGATGGAGGCGGCCCAGGCGGCCCTGGCCGAGGCGGCGGGGACCGAGGCGCCGTCGGAAACCCTGGAGGCCCTGCGCGGCGAACTGGCGGCTGCGCGTCAGGGCGCCGAGACGGCCCGCGCCGCCGCCGCCGCCGCCCGCGCCGAACGCGACGCCGAGGCGCGCGAGGGGGCCGCCCGCACCTCGCGCCTGGACGGCCTGACCCGCGAACGCGACGGCTGGTCCAACCGCGCCCGCGACGCCCGCGCCCGCATCGCGGCCCTGGAGAAGGATGCGGAAAGGACCGCCCAGCAGAAGACCCAGGCCGAGACGGCGCCGGCCGGTTTCGCCGAACAGCGCGCGCGCCTGCTGAACACGCTGACCACCGCCGAGACGCGCCGGTCCGCCGCCGCCGACGCCCTGTCGGTCGCAGAGGGGGAAGCGGGCGAGGCCGACCGCGCCGCCCGCGCCGCCGAGGCCGCCGCCGGCCAGGCGCGCGAGGCCCGCGCCGGACTGTCGGCCCGCGCCGAGGCCGCCGCCGAGCGCCTGCTGGACGCCGCCAACCAGGTGCGCGAGACGGCCCAGATGTCGCCCGAGGAACTGGGCCAGAAGCTGAACGACGACGCCATCGCCCGCCCGCCCGACGCCGCCGGGGCCGAGAGCCTGCTTTACGGGCTGGAGCGCGAGCGCGAGGCCCTGGGCGCCGTCAACCTGAGAGCCGAGGAAGAGGCGACCGAATACGGCGACCGGCTGAACGCCATGCGCGAGGAGCGCAGCGACCTGACGTCGGCCATTGCGAAGCTGCGCGACGGCATCGACGAGCTGAACGCCGAGGGGCGCGAACGCCTGATCGCCGCCTTCGACATCATCAACGACAATTTCAAGGCCCTGTTCGAGGCCCTGTTCGGCGGCGGCCAGGCCGAACTGAAACTGGTCGAGTCGGACGATCCGCTGGAGGCCGGGCTGGAGATCTACGCCTGTCCGCCGGGCAAGCGTCTGGCGGTCATGAGCCTGATGAGCGGCGGCGAGCAGGCCCTGACGGCGGCGGCCCTGATCTTCGCAGTCTTCCTGGCCAACCCCGCGCCCGTCTGCGTGCTGGACGAGGTGGACGCGCCGCTGGACGACGCCAACGTCGACCGCTTCTGCCGCATGCTGGACGAGATGCGCAAACGCACCGACACCCGCTTCATCGTCATCACCCACAATCCGGTGACCATGAGCCGGATGGATCGTCTGTATGGCGTCACCATGCCCGAGCGGGGGGTGTCGCAACTGGTCAGTGTCGATCTGAGCCAGGCCGAACGGATCGTGGCGGCGTGATCGGCGCCCTCGTCGCTCTGGCGCTGTTTCAGGCCCAGCCGCAGCTGGTGCTGACCGGCGTCGGCCGCTGGGCCATATTCGCCGACGCCGCCTCGATCACGGCGGATGGCGACGGCGCGGTGCGGATGCGGTCGCTGCAGGTCGCGGACGCGGACTTCACCATCGGCGACAAGGCCTATTGGGGCGGCTGGTCCTGGTGGCGGTTCGACTGTGCGAGGCAAACGGGCCAGAGGCTGGATTTCGCCTCGGTGGCCGCAGACGGGACCGAGGGGCCGATCACCCCCGTCAACGGCGCGCCCGAACCCCTTGCGCCCGGTGGAGATGCGGCGGAACTGGCCGCCGTCGCCTGCGCCGCCAAGCCGCCCATCGCCGACGCGGGTTCCGTCGCGGGTGCTGTGCGGCTGGGCCGCGCACAGCTGAACGACTGACGTCAGGTTCGGACAGCAGCGTTATCGCAGGCCTGCGATAAGATGATCGCATGATCATGACCGCCCTGCTCCTGACCGCTCAACTGGCCGCCGTTCCGCCGGGCCAGCCGCCCGCGCGGCTGCGTTTCCTGCACATGGACCGATACGCCGCCGTCTATGTCGATGACGCGGCGACCGAGCCTGACCTTGTGCGGCGGACGCAGTTGCGGACCCGAAGCCTGCATGTGCCGTTCGACACCGAAGACGCCCCCTACTGGTCGACCCAGAGGCACGATTGCGCCGGGCGCCAGTCCCAGTCGCTGTGGCATGAAAGCGCGATCGCCGCCCTGCACGACGGCAAGAATTACACGCCCGGCGCGCTTCAGGACTGGGACACGGACCCCGACAAGGCCCGCGCCGCCGTGGGGGTCGACGCCTGCGATGCGGCCGGGCGGTCGGCCGTCGTCGCGCCCCTGGCCTCACCCGACGACGCCATCAGCCATGCCTATGACCTGCCGCTGGACATGCGGTTCCAACCGGCGCTTTACGTCCGGCACGGCGACCTGGGCGAGACACTGGACTTCCTGGGTCTGGACCATCAGGGCGTCGGCTGGTTCGTCGAGCCGCGCAGCGACCGGCCCGACGGCGCCGGCGCGGTGGCCGATGTGCTGGCCATCAGCGGCCGCACGACCGACACGGGCGAACGCTTCGTCTGGTTCCGGCTGCATTTCGACTGTCGCAACCGGATGCTGACGCTGAAGGGCCAGCGCTATGCCGAAGGGCCGCGCGCGCTGGAGCCGGTGATGCTGGAGGCGACCAGCATGCCTATCGCCCCCGACAGCATGCTGGGCCGGGTGCAGCAATACGCCTGCACTCCCGACAATCCGCCAGAGGTTCAGACGGTCAATGGCCTGGACAGCGCCATCGCCGGCATTGTGGCCCATGTGGCGGCCATAGACGCGGCCGCGCGCGACTGAGGCGGCTCAGGCCCCGGCGGTCGCCTCGACCAGATCGGCCAGACGCCGCGCGGCGTCGGGAATGGCGGCGGACCGGGCGGCGACCGACATGGCCGCCAGCCGCGCCGGATCGGACAGCAGGGGCGCCAGGGTTTCGGCCAGATGTGCAGGCGTCAGATCATCCTCGGCGATGACCACGGCGGCCCCAGCCTCGACCAGGGCGCGGGCGTTCAGCGTCTGGTGGTCGTCGGTGGCGATCTTTAGCGGGACCAGGACCGACGGCAGGGCCGCCACCGCCAGTTCCGAACAGGTCGAGGCCCCGGCCCGGCCGATCACCAGATGCGCGACGGACAACAGGCCCGCCATGTCGCGGAAGAAAGGGGCGACCTCGGCCTCGATCCCCGCCTCCAGATAGGTCTGGCGCGCGGCCTCCATGGCGTCGGGTCGGCTCTGCTGGCGTACCTTCAGACGGGCGCGCAGGTCGGGCGGCAGTTGCGCCAGGGCGGCGGGAACCGCTTCGGACAGCAGGCGCGCGCCCTGGCTGCCGCCGGTGACCAGAACTTCGATTCTGCCGTTCGGCGCGGGCGGGACATAGGCGCGGTCCATCAGGCCGGCGATCTCGGCCCGCACCGGGCTGCCGACCACCTGGGCGCGGGCGGCGACGGCCGGAGCGGCGCGGCCCAGGGTCGGGAAGGACGAGGCCACCGCCTTGACGCGCGGCGCCAGCATCCGGTTGGTGCGGCCCAGCACCGCATTCTGTTCATGGATCACCGTGGGCAGGCCGTCGACCAGGGCGGCGACCAGGGCCGGAGCCGACGGATAGCCGCCGAAGCCGACCACGACGCCGGCGTCCAGCCGCCGGAACGCCCGCCGCGCCTGGGTCACGCCCTTCAGGATCGCCACAGCCGCCTTCAGCAGGCCGACAGGGCCGGAGCCGGTGGCGGCGTCCAGGGCCAGTCTTTCCTCGGCCGGGAACGCCTGGGCATAGCGTTCGCCGCGCGTATCGGTGGCCAGAACCACGCGCCAGCCGCGCGCCGCCATCTCGCGCGCCAGGGCCTCGGCCGGGAACATGTGGCCGCCGGTGCCCCCGGCGGCGACGACGCAGACCTTGGACGACACGGCCTTGGACGACACGGGCTTCCTCACGGCAACAGGCGGCGGCGCGGCTGAAGCGCGGCGCCCAGTTCATAGGCGCCCGGACGCCGCCGCGTCAGGGCCAGGGCGAACCCCATGGTCAGCCCCATGGCCAGCATGGACGACCCGCCATAGCTGATGAACGGCAGGGTCATGCCCTTGGTCGGGATCAGGCTCAGGTTCACGGCGATGTTGATGCAGGCCTGCAGGCCGATCAGCACGAACAGGCCGGCCGCCGCCGTCTGTTCGAACGGGTCGTTCAGGCGCATGGCCTTGCGCATGCCGCGAATGACGATGAAGGCGTAAAGCGCGATCATGGCCAGAGACAGGATCAGGCCGAACTCCTCGGCGCCGACCGAATAGATGAAGTCGGTGTGCAGGTCCGGCACCTTGCGCTTCATCACCCCCTCGCCGACGCCGCGCCCGAACAGGCCGCCGGCGCGGATCGCCTCGCTGGCGCGGTCGATCTGGAAGGTGGCGTCCGCGTCGGCCGAACCGTGGGCCGCCAGCCGGTCGCGGAAGTGGCTGAAGCTCAGGAAGATGGCCGCCATCCCCGCCGCCCCGGCCGCCGCCAGGGCCACGACCCATTTCAACGGCATGCCGGCCATGAAGAAGACCGCCATGAAGGTGGTGGTGACCAGCAGCGTCTGTCCGATGTCGGGCTGGATCAGCAGCAGCGCCACCGTCAGGCCCCAGGCGGCGAAGGCGATGGAGACGCCGGGCACGCCCCGTCCCTTTTGCGATTCCGCGAACATCCAGGCGGCGAAGACGATCAGGCAGGGCTTGGCGAACTCGCTGGGCTGAAGCCCGAACGGGCCCAGGTTGATCCAGCGCGCGGCCCCCTTCACCGTGTCGCCGATGAAGGGCAGCAGCATCATCACGAAGATGGCGCCCAGCAGACCCAGCACCGCGATGCGGCGCACCCCGCGCGGCGACATCAGCGACGCCAGCAGCATCAGCGTCACCCCGCCCCCCGCGAAGACGATCATGCGCCAGGAATAGTGGAAGGGGTCGGTGATCGATTCATCGGCCGCGATGGCCGCCGGGCTGGAGGCGAAGCTGAGCGCCACCCCCAGGCCGATCAGGCCCAGCGCCGCCGACAGCAGACCGCGATCCACGGTCCAGAACCATTTGGCGATGGCGCTCTGATCGTTGCGCGAAAAGGGATGGGACCAGGCGGGCGTAGTCATGATGCGGCCCCCTCGGGCTGGGAGCCCAGCGCCAGCACGGCGGCGCGGAACGCCTCGCCCCGCGCCTCGAAGTCGGGATACTGGTCGAAACTGGCGGCGGCGGGGCTGAGCAGCACCACCTCTTCGCGGCCGGTCGCGGCGGCGGCTTGCCAGGCGTCACGCACGGCGGCGCCCATATCGCCGCTGATGCGGTGCGGCGTCTCCCCCAGAGCGGCGGCGAAAGGCCCGGCCGCCTCGCCGATCAGGAAGGCTTCGGTCACGCGCGGGAACAGGTCCGACAGATCGTCGATCCCACCCGCCTTGGCGCGGCCGCCCGCGATCCAGAAGACGCGGTCATAGCTGGACAGGGCCTGACGCGCCGCATCGGCGTTGGTGGCCTTGGAGTCGTTGACGAAACGCACCCGGCCGAGACGTCCGACCGTCTCCATACGGTGGGCGAGGCCGGGGAAGGACAGAAGAGCATTCACGATTGGCGTGCTGCCGACGTCCAATGCCCGCGCGGCCCCATAGGCTAAAGCCGCGTTTTGGGCGTTGTGAAGACCTGGCAACGATCGAGCCAGTCTAAGATTGATCATCGGACTGCCGGTCGCCCCGTCAGAGACGCCATCGCGATCATAAACATACCCTGCGAAAGGCGGCCCACCCCGTTGGCTGGTGACAGAGTGGATTATTCCCTCGCCGCGCAGCTTCAGATCCGAGAAAACCTGACGGCCCCAGACATCGTCGATACCGACAAGAGCAACTGAGGCGCCATGCCAGTCGGGGACGGATTCGACCTCAAGGTCGGTCTCGATCCAAGGCGTCGAGAGATTGGCGAACAGCCGGGCCTTGGCCGCCACGTACCCATCCATCCCGCCGTGGCGATCCAGGTGGTCGGGGCTGATGTTGGTCAGGATCGCCACGTCCGGCGCGAAGCTGGTGGTCAGGTCCAGCTGATAGCTGGACACCTCGATCACATAGACGGCCTCGGGCGTCGGTTCGGGCAGGGCCAGGACGCCGATGCCGATATTGCCGCCGACGTGAACGGTCAGGCCCGCCTGTTTCAGCACCCAGCCGATCAGGGCCGTGGTGGTGGACTTGCCATTGGTGCCGGTGATGGCGACCACGTGCGGCCGCTGGTCCTGCGGCAGGGCCGCCAGCGCGCGGGCGAACAGTTCGATGTCGCCGATGATCTCGACGCCCGCCGCCCTGGCCCTGTCCACCGTCCAGTGCGGTTTCGGATGGGTCAGGGGCGCGCCCGGCGACAGCACCAGGGCAGCGAAGCCGGACCAGTCCGCGACCGTCAGATCCTCGACCACAAACCCCTCGGCCTGGGCCTGCATGCGGCTGGAGACGCTATCGTCCCACAGGATCGGTTCGGCGCCTCCGGCCTTCAGGGCGCGCGCCGCCGTGATCCCCGACCGGCCCAGGCCGAAGACCGCGACGCGACGCCCCTGAAAGCCGGCGGCCGGGATCATCTCAGCTTCAGCGTCGACAGGCCGATCAGCGCCAGCATGCCCGCCACGATCCAGAAGCGGATCACCACGGTCGATTCCGGCCAGCCCATCTTCTCGAAATGGTGGTGGATCGGCGCCATCAGGAAGATGCGCTTCTTGGTGGCCTTGAAATAGCCGACCTGGATCATGACCGAGGCCGCCTCGATCACGAACAGACCGCCGACGATGCCCAGCACCAGTTCGTGCTTGGTGGCCACGGCGACCGCGCCCAGCGCGCCGCCCAGGGCCAGCGAGCCGGTGTCGCCCATGAAGATCTTGGCCGGCGGGGCGTTGTACCACAGGAAGCCCACGCCCCCGCCGATGATGGCCGCCAGGAAGATGGCCAGTTCGCCCGCGCGCGGCACATGGTGCACGCCCAGATAATCGGCGAAGATGAAGTTGCCGACCAGATAGCTGATGATGCCGAACGCCGCCGCCGCCATCATCACCGGCACGATGGCCAGTCCGTCCAGACCGTCGGTCAGGTTCACCGCATTGGAGAAGCCGACGATGGTGAAGGCCGCAAACGCCACATAGAACCAGCCGACGTTCAGCAGCACATCCTTGAAGAACGGAAAGGCGATCGACGTCTCCAGGTTGGGCGAGGTCGGCGACAGGGTCATCCAGACCACGGTCATGACCCCGGCGATCACCGCCACCACCGTCTGGGCCAGCAGTTTCTGTTTGGATGTCAGCCCGGCCGAGGTCTGTTTGGTCACCTTGGCGTAGTCGTCGACGAAGCCCAGCACCCCGAAGGCGGCGGTCACGAAACTGACGATCCAGATATAGGGGTTGGTCAGATCGCCCCACAGCAACACCGCCACGGCGATGCCAGCCAGGATCATCAGACCGCCCATGGTGGGGGTGCCGACCTTGGACAGGTGCGACACCGGCCCGTCGTCGCGGATCGGCTGGCCCTTGCCCTGTTTGACGCGCATCCAGGCGATGAAGCGGCTGCCCATGGCCACCGCGACGATCATGGCCGTGGCCATGGCCAGGGCGACCCGCACCGTCTGGTACTGGATCAGGTTCAGCAGCGGATAATCCTGCGCGATATCCGCGTAGTACAGGTACAGCAGATAGAACATTCAGACGCTCCCCATCGCGTCGTTCAGGCCGTGTCGGCGTTCCAGATCAGCCAGGGCGGCGGCGACCAGAGACGCCTTTGACCCGTTCGATCCCTTGACCATGACGATGTCGTTCGGCCCGACCAGATCGTCGGCGATCTCGGCCAGGGCGGCGGCGGTGTCGCGCCACTGGCCACGCCGCTCGGGCGCCACGGCGTCATAGAGCCAGCGCATCTGCGGCCCCGCCGCATGCACCACCTCGATCCCCGCCGCCTCGATCCATTCGGCCAGGCCGGCGTGCAGCGCCTGGGCCTGGTCGCCCAGCTCCAGCATGTCAGTCAGCACCACCACGCGGCGGCCGCCCGGCGGCGCCGTGCGTGCGCCCAGGCTCATGAACCCCGCCCGCATCGACAGCGGATTGGCGTTGTAGCTTTCGTCGATCAGGGTGAAGGCGCCGCCGGGCACGGCCACGCGCCGCGTCTGGCCCCGCCCGGCCAGCGGTTGGAAATCGGCCAGGGCCGCCAGCGCCGTCTCGACCGGCACATCCAGCGCCTCCAGCATAAGGATGACCGCCAGGCTGTTCAGCCCCCAGTGGAAGCCCGACTGCTTCAGCGGAAACACATGGGTGCGGCCCCGGATCTCGGCCGTCACGCGCGCGCCGTCAGGGCCGGGCGCAAAGTCGATCAGCCGGGCGTCGTGGCCGATCTCGGATCCGAAGGTCGCGATCCGTCCCCCGGCCTTCAGCGCCGCGGACCGCAGCACGTCGCGCCACGGATTGTCGCCATTGACCACCGCCACGCCACCGGCCGCCAGGCCTTCGAAAATGGCCGCCTTCTCGCGCGCCACACCGGTTTCGCCGTCCGAAAAGCCCTCGATATGCACCGGGCCGACCGTGGTCACGCAGGCGGCGTGCGGCAGGACCATCTTCGACAGCGGCGCGATCTCGCCCGGCGCATTCATGCCGATCTCGAACACCGCGCGTTCGACGCTCGCCGGCATGCGCGCCAGCGTCAGGGGCACGCCGATATGGTTGTTGTAGCTCTTGATCGAGCTGTGGGCCGGGCCGGCCAGGTCCAGCCCCGCCTTGATCGCCTGGGTCACGCTGGTCTTGCCGACACTGCCGGTCACGGCGCCACGCCGGATCTGGGGCGCGCGGTCGCGGGCGGCGGCGCCCAGGGCCTCCAGCGCCTTCAGCGTGTCGGGAACCACGATGCACGGCCCGCCGTCCACCGGCCGTTCGACCAGGGCGCCGACCGCGCCCGAGGTAAAGGCGCCAGCGGCGAACTCATGCCCATCGCGCGCGCCCTTCAGCGCCACGAAAAGGTCGCCAGGCGTGATCTCGCGGCTGTTGTAGGCGACGCCGGACGCTTCGAACGATCCGCCCTCGATCCGGCCGCCGACGGCCAGGGCGATTTCGGGGGCCGTCCACAGCGGGCGATGGGCGTCAGGCATGGGCGTTCAGCGTCTCTGCGGCCACGGCGGCGTCATCGAAGGGATGAGTCGTCCCGCCGACGATCTGACCCTGTTCATGCCCTTTTCCGGCGATGACGACCACATCCCCGTCGCGCATCATCTCTATGGCCGCCTGGATGGCCGCGCGGCGGTCGCCGATCTCGATGGCGTCGGGGCAACCGACCCGCACCTCTGCGCGGATGGCGGCCGGGTCTTCGGATCGCGGATTGTCATCTGTGATGATGGCGATGTCGGCCAGACGCCCCGCCGCCTTGCCCATCAGCGGACGTTTGGCCCGGTCGCGGTCGCCCCCGGCGCCGAACACCACGATCAGCCGGCCGCTGGCGTGCGGCCGCAGGGCGCCCAGCACCGTCTCCAGCCCATCCGGCGTGTGGGCGTAGTCGACATAGACCTCGCCCCGGCCCGGTCCGGGCACCCGCTGCAACCGCCCGGCCGCGCCCTCGATCCGCTCCAGGGCGGCGATGACCGAGGCGGGGTCTTCCCCCGCCGCGATGCACAGCCCCGCCGCCACCAGGGCGTTGGAGGCCTGGAAGCCGCCGGCCAGGGGCAGCAGCACCTCGTGCAGGTCGCCCCGGCAGTCCAGCATCAGCCGCTGGCCCTCGGCCACCGCGCGCCGTTCGATCAGCGTCAGGTCGCGCCCGCGCTCGCCCACGCCCATCACCCCGACCCCGGCCATGATCGAGGCCGAGGCGAAGGGGCCGAAGGCGTCGGAATCGGCGTTCAGAACCGCCGTACGTCCGCGCGGCAGCAGGGTGTCGAACAGCCTCAGCTTGGCCGCGCGATAGGCGTCCATGTCGCCGTGATAATCCAGATGGTCCTGGGTCAGATTGGTGAAGCCCGCGGCCTTCAGCGCCACCCCGTCCAGGCGCCGCTGGTCCACCCCGTGCGACGAAGCCTCCAGCGCCAGGTGCGTCACCCCCTGCCCGGCCAGTTCCGCCAGCAGGCGTGCGGCGTCGGCGGCGTCGGGGCTGGTCAGGCCGGGGCCGGTCAGGGCCTGGGCCGCGCCCTTGCCCTGATAGACCACGCCCAGAGTGCCCATGCTGGCGGCCTTCAGGCCCAGGGCGGCCCAGATCTGGCGGCAGAAGGCGGCAACCGAGGTCTTGCCGTTGGTGCCCGTCACCGCCACGCAGGTGGCCGGCTGGGCGCCGTAAAAACTGCGCGCCGCGATGGCATAGGCCCGGCGCACATCGCCCGAGGTCACCAGCACCGGCGCCGCCCCGTCCGGGGTGTCGGTCGGGGCCAGCACGGCGGCGGCGCCCTGGGCCAGGGCCTGGGGAATGAAGGCGCGGCCGTCCGACTGCGTCCCCGGCAAGGCCACGAACAGGGCGCCGGGCGCCACCTTGCGGCTGTCGGACGTCAGGCCGGTGATGACCGGGTCGGCGGCCACGTCGCGGCGCAGCAGTTCGGACAGTTTCAGCGCGCCGCCGTTCAGAAGGCTCACAGGGCGCCCTCCGCCCGCTGGGCCACTTCGGCGTCCTGCGGCAGGGCCTTGCCGTCCAGGCCGCGCCAGCGGTCGGCCCGGCGCTCGACCCCCAGGAAGGGCGCAATACGGTCGGCGATGCGGCCCACGGCCGGGGCGGCCACGAAACCGCCGGTGCGCGGATAGGCGGCCGGTTCGTCGATCAGGATGAAGATGGCGTAGCGGCGGGCGCTGACCGGCCCGTCGGCCGGAAACACGGCCGCGAACGAGCCGATGGCGTGGGTCGGGTCATAGCGGCCGCCCACCAGCTTGTTGGCCGAGCCGGTCTTGCCGCCGACGCGCAGACCCGGCGCCTCGGCCCGGCCGCCCGATCCGCGCACGACGTTGCGGCGCATCAGGTCCAGCATGGTCAGGGACGTCTCTTCCGAGATCACCTGACGGATCTGGGGATTGCGGGCGCCGCCCTTGCGCAGGCTCAGCGGCACATAACGCCCGCCGTTGGTCAGGGCGCCATAGGCGGCGACCAGCTGGGCCGGGGTGATCATGGCGCCATAGCCGAACGACAGCGACGCCAGGGTGGAATCATCCCACCGGCGCGGCACGGTGGGGCGGGCGCTTTCCTTCAGCTCGATCGGCGCGGCGTCCAGCAGGCCCAGACCCCGGAAATAGCCGCGCATCACGTCCGGCCCCATCTCGACCGCCAGGCGCGAGGTGCCGATGTTGGACGAATAGAGGAAGACCTCCTCCAGCGTCATCACCTTGTTCTTGGCGTGGAAATCGGTGATGCGGCGGCTGCCGATCATGAAGGGCTTAGACGCGTCGAACAGGGTGCCCATGTCGGTGCGGCCGGTGTCCAGGCCCGCCGCGATGGTGAAGGATTTGAACACCGATCCCATTTCGTAATGGGCCGAGGTGAAGCGGTTCAGGGTCGCGCCTTCCGGCGCCGCGCCGCGCCGTGTCCGGTCGAAGGTCGGCCAGGACGCCATGCCCAGCACCTCGCCCGTATGCACGTCGGTGACCACGCCAACCGCGCCCCTGGCGCCGGCGGTTTCGGCGGCCGCCGCCAGTTCGTTTTCCAGCACCCCCTGCACCCGCATGTCGATGGACAGGGGGAAGTCCTGGCCCGCACGACCGGCGGCGCGGATTTCATCATTGAAGGCCAGCTCGGCGCCCGACACGCCCAGGCCGCCGGTGTCCGCATCACCGACCAGGTGCTGGGCAGAGGCGCCCAGCGGATAGACGCGGCGATCCTCCGGCTCGAAGGTGACGCCGCCCAGGGCCAGGTCGTGCACCGCCGCCTTTTCGGCCGGCGTCAGCCCCGGCATGACGATCAGGCGGCGATCGCCGTTCAGCACCTTGTTCAGCCGCGCCCACGACACGCGCGGCAGGGCCTGCTTGATCTGGCGCGCGGCGGCCGCCCGGTCCCAGACGTCCTTCGGCTCGATATAGAGGCCATAATGGGTGATGTTGCTGGCCAGCAGCTGGCCATTGCGGTCCGTCAGGTCGGCGCGCACCAGCACGGCGGGGTCCGACGCGGCCCCGACCCGACCCGGCCCGGCCAGCAGCGCGGCATAGGCCGCCCCCAGCGCCAGGGCGGCGAACGCCGCCGCAAAGCCGGCCATGATCACGAAGATGCGGACCCGCGCGTCCTCTTCGGGTCGCGCATCGGCGCGCGCGCGCTCGAACGCGTGCTCCAGCCGCCAGATCAGTTCGGCGACCCAGCGCCAGCCCGGCGCGATGCGGCGCGGCGCCGAGGATTGGGCCGAAGACGGGCTGGCCGGCCAGGCGTGGGGGTCCTGAACGCTCATTGCGACGCCTCCCCTTCCACGGGCGCGGCCGTCGCCTGAACCGGCGCCTCGACCGTCGTCGCGGGCGCGTCGGGCGCCAGTTCGGTCAGGGCCGTCTCGCCCGCCTGACGCTGGGAATCCAGCGGCTCCAGGCCGATGCCGCGCGACAGGGCCTCCAGCCGGCCGGGCTGCTCCAGCCGCGCCGCTTCCGCGCGCAGCAGGCGGACCCGCTGGCGGTTCTGGTCGATCTCGCGTTCCAGCTCGCCGATCCGGGCGCTTTCACGCGCGGCGCCCGCCTTGGCCACATAGACGAACAGGATCATCAGACCGACGCAGGCCACGCCGATGATCTCGATCCAGCGAACGCCGCGAATCTTCCAGTCGAACAGACGCCGCACGGGGGCCAGGGCGTTCATGCGGCCGCCCTCCAGGCCGGGGCGTCGGTGCGGACGGCGGCGCGCAACCGGGCCGAACGGGCGCGAGGGTTGGCGGCGCGTTCCGCCTCGCCCGCCTCGCGCGCGCCCTTGAACTGCAGGGTGAAGCTGGGTCGGCGCGTATCGACCGCGACGGGAGCATGGCGCGATCCGCCGGGCGTATTGCCGGTGCGCTCGGTCAGGAACTGTTTGACGATCCGGTCTTCCAGCGAATGGAAGGTGACCACCGCCAGACGCCCGCCGGGCGCCAGGGTCGCCTCGGCCGCCTCCAGCCCCCGGGTCAGCTCGCCCAGTTCGTCATTGACGGCGATACGCAAGGCCTGGAACACCCGCGTGGCCGGATGGATGGGCGCGCCGCGACGCCCGCCCACGGCCTTCTCGATGGTTTCGGCCAGATCCAGGGTGCGGGTGAAGGGCGCCTCGGCCCGGCGACGCAGGATGACGCTGGCGATCCGGCCCGACTGCCGCTCCTCGCCATACAGTTTGAAGATATGGGCCAGGGGGCCGTGGTCCCAGCCATTGACGATGTCGGCGGCGCTTTCGCCCTCACCGGACATCCGCATGTCCAGCGGCCCGTCGCGCAGGAAAGAAAAGCCCCGCTCGGCCTGGTCCAGCTGCATCGACGAGACGCCGATATCGAACACGGCGCCGTCCAGCCGGGGCTCGCCCGTCCCGGCGAAGGCTTCGGCCAGGCCAGAGAAGGGGGTGCGGACCAGCTGGAATTGGCCAGGGAAATCTGCGTCCACCGCCTCGGCGTGCGGCCGGACCGTCGGGTCGCGGTCCAGGGCGATAACGGTCGCCCCGGCCGCCAGGATGGCGCGGGTGTAGCCGCCGGCGCCGAAGGTGGCGTCGATCATCACATCGCCGGGCGCGGGGGCCAGCGCCTCGATCACCTCGGCCAGCAGGACGGGGGCGTGGGGGCCGCTCATGATCCGCCCCCCTCGACCTTCAGCTGGGCCGCCAGGCGCAGGGCGCCCAGCTGGGCCATGCCGTCCTTGGCCGCCTGACGCTGTTCGGCGCGGCGGGCCGCCCATTTGTCGCGGTTCCAGATCTGGAACCGGTCGCCCAGACCCACGATCATCACCGTCTCGCCCAGGTCCGCCTCGGCGCACAGACCTTCGGGCAGGGTGATCCGCCCGCCGCCGTCAAAGGCCAGGCGCGTCTGTTCGCCCAGCACCTGCCACTCCAGGGACGAGCGTTCCTTCGAGCCGAACGGCAGGCCACGGATCATCTCGACATAGGTGGCCAGCAGATGGTCCCCGCCCGCCTCCAGGCAGTCGGCCTCGATCGAGGGAAAGCAGAAGATGCGGGCGTCGGCGCCATTGTCGGCCGTACGGAACTCCTGGGGGATCAGGAGCCGGCGCTTGCCGTCCAGCTGTTTCTCGAAGGTCGAGAAAAACACGCCCTGCCCCAACACGGACCCTGCGGTCCGCTCCCTTTAGATTCCCGTCGTCAGATCGCGACGCAGCCCCAGTTCATTCGACTGGGATAGCATGGGATCAAATGGGCCTCAATGGGAATGGTTGACGCGATTTAACCAAGATTGGGCTGTGGCGGACTGGTCACGCCGGGCGCTATACTGGAACAAATGTGGAACATTTAAGTATTCACACCCTGTGGAGCGATGATGCGCCGCCTTGTCGCCCAAGGGGTTAACGCGCATCACGCCTGGGGATGAGGTGTGGAGGAAAATGCCAGACGGCCTGTAAGCCGGGTTCTGTTCCGCCCCGAAAGGCGGCGACGATCATTCCTCTGGGCCGACCCTTGCGGAGCGGCTCTCGCGACCAACCCGGGCGTCTCGGGCGGTGAACCCTGCGGGCGAACCCGCGCGACGCCCCTATTCGGTCTTGCTCCAGGCGGGGCTTGCCATGCCGGTCGCGTTGCCGAGACCGCGGTGGGCTCTTACCCCACCCTTTCACCCTTACCCGCGTCGAGACGCGGGTGGTTTGCTTTCTGTGGCGCTGTCCCTCGGGTCGCCCCGGGCGGAAGTTATCCGCCGCCTCTTCACCGTGGAGCCCGGACTTTCCTCCCTACTTCGCGTCCCGCTTCGTAGGGCAGGCCCTGCGAAGCCTTGGCGAAGCAGGGCGACCGCCCGGCCGTCTGGCGCCGGACAGATGCGCCCCGCGCCCGCTCAGGTCAACCGGCGCCGTCAGACGCCGTCAGTAGCGGCGGACCGGCGTTCGCCTAGGGTGCGCCCATGATCGCGCTTCTGACCGCCCTGATGTTCGCCACGGTGCAAAGCCCGCCGGACGAGGCGCGCATGCAGCGCATCGGCCCGCATGTGCCGGCCTGCATCAACGGTCAGGCGGCGCCGGGCGAACTGATCGAGGTCTGCGCCGAACGACTGGCCGTCCGGGCCGAAGTCCGTGCCGCCCGCCGGGCCGAGGAAGAGGCCCAGGCCCTGCGCCTGTGGGGCGAACCGTGCGACGCCCTGACGGACATGGCCGGCGACTGTCCGGCCGAGCAACAGACCGCGACCTACGCCCGCCACTGCATCGACTACCGCCCGGACGACGAAAGCCTGGAAGTCTGCGTCGCGCGGCGCGAGATGCAGGCCGAGCGGATGGCGGAGCGGCAGCGCCAGGCCGCCGAACGCGCCGCCGCCCCACCCGCACCCCAGACCGAACCCGAGCCGGAGGCGCCCGCGCCCGCCGACCGCAATGGCTGCCGTCGCGAGCGGGTGGTCAGCCCGGACGGCCAGTCCTTCTCCTATTCCTTCGTCTGCAACCGCACCTGGACGCGCTGAGGCCCGACCCATGCTGATTTCGATCCTGGCCCTGGCGGCCCTGATGACGACACAGGAGCCCGCGCCCGACCGCGAGGCCGAAATGACCGCCGAGCTGCACGCCCGCGCCATCCATCGCTGCGAGACCACGCCGCGCGGCCAGAACGAGACCGTCCAGGCCTGCGCCGACCGGCGCGTCGCCGCCCTGATGGGCACCTACGGCACGACCGCGGGCGCGCTGGGGGCCACCGCCGGCTGGCTTCCGAACGACGAAACCGCCAACGGCGCCGACCTGGGCTTTCCGACCCTGGATCAGGCGACCATCGACAGGGGGTTCGAACTGGACACGCGCACGCCGGCGCCGCGCGACCGCACCTATCAGCCGCCGCAATCGCGATGCCGCCGGGAAACGACGCGCGACGCGGACGGCCAGGGCTCCTCCACCATCCTGGTCTGCGGCAATGGCGGGGCGGCCGAACAGGCGGTGCGCCAGGCGCTGGGCATGTGAAGTCGGACTAAAGCACGCCCGTCACGCTTTCGGCGCTGGCCAGCTGCAGCAGGCCCACCAGGCGGGCGCGGGTTTCGCCATCGGCCACGCCGTCCACGCGGTCCGGGCGCCAGTGGCGCTGGAAGGCCATGACCGTCAGGCGCGTCTCATCGTCATAGTCGCCGCCCGGCTTCACCCCATAGCCCAGCCGGTGCAGGCCGGACCTCAGCACGATGACCCCCAGCCCTTCGTCGCCCGGCGACAGGGGCGCGCCCAGGGCGGCGATCCGCTCGGGCGCCGGGTCGAACCACAGGCCGTGGCCGGCGCCGGCCAGCCGCTTCCACGGAAACAGTTCGCCGGGGTCTTCCTTGCGATCCGGCGCCAGGTCGGAATGGGCGATGATGCGGACGTCGGGAATGGTCCATCGCGACCGGATGTCGCCGACCAAGGCGATCACCGCCTCGATCTGGGCGTCGGGGAAGGCGCGATAGCCGAACTCATGGCCCGGATTGACGATCTCTATGCCGATGGAGGCGGCGTTGCAGTCCGTCTCGCCCTGCCAGACGCCGCGACCGGCATGCCAGGCGCGGCGTTCCTCGGCCACCAGCCGCAGGATCGACCCGTCCTCGTTGACGACATAGTGGGCGGAGACCTTGGCCTCCGGGTCGCGCAGCCGGGCCACCGCCTCATGGCCGGTCTGCATGCCGGTGTAGTGCAGCACCAGCATGTCCGGCGGCGCGCGGCGCTGGTCGAAATTGGGGGACGGGGCGTCCAGGATGTTCAGGGTCATCGCCGCCTCAGCGGGCCGAGCGGTCCCAGCCATAGGCGACCCAGGTGCCGCCGACCTTGTGCGCCTCGATCACCTCGGGGTCGTCGGCCCGGCGGCGCGGCTGGCCCGAGCGGCGGGCGCGGAAGGCCAGGCCGGCGAAGAAGACCACCACGCCGGCGCACAGGGCGAAGACCGCCACGGCCAGGGCGGTGAACACGGCCAGCACGGCGCCCACGATCAGGGCCGCGACCGAGGCGACCAGTCCCGCCAGCCACACGAACGGCGCCAGCAGGCCCGAAGGCCGACGACGGGCGGCCATGCCGATGCGGGCGAAACCGTCAGACTGGGTCATCGAACATCCTTACGCGGGCGTCAGGGAGAACGCCTGAACGGTCAATGTCGGTCCTAAGACCTGAACGGTCAATGGACGAACCCTTCACAGGCCAGTGTGCCGCAGCCGTCAGAACGGCTGATCCGCCAGAACGGTCGCCCCCTGCCCCCGCGCGCGGTCGGCCTGGATCTGGCGCATCGTCGCCTGGGCGGTCGGATCGTTCATGACGCCGCCCAGCATGACCAGGGCGCGCGCCGCCTCGGACTGGACGCCGAAGGCTTCGGACAGCGCCTCGAACGGCGACAGGGCCTTGGGATAGCGTTTGAACCGCACCGACTCGTTTTCCGGGATGTTCGCCAGGGCGCGCGCGCGGCCGATGGCTTCCTCCAGTCCGCCCAGGTGGTCGACCAGGCCCAGGGCCTTGGCCTGGGCGCCGGTCCAGACCCGGCCGCGCGCGATCTCGCGCACCCGGGCGGGCGGCAGGCGGCGGCCCGTGGCCACGCGGGTGATGAACTCGTCATAGGTGCGGTCCATCGAGGCGGCGAAGGCCCGGCGCTGGTCCGGCGTCCACGCCTGGCCCGGCGAGAAGGCGTCGGAATAGTCGCCGCCGACCGACAGGCCGCGCATGTCCACGCCGAACCGACCCAGGGCGTCGGCCAGCACGAATTTGCCGCCGAACACGCCGATCGAGCCGGTCAGGGTCGAGGGCTGGGCCACGATCTCATTGGCCTCGGAACTGATCCAGTAGCCGCCGGACGCCGCATAGGCGCCCATGGACACCACCACCGGCTTGCCCGCCGCCTTGGCCGCGCGCACGGCGGCCAGGATCTGTTCCGACGCTTCGGGCGACCCGCCGGGCGACGAGACGCGCAGCACAATGGCCTTCACGTCCTTGTCCTCGATGGCGTCATAGATGGCCTCGGCCGTGTCGTCCGAACGGATGGCCGAACCGGCGCCGAACGGATCGGCGCTCTGGCCCGAACCGGTCATGATCGCGCCCTCGCCGCCGACGATGGCGATGGCGTGACGGCCCGAGCCGGCCCGTTCGCCGCGCGCCGAGATATAGTCGCTGATCTCCACGATGTCCGAACCGCGCCCGGCGCGGCGCTTGGCCTCGGCCTCGGCCTCCTCGACCTGGCCGATCTTGTCGATCAGCTTGCGCTCCAGCGCCTGGGCGGCGCTGTAGGGGCCGGCCTCGATCACGGCCTTCAGGGCGGCGGGCGTGGTCTTGCGGTCCTGGGCCGCATTGGCCAGGGCGCTGTCGTAGATGGAGGTCATCCACGCGCGCATCGCCTCGCGGTGCGGCTCGGTGAAGTCGCTCTGGTTATAGATGTTGACCGCGTTCTTGTATTCGTAGCGCTGCTCGAACTCGGGCCGCACGCCATAGCGTTCGAACGCCCGGCCCAGGAACACCTCGTCGGCCGAGAAGCCCGTGGCCTGGAAATTGGCCGTGTTCTGCATCCACAGTTCGGACGCCGAGGCCCCGACCATATAGCTGGACATGACCGCGCCCACCGGCATGAAGCCCTGCGAGTGCGCGATCACCGGCTTGCCCGCCGCGCGGAAGCGACGGACCGCCTGGCGCACCTCGTCGGCGGCGGCGGGGGTCATGCCGCTTTCCGGCAGGCGGATCAGCAGAACCTTGACCTGAGCGTCCTTCTCGGCCTGGGCCAGGGCGTCCACCACCTGGACCACCGACAGGCCCGATCCGCCGAAGCTGGCGAAGGGATTGGACGGCGCCTGGTCCGTCAGCCCGGCCCGCAGGTCCAGCTCCAGCACGGCGTTCGAGGGCGTGGACGGCTTGGACGAAGCGCTGGCGGCGATGACGATCAGCATCAACGGCACCACGATCACGAACAGAATCAGGCCCGCGAACACGCCCAGAAGCGTCAGGAAAAACTGTTTCATCGGGGAGGGATAGGTCCAGACGGCGGCCAAATTCAGCCAAGTCGACCCTAACGCGGCAGGCGTAACCGTCAAATGAAGGTCGCGTAACGGGCGAACCGGCCACGCTGCATCGCAGCATGACGATTGATGCGCCGCTTCCGAACCCCTATATCCGGGCGGCGAGCGGGGCGCGTTCCGGCCCCGCGAAGACAAGGCGAACGGCGCTCCCCATGCTGGTCACCCTGATGAAGGCCAAGCTGCACCGCGCGACGGTGACCCAGGCCGACCTGGATTATGAAGGCTCCATCGCCATCGACGGCGATCTGCTGGACGCCGCCGGCGTCTATCCGCACGAACAGGTGGATGTGCTGAACATCACCAATGGCGCGCGCTTCACCACCTACGCCATTGAGGCCCCGCGCGGCAGCCGCGTGATCGGCGTCAACGGCGCGGCCGCCCGCCTGGTCCAGAAGAACGACAAGGTGATCATCGTCACCTACGCCCAGATGGAGGACGAAACGGCCCGTCAGTGGTCGCCCCGCGTCGTGATGCTGGACGACGACAACCGGATCAAGCCCGCGGCCTGATCCGGTCGCGCCCGCCCCCCCAGCCCCTCTGACATTCACAACGTCCTGAATCCGACCGCTGCGCCGGTCAGGGCGTCCAGACGTGCTGCGTCCCCTGCCCCTGAGCGGGCGGGGGCGGGGGAGGCGGAGGTGGCGGTGCGGGCGGCGCAGGCGGCGGCGGAGGCGGCGGGGCCGGCGGGGGCGCAGGCGGCGGGGGCGGCGGCGGGCAGTCGCTGCTGCGCACGCCGTTGATGGTGCATTCGTACCGCTGGACCGAGACGTTGCGACCTTGTGCGGGCGGCGGCGGCGGTGGAGGCGGGGCCGCCTGCGGGCCGACCGCCAGAGAAGCGGCGAGAAGCAGAATATCCAGCATGGGAACATCCGATGGGCTGCATCCGCGACAGTGCGGACGCGGTCATCTGGATCGCGCCGAAACGCCGCTTCAACCGCCGCGAACGGCCATCATGAAATCATCACGGGCGGCGGCGGGGGCGGAGGCGCGGGAGGCGCGGGAGGCGGAGGCGGTGGTGGAGCAGGCGGCGGCGGAGGCGGCGGCGGCGGGGGTGGCGGCGGTGCAGGCGGTCCCCAGCCCATCGCGCGCGGCGCGGCGAACTCTGCGTTCGACGATGTTGCGGCCACGGGCGCGATTGAGGCCGGCACCACCGCGCGGCCGCGTCTGGGCGAAACGGTCGGCGCCTCGGGTGCGCGTTCGGGCACAGCTTCGGCCACGGCGGGAGCCATGACGGTCACGAATTTCACCAGCGGCGCGGGCGGGTTCAGCGCCACCGTCACCGCCGCCACGACCGCGACCGCCGTGCCCGACCAGGCCAGCAGCGGATGCCCCGCCAGGCGCAGCCACCGCCCCTGCCGAACCGCCGGCGCGCGCCGGGTCAGCACCA
>NZ_CALMFB010000016.1 GCF_937863155.1 uncultured Brevundimonas sp. | reverse complement strand
GGGGGTGTCGTTGGCCATGGAAAGTCTCAGCGTCTCAAGGATGATCCGTTCGCGTGTCGATCTCGATCCCGGCGTGCGCGGGGGCGGGCCCTGCGGCGCTACGCCGGGCGGCTAATCGAAATCGGGCGAACGACGCGGACGGTCATGGTTCCGGCGGTCTAGCAGAGGCCGGGGGGGCGGCGCCAGCGCGGATCGTCAGGAACCGCAGGCTTGGCGGCGCGCCGGGCGCGGTTCAGCCTGCGGATCGAACCGGAGACCCCCGTCATGCGCCTGCCCTTCGTCGCCGTCGTCTGCTGTTTGGGCCTGATGGCCTGTGAGCGTGCGGCCGAGGCCCCGCCGCCCAAGGCCGCCACCCTGATCGCCCAGACCGAATCCCAGGCCGCAGTGCAGGTCGTCGCCCCTCCGTCCGCCACCGAGGGCGCCGAAGCCTTCGTGCGCGCCCTTTACGCCAGCTATGCCGACGGCGACGACGCTCGGCCCTGGTCCGGCGAACAGGTCTGGTCCCCGCGCATGCACGCCTTGATCCGCCGCGACGCCGAACTGGCGACCGAAGACCTGCCCTATCTGGACGCCGACCCCATCTGCAACTGCCAGGACTGGGAACGGCTGTCGGTGCGCGCCGTCACCCTGGCGACCGCGCACGACGGTGCGGTCGTGGCCACGGTGCGGTTCGTCAACGCCGGGGAGGACAAGACCTCGGTCCTGAAGCTGGAGCGCGGGCGGTTGGGTTGGCGCGTCGATGACGTGCTGAACCCGGGCTATCCGTCGCTGGCGGAAAACATCGCCGCCTCGAACGCCCGGATCGAGGCGGGCGGCAAGGCGCTGGATCGCGACTGAGGCGCTTGCCCGCGCCGGGCTTCGCGTCGATAGTTTCGACAGCAAGTGGAGGACGCCATGCGCCGTTTCGCCCTGATCGCTGCTGTCGCCGCCGGCCTGAGCGTCGGCGCCTGTTCCGATCCCGATGCGGGCGAACCGGCCGATGCGCCGGCCGCCGCCGCCCTGCCGCCGGGCCGCCCCGCCGTCTATCAGGCCGCGACCGAGGGGCCGGAGCCGTTCGTCCGCGCCCTCTATGCGATGTATGAGGCGAATGCGGCGGGCGAGGCGCCGCCGCCGGGCCGCGACCCCCTGTATGGCCGTACCTTCAACGCTGCCGTGGGGGGCGATTTCCGCCAGAACCAGGGCCAGGTTCCGTTCCTGAACCACGATCCGGTCTGCGGCTGCCAGGACGGCCAGGTGCGCCTGACCTCGGTCACCGTCACGCCCACCGAACGGTTCAAGGCCGACGCCCAGGTCGCCTTCACGGTGGATGGTCAGGCCCGGACCCAGACCCTGAAGCTGGAGCAGGAAGGCCAGAGCTGGAAGATCGCCGATGTGATCCCGGCGGGCGAGACCTCGCTGCTGGACCGGATCATCGCGACGCTGGACTGATCGCCAGCACGGCCCGCGCCGCCTCGGCGTCGGCGGCGATCTGGGCCTTCAGCGCCTCCAGACCGTCAAAGGTCGCCTCGGGCCGCAGCCAGGCGATCAACTGCGTCTCCAGGGTCTGGCCGTACAGGTCGCCGTCGAAGTCGAACAGCCAGACCTCCAGCATCGGGTCTAGCGTACGCCACATCGGCCGCACCCCCAAGCTGGCCACCCCGTCGATGACGCGGCCGTCCGGCAACCGGCTGCGGGTCGCATAGACGCCGAAGGCGGGCCGCATGTATCCGCCCAGCGGCACATTGGCGGTGGGCGTGCCCAGGGTCCGCCCGCGCTTGTCGCCGTGGACGACTTCGCCGGCGATGGCGAAGGGACGGCCCAGGATGGCGGCGGCGCGGGCCATGTCCCCGGCCTTCAGCGCCTCGCGCACCGCGCTGGACGACAGCTTCAGTCCGTCCGGGTCATCGATCCTCTGGGTCGTGGAGACGGTGAAGCCCATCTCGGCGCCATAGGCCCCAAGCGCCTGGGGCGAGCCGGTGCGTCCCTTGCCGAAGGTGAAGTCGAACCCGACCGCCGCATGGTGTATGCCCAGGCCGTCGGCCAGAACCCGCTGGGCGAACTCCCGGTCGCTCATGCCCGCCATCTCGGCGTCGAACGGCAGCAGATACAGGCGCTGGACCCCCAGGTCGCCCAGGGCCGCCGCCATCTGGTCCGGCGTCATCAGGCCGAAGGGCGCGGCGTCCGGCTGAAAGAAACGGCGCGGATGCGGCTCGAAACTGACGACGCCCAGGGGCGCGCCCAGATCATCGGCCGCGCGGGCGGCGTCGGCGATCACCGCCTGATGGCCCCGATGCACTCCGTCGAAAGCGCCCACGGCCACGGCCGCGCCTTTCAGATCGGGCGCCAGATCGCGCCAGCCGCGGATGATGCGCGCGGACAAGTCAGTCCTTCGCCGGGCGCCGCCGACGCGGCACACGGACCAGGGCCTCGCCGTCCATCACCACGTCTTCGCCCACCAGACCCTGGGCCTTCAGCACCACGCGGGCGCTTTCGGGATCGACCTCGGCCACCGTCACGCGCGCGATCAGGGTGTCGCCGATCCGCACCGGTTTCTGGAAGGTCAGCGTCTGGCTCAGGAAGATGGCGCCGGCGCCGGGCAGCATCGTGCCCACCACCGCCGATCCGACCGAGGCCGACAGCAGGCCGTGCGCGATCCGCCCGCGATAGGCGGTCTTGGCGGCATAGGCCTCGTCCATATGAACGGGATTGAAGTCGTCGGACGCCTCGGCGAACTGGACGATGCGGGCCTCGGTGATCTCGACGCGCTTCTCGGCGGTCATGCCGACGAACAGTTCATCCAGGATATAGCCGCCGGACGGATGGGCTTGGACCAGATTGCTCATGGGCGGGTGTTAGCGCCGTGCGCGCCGCTTGACCACACTCACCACGCCAGTTCCAGCGCGGCGTAGCGGGCGTAGGTGGTCTCGGCCTTCAGCAGATCGGCCGCGCGGGCGGGGTCCAGGGCGCCGTCCGGCCCCCGCGCCTGGTCGCCGTGGATGCCTTGCGCGATGAACAGACAGTCCAGTCCCTGGCGGTTGGCCCCCATGACGTCGGTGATGACGCCGTCGCCGATGCACAGGATGCGCGACCGGTCGATCGGCCCGCCGCGCAGGTCTTCGGCCGCCTTGATGGCCAGGTCATAGATCGGGTCGTGCGGCTTGCCCGCCATCACCACCCGGCCGCCCAGGCTTTCGTACATGTCCGCCAGCGCGCCCCCGCAATAGATCAGCCGGTCGCCGCGTTGCACCACCCGGTCGGGGTTGGCGCAGATCATCTCCAGCCCCCGCTCCACCGCCGGGATGAAGCGTTCGCGGTAATCCTCGGGCGTTTCGGTCTCGTCGTCTTCCGGTCCGGTGACCGAGACGAAGGCGGCGTCCTGGGCGCCGGTCGCCGGGGTCACGCCGGTGCCGGCGTTCAGGGCCTCGTCGCGGCCCGGGCCGATGATCCAGGCCGGGCCGGGCGCGCGCCGGGCCAGTTCGGCGCGGGTGGCGTCGCCCGAGGTGACCACCCCCTGCCACGCCGTGCGCGGCACGCCCAGGGCGTCGATCTGGGGGATCATCCCATGGGCCGGGCGCGGCGAGTTGGAGATCAGCACCACCGTGCCGCCCGCCGCATTGAAGCGGCTCAACGCCTCGCACGGCGCGGCCCAGCTTTCGCGCCCGTTGTGGATCACGCCCCACACGTCGCACAGCAGCACGTCATAGTCGCCGGCCACGGCCGACAGATGGGGCAGGGGATGGGGTTGGGTCATGCCCGCCGACCTAGCCTCTGGAGCCGGCGGGCGAAACCCCCGGGATCAGTTCGCCTTGGGCGCCAGGTCTTCCTGAACGATGCTCAGATCGACCATTTCGGCGTTGTAGCCATAGCCCAGCTCGATCCACACCCGGCTGTCGGCGGTGCGGATCAGATACTGGCGGAAACGATAGGGCCAGGGGTCGTAGAGGTCCTGGACGAACCGGGGATTGTCGGCGCGGATCTTGGCGCCGACGGCGTCGGGCAGGGCGCCGTCATAGACCTGAACTCCGCCAAGAGTTTTGATCTGGTCTTCCAGGCGGCGCAGCAGCAGGGTCTCGTTCCACGGCGCGCCTTTGGCGGCATAGACGCGGATGTGCCGATACCGCCCCTCGACGGCGGTCAGGGCGCCGCCCGGAAAGACGTATTTGATCTCCAGCGCCTGATCCGTGGCGTTCGGACCGGCGAAGCCCTCGGGCAGGTGCAGGAAGGGGAAGGCGCCCAGGTCGCGGGTGCTGACCGGCACGGCCTGCATGTCGAACGGCGCCGCCTGGGGCGTTTCGGCGGTCGCGGCAGGGGCCTCGGCCGGGGCGGGCGGCGCATCGCCCTTGGCCTGGCTGCAGGCGCCCAGCGCCATCACCACCGCAAATCCCACCAGACGTTTCATGATGCACGCTCCCATACTGATGGGGCGTCTCTAGCGGGCCAGGATTGCCGATTGACGACAGTTCAGCCGAAACGGCGACGCTGTTCGGCGCTGCGCAGGGTCGAACGCAGGAATTCCGGCGGCGGATCGGTTTCGGCCAGCACCTGCTCCTTGATGGCGCGCGGTTCGCCGAACAGGTGACCCTGGCCGGCGGCGATGTCCAGTTCCAGGATATCGACCACCTGACGCTCGCTCTCGACCTTTTCGGCGATCAGTTCGATGCCGTAGCGGCGCGTCAGGCCGGCGAAGTCGGCGGCCTGGATGTCGGGCATGGAGCGCAGGGGCGCCGCGCCGTCCAGATCCAGCAGCTGTTCGATCAGCAGGTCGGCCGCCACCTTCATGAATTTCACGTCCGACCGTTGCAGGTCGGCGAAATCCAGGTCCAGGGTCTGGACCTTGTCGATCGAGAAGCGGAAGCCCAGGTCGGCTAGCTTGGCCATGTTGCGGGCCTCGACGGCGCCGCGCGCCTCGAACACCGCCTGGCCCAGTTCGAAGATCAGGGCCTGGTTCAGGTCGCGGTTCTGGCTCAGGAACTCCAGGAACTGCGGGAAGAAGGTTTCGTCCCCCAGGCTGGTCAGGGCGATGTTGCAGAAGACCCCCACCTTGCGGTCCTGGCGCGCCAGCCGCCGCACGATCTGGGCGCAGCGGAACAGCAGCAGGTTGTCGATCACCGGCGCCAGACCCTCGCCCTCGGCCACCGACAGATACTCGGCCGGCATCATGACCCGGTCGGTTTCGTCGCGCAGACGGGTGAAGCTTTCGTAGAAGATGGTCCTCCGCTGGGGCAGGGACACCACCGGCTGCAGATACAGATCGACGCGGTTTTCGCTCAGCGCCTCATGCACGGTCTGCAACAGGGCGTTGGTCTGTTGCTGGCGGCGGGCCTCGACCGGATCGGACACGGCCACAGGTCCGGCGCGGAAACGGTCTTCCAGCGTCTCGTTCATCTGCTGGACCAGGCCCTCCAGCATGCGCACCTCGCCCGACAGTTCCTCGGTGCGGTTCAGGGCGCCGCTTTCGATCGCCTGGGCCAGACCCGACAGGGCGCCCTGGGTTTCCTCCAGGGCGTCGGCCAGCAGGCGATGCGCCTCGCGCACCTGGTCGATTTCCTTTTTCAGCGCGCGGCGGTCCGACATCTGGGCGATCAGCCCATGCACCGCGCCGAACAAGGCCAGGGTTCCGATGGTCCCAGCCGCGCCCGCTCCGGCGCCGAACCCCGCGCGCCAGATGAAGACCCCGACCGTCATGGCCAGGAACAGATAGGCGAACGCCAGAAACGCCGTGGTGATGCTGCGCATGGGGATGGGTCTACGCCTTCCCGGGTGGAATCGGTCAAGTATCGGGGTATCAGGGACGCACCGCTAGTGTGCGTCTGACGAATCGCCAGGAAATCCCCATGCAATTGTTCGATCTGACCGGAAAGGTCGCCGTCATCACCGGATCCTCGCGCGGGATCGGCCTGGCCGTGGCCGAACGCATGGCCGAACACGGCGCCCGCGTGGTCATTTCCTCGCGCAAGGCCGGCCCGTGCGACGAAGCCGCCGCCGCCATCAACGCCAAACACGGCGAAGGCCGGGCCATCGCCATTCCGGCCAACATCGCCTCGAAAGAAGATCTGCAGCGTCTGGTCGATGAAACCATGGCCGCCTGGGGCCGCATCGACATCGTGGTCTGCAACGCCGCGACCAACCCCTATGCCGGGCCGATGGCGGGCATTTCGGACGAGCAGTTCGACAAGATCCTTCAGAACAACGTCGTCTCGAACCACTGGCTGATCCAGATGGCCGCGCCCCAGATGCTGGAGCGCAAGGACGGCGCCATCGTCATCATTTCGTCCATCGGCGGCCTGCGCGGCAACAGCCTGATCGGCGCCTACAACATCTCCAAGGCGGCGGACATGCAGTTGGCGCGCAACCTGGCGGTGGAATGGGGGCCGTCGAACGTGCGGGTCAACTGCATCGCGCCCGGCCTGATCCAGACCGACTTCGCCAAATATCTGTGGGAGAACCCGGACCTGCTGAAGCAGGTGACCGATCCCGCGCCGCTGAAGCGCATGGGCCAGCCGGACGAGATCGCCGGGGCGGCGGTCTATCTGGCGTCTCCGGCCGCCTCCTACATGACGGGCCAGACCCTGGTGGTCGACGGCGGCATCACCATTGCCTGGTGACCGGCCCGGCCGGATGCAGGATCTGGCCTGGCGGGCCGAGGCGGCGGGTTTCGGCCTGCTGATCGCCGTCTTGCGCGCCCTGGGGGTCGAGCGGGCCTCGGCCTTCGGCGGCTGGCTGTTGCGGACCCTGGGGCCGCGCACCGGCACCCAGCGCACGGTGCTGCGCAACCTGCGCATCGCCTTTCCCGACATGGACCCGGCCCAGCGGCTGCGCCTGGCGGCGGATCAGTGGGAACAGACGGGCCGCACCTTCGCCGAACTGGCCGTGATGGATCGACTGACGCCCGCGTCGGGCCGGATCGAGATCGTCGGCGCCGAACGGTTCGAGGCCATCCGGCAAGACGGAAAACCCGTCGTCTTCGTCTCGGGCCATCTGGCCAATTTCGAGCTGATGGCCGCGGCCATCCTGGCGGCGGGCATCCCGTGCCAGATCACCTATCGCGCCGCCAACAACCCTCATGTCGACGCCATGATCCGCCGAAACCGCGCCCGCTATGGGGTCAAGCTGTTCGCGCCCAAGGGCGGCGACGGCGCGCGCGAACTGCTGGCGGGCATGCAGCGGGGCGAGTCCGTGGCCCTGATGAACGACCAGAAATTCTCGGAAGGCCCGGAAGTGACCTTCTTCGGCCAGCCGGTGAACGCCGCACCGGGGCCCAGCCGCCTGGCGCTGCGGTTCGGCACGGTCCTGCAGCCGCTGTCGGTCACCCGCCTGCCGGGCGTGCGGTTTCGCCTGACGGTGCATGAGCCGATCGTCCTGACGGCCACGGCCGACAAGTCCGCCGACATCGCCCGCGGCGTCCAGGCGGTGACGACCTTTGTCGAGGACCGGGTGCGCGAACATCCGGTCGACTGGTTCTGGGTTCACAAGCGGTGGCCGGACGCCGTCTATGCGGCGCTGGAATCCGAGGCCACGCGGCCCTGATCGGCCGCGCGCCGGAACGGGCCCTTGTAGTTGTCCGAGTTGTGCCGGCGGCGGTCGGGACCGAAATAGGTGTCGGCCTTCACAAACGGGCGGGGCCGCAGGATCACCGCCTGAATGCGTTCCAGCACCGCCTTGGCCGTGATCGGCTTGGCCACGAACTCGGTCACCCCGGCGTCGCGCGCCTCGGTCACCCGGCTCTTTTCCGAATGGCCGGTCATCATGATGATCGGCAGATAGGGGTTGGCGCTGTCCGGGCTGTTGCGGACCAGGCGGGTGAACTCCACCCCGTCCAGCGGGAACATGTTGAAGTCGACCAGCGCCAGGTCGATGGCGTGGTCGCGCATGGCCTCCAGCGCGGCGCCGCCGTCAGAAGCTTCGATGACCTTACGGATGCCGGCGGACTGCAGGATCGCCGAGGCGATGGCCCGCATGTGCTGGTTGTCGTCGATCAGAAGGATTTGAACGGCTTGAAGGGACGACATGAGGGGGAAGCCAGAAGACGGGCGCCGATGGTCTGGCGCAGAGGTTTCAACGATAGGCGGACAATGGTTAGCGTACCATGACCAATCCGTAATCTTAGGATTGATTGTAAACGATTTCCGGCGCCCTGACCCCGACCATCAGGGCCGGATTCAGATTGCGGTCGCGCCATTTCATGCGCCAGCACAGATGCGGTCCGGTGGCGCGGCCGGTCATGCCGATCCGGCCGATGGCCTGACCCCGACGGACGCGCTGGCCGGTCTCAACCTCGATGCGCGACTGGTGCAGATAGGCGGTGATCAGCCCCTGACCGTGGTCGATCAGCGTCAGCCCGCCCTCGAAATGCAGGCCGGCGCGCGCCAGGGCCACCACGCCGTCGGCCGGGGCCTTGATCGGCGTGCCCTGGGGGGCGGCCAGGTCGACGCCATAGTGGGGCCGCGCTGGCGTACCGTTCAGCACCCGCTGCGATCCCCAGGCGCTGGTGATGCGATACCGGTCCAGGGGCCAGTCGAACCCGGCCCGGAAGTCATCGCCGGCGACCCGGCTGGCGAAGCCTTCGGTCTTGACCAGCACCTCCTGCCGAATGCGTTCCAGCAGGGCCGGGTCCGACGGCGCGACCGTCGAAGGCGGCAGGCCGTTGACGACCGTGGACGGGAACCGCCCCGGCGCGATGTCCAGCGTCCGGCGGGCGTTGCGCCCGCCCGATGCCCGCGCCTCGATCTGAACCGAACCGGGCGCATCGCGGTCGAAACCGATGACGAACAGGCCCGCATCGGACGCCGCTGTCAGGGCCTCGCCGTCCACGAACACCAGGGCGCGCGGCCAGGTGCGGCCGAAGGCGAAACCGCCCTGGCGCCATTCGCCGTTCAGGCTCAGGCCCGGCGTAGGTGTCGGTGTCGAAGCCTGCGCGGCGGCCCGCCCAGCGATCATCAGGGCGCCGGTTCCCAGCAGCAGGCGGCGACGGGTGTCGGTCAATCGATCGGTCCCATGCGGCTCAGCGCCTCGATCGGGCCGATATAGGCTTCCTGACGCTCGGGGTTCCAGTAGCGCAGGGTCTCCAGCGGAATGGGGCGCTCCGTCACCGCACAGGTGACATAGCGGCCGGGTTTCAGCACCACGAACTCGCCGTCGCCATAGTGGACGGTGGCCTGGCCGGGGGTGGTCGCATCGGTCATGACCGCACGATAACGGCGCCGCAGCGCGTGCGCCAAGCCTTGCCCGCCTGACGGGAGATGACGGTCAGAACAGGTCGCCCTGGCCCGGCGTCGGCGGGCGGGCCTTGGCCGGTCGTGGACGGGGGGCTGATGATGCGGCCGGTTCGCCCCCACCTTCGCCGTCGATGCGGGCGCCGCGCGCGCCGTCGGGGAAGACCAGGCGCACCGCCTGGCCCGGCGCCAGACCGGCCGCCTGGGTGATCCAGCCGCCGTCCGCATCCTCGACGCGGGCGAAGCCGGGCTTGGGCCTGGCGGGGTCCAGACTGCCCAGGGCGCGGGCCAGGGCGGCCAGGCGTTCCGTCGTTCGGCCTAGATTGTCGGGCCAACGTGCCAGCCGATGGCTGACAGCTTCCAGCCGCGCGGCGCGTTGGTCCAGACGTCGTTTCAGCGGCTCGTCCGACAGCCGGGCGGTGACGCGGGCGAGGGTGTGTCCCTTGGCGTCAGTGTGCGTCTTCAACGCTCGCGGCAGTCGCGCGGCGGATGCGTTCAGACGGTCACGCCGGTTCTCGATCCGCCCGTCCAGAAGCCCCCGGTTCAGGCGCCCTGCGATGGTGATGAAGTCGTGTCGATGGGCGCTGACATTCTCTTGCAGGCTGGATCGCAATCTCCCCCCCGCCATGTCCAGCCGTTGCTGCGCCAGGGCCAGCAGGTCCTCGGGCCGCGCCGGCAGGCCGCGCGCGGCGGCGAGCAGGCGGGTGCGCCGATCCTCGACCAGCCGCCCCCCGGCCCGCGCCAGACGGCCCGACAGGTCGGCCAGGGCGTATTTCAGGTCCGCCAGCACCGGCGTGGCCATTTCGGCCGCCCCTGTCGGCGTCGGCGCCCGTCGGTCGGACACGAAGTCGATCAGGGTGGTGTCCGTCTCGTGCCCCACGGCCGAGATCACGGGAACGGACGCCGCCGCCACCGTGCGCGCCAGGGCCTCGTCATTGAACGCCCACAGGTCTTCGACCGAGCCGCCGCCGCGCGCCACGATCACCACGTCAGGCCGGGGCAGGGGGCCGTGGGCGGGCAGGGCGTCGAACCCGCGCACCGCCGCCGCCACCTGGGCCGCCGCCGCATCGCCCTGGACCACCACGGGCCAGACGATCACCCGGCAGGGCCAGCGTTCGGCGATGCGGTGCAGGATGTCGCGGATCACCGCCCCGGTCGGGCTGGTCACCACGCCGATAACCGCGGGAAAGGCCGGGATCGGGTGCTTGCGCGCGGCCTCGAACAGGCCCTCGTCGCGCAGCTTCGTCTTCAGCCGCTCCAACTGGGCCAATAGGGCGCCGGCACCGGCCGCCTCCATCGTCTCGATCACGATCTGATAGCTGGAACGGGCGGGGTAAGAGGTGATCTTGCCGGTGACGATGACCTCCAGCCCTGTCTCGGGCTGGACGCCCAGGCTGCGGACCGAGCCTTTCCAGATCACGCCGTCGATGGCCGCCTTGTCGTCCTTCAGCGTCAGATAGACATGGCCCGAGGCGTGGCGGTTGACCTTGCTGATCTCGCCGCGCAGCCGGACATGGCCGAACCGCTCCTCCAGGGTGCGTTTCAGCGCGAACGACAGTTCCGAGATCGACAGCGGCGGATTGTTGTCGCGCGCCGGTTCGGCCGGGGCCGCGCCCTCGAAGACATAGGAGTCGTGGCTCATGGCCTCAGACTAAAGGACAAGCGGCCGGACGGGAACGGGGCGGGGCCGCCAACCGTTGCCGCCGCATGGCTGATCCGCGCGAAACCGACCCCACCGACCGGTCCACCCCGCCCGAGCGCGACCTGGCGCGTCGCAGTCAGGGCGGCCCCATGCCGCTGGTGGCCATCGGCGTTCTGGTGATGCTGGCGGGCGCCGCCTATGTGCTCTTCGCTCTGCTTTAGGGCCTGGCCTTAGGCCCGGTCTTAGGATTGGGTTCACCCATTCCATGCCTTGACCGCGCCCCGGCTTGAGGCCATTGCGCGGCCATGAACATCCTTCTGGTCGGATCGGGCGGGCGCGAGCACGCCCTGGCGTGGAAGATCGCGCAGTCGCCGCTGTGCACGCGGCTGGTCTGTGCGCCCGGCAATCCGGGCATGAAGACGCTGGGGGAACTGCGCGACCTGAAGGTGACGGACGCCGAGGGACTGTCGGCCCTGGCGCGCGAGATCAAGGCCGATCTGGTCGTCGTCGGCCCCGAATCGGCGCTGGAGGCGGGGCTGGCGGACCGGCTGGCGGCGGCGGGCGTCCCCTGTTTCGGCCCCACCGCCAAGGCGGCCCAGCTGGAAACCTCCAAGGCCTTCGCCAAGGGCTTTCTGGAACGGCACGACATCCCCACGGCGGGATATGGCGTCTATGAGCGGCTGAAGGACGCCCGCGCGGCCCTGGACGTGTTCAAGCCGCCCTATGTCATCAAGGCCGACGGCCTGGCGGCGGGCAAGGGCGTGGCTATCAGCCCGGACCGCAAGGACGCCGAGGCCGAGATCGAACGCATGCTGGGCGGCCGCTTCGGTTCGGCCGGCGCTCGCGTGGTGATCGAGGAATTCATGGACGGCGAGGAAGGCTCGCTGTTCGCCCTGTGCGACGGCCAGCGGGCGGTTCTGCTGGGCGGCGCCCAGGATCACAAGCGCGCCTTCGATGGCGACCTGGGGCCGAACACGGGGGGCATGGGCGCCTATTCGCCGGCGCCCGTCTTCACCCCCGAACTGGTCGAACAGGCCGATGCCCGCGTGGTCCAGCCGACGGTGCGCGCCATGGCGGCCGAAGGCCTGCCCTATCGCGGCGTGCTGTACGCCGGGCTGATGGCCACGGCGGACGGCCCCAAGGTGGTCGAGTTCAACGCCCGTTTCGGCGACCCGGAATGCCAGGTGCTGATGATGCGGATCGACGGCGACTTCGTGCCCTATCTGCTGGCCTGCGCGCGCGGCGACGTCTCGGGTCTGCCGCCCATCGCCTTCAAGCCCCAGACGGTGATCTGCGTGGTCATGGCGGCCAAGGGCTATCCCGACAGCCCGCTGGAAGGCTCGATCATCCGCGGCGCGGCCCAGGATTTCGGCCCTCATGTTCAGGTGTTCCACGCCGGAACCCGCGAGCGCAAGGACGGCCAGCTGGTCGCCGCGGGCGGGCGGGTGCTCAGCGTCTGCGCCCTGGGCGACGATGTGCAGCAGGCGCGTGAACGCGCCTATGCCGCCATTCGCAAGATCGACTGGCCCGGCGGCTTCCACCGCACCGACATCGGCTGGCGCGCCCTGGAGCGCGAGGCGTCGATCGAAGGCTAAACGCCCAAAACCTTAGCTCCCCGGAACCTTATACCCCCAGGATCCAGCCTTCTTCCTGCTCGACCTGTTCGATCAGGTCCGGCGTCGCGGACTTGGGCGGGGCGAAGGCTTGGGCCAGGGTTCCGTCGTCGTCCATGGCGGCCAGGCGTTCGGCCGTGACGCGGACTTGGGCCTGGTCCTTGAACTCGCCGGCCTCGGGCTTGGCGCCGTAGAGCGACGGCCACACCTCGACCACCAGGGCCGACAGCGGCTCGACGTCGTCGGCGCCCAGTTCGCGCCACCCCGTGCCGAACGGCCAGACGGCGGCCGATGGCCCCATGGTCTCCAGCAGGCGCATCACCGCCGGAATGCCGACCAGGGTCTGGCCGCCGACCGCGCCGGCGCCGTGCATCTGCCAGACGCTCTTCGGCTGCAATTTGCCCTTGCGGGCCGCGTCTTCGGTGGCCCGGAACTCGGGGATGTCGGCGCCGGCGCCCTCGGGCGGCTTGGTGGTGGTCAGCCAGCGCTGGGCCTGGCTGGCGGGCGCGCCCCACAGGGGCCAGGCCTCGTCGGTCATCAGCCGGTTCATCTTGGCCGCGACCTGATAGCGGTTGTTGGTGTTGTCCGGCTTGTCGACGACATTTTTGTCGATGAAGGACCACAGGGCGCGCCACGGCGTCCCGTCCAGCTTCAGCCGCGCGGCCGTGCCCGTCGGATAGCCCAGGTTGAAGTCGAACCCGACCAGCACCCGGTCGCCGCGCTTGCGATGATCGGCCAGGATGGACGCCAGCAGGGCCTCTCCCTCGGCGCGGGTCGCCACATTGTGCGTCTCGGAATACAGGCGGAAGCGCACATCGCGCTTGGCCACGCCGATCCACAAAGAGTTGTCGCCGAGCTTCTTGCCCTCGGCGGCGGTCCAGTCGGCGACGATATAGGCGTCGAAAAGGCGGGCCACGACGGCCTCCTGACAGAAAGCGGAAACAGGGATTCAGCCGGGGCTTCTAGACCCCTGCGCCTAGGCCTTCAACAGCGCCTCGATGTGGGACAGCCAGCGCCGGCCCAGGCGCAGGGCCTCGGCCGACGAGCCGCCGACGCCGGGCGCGGCGGCGTTCCACAGGCCCAGCTCGAACTCGGGATTGCGGGCGTCTGCGAACATCAGCCGCAGGACCACCTGCTCGGCCTCGGGCGCCATGACGTCCAGGGCCTTGCGCTGTTCGCCCCGCCGGATGCGGGCCACGACGCAACCGTCGACGATGATCTCTCCACCCTCGACCTCGGGAAAGTCATACACCAGCCCATGCGCCCCGCGCGCCCACAGCACCGCCAGCAGGCCCTGGTCGAAATCCAGGGCGGCGGCCTTGCCCTCGTGCGGCGCAAAGGCTTCGGCCTCGGTCGCATGCCCCAGGGCCTTCAGCATGGCGCGGCGTAGGCGGCGCTCCGGCTGCATCCACCAGGCCAGGGCCAGCGCCCCCGTGGTCAGGGCGGCGGCGGCCAGGGCGATCAACAGCAGGTTGCGAAACGCCTCGGCCATGGCTCAGTCGCCCAGGTCCAGATCGACCACCACCGGCACATGGTCGCTGGGCTTGTCCATTTCGCGGGCGTCCTTGTGCGTCTCGACGCCGCGGAACCGATCGGCCGCCTGGGGCGACAGCAGGGCGAAGTCGATGCGTATGCCGTGGTCCCTCTGCCAGGCCCCGGCCTGATAGTCCCAGAAGGTGAAGGTTCCGGGCGGCTGGTTGCCCAGCTCGGACGCGTCGTACAGGCCCAGCCATTTCAGCGCCCGCAGCGCCGCCCGGCTTTCGGGCTGGAACAGGGCGTCGCCCAGCCAGGCCTCGGGGTTCTTGGCGTCCTGGGGCGTCGGAATGACATTGTAGTCGCCGCACAGGGCCAGCGGCTCCTCCAGGGCCAGCAGGTCGCGGGCGTGGTCGTGCAGGCGCCGGAACCAGGACAGCTTGTAGTCGAACTTGGCCGTGCCGATCGGATTGCCGTTGGGCAGATAGATGCTGGCGACCCGAACCGGTTGCGGCGCCTCGACCACCGCCTCCAGGTATCGGGCCTGGGGGCCCTCGGCCTCGACGCCCGATGTGTCGTCGCCCGGCAGGCCGCGCCGCACGTCCGACAGCCGGTGCTTCGACAGGATGGCGACGCCGTTATAGGTCTTCTGGCCGTGAACCTCGACGTTGTAACCCAGCGTTTCCAGGGCCTCGCGCGGGAATTTCTCGTCGACGCATTTGATTTCCTGCAGGCAGGCCACGTCGGGCCGCGCGGCTTCCAGCCATTCCAGCACCGTGGGCAGGCGGGCGTTGACCGAATTGACGTTCCAGGTGGCGATGCGCATCGGGCCGGAGGCTAGGACTCCGTTCGTGAAAGTCTAGGCGAAAACGAAACCGGCCCGGAGGGATATCCCGCCGGGCCGGTCCATCGAAGGCTGAACGACAGCCTTATTCTTCGTTGGCGGCCGTGGCCGGCGTCAGGGTGCAGCCGCCGCCGATGCGCTGGGCCGTGGCGCAGGCATAGACCTGCTGCACCGCGCCTTCGAGGTTGGTGCGGGCGATATAACCGGTGTTTTCGGCGGCGCATTTGGCTTCGTAGAAGCGGCCGTTGTTGTTGGCGCCCATGAAGCGGACGGCGGTCACGTCGCAGTCGTCAGCCGCCGTGCCGACCAGGCGCGTCTTGAAGCTGGCGGCCATTTCGGCGGTGGTGGTGAACCGGCAGGCGGCGTTCTGCGAGGTGATGATGGTGCATTCCGTCTTGGTCCAGACGCCGGCGTCGTCGCGCTCGACCCAGTAGCCGTCCACGCCGTTGCAGCCGACCTCATAGACATCCTTGCCGGCGTTGCGACCAATGGCCGTGCCCTGGTCGATGGTGCAGGTCACGCCGGCGGTCTGGGCGTAACCGGTGATCACGCCCAGCGGGTTCTGGTTGCCCGGCAGCTTGCACACATCCACCTCGGCTTCGGGATTGGCGGCGCGGGCGCGATCAGCCTGGCTGGCCAGCAGCACGCAGTCCGTCAGTTCGGCGGGCGTCTTGGCCAGGATGATATAGCCCGGGCCGGTGCCGGCGGCGCAGGCCACTTCGTAGACCTTGTTGCGTTCCTGGTCCTGTCCCATCATCGCCGCCTCAGTGGGGACGCAGCTGTTGTTGGCGGTGGTCAGGATGGCCTGAGCCTCGGCCATGGCCACGGCGGGATCGACCGGCGGGGCGGCCCGCATGCGACGCGAACGGGTGCGGCCTTGGTTTTCGGCGGCGCCGCGCGCCGACTCACGCGCGTTTTCGCGCTCCTGTTGGCTTTCCTGGGTGCTGGTCGAACCGCGCACGGCCGAACCGGCCGCCTGCTGGGCGAACCCCGGAGTGGCCAGGGTGGCGCAGATCAGGGTGGCGCTGCTGAGGACGGCGAGGGGGGTCTTGAACACGGGGCTGCTCCTGGGGCGGAATACTGGCGCGCAGCCTTGGCTCCGCGAAAGGGCCGGGTCAAGACCGAGTTGCGGCGACGGCTGGACGCATGGCCGCGGATCGGCTTATCTCCATCCGTTTTGATTGGAGACGCACTTGGCGGACGGATCGTCCCGCAGCCCGGCCCGGGGTCTGAGCTACCCCTGTGACGCCCCGCCCGCGCCAGGCCAGGCGGTTCAGGTCGCGCCGGGCGTCCTGTGGCTGCGTCTGCCGCTGCCGATGGCGCTGGATCACGTCAATCTCTATGCGCTGGAAGACGGCGACGGCTGGATGGTGGTCGATACGGGCCTGAGAACACCCGCTTCGATCGAGGGGTGGGAGGCGGTTCTGGCCGGTCCCCTGGGCGGGCGTCCCGTCACGCGCGTCCTGTGCACCCACATGCACCCGGATCACATCGGCCTGGCGGGCTGGTTGTGCGAACGGTTCGATGCGCCGCTGCTGATGTCGCGGCTGGAGTATGTGACGGCGCGGATGCTGGTGGCCGACGCCGGGCCGGCGCCCGCGGCCGGGGCGGTCTTCTATCGCCGGGCGGGCTGGACCTTGGAACAGATCGACCGCTGGAGCGCCGGCTACGGCCTGTTCGGCAAGGCGGTCGCGCCCCTGCCGTCCAGCTATCTGCGCGTGCGGGAAGACGACGTTCTCAGCATCGGCGGCGACGACTGGCGCGTGGTGGTCGGCGATGGTCACAGCCCGGAGCATCTGTGCCTATGGCGTTCGTCGGACGGAGTGTTCATCGCGGGCGATCAGATCCTGCCGCGCATTTCCTCGAACGTCTCGGTCTGGCCGACTGAGCCGCAGGCCGACCCGCTCGCGGACTGGATGAATTCGCTGACGAAACTGCGGGCCCTACTGCCCGCCGACCTGCTGGTGTTGCCCTCGCACGGAGAACCGTTCACCGGGGTGCATGCGCGGCTGGAGGCCCTGACGCGCGGGCATGAGACGGCGCTGAAACGCCTGCTGCGGACACTGCGCACGCCCAGTCGGGCCGTGGACGTGTTTCCGGCCCTGTTCGCCCGGCCGGTGGGCGACGGCCTGCTGGGCATGGCGACCGGAGAGGCGCTGGCGCATCTGCACTATCTGCAAAACAAGGGACTGGCCCTGGGCCGGACCGACGCCGATGGCGTGGTCTGGTGGACGGCCGTGCAAGAGGACAAGACGGCATGAGCGAGATCGAAACCCGGCTGGACAACGGCGTCCTGACCGTCACCCTGAACCGGCCCGACAAGAAGAACGCCATCACCCAGGCCATGTATGCCGCCCTGTCCGAGGCGACCGAACGGGCGCGCACCGACGACGCTGTGCGGGTGTTGCTGTTCCGGGCCGAGGGCGACAGTTTTTCGGCCGGCAACGACATCGGGGACTTCATCGCCCTGGGGGCGCAGGCGGCCGGTCCGCTGGACCTGTCGGTGTTCCGCTTCCTGAAGGCCCTGGCCGATCTGGATCGTCCGGCGGTGGCGGCGGTGAAGGGCCGGGCCGTGGGCATCGGCCTGACGCTGCTGCTGCATTGCGACATGGTGGTGGTGGCCGAAGACGCCCTGCTGTCGGCCCCCTTCGTCAATCTGGCCCTGGCGCCCGAGGCGGCCTCGACCCTGCTGCTGCCCCAGGTCATCGGCCATCAGCGGGCGTTCGAACTGTTCGCCCTGGGCCAGGCCATCGACGGCCGCACGGCCCAGGCCTGGGGCCTGGCCAACCGCTGTGTTCCCGCCGATAAGGTCGAGGCGACGGCGGCCGAACTGGCGGCCCAGATCGCGGCCCGCGCGCCCAACTCCATCCGCCGCACCAAGGCCCTGATGCGCGACGCCGAGGCCCTGTGGACCATCATGCGCAAGGAGGGCGAGGTCTTCGGCAGCCAGATGAAGAGCCCCGAAGCCATGGAGGCCTTCATGGCCTTCACCCAGAAGCGGGCGCCGGACTTTTCAAAAGGCGGTTGATCACGACGTCTAACGGCCCTATCGGCGCGCGCTCATGACCGACGTCGCCGCCCAGATCGCTCCTTCGCCTGTCCAGGCCGAAACCCCCGCCGATGCGGCGGCGGTGGAGGCTCTGGTGCTGGCCGCCTTCGGCCCCGGCCGCTTCGCCAAGACGGCCGAACGCCTGCGCGAACGGGCGGGGATCGCGGCGGGCTTCGTCGTGCGCGACGGCGACCGGATCGTCGGTTCCGTGCGGTTGTGGAAGATCACGGTGGGCCAGACGCCCGCCCTGTTCCTGGGGCCGATCGCGGTGGACGCCGCCAGCCGCCGGGCGGGCCTGGGCGCCGATCTGGTCGCGGCCTGCGTCGCCCATGCAAAGGCGATGGGGACGGCTGGGGTGCTGCTGGTCGGCGATCCGCCCTATTTCAGACGCTTCGGCTTTGCGGCGGCGCCGAACGTGCGCCTGCCGGGGCCGGTCGATCCGCGCCGGATCATGTGGCTGCCGGTCGGGGCCCGGGCGGTCGAGGGGATGACAGCCCCGGCTGTCTGACGCCTTTCGCCAAGGCGCGGCGCGGCTTAAGTCTGGTCGCATGATCCAGGCGGCTTCCGAGACGGGACTGGCGGGCGTGGCCCAGGCGGCGCGCGCCGAGCGCGGCTTGCCGCCAGTGCATCTGTGGAACCCGGCCCATTGCGGCGATATCGACATCGTCATCCGCGCCGACGGTGTCTGGATGCATGAAGGCTCGCCCATCGGCCGGGCCGAACTGGTGCGCCTGTTCTCGACGGTGCTGAGGAAAGACCCCGACGGCTATCATCTGGTCACCCCGGTCGAGAAGCTGAAGATCACCGTCGACGACCTGCCGTTCCGCGCCGTGGCGGTGGAGCGCGACGGCGACGAACTGATCTTCACCACCGATGTCGGCGACCAGACGGCGGCGGGACCGGAGTTTCCCATCGTGGTCGAGACGGACCCCGTGACGGGCGAACCGGCGCCGCGCGTGCGCGTGCGGGCCGATCTGTGGGCGCGGATCGCGCGGCCGGTCTTCTATGAACTGGTCGAGCGGGCCGCCCTGCGCGACGGGCGGCTGATCGTGTCGTCTGGCGACGCCGATTTCGACCTGGGCGCCGTGGAGGCGGGGGCATGAGCCTGGAGACGCTGAAGGCGCGTCTCGGCGCCCGGCTGCGGCCGGTGTCGGATTGGTCGCCGGACCAGGCACCCTTGCGGTCCGACTATGACCTGAACCCCGGCGCGGCGCGCAACGGCGCCCCCTTGCGGCCCGCCGCCGTCCTGGCGCCGGTCATGGCCCATGAAGCGGGGGCCAGCGTGCTGCTGACCCGTCGCGCCGACAGCCTGGCCAGTCATACCGGGCAGATCGCCTTTCCCGGCGGACGGCTGGATCCCGGCGAAACGGCCGTGGACGCCGCCCTGCGCGAGGCTTGGGAGGAGGTGGCCCTGCCGCCCGCCTCGGTCCAGGTGCTGGGCCTGGGCGATCCGTATGAGACCGGATCGGGCTTCCTGATCACGCCCGTGGTCGGATGGATCACGCCGCCGGTGATCGTCACACCCTCGCCGGACGAAGTGGCCGAAGTGTTCGAGACGCCGTGGGACTTCCTGATGGACACGGCCCACCACCGGCGCGACCACTATGAGATGAACGGCGCCCGGCGCTATTTCTGGGCCATGCCGTGGAACGAACGTTACATCTGGGGCGTGACGGCGGGGCTGTTGAAGGGGCTGCACGCGCGCCTGTACGGCGAAGACGGCGATCGGGCGGCCGAGGCGGAGGATGCGGCGTGAGCGACCGCCTGCCGCCCGTCGACTGGCTGGACGATCCGCGCACCGTGGCGGTCATGGACGCGCTGGAGGCCGAGGGCGGCCCCGACTGCGCCCGCTTCGTCGGCGGCTGTGTGCGAAACAGCCTGATCGGGCGCGCCGCCGACGACATCGACATCGCCACCCGTCTGACGCCCGACCGGGTCGTGGCGGCGGCTCGGGCGGCGGGGCTGAAGCCCGTGCCCACGGGCATCGAGCATGGCACGGTGACAGTGGTGTCGTCCAAGCGGCCCTATGAGGTCACCACCCTGCGCCGCGATGTGGAGACGGACGGGCGCCGCGCCGTGGTCGCCTTCACCCAGGACTGGGCCGAGGATGCGGCGCGGCGGGACTTCCGGCTGAACGCCCTTTACGCCGACCGGACCGGCGCGATCTTCGATCCGACCGGGCAGGGGGTCGAGGACGCGCGGGCGGGCTGGATCGTGTTCGTCGGCGACGCCGAGACCCGCATCCGCGAGGACGCCCTGCGGATTCTGCGTTTCTTCCGTTTCTTCGCCCATTTCGGGCAGGGGGCGCCCGATGCGGCGGGGCTGGACGCCTGCACCCGCCTGAACGCCCTGATCGAGGGGTTGTCGGCCGAGCGGGTGTCGGCCGAGCTGCTGAAGTTGTTGGCGGCGCCCGATCCGCGTCCGGCGATGCGGGCGATGGCCGGGGCGGGGGTGTTGGCGCGCGTCCTGCCCGACCATGTGGGGCTGAGCCTGTTCGAGGCCATGTGCGCGATCAGCGACGATCCGGCCCTGCGCCTGTCGGTCCTGTTGCCGGCTGATGCGGAAGCGGTGCGGGCGGCGGCGGCGGGTTTGAGGCTGTCCAACGCCCTGCGCGACCGGCTGGTCGCGGCGGTGGACGATGGGGCCTTGGCTGGCGACCTGACGGCCCAGGCGGCGCGGGCGGCGGTCTATCGCCTGGGCGGACGGGCGGTGTCGGACCGGCTGATGCGGCGCCAGGCGGCGGGCGCTGCGCCGTCAGAGCTGGCGGCGGCGCGGGCGGTGGCGGCGGACTGGACGGCGCCGCGCATGCCCGTGGGCGGGCGTGAGGTCGCGGCCCTGGGCGTGTCGCCGGGGCCGGAGACGGGGCGGTTGCTGAAGGCGTTCGAAGACGACTGGATCGCCGCCGACTTCCCGGCCGATGGGCATGCGGAACGGCTGAAGGCCCTGATCAGCGGGCGCGGCGGATCTCGGTGATCACCGGGCTGTGGTCCGAGCCGTTGGCCCGGCCCAGGCGGCGATCCGCCACCGCCAGATCCCGGGACACATAGACCTGATCGATGGTCATGCGGAACGGCGCGGGCAGGAAGGCGGGCCAGGTGCCGGGCCAGCCGGGCGCGGGCGTTGCGCCGCCGTCGGCGCGAATCTGGCGGCCGATGCGGGCGGTCGAGACGCTGTTGAAATCCCCCGCCAGGATGACCGACCCATCGGTCGCGCGCGCGAAAGCCGTCTGGGTCGCGGCCTGACGGATCTGCTCCCACTGAATCTGGAAGGGCCAGGGGCGGGTCAGGTGGGTCGGAACGACGGTGACCGGCCCCAGGGCCGTCTCGACCCGCGCGGCGATCCCCAACGGGGCGGGTTCGCCCGTTATCCGGCGCAGGGGCGTGCGTGAGGCCACCAGCTGTCGCACCGGGCCGCGGAAGGACATGTGCTGGGACACCGCGCGGTGCGGATGGTCGGGCAGGGCCTGGTCCAGCCGGGCGAACATGGCGTCGTTGACCTCCAGCAGCACCACCACGTCCGGGGCGGCCGCCGCGATCGAATGGCCCAGGGCCTCTGCGTCGCTGTTCCTGACCCAGACATTGGCCGAGTACAGCCGCACGGACGGTCCGTCGGCCGTTTGCGGGCGCGCGGGGAACCACTGAGGCCAGGCGGCCCCGGCCGTCAGGGCCAGGCACAGGGCGCAGGCGGCCGTCGCGACGCGATCGCCGACGAACAGGGCCGCCGCGGTGATCCCCACCGCACCGGCGAAGGCCGGGGCCGCGAACTGGGCCAGAATGTCCGCCCAGCGGTGGCCGAAGCCGCTGAAGGCCGCTGCGGCCGTGGTCGCCAGGGCCGCGGCCATACCGATCAGCGCCAGTCGCAACAGAAGACTAAGGATGGACATCGGCGACGATCTCGGTGAACGCTGGTCGGACGGTGGCGTTAAACATGTCTGTGAACAAGGAGGCCGCATGGCCAGGCGCAGCATCGGCGATATCGAGAAGATCTGGTCCAATGTCGAGGGCGTGCGCAAGCTGTCCGACCGCGCGGTGGGCGCCGGGCCGTTCGGCGTGGGCCTGGACGGCCTTCTGACCTGGGTGCCGGTGGTCGGCTCGGCCTATACGGTCGGGGCGGCGGCCTGGCTGCTGGTCCAGGCCATGAAGGCCAGGGCGTCGCCGTCCACGGTCTTGCGCATGATGACCTATCTGGGCGTGGACACGGTGCTGACGGTGGGGGGCGAGGCCGTACCGGTAGCGTCCGACGTGCTGGACTTCTTCTTCCAGGGACACGGCATGGCCGCCCGCGCCCTGCAGAAGGACATCGAAAGCACTCACTGGGTCGAAGCCAACGAGCGCCAGGCCCGCGACAGCGGCGATCACGAACGCCATGTGGCCGACATGCGAGCCGATCCCAAGAAACGCCGCATCGTCTATCTGCACGACTGACTGCCGCGCCCGGCCGCCGGATTGCGCGTCCTGGCGGGGGCAAGCCCCTGAACTGAAACCCGGATCCGTTTCGCCCGGCCGCTTCGACGCGCCTGGGCTTCGCCGCGCCGGATGCTGGTCTTCGTCCAATGACGGAGATCGGAATGAGCGACGACCAAACCGCCCGGCTGGGCCTGCCCTATCTGGCGGCCGGGCAGATGCAGAAACATGTGACGCTGAACGAGGCGCTGACCCGGCTGGACGTCCTGGCCCAGACGGCGGTGATCAGCCGCAGCCGTGCGGACCAGCCGGGCGATCCGTCCGACGGCGACCTGTACATCCTGCCCGCCGACGCTACCGGCGCCGCCTGGGGCGGGCGTCCGGCCGGCGCCCTTATGCGGTTCGAGGCCGGGGCCTGGAGCGCCGTGCCCGCGCCCGAGGGCATGGCCGCCGTGGTGATCGACGAAGCCGGCCTGCTGGCGCGGCTGGACGGCGACTGGGCGCCTCTTGGCGGAACGCCCACTGAGCTGCAGAGCCTGACCCGTCTGGGCCTGGGCACGACGGCGGATGCGACCAATCCCTTTTCGGCCAAGTTGAACAAGGCCCTGTGGACGGCGCGCGGAACGGGCGAAGGCGGGGATGGAGACCTGCGCTACACCCTGAACAAGTCGGCGGCGGGCAACACCCTGTCGCTGCTGTTCCAGAGCGGCTGGAGCGGTCGGGCCGAGCTGGGCCTGGTGGGCAATGACGACCTGACGCTGAAGGTCAGCCCCAATGGCGCCGCCTGGACGGATGTGATGGTGGTCGAAGCCGCCACCGGCGTGGCGCGGTTTCCCAAGGGCTGCGGCCGGGCCGAGACCACGGCCCTGACCGCCAATGGATCGTGGACGCCGCCGGCCTGGGCCCGCTGGGTGGCGGCCAGCGTGATCGGCGGCGGCGGCGGTGGCGGCGGCGGTCTGATGGGCTGGGCGGGCCTGGCGCGGTTCGGCGGCGGCGGCGGCGGAGCGGGCGGTATCAGCCAGGCCATTCTGCCCGCGTCCGCCGTGTCGGCCGGTCTGGCGGCGGTGATCGGCGCGGGCGGGGCCGGAGCGACCCTATCGGGCGGCGCGGGAGCGGACGGCGGCGACAGCCGGCTGACCCTGGGCGGGGTCGCCATTCTGACGGCGCGCGGCGGCAAGGGCGGGGCGGGCGGTACATCCAGCTCGGGCCTGGCGGGCGCAGGCGGACAGGGCGATGTGATCGGGGCGTCAGGCGGCGCCTCGGCGTCCAATGCGACGGGCGGCGCAGGCCAGGCGGGCCTGGCCGGACCGGGCGGAGGCGGCGCCGGCGGCGGCCTGGACAGCGGCACGACGGCCCAGGACGGCGGCGTGGGCGGGCAGGGGGCAGCCTTGCGGGTTGCGGCGTCGGGTGGTTCGGCCGGGTCCGGCGCGGCCGGCGGCGCCGGATCAAGCTCCAGTCTGCCGGATCTGTCGCGGGCCGGCGGCGGCGGCGGCGGTGGAGCGGCCACGACGAGCGCCGGGCGCAACGGCGGCGCGGGCGGATCCTTCGGCGCGGGCGGCGGCGGCGGGGGGGCGGGCATGTCCGGCGCCGGCCAGGGCGGAACGGGCGCGCCGGGCGTCATCCTGCTGACGGCCATCGGGTGACGCCATGAGCCGTCATCCCGATCCCGACTGGGGCCTGCCGGACCCGGAAACCTTCGATCTTCCCTTTCACCTGGACGCCGACGATTGCCGTGCCGAGACGCAGGATCGCCGCCGGACCCCCTTTCCCTTCGACCTGGAGGACGAGGCATGAGCGCGCCCGTTCCATCGTCCGCCGGGGCCAGCCCAGGCGGCCTCGGCCTGCCGGAGGCGCGCTGGTTCTGGCGCCGGCTGTATGTGTATGTCGCCAGCGGGGTGGGCTGGGGTCTGCTAACCTGGGCCGTGGCGCGCACGCCGCCGCAGGGCCTGCCGGCGGTCGCCCATGGGCTGATGGTCCTGCTGGGCGTGACCATGGTGCTGTATCTGGTGGCGCCCTCGGCCCAGCAGTTGGCGGCCGTCTTCGCCGAGATGCGGCTGCGCCTGTCGGTCGGGGGGCGGCGATGAGCTTCGTCCTGTCCGCCCGCTCTCGCACCCGGATGGAGGGGGTGCATCCGGCCCTGGTGGGCGTGGTCGAACGGGCCATCGCCCTGACGCCTGTCGACTTCATGGTGACCGAGGGCCTGCGCACCTCCGCACGTCAGGCCGAACTGGTCCGCGCCGGGGCCAGCCTGACGCTGAACAGCCGTCATCTGACCGGCCACGCCGTCGATGTGGCCGCCCTGGTGGACGGCGCCGTGCGCTGGGACTGGCCGCTTTACCCGCGCATCGCCGGGGCCATGAAGGCGGCGGCGGCCGAGCGGGGCGTGGCCCTGGTCTGGGGCGGCGACTGGAAGCGCCTGCGCGACGGGCCGCATTTCGAACTGGATCGGAGGGCGTATCCATGAGGCCGCCCCTTCTGAACCTGCTGACGCCCTGGGGCTGGGCGGTGGCGGCCCTGGCCGGGCTGGTCGTTCTGGTGCTGGCGGCCGGAGCGGCGGGGTTCCGCTGGGATCCGTTCGGCCTGACGCAGAGGCGGCTGGACCGCGCCCAGGCCGAACTGGCCGTCGCCCGCGCCGACGCCTCGGCCCGGCGCATCGAACAGGCCGCCCAGGCCGGACAACGCGCCCGCCTGGACGCCCATCACCGCACCACAACCGCCGCCGCCGACCTGACGGTCGCGGCCCAGGCCCAGGCCCGGGAGGCCGCCGATGCCCAGATCCTTCTCGACACCGACCGCGCTGATCGTCTTCGGCGCCTTGACCGGGGCCTGTGCGGCCTCGCCGCCGATCTCGCGGGCTGCACCGCCGCGCCTGGTCCTGCCCGCTGAGGCGGAACGGCCGTGCGCCCTGGCCACCCTGCCGGACCGGCCGACCCTGGTGGACCTGGAGATCGCCTATGCCGCGCGTGGGGCCGCCCTGGTGACCTGCGACGCGGCCCGGCGACTGGCGATCGACACCCTGATCGCCGAACGGGCGGCCGTGGAGGCGTGGCTGAAGGCGCCCTGACGCGCGTTTGACCCGGCACAATCGGCCGGGAGCCCGGCAGATCTTGCCGACCCCGGCAGAATTTGCCGGGCATGGGGCGTGGTTAAGGCAAGGTACCGTCGAAAAAACAAGCGTTTATGGTCGGGGGTCGCCGGCGTCCTTCAGGCCCGCTCCTTGCTGCGACCGGTCCGAGCAAAATGCTCCCGGCAGCCAAAATGGCGTCGGACACCTTGAAAGAAGGACTACGTGCCATGTCGCTGAACAGCGTCAACACGAACGTGGGCGCTCTTGTCGCCCTGCAGAACCTCCAGGCCACCAATGCTGAACTGGCCTCGGTTCAAAGCCGCATCAACACCGGCAAGAAGATCAACTCCGCCAAGGACAACGGCGCCATCTGGGCTATCGCCCAGGGGCAACGCGCCGAGCTGGGCGCCCTGAATGCTGTCAAGGACAGCCTGCAGCGCGGTCAGTCGGCCGTCGACGTCGGCCTGGCCGCGGGTGAAACCGTCTCCGATCTGCTGTCGCAGATGAAGGAGAAGGCGCTCGCCGCGACCGACACCAACCTGGGCACCGCCGCCCGCAATGCCCTGAACGAAGACTTCGTGGCCCTGCGCAAGCAGATCGCCTCGGCCGTCTCGAACGCCAAGTTCAACGGCATCAGCGTCATTTCGGGCACGGCCGGCTTCAAGGCCATGGCCAACTCGGCGGGTTCGGCCACCATCGACGTGGCCGCCCAGAACATGTCGCTGTCGGGTTCGATCGTCACCCTGTCGTCGACCGCCGCCATCACCACGGCCACCATGGCCACGGCGCGTCTGGCCCAGGTCAACGCCTCGCTGGACAACGTCTCGACGGCCCTGGCGCGTCTGGGCACCGGCTCCAAGGCCCTGGGCACCCACCTGACTTTCGTGGGCAAGCTGCAGGACAGCCTGGAAACCGGCATCGGCAACCTGGTCGACGCCGACCTGGCCAAGGAAAGCGCTCGCCTTCAGGCGCTGCAGACCAAGCAACAGCTGGGTGTGCAGGCTCTGTCGATCGCCAACTCGTCGACGTCCATCCTGCTCGGCCTGTTCCGCTAAGAACAGCCGCGGAAGGGCGGGGCCTTGCGCCCCGCCCGACCCGCCGGGCGCATCATCTCGGAGACGCCGGCTGAACGTCGGTGGCGGGAGACATGAATGCCAATCCGAAAATAGCCCCCGTCGCGGTGGCGGCGATCAGTTCGGGAACGCCCTCGGGCGAGTTCGACAATCGCCAGTCGTCCGTGGCCGACGAGGCCGAACGCGCCGCCCGCTATCGTCTGGTGATCGAGGAAGGGCCCCAGAAGGGCTCTTTTGTCTACAAGACCCTGGATCGCGTGACCGGCGAAGTGGTGCGCCAACTGCCCCGCGAAGACGTCGTCCGCATGATGGACGAGGGCCGCTACAGCGCTGGAACGGTGATCGACACCACCGTCTGACCGGTAAGCATTTCAAGGCTTTTTCGCCGCGCAGGAGCGATCCGCGCGGTTAATGCGCGTGGTGAATCGCCGTTAACCATACGCATACGACTCACCTCATAGCTTCGGGCCAAATCAGATACCTGGGGCTTCGAGAAGCGATGACCAACAGCGTCCACACCAACACCGCCGCCGCCATCGCGTTGCAGAACCTGACGCGCACCAACGACCGGCTGGGTGATGTTCAGAACCGCGTCTCGACCGGGCTGAAGGTGCAGGGTGCCAAGGACAACGCCGCCATCTGGGCCATCGCCCAGGGCCAGCGCGCCGACATCGGCGCCCTGTCGGCGGTCAAGCAGAGCCTGGATCGCGCCACCTCGATCGCCGATGTGGCCCTGTCGACCGGGGAATCCGTCTCGGACCTGCTGAACCAGCTGAAGGAAAAGGTCGTCGCGGCCAAGGACCAGTCGCTGAAGACGCAGTCGCGCAAGCTGCTGGACGCCGACTTCAAGGCCCTGTTGCGCGCCATCAAGTCGGCCGTGGACAACGCCAGTTTCGACGGCGGCAATGTGCTGAACGGCAGCCTGACCAACGGCATCCGCTTCCTGGCCAACGCCGAAGCCAACGCCTTCGTCACCCTGTCGGGCAAGAACCTGTCGCTGGGCGGATCGATCATCGAGCTGTCGCTGAGCGACAGTCTGCTGACCCTGACGGGCGCGACCACGGCGCTGAACAAGCTGGACGATTCCATCAACCAGCTGAACGCCGCCCTGGGCGAACTGGGCGCGCAGGCCAAGCAGATCACGGCCCACAACGGCTTCGTGTCCAAGCTGATGGACTCGCTGGAAGCCGGTGTCGGCAATCTGGTCGACGCCGATCTGGCCAAGGAAAGCGCGCGCCTTCAGGCCCTGCAGGTCCAGCAGCAGCTGGGCGCCCAGGCCCTGTCGATCGCCAACTCGGCGCCGCAGATCATCCTGTCGCTGTTCCGCGGCGGCTGAGGACGCGGTCGCCGGGGCGGATCAGACCCGGCCGGGCGGCGCGGCGCGTCCGATCATCATCGGCGGCGCATGGCGGCGACGCGGGGAAGGCTTGGTCCCGAACCCGTAAAGGGCCAGCACGGTCTGAAGCACGCTACGCGGAAAGAGCATCGCAACACTCCTTGGCTGAACACGGCGATTAACGAACGACGTGATTCCGCGTTCCTGTCGAATCGTCAGTTCGTCTTAACGTCTGTGGATCATGCTGGGGGCGGGAGAGTCCGTCCTTGATAAACAACAGCTATCTTCTGGGCCTGTTCGGGCAGTCGGCGATCGCGGTGCAGAACCCGACGATCAACGCCGCCCTGACCGCCGCCAAGAAGAAGCAGCCGACCCCGCCGTGGGACGCCAAGGCCACGGTTCCCCAGGCCGACGCCCTGGTCCGCGCCGCCCTGGGCGGCCGCAGCATCATCGATGAAGGCGGCGCCAAGCTGGATATGGCCGGCGCCTCGGCGGATTATCGCAAGCTGTTCGCCCTGTATCAGGGGCTGGACACGCTGAACGCCCTGGCCAACCGCGCCGCGACCAAGGGCCTGTCCACCACCGAGCGCAACCTGCTGGACAAGCGGTTCGCCTCGGGCATGGCCGAGATCCAGACCTATCTGACGTCCGCGCGTCTTCAGGACGTGCGCATGGTGGGCGGGGTGTCGTCCAGCAGCAGCAAATCCTCGGCCGCCGTGGCGCGCGACAGCGCCCGGTCCCTGACCGGGCCGATCCACGAAGGGTCGCCCGACGATCCGGTGGCCGCCTTCGCCGGGCCGACCGCCTTTGGCATAACGGTCAAGCGGACGGTGGGCGAGACGACCACGCCGATCAACGTCGCCATCGACCTGGCTGACATGGGATCGACCCCGCGCAGCCTGACCAATGTGCTGACGCACATCAATGAAAAGCTCGAAGCCGCCGGCGTCGAAACCCGCATCGGCCGCGAGCATATCAAGCCGGAGCCCAAGACGATCACCGTCGCCGGCAAGCCGGTGACCCTGCCGGCGGGCCAGGACCGCTGGGCCCTGGCGATCCGGGGCGTGACCATGGAAACGGTCGCCTTCACCGCCGCGCCTTCGGGCGATGCGGCCTATGTGGTTCAGGGCTATGGCAAGGCCGGCGCCGAGCAGGTGCTGAAATTCAGCCCCGACCAGACCGGCATGTCCCGCATCGGCGAAACCCAGTGGGTCGATGGCCGCCTGTCCCAGACGGCGCTGCCCGAAGGGGTCGAGACCGTGCGCGCCAGCGCGGCGGCGGCCGATGGCGGGCAGTGGATCGTGGCCGATGTGACGGCCGGGCCGGACAATCAGCCCATCAAGGGCCAGCGCGACGTGGCGCTGATGAAGCTGGATTCGGCCGGGCGCGTGGTCATGACCCGCGCCCTGGGCGCCGCCACCAACGCCAGCGGCTATGCGATTGCGGTCGATGCCGATGGCCGGGTGGCCGTGGCCGGGTCGGTCGTCGGCGCGCTGGAGCCGGGCAAGACGGGCGAGGTCGCCACGGTGGCCGACAGCTTCGTTACGGTCTTCGACGCCGATGGCCAGGAACAATGGACCCAGCGTCGCGGCGCCCGCGCCGAAGATCATGCGACGGCCGTGGCCTTCGGGCCGGGCGGCACGGTCCAGGTGGCCGGGCGCGCCAGGTCGGCCATGCCGGGCGAGGTGTCGAGCGGCGGCTGGGACGGCTATCTGCAGACCTTCACCGAGAGCCAGGATCACATCTACGCCCCGGTGAAGGCCGAGGCGACGGCCACGCGTCAGTTCGGCACGGCGGGCGACGATTCGGTTCAGGCCATGACGGTGGAGGGGTCGAACCTGTACACCGCCGGCGTCGAGGACGGACGGCTGGTCGTGCGCCATTTCACCCTGGATGCGGCCGGCGCGCCGACCCTGGCGGCCACGCGCGACCTGGGCCTGGCCAGCGGCGAAGTGGCGGGCATCGCCGTCTCTGGCGGCCGGGTGATCCTGAGCGGCGCGACCCGCAATGGCGACCTGGACGTGGCGACCAAGACCAACGCCCACGCCGGCGGAACCGACGCCTTCGTCATCAGCCTGGCCGGCGATCTGACTGCCGGGGCCGCCGACCGTCTGACCTATGTCGGCGGCGCGGGCGACGATACGGCCGCCGATGTGAAGGTGGTCAACGGCAAGGTCTGGCTGACCGGCGTGGCCGACCGGCCCGAGGGCGCCAAGGCCACCGATCCGACCCGCGCCTATCTGGCCCGGATGGACGCCGCGACAGGCGCGGTGGAATGGCGACGTGACTGGGCCGGCGATGGCGAACAGGCCGCGCCCATGGCTCTGACGGTGGTCAGCGGCGGCGCCAGCGTGCTGGACCGCCTGGGCCTGCCGACAGGCGAGATCGACCAGAAGGATTCCAAACGCCTGATCGACGCCACCTCGTTGCGGGTCGGCGACCGGTTCCAGGTGTCGCCCGCCAACGGCGGCCGGGCGGTGACCGTGACCATCGAGGCGCGCGACACCCTGCAGACCCTGGCGCGCAAGATCGAACAGGCGTCGGGCATGAAGCTGAAGGTGACCGTCGCCTCTGACAAGGAAGGCCCCGCCGGCGCGGGCGTCCAGTCCGGCGTTTCGGGCGGGTTCCAGCGGCTCAGCATCACCGCCCGCGACGGCAAGACCGGCGCCGTGCTGACGGCGGGCGAGCCGGGGCGTGACGCCCTGGCGGGGCTGGGCCTGACGCCCGGCTATGTCGGGCCGGCGGGCAGCGGCGACGGGGATGTCAAAACCTTCGGCCTGAACCTGTCGCGCACGCTGAACCTGGCGGACCCGGCTTCGGTCAAGGCGGCGGGCGAGGCGCTTCAGGGTGCGCTGAAGGCCGTTCGCGACGCCTATCGCGCCCTGGCGCCGCAAAGCCCGGCCTCGTCCGCGTCTGGAACCGTGCCGGCCTATCTGACCAACCAGTTGGCCAACTATCAGGCCGCCCTGGCGCGCCTGGGCGGCTAGAGCATGATGGTTTTAGACGGAACCGCGAAGCGGCTCCGGCTGAAAGCTGAATCATGCTCTCGCTTGTACCTGGAGCCTGATTCACCGCATCGACGGAATCGCGAAGCTGATTCCATCTCAGCGGATCAGGCTCTAGAGACGCCGAACGGCCGCATTCGGCGTTGACTGTCGAAGGCTTGGCGGGGTTATTGGCTCCGTCCAGCCCCGCACGAGTCCCGCATGCAGCCCTCGAACGACAAACGCATCATCATCGCCGTCGGCGCCGCCCTGGCGATCCTGGCGGCCGTGGTGCTGGCCCTGGTCTTCTCGGGCGGGCGTCAGGGATCCGCCGAGCCGCCGCCGGCGGCCCAGGGCGGCCTGACCGTCGATGTCGCCGACGCCCCCTCTCTGGAGCCGACGCGCCAGCTGCGCTGCTTTGTCGAGGGGCAGTATGTCGGCATGGCCACCCTGACCGAATGCGCCCAGCGCAATGGCCTGGCGACCGAAGCGCTGGACGTCGGCATCGACGCCACCGGCGCCCTGGCCGCCGCGCCCACCGCCGCCTTCGCCCCGGTGCCGGAACTGCCGCCGGTGCAGCTGACCGAAAAGCCGGTCACGGCGCCCGCCGCCGCCCCGACCACGCCCGCCGCCGCCCCGGTCCAGACCGGCGGCACGGCCTGCCTGCGTCACGCCGGCTCGGAATGGCGCGCCCTGTCGTCGAACATGAGCCTGAACCAGTGCGTCCAGGCGCTGTACGCCGGAACCTGTGTCCGTCCGGGCGAGGCGCAATACGGCCGCTGGGGCGATCTGACGCTGCGTCTGGTGCCGCGCCGGGTCGAGCAGTCCAGTGACAACAGCCGCTTCCGCACCCTGGCGGAACAGGACCGCAACTGCCAATTCCCGGGTCTGAACTGATGCGCGCCCTGCTGATTCCCGCCGCTGTCCTGGGCCTGGCCGGCCTGGCCGGCCTGGCCGCCTGCCAGTCGTCGCCCGACGCCCCGCGCGATCCCGGCGTCTGCTATTCGGTCCAGACGCCCGATGCGGGCGAAAAAGGCCAGACCCAGTTCCATGTCGTCGCCACCGACCAGCCGCAGATCGAATTCTGCGCCGCGCGGCTGGAGGAGATGCGCCTGCGTTTCCTGCGCATGGGCGGCAACAAGCGCGAGATCGTCGGCGCCTATCAGGGCCAGTTCATCTTCATCGAAAAGCGCGGCGTCTTCTTCTCCAAGGATCTGGACGGGGTGCGTTTCTTCGCCCTGGCCCGCACGGGCGACGGCCGTCTGGCCATTCCGGGCGCCATTCAGCGCGACATCGACACCGCGATGGCGGCTCCGGCCGGCTGATCGGAACATAACTGGAACATTTCGGCGTCCTGGGGTATTCAGGCCGTCAGCGAACACAGGGCCGCAGCGCCCCAAGAAAAGGAAACGGCGATGGCTGGCAGCGTCAACAAGGTCATTCTGGTGGGCAATCTGGGCAAGGACCCGGAGATCCGCACCCTGAACAACGGCGACCGCGTCGCCAACCTGTCGCTGGCCACTTCCGAGACCTGGCGCGACAAATCCACCGGCGAGCGCAAGGAAAAGACCGAGTGGCACCGGGTGGTGATCTTCAACGACAACATCGTGAAGGTGGCCGAGAACTATCTGAAGAAGGGCTCGACCGTTTACATCGAGGGCCAGCTGTCGACCCGCAAATACGAACAGAACGGCGTTGAGAAATACACCACCGAGGTGGTGATCCAGCGCTTCAACGGCAATCTGACCATGCTGGGCGGCCGCGGTGACGGCGGCGGCGCGGGCCGTTCGGACGACGACTATTCCTCGGGCTTCTCGACCGGCGGCGCCAACAAGCCCTCGGGCCCCAAGGAAAGCTACGACCTGAACGACGACATCCCGTTCTGAGGTCTGGGGGCGGGCGATCAGTCCCAGACGGCCGACGGCAGGTGTTTCAGGATCACGCCGTCGGCGGTGACCAGCGGGCGTTTTTCGGCCAGGGCGGCGCCCACGATCAGTCGATCCATCGGGTCGCGCGTCCAGGTCAGGGGTCGTGCGGCCTGCACCGCCTGTTCGGCGCTGACAGCCGAAATGGACACCTCGCCCACCTCGCCCAGCGCCTTTAGAACCGTGTCCGGCGACGCCTTGATGCGCCCGATTTCGTGCAGGATTTCAAGCTCCAGCAGCACGAAGGGCGACAGGGTCCAGGGGTGTTTGCGCACTAGGCGAAGGGCGGCGGCGCCCAGGACGCCGGACCGGCGTTGCGCCAGCCACAGGGCTACGTGGGTGTCCAGATGGATCACCGCGGATTGTCTTCGGCCGACCAGTCCAGATGGGCGCCGTCGCTGATGTCGCCCGGATCGAAATCGGCCGCGTCTTCACGGACGCCCATGGCCATCATTCGGTCGAACCTCTGTTCCCGACCTTCCGGCGTCGAATAATCCGGCTGGACCGCAATCGTCAGCCGCCGCCCGTTTCGCACCAGCGTCAACGGACGACCGGTTTCCAGCACACGATCGACGATGCGGAACAGATCCTTGCGCAAGGTGGTCAGGGTGATCTCGGTCATATGTACATATGTACGCTATTTCTTTTGCGTCCGCCACGGGAAACGCTGCGTCACTGTTGTTGAGAGGTTTCCGCACGACCCCTGTGCGATAGACGGATTGTGACCTCTCCCGCCGCCAAGCCCGCCCTGCCGCATCCCCTGACCGCGATCGAAATCGCCGCCATCGTGGCGATCGTGATCATTTGGGGCGTGAACAACGCCGCCGCCAAGGTGGCGACCGAGACCCTGCCGCCGCTGCTGATGGGCGCCCTGCGTTTCGTGGTCGCGGCGGCGTGCCTGTTTCCCTTCGTGCGGCCGCCGTTCCCGAACTGGAAGAGCCTGCTGGTCATCGTGGTTCTGGGCGGGCCGATCCACTACGGCTTGATCTATCTGGCCTTCTGGCTGGCCCAGGACGTCAGCCCGGTGTCGGTGGCGGCCCAGCTGTGGATTCCGTTCACGGCCCTGTTCGCCTTCCTCCTGCTGGGCGAGCGGCTGTCGAAGGCCGCCCTGGGCGGTATGGCGGTGGCCTTTGTCGGCGTGGCGTGGATGTCGCTGGACCCCCATGCGATCCAGGACTGGAAGGCCGTGCTGGTCGCCATCGCCGCCTGCGCCGCCTGGGCCATGACCACGGTGATCGCGCGGCGCACCACCTCCATCCCGCCGCTGAAGATGCAGGGCCTGCTGGCCTGCGTCGCCCTGCCGACCCTGGCGGCCGGTTCGGCCCTGTTCGAGACTGGTCAGGTCCAGGCGATGCAACAGGCCACGCCCCTGGTCTGGGCCTGCGTGATCTGGGCCGGTTTCGTGTCGTCGGTGGTGGCCACCACCCTGGTCTTCTGGCTGGTCCAGCGGCGCGAGGCGGGGCGGGTCACGCCCTATCTTCTGGCCACGCCGGTGGTGTCGATCCTGATCGGCTGGATGCTGGGCGACGTTCTGACCGCCCAGATCCTGACCGGGGCGGGCCTGACGATGGGCGGGGTCGCCGTGGTGGCCCTGGCCGAGCGCGGTCTCAGGGCCGGCGCGGCCAAGGCCTGACGGGCTGGGCGGAGGTCAGCCCGCCGCCATCACCCCGCACACCACCCGGTCGCCGGCGCCGCCGATGGGCTGGCTGGTGTGGTCGTCGGCGTTGGCGTGGATGACCAGGGCCGATCCGTCTTCGTCCCACAGCCATTGCCCGGGGCCAGAGCGGGCGATGCGGGCGCGGGTGGTGAACAGTTCGGCGTTGACCCGTCCGTTGGCGTCGGCGTGGATGTTGGGCAGGTCGCCGTCGTCCGGCCCCTGGGGGTTCAGCAGGCCGTGCGGGGCCTTGGGCTCGCCATGGTTCACATGCGCCCCGGCCGAGGTGAAGGGCGCGGCGCATTCGCCCGTGGCGTGGATGTGGATGCCGTGCCAGCCCGGCGTCAGGCCCTCGGCTTCGACCCGGATCAGCAGGCCGGTGGCCCCTTGCGTCAGCACTGCCCGCCCGACCCGTTGTCCGGCGCCGTTGATCAGGGTCGCCTCTCCGAAATCGCCCGCAGGCGCGCGTTCGGGCGGATGGGTCGAATAGTCGTTGGCCGTCACGCTGACGCAGGCGGCCAGGGGCAGGGCGGCGAAAGTGGCGATCAGGGCAGCGCGCATGGGCTTTTCTCCGTGAGATCGGGGCGAAAAGGGCGGCGTTTCTTTGCCTCCTGCCCCCCTGGATGCTAGAAACCGGATCAGCGGATCACGTTCCGATTCCGGCCAATAAAGCCTGATTTCCTTGACCGAAGACACCCTGCAAAACGCCGCGCCGCCTGCTGGCGGCGGCGCCGACATCGCCCCCATCTCGATCGAGGACGAGCTGCGACGCTCGTATCTCGACTACGCCATGAGCGTGATCGTCAGCCGCGCCCTGCCTGACGCGCGCGACGGCCTGAAGCCGGTGCACCGGCGTATCCTGTATTCGATGCACGACCTGGGGATGGAGCCGAACCGCGCCTATTCCAAATGCGCCCGCGTGGTCGGCGACGTGCTGGGCCGGTTCCACCCGCATGGCGACCAGTCCGTCTATATGGCCCTGGTCCGCATGGCCCAGCCCTTCTCGATGGGACTGATGCTGATCGACGGTCAGGGCAATTTCGGCTCGGTCGACGGCGATATGCCCGCCTCGATGCGATACACCGAATCGCGCATGGCCCCGGCGGCGGTGGCCCTGCTGGCCGACATCGACAAGAACACCGTCGATTTCCAGCCGAACTACGACGAGAAGGAGCTGGAGCCGGTCGTCCTGCCGTCTCGCATCCCGAACCTGCTGGTCAACGGCGCCGGCGGCATCGCCGTGGGCATGGCCACCAACATCCCGCCGCACAACCTGGGCGAGGTGATCGACGCCTGCCTGGTGCTGCTGGACGACCCCGAGGTGTCGGACGAGACCCTTCTGGACCTGGTGCCCGGCCCCGACTTCCCGACCGGCGGCGAGATCATGGGCCGCACGGCGCCGCGCAACGCCCTGCGCGACGGCCGCGGCTCGGTCATCGTGCGCGGCAAGGCCTCGATCGAGACCATCCGCAAGGACCGCGAGGCCATCGTCGTCACCGAACTGCCGTTCCAGGTGAACAAGCAGACCCTGATCGAACGCATCGCCGAAATGGTGCGCGAGAAGCGGCTGGAAGGCATTGCCGACGTGCGCGACGAATCCGACCGCCAGGGCATGCGCATGGTGATCGAGCTGAAGCGCGATGCGTCCGGCGACGTCATCCTGAACCAGCTGTATCGCTACACCGCCCTGCAAAGCTCGTTCGGCGTCAACATGCTGGCGCTGAACCACGGGCGGCCGGAACAGATGGGCCTGCGCGCCCTGGTTCAGGCCTTCCTGGACTTCCGCGAAGAGGTGGTGGTCCGCCGCATCAAGTTCGAGCTGGGTAAGGCGCGCGACCGCGGCCACGTCCTGGTCGGCCTGGCCGTGGCCGTGGCCAATATCGACGAGGTGATCCACATCATCCGCTCCTCGGCCGATCCGACCGAGGCGCGCGAGCGGTTGCAGGACAAGCCCTGGCCCGTCGGCGACATGATGGCCCTGGTCGAACTGATCGCTGACCCGCGCACGGTCATCGTCGAAGGCGACAAGATCCGCCTGACCGACGAACAGGCCCGCGCCATCCTGGCCCTGACCCTGTCGCGCCTGACCGGCCTGGGCCGCGACGACATTTTCGGCGAGGCGCGGGGCCTGGCTGACACGATCCAGGGGCACCTGACCCTGCTGTCGGACCGCGCCAACATCGTCGCCGTGATCCGAGACGAGCTGATCGAGGTGAAGGACCAGTTCGCCGTGCCGCGCCGCACCGTCATCGGCGAAGGCGACGCCGAGATGGAGGACGAAGACCTGATCCCGCGTGAGGAGATGGTCGTCACCGTGACCCACGGCGGCTATGTCAAACGCACGGCCCTGAACGCCTATCGGACCCAGCATCGCGGCGGCAAGGGCAAGTCCGGCATGTCGATGAAGGACGAGGACGCCATCACCGGCGTCTTCTCGGCCTCGACCCACACGCCGGTGCTGTTCTTCGCCACCAACGGCAAGGCCTATAAGCTGAAGGTGTGGCGTCTGCCCCTGGGCGCCCCGACCGCGCGTGGCAAGGCCTTCGTCAACCTGCTGCCGATCGAGCCGGGCGACAGCATCATGAACGTCCTGCCCTTGCCCGAGGACGAGGCGGCGTGGGGCGACTACGACATCATGTTCGCCACCGCTTCGGGCGACGTGCGGCGCAACAAGCTGTCGGACTTCGCCACCGTCAACCGCGCCGGCAAGATCGCCATGAAGCTGGAAGACGGCGACCACATGGTCGGCGTGGCCCTGTGCACCGGCGAAGACGACGTGCTGCTGACCACGGCGCTTGGTCGCGCCATCCGCTTCAAGGCCGATGACGTGCGGGTGTTCAAGGGGCGTGATTCCACCGGCGTGCGCGGCATCCGCCTGGCGGCCGGAGACGAAGTCATCTCCATGGCCGTGCTGGGCCGTGTGGACGCCACGCCGGAAGAACGCGCCGCCTACGTCAAACACGCCAACGCCATGCGCAAGGCGGCGGGCGATGAAGACGACACGCCCGTCGAAGCGGACGGCGACGAAGAGGCCGGCGACGCCGTGCTGTCGCTGGATCGCATCGCCTATCTGGGCGGGGCGGAGCAGTTCATCCTGACCATCACCGACACCGGCTTCGGCAAGCGGTCTTCGGCCTATGAATACCGCCGCACGGGTCGCGGCGGGCAGGGGCTGACGGCTCATGGCCTGGGCGGCCGCGCGGGTGACCGCCTGGCCGCCGCCTTCCCGGTGGAGGAGAGCGACGACCTGCTGCTGGTCACCTCGGGCGGTCAGATGATCCGCACCCCGGTCGATCAGATCCGCATCGTCGGCCGCGCCAGCCAGGGCGTCACCGTCTTCCGCACCGCCGAGGGCGAAAAGGTGGTCTCGGTCGAACGCCTGGCCGATGCGGGCGGGGATGAGGATGAACCGGCGGGTGAAGAAGAGGCCTGAAATCCTCCCCCATCGGGGG
>NZ_CALMFB010000015.1 GCF_937863155.1 uncultured Brevundimonas sp. | reverse complement strand
GATCATGGGCGACACCTGCACGCGGGCCTGCGCCTTCTGCAACGTCAAGACCGGCATGCCGCAACCGCTGGACCCGGAAGAACCCGCCAAGGTTGGCCTGGCCGTCGCCCAGATGGGGCTGAACCACGTCGTCATCACCAGCGTGGACCGTGACGATGTCGCCGACGGCGGCGCCGCCCACTTCGCCGAGGTGGTGCGCCAGATCCGCCTCCAGGCCCCGAACACCACCATCGAGATCCTTACGCCCGACTTCCTGCGCAAGGACGGCGCGGCCGAGGTGATGATCGATGCGACGCCCGACGTCTTCAACCACAATCTGGAGACGGTGCCGCGCCTGTATCTGAAGATCCGGCCGGGCGCGCGGTACTTCCATTCCTTGCGCCTGTTGCAGATGGTCAAGGAACGCGACCCCAACCAGTTCACCAAGTCCGGCATCATGGTCGGCCTGGGCGAGACCAAGGAAGAGGTCATGCAGGTGATGGACGACATGCGGTCCGCCGGCGTCGATTTCATCACCATCGGCCAGTACCTCCAGCCGACACGCAAACACGCCGCCATCGACCGCTTCGTGACGCCGGAAGAGTTCAAGGCCTATGAGGCCATCGCCCGCGCCAAGGGCTTCCTGATGGTGTCGTCCTCGCCCCTGACCCGCAGTTCGCACCACGCGGGCGACGACTTCGCCCGGCTGAAGGCGGCGCGCGAAGGGCTGAACCGGCGTTGATGACCGCGTCTGTCTTCCTTCCCCCCTCGCGGGGGAAGGTGGGCGCCGGCGGCGCTCGGATAGGGGGGCTTTCAACCCCATACCCTATCCCTGCCCATCTGCTCGCCGAACAAGCCCCCCCATCCGTCATGCTCTGCATGACACCTTCCCCCACCAGGGGGGAAGGGGAATAGATGGCCGTCCATCGCGTCACCAAGATCCTGCCCTATGCGCCCGACCAGCTGGCGGCGCTGGTCGCGGACGTGCGGGCCTATCCCGACTTCGTGCCGTGGGTGACGTCGATGCGGGTGTGGAATGCGCGCGAAGAGGCGCCGGGCGTCAGCCTGCTGGACGCCGAGGCCGGCGTCGGCTTCGCCATGTTGAAAGAGCGTTTCTCGACCTGGGTGCGGCATGACGCCAACCGGAACATGGTCGAGGTCGGTCTGATCCGCGGGCCGTTCCGGCATCTGAAGAACCGGTGGGAATTTCACGCCGATCCAAAGGGAACGCGCGTGGAGTTCATGATCGACTTCGCCTTCAAGTCGACCCTGCTGGACATGATGCTGCAGGCCAATTTCGACCGGGCGGTCGACCGGTTGATGGCGTGTTTCGAGGCCGAGGCCAGAAGACGCTATCCCTCTCCCGATGGGAGAGGGCTTGAGGCTCGCTGAGCGCAGCGAAGCGCCAGCCGAAAGGGTGAGGGTCGGCTTTCGCCGATGATCACCCGCCATCCGACCCTCACCCTTTCGCGCAAGAACGACGGCTGGCGCCGCCGTGCGCTCAAGCCCTCTCCCAACGGGAGAGGGATCAGGGGCGAGCCTTCGCCTTGTATTTCGGCTTGCCCTTGTCGGCGCCGGCCTTCTTGGCCCACGGTTTGTCGCCTGCCGGCTTGGGTTTCTTGGACCACGGCTTGTCACCGTCCGGCTTCGGCCCGCGCGGCCCCTTGGCCCAAGGCTTGTCACCACCGGCCGAGCCGTCGCCGTCGCGGCGCGGCTTCTTGTCCCACGGCTTCTTGCCGTCGGGCGCGCCCTCGGCCCGGGGCTTCTTCTCCCAGGGCTTCTTGGCGTCGCGGCGGTCAGGGCTGCGCGCCTCGGCCGGGGGGCGATTGCCGCGCGGCGGGGCGGTGCGTTCCTTGGGCGCCGGGGCGACGGTCGGTTCGATCTTGATGCCGTCCTCGGCCGGGGCCTGGATCGCCTGGGTGAAGCGTTCGACCGCGGCGCGGGTGATCTCGAACTTGGTGTCGCGTTCGAAGATGCGGATGGCGCCGATGTCGCGCTTGGTCACATGGCCCAGGCGGCAGATCAGCGGCAGCATCCATTTGGGATCGGCGTTCTTCTCGCGGCCCAGATTGATGCGGAACCAGTCGCAGTCGCCGTCACGGGCGAAATCGACGAAGGGCTCGTCCTTGGACCGCACCTGGTCGCGCTTCATCCGTTCGTCGTCATAGACCTCTTCCGGCTCGGGCATGCCAGCCTTGCGGGCGCGGATCAGCAGGGCGGCGATCTCTTCGGCCGAACGCCGGGCCAGCAGGTCCTGGGCCAGGGCGGTTTCTTCTTCCGAGAAGGTCTCGACCGCCGTCAGGCCGTCCAGCAGGCGCGCCTTGTCCTTTTCGCGGATCTCCTCGGCCGAGGGCGGGCCGCTCCAGACCGCGTCCAGCCGCGCCTCGGCCAGCATCCGCTCGACCTTGCGACGGCGCGCATAGCTGACCAGCAGCACCGACACGCCCTTCTTGCCCGCACGGCCGGTGCGGCCCGACCGGTGCAGCAGGCCGGCCTGGTTGATCGGCGTCTGGGCGTGGATCACCAGCCCCAGGTCCGGCAGGTCTAGCCCGCGCGCCGCCACGTCGGTGGCCACGCAAACCCGCGCATGGCCGTCACGCAGGGCCTGAAGCGCGTCGGACCGCTCGCGCTGGCTCAGTTCGCCCGACAGGCCGACGGCGGAAAAGCCGCGCTCGCGCAGAGCGGCGTGCAGATGGTTCACCGCCTCGCGCGTGTTGCAGAAGACGATGGCGCCGGGGGATTCGAAATAGCGCAGCACATTGACCACGGCCCGTTCCATGTCGGTCGGGGCGATGCGCATGGCGCGGTATTCGATGTCGCCGTGCGGCGTGTCCTTGGACGTGGCGTCGATGCGCAGGGCGTCGCGCTGATAGGTCTTGGCCAGGGTCACGATCTCGCGCGCCAGGGTGGCCGAGAACATCAGGGTGCGACGATCCTGGGGCGTGGTGTCGAGGATGAACTCCAGGTCTTCCTTGAAGCCCATGTCCAGCATCTCGTCGGCTTCATCCAGCACGACGGCGCGGATGGCCGACAGGTCCAGATTGCCCCGCTCGATATGGTCGCGCAGGCGGCCGGGCGTGCCGACGACGATATGGGCGCCGAAGTTGAGGGTGCGGGCCTCCTTGCGCGCATCCATGCCGCCGACACACGTCACCACCCGCGCGCCCGTCTCGGCGTAGAGCCAGGTCAGTTCGGTCGCCACCTGAAGCGCCAGTTCGCGCGTGGGGGCGATGACCAGGGCCAGGGGGGCGTCGGCCTTGTCGAACCGTTCGGCCTGGCCCAGCAGGGTCGGCGCCGCCGCCAGACCGAAAGCCACCGTCTTGCCCGAGCCGGTCTGGGCCGAAACCAACAGGTCACGCCCGGCGGCCGCGTCGTCCAGCACGGCCGACTGGACTGGCGTAGGCGTCTCATAGCCACGGCCGACGAGGGCGTGGTCCAGCGCGGGATGACAGGGCGGGAAGGGCATGACGAAGGTCCGAAACGGCGATGACGCCATGGCCGACAGGGGCCGGGGCGCGTAAGAGATCAGGCGAAAGAGGAAGGCAAGGCGACGGCGGGCGAAACAGGCGGTTTAAGGACCGCGGTTCATCGTCCGAGGCGGCTCATACGCCCTTTGCCCGCCTCTGAGGGTTTTTTCTGGGCGAAGTCCGATGAGTTTCGATTTCGACGCCGCCGTGGTGGGGGCCGGAGCGGTGGGTTTGGCCTGCGGACGGGCCCTGGCCCGGCGCGGCCTGTCGGTTCTGGTGCTGGAGGAACAGCCGCACATCGGCCAGGGCGTGTCGTCGCGCAATTCCGAGGTGATCCACGCCGGTCTCTATTACCCGACCGGCTCGCTGAAGGCCCGGTTCTGCGTCGAGGGGCGCCGGGCGCTGTACGCTTTTCTGGACAGCCACAAGGTCGATTACCGCCGATGCGGCAAGCTGGTCGTGGCGACCCAAGAGGCCGAGGTTCCACGCATCGAGGCCATCTTCGAACAGGCGGTGACCAATGGGGTCGAGAATCTGGATCACCTGACCGGCGCCCAGGCGCGGCGGCTGGAGCCGGAACTGAACGCCCACGCCGCCATCCTGTCGCCCGAGAGCGGGGTGTTCGACAGCCACGGCTATATGCTGGCCCTGCAGGGCGAGATCGAGGATGCGGGCGGATCGGTGGTGGTCTCGGCGCCGTTCGAGGGGGCCGAGCCGCTGTCGGGCGGCGGTTTCAGCCTTCGTGTCGGCGGGGAGGGGGCGACCGCGGTGACCAGCCGCCTTCTGGTCACCGCGCCCGGCCTTTCGGCCCAGGCCGTGGCGGCGCGCGTCGCGGGCTATCCGGCCGCCGAGATTCCGGCGCGACACCTGGGCAAGGGCGTCTATTTCCGCCTGACCGGCGCGGCGCCGTTTGACCGGCTGATCTATCCGCCGCCGATCCCCGGCGCCCTGGGCACCCACTATCGCCGCGACCTGGGCGGGCAGGGGGTGTTCGGGCCGGACCTGACCTATGTGGAGACCGAGAACTATGCGGTCGATCCGGCCAAGCGTGAGGAGTTTGTCCGCTATATCCAGCGTTTCTGGCCGAATGTTCAGACCGAACGCCTGACGCCCGACTATGCCGGCATCCGGCCCAAACTGCATGGGCCGGGCCAGCCCCAGCCGGATTTCCAGCTGCATGGTCGCGACCGTCACGGCATTGACGGCCTGGTGGCCCTGTTCGGCATCGAAAGCCCCGGCCTGACCAGTTCGCTGGCCATCGGCGAGGCGGTGGCGGGGATGTTGACCCATGACTGAGCTGACCATCCGCGATGCAGACGCCGACGACATCGCGGCCCTGCATGTCTTGATCGAGAGCGCCTATCGGGGCGAGGCCTCTCGCGCGGGCTGGACCACCGAGGCCGACCTGCTGGACGGCCAGCGCACCGATCCCGATGATCTGGCGGACATCCTGGCCGATCCGACCCAGGCTATGCTGACCGCCTGGCGCGCGGGGGTGTTGATCGGCTGTATCCTGATCGCTGATCGGGGGGCGGAAACCGGCTATTTCGGCATGCTGTCGGTCAGTCCCGCGCTTCAGGCCGCCGGCCTGGGGCGGCGGCTGGTCGCGGCCGCAGAGGCGGAAATGGCCGCCCGATTCGGCGCCCGGCGCGTCCGCATCTCGGTCTTTCCCCAGCGCGCCGAACTGATCGCCTGGTATGAACGACTGGGGTATGCGGCGACCGGCGAGACCCTGGCCTTTCCCTATGGAAACCCCAGATTCGGCCTGCCGCGGCGTGACGATCTGCATTTCATCGTCATGGAGCGAGACCTGGCGTAACCGCGCCTTGAAATCGCCCACGGCTTCATGCATAAGCCCGCCCTCGCGTGGCGGCCCGAACCGGCCGCCGCAACTGTTTTCGCGCCCGCCTGCGGCGCCCGACCAAGAAGATTGAGACGGACATGGCCGTTCCGAAGCGCAAAGTATCTCCCTCGCGTCGCAACATGCGCCGCGCCCACGACGCCCTGGGCACGAACGCCTATGTCGAGGACAAGGACACCGGCGAGCTGAAACGCCCGCACCACATCGACCTGAAGACCGGCACCTATCGCGGCCGCCAGGTTCTGACGCCCAAGGAAGACTAAGGTCTTCGCCTGACGGCGCATCCGGCCCGGCCGGAACGAAAATTTCACGGCGCGCGGTTCGTCCGCGCGCCGTTTTCGTGCGTTATGGCGGTAACCCTTCAAACGGAGCCGCCCCCATGATCCGCCGTCTTCTGGTCACCGCCGCCGTGGCCGCCCTGGCCGCCTGCAATCCGCCCGAACAGGCCGAGCCTCAGCCCCAGCCTCCGGCCGAAACCCCGCCCCCGTCCGCCGAAGCGCCGGGCGCGAACGTGCTGACGGCCCAGGGATTCGGCCCCTTGCGCATCGGCATGACCCGCGCCGAGGTCGAGGCGGCCCTGGGCGCCGACGCCAATCCGAACGCCGTGGGCGGGGCCGACCCGGAGGCCTGCGACCTGTTCCGCCCGGCCCGCGCGCCCGAAGGCATGCTGGTGATGCTGGAACAGGGTGTCCTGACCAGCGTCTGGGTCGCCCGCAACACCGAGGTGAAGACCGATCGCGGCCTGGGCGTCGGCGATACGGCCGAGCGGGTGCGCCAAGTCTATGGAACGTCTGTCACCGCCGAACCGCACAAATATGTTGATGCCCCGGCCGCCTATCTGACCGCCTGGACCACGGCGGACCAGACCAGCGCGGCCGCGCGCGGCGTGAAGTACGAGATCGGCCAGGACGGCAAGGTGACCCGCATCGGCGTCGGCGGCCCGTCCATCGGCTATGTCGAGGGCTGTTCGTAACGGCGGGCGCAGGGCAGGTTGGCGATTCGGCGCGGGGTCCGCTAAACCCGCGCCAAATCCCTGTTCGCCAATCCTGAAGGCCCCGCCATGACCGACATCGCCGACATCGTCGCCCGCCAGATCCTCGACAGCCGCGGCAATCCGACGGTCGAGGTGGATCTGACGCTGGACGACGGCAGCTTCGGCCGCGCCGCCGTGCCCTCGGGCGCATCCACCGGCGCGCACGAGGCGGTCGAGCTGCGCGACGGCGACAAGGACGTCTGGGGCGGCAAGGGCGTCCAGAAGGCGGTCGACGCCGTCAACGGCGAAATCTTCGACGCCCTGTC
>NZ_CALMFB010000014.1 GCF_937863155.1 uncultured Brevundimonas sp. | reverse complement strand
GGAGATCTGATGCCCCTGCCCTCCGAGCTCACGCCCGGCCCCGACCACGCCGCCTCTCTGGAGCCCGACGAGATGGCCACCCTGGTCGCCGGCGCGCGCCGGGTCAGCACCAGCCGATAGCCGACCTGGCGGATCGTCTCGACATCGGCGCCGCAGCCCTCGCACCGCGCCAGTTGGCGACGCAGCTGATAGACGGCCCGGCCCATGGCGCCGTCCACGACGTTCAGCCCATCCCACACCTGGGCCAACAGATCCTGGCGCGTCATCACCTGGCCCGGCCGCGCCGCCAGACAGACCAGCAGCCGCATCACCTTGGGCTCCAGCGTCACCACCGTCTCGCCCCGATGCATCCGGTTGCGCAGCGGCTCGACCGTCCAGTCGCCCAGGCGCAAGGGCGTCATACGCGTCGGGTCGGGTGCGGGTTTCGTCATGGCGGCCTCCCTGTCCGAGCCGCAGGAGAGCCGTCGATCAGGGCGATAGAGTGACGCTATTTTCCGGCCGTCTCGAACAGGTCGCGGATCGGCGCCCAGGTGCGGCGATGCTCGGGGCACGGCCCCAGCGCCCTCAAAGCCTTCATGTGGGCCGGCGCGCCATAGCCCTTGTGCGCGGCGAAGCCATAGCCGGAGTAAAGGCCGTCCAGTTCGACCATCCAGCGGTCCCGCGCCGTCTTGGCCAGGATCGACGCCGCCGCGATCGACAGCGACCGGCCGTCGCCGCCCACCACCGGCTGGACCACGCACGGCAGAACGAACCGGTAGTTGCCATCGACCAGCGCCGTCTTCGGCGCGATGCCCAATCCCTCGACCGCCCGGCGCATGGCCAGTCCGGCGGCATGCAGGATGTTCAGCTCGGCGATCTCGTCCACCGAGGCGAAGCCGACGGCCCAGGCGCGGGCGCGTTCCTTGATCTGCACCTCCAGCGCCTCGCGCCGTCGCGCGGTCAGGGCCTTGGAATCGTCCAGTCCCGGCGGAATGTCGGCCGGGTCCAGGATCACCGCCGCCGCCGACACCGGCCCGGCCAGCGGCCCCCGCCCCGCCTCGTCCACCCCGCACACCGGCCCGCCGCCGACATCCAGCACCGCCTGCTCCAGAAAAAAATCCGGCGCCGCGCGCCCGCGCGTGCTCATGCCCCCATGGCCCGCACGGCGGCGTGACGAGGACAGGTCGCGACGTGATCGTTGACCATCCCCGTCGCCTGCATCGAAGTAACTACAGTTGGCATATCGAGTGACATCACATCTTGCCGAGAGCGGACCCGCTAGCAACCCTAGATGGGTAGGAAGCGGACCTAAGGAGTGACCTGAACCCAGATTGTCGGGACGCTATATTTCAGTGCCCATACCTGTGCCGCAGCCAATGCTCTTTCGAGCGAAATGTCGTCTTCAATCAATGAGCCGTATCCCACCCACTCGCCGCTGGCCTTCCACGAGGCACCGGTGCCGAAGAACCGACCATCCCCAGAAGCTTCGATGACCAGCCACGGTTGATCGTCGCCTACATCTGGCATCTGCTCGCCGGGAGAGAGGTAAATGATCTCGGTCACGCCCCTACATTCTCGCAGCCTCTCAATGTCCGCAACGGGTCGGAAGCGGACAGCTACAAAATACCAGATGTCAGGCCTTGGCGGCGAACGTCCGCGAGACTCCCATCGTGCGAACCTCTTCATGGCGGAAGCATGAGCGGGGATGATCGTTGACCATCCCCGTCGCCTGCATGAAGGCGTAGACGATCACCGGGCCGCAGAAGTTGAAGCCCCGCGCCTTCAGCGCCTTGGCCATGGCGACCGATTCCGGGGTCTGGGCCGGCACGTCGGCCAGGGTGGCGCGCGCGCCCTGGATCGGCCGCCCGTCCACGAACGACCACAGCCAGGCCGAGAAGTCTTCGCCTCGGTCCTGCATCTCCAGAAAGATCTGCGCCCCGCGAATGGCGCTGTCGATCTTGGCGCGCGAGCGGATGATCCCGGGGTCGGCCAGCAGCCGCGCGCGGTCCGCCTCGCCATAGGCCGCTACCTTGACCGGATCGAAGCCGTCGAAGGCGGCGCGCAGGGTTTCGCGTTTCCTCAGGATGGTGATCCAGGCCAGGCCCGCCTGAAAGCCATCCAGCACCAGCTTTTCCCACAGAGCGCGCGGGTCGTATTCGGGCACGCCCCATTCCTGGTCGTGATAGGCGACATACAGCGGGTCCGTGCCGCACCAGCCGCAACGCCCCAGGTTCGCATCCGATTCGATCATGGCCCCAGCATCCGCCCGCGGGCCGGGGCGCCGCAAGCGCGCGTCGTCATGTCTGGAAAGTCGTGGCGGACCGTCGGTTTCTGGCATTAGGCTGGGACCACGGATGGGGGAAGTCGGTCATGCGCGTCGGGGTCTGGTTTCTGATCGCCTTTCTGGGGCTGGCGGTGCCGGTCGCGGCCCAGGCGCCTGCACCGTCCGTTTCGCTGGAAGCCGTGGCCATGGCGGTGGACGCCGGCGACCTGGACGCCCTGCGGGCCGCCTCGGCCGATGCGGCGCTGATCGACCGGCTGCGCGCCTCGGACCCCGACACCCTGATCGAACTGCAGCTGGCCCTGGCCCAGGCCTATGCCGAGGCGGGGCTGACCGCCGACGCCGTCGCCGCCTATGAGCAGGCGCTGGTCTCGATGATGACCTTCCGGGGTCAGGGCCATATCTCGATGATCGAGCCGCTGGAGGCGGTGGCCGAGCTTCAGGCTGATCCGGCCAAGCGCGCCCAGTGGCTTCAGGCCGCCTTCGACATTCGCGAACGGGTTTGGGGCCAGACCAATCCCAATCTGGATGTCTATCGCGCGCGCCTGAATACGGCGCGCGAGGCGGCGGGGCTGGAGGCCCTCATCCCCAGCGGCGGCATTCGCGCGGGCGACCCGAATTTCGATCTGGTCGATGTCTATTACGCCACCCACCGCCTGCCGACCGGTCGGCCCGAACCGGCCCAGGCCTATGCCGGGCGGCGCGGCCCCATGGCCTTTGGCGTGGCGGAAGTCAGCGTGCCGCGCGACCGGGCGCCGGGTTCGATCCCCCGCCCCTCGGTCTGGACCTTCGAGTTCCGGCCCGATCCGAACCGGCACATGATCCTGAACTCCGTGACGCCGATCACCGACCGCGACAGCTTCTTCACCCGGGTGACCCAGGTGGTGGCCGACAGCGAGCGCAAGGAGGCCTTCGTCTTCGTGCACGGCTACAACACCAGCTTCGAGGGCGCGGCCATCCGCGCGGCCCAGCTGGCGGTGGACATGCATCTGGACGGGGCGGCCATCCTGTATTCGTGGCCGTCGCGCGCCTCGCTGCTGGGCTATGGCGCCGACACCCGCACCGTGGCGGACGAGGCGCTGCTGGACGATGTGGCCGCCTTCCTGACTCAGGTGGCGAATGAAACGGGCGCCAACCGGGTGCATCTGGTGGCCCATTCCATGGGCAATCGCGTGCTGATGCGGGCGCTGGACCGGATCGCCACAGCCAACACCGACGGCAAGCCGACGTTCAACGAGGTGGTGCTGGCCGCCGCCGACGTGGGGGTGGACGAGTTCCAGGCTGTCTTCCCCCGCATCCTGCCGACCGGCGAACGCTTCACCCTTTATGCGTCCCAGCGCGACCGGGCGCTGCAGATCTCGGAACAGGTCAACACCATGCGCCGGGCCGGAGACGCGCGCAGCGTGGTGATCCAGCCGGGCTTGCAGACGGTGGACACCACCGCCGCCTCGGGCGGGCTGTTGGGCCATGACGATTTCGCCGGCAGCGCCCTGGCCGACTTCCGCGCCGTGATGTGGCTGTCGCTGGCGCCCGACCGGCGCTGCGTCCTGGAGACGGCCCAGAGCGACGGCGGCCGCTACTGGGCCTTCGGCGGCGGCGACTGCCCGGAGCAGGAGTTCCAGGAGGCGACCGAACTGGTGCGCGCCACCGGCGCCATCGACCGCGCCCTGGCCAAGCTGGATGAAGACATCTCCAAGGCCGCCATCGCGGCCCGCGCCTCTTTGATCCGCAAGCGCGAGCGGCTTCAGGCCATCTTCGGCGCGGCGGCTACGCCAGCCAGTCCGGCCGCCTGACCCGCACCGGCCGGCCCTCGGCGGTCAGATCGCCGTCGATCCGGTCCAGCCGCAGCAGGGCCATGGCCACACCGTCGCGTCCGGTCAGAACCTCGCCCGCGCGCAGGTCGCCGTTCAGCACCTCGCCCCCCGGCGCCGGGGCCGGGCCGTCGAAATGGATCGGCAGCATGCGGTTGCGGATGGCCCCGCGCCGCTTCATGCGCGAGGTCGTCTCCTGGCCGATGAAACAGCCCTTGTGAAAGTCGATGCCGTTCAGCAGGTCGAAATCCGCCTCGATCGGATAGCGCCGGTCCTGCTCGCCGTCCGCCGCCGGATCGGGCACGCCCAGCGACAGCCGGTGGGCGTGATAGGCCGCCTCGTCCGCGTCCGGCGTCGGGCCATCGCCCAGCCGCCGCCCGCCCAGGGCCGCCAGCCGTGGGTCGGGCGAAAAGCCGTCCGCCGCGTCCGGCCAGGACGCCAGCACGGGGCGGTCGTCAGCCTCGATCTGAACCTGGGCGCGCAGAAGATACAGGGTCAGCCGCTGCATCAACGCCGCCCGCCGTTCGGCCGCGACATCCAGAAGCACTCCGTCATCCTGGCCCCAGATGAACAGGTCGAACAGCAGGCGTCCCGGCGGCGACAGCAGCGCGCCGAACCGCACCTGTCCGAACCCCAGGCTCTCGACGTCCTGGGTCAACAGATTGTGCAGGAACGGCCGGGCGTCCGGGCCAGAGACCCGCACCAGGGCGCGCGATTGAAGACGGGCGATGGGCATGGCCGCAACATAGGCGTCCCGCCCTGGCCTTCAACGCCGGGCGTTGCTCAACCGCCCCGCCGCCTGGGCCGAAACAACGCCCAGCATCGCCAGTCGCTCGTCCGGAGTGTCGCGGAACAGGTCGCGGGCCAGTTCGCCCGACCTTTGCCGCATCCGCAGCACCAGGGCCTGACCGTCGGCGGTCAGGGCGGCCACCTTGCTGCGGCGATCGAACTGATGCGGCCGGCGCTCGATCAGGCCCGCGCGCTCCAGCGCCTCCATCTGGCGCGACACCCCGACCGCCGACAGACCCAGCCGCGCCGCCATCTCGCCCTGTGCCATGCCGCGCGATCCGGCCAACAGGTTCAGGGTCCGCATGTCCCCGTGCGCCAGGGCGCCATCGGCCAGGCCCCGCATCTCGTCGGCCACCCGCGCGCAGATGGCGTCGAAGGCGGCCAGGATGCCCAGCTCCAGGTCCGGGCGGCTGAACGGTTCGGGCGTCATGGCTGCGGCTCCCCCCAGAACGGCGCTGAGCCTGCTTATAACCTATGATTGTATTGCTGAGAATCCCTCAACGCTCGATGTGGCGCAGATACTGGGCCAAACACCGCTCCAGCGCCTGTAGCATCACCTCGCCCTGCGGCCCCGGGAGATCGCCCGCGCGGCACAGACCGACCAGATTGATCGCCGGGTTCAGCGCCCCTTCGGGCCAATATCGGGTGTGCATCAGGGCGTCGGCCATCGCGCACAGCAGGCCCAGCGCCCGACCCAGCATCGGCCGGTTCAAGGCCCCGCACGCCGTCAGCGCCGCCTCGGCCTCCAGGATCACGCGCTCCAGCGTCTGGTCCGGCGGCCGCTGGGCCGGATCGCGGCGCGCAAAAGCGTTCAGCCGTTCCAGCCGCAGATCCAGTTCGCGCCGGCAGTCGTCGCGGATCAGGTCCAGCCGCCGGTCGGCCGCCATCAGGGCGTGACGCGCGGTCAGGCCGCGTTCGGCCCCGACCATCTGTTCCAGGCGCAGTTCGATGCGGCGCGCCGTCAGGGCGGTCATGGCGTTTCCTTCACAGCGACACCTTCTGCGGCTTCATCAGGGTGTCGATCTCGTCTTGGGACATGTTGGGTTCGCTGGCCGCGCCGATCCGCGTCGACAGATCGTCATGTCGCCGCCCGCGCCCGCCGCCGGGTACGCCGTCGTTGCGGAAGCGGCGGTCCGGTCCAACATAGCCTTCGGTTTCGACGAACAGCCGCCCGGCGCGGCCGATCCACACGATCCGGTCCAGCAGCACCCGCGCGCTGATCGGCTTGATCAGCACGAAGCTGGCGCCGCAGTCGCGGGCCGTCTCGATCTGGCCTTGCGGCGTATGACCGGCCAGCAGCAGCATGGGCGCGGTGCGGTTCGGATCGCGCCCTTCCCGCCGCAGCCAGCGCACCAGTTCATAACCGGCTCCGTCCAGCCCTGCGTCGATCAGCATCAGGTCGAACGCCTGGGCCGCCGCCAGGGTGCGAAAGTCGTTCGCCGACTGGGCCCGCGAAATATTCTGGACCCCGAACCCCATCAGGATCTGCCCCAGAATATCCAGCCCCTGGGCGCTTTCGTCGGCGCACAGCACCCGCGCGGCCTTCAGGTCCAGCCGCAGCTCGCCATCCAGACCTGCCGCCGCGATCACCACAGCTCGGCCTCCCCTGCTGACGCCTGCATCTCCGCGACCCCCGCGCCCTCCAGCCGCCGCCCCAGGTCGCCCAGGTTCAGCCGTCCAACGGCGGCGGCGATGCGGGCCTCGGCCTCGTCGCCAGTGCCCTGGCCCAGGTCGCCGCACAGCTGCGACAGCTGGCGCAGATGCTGGCTCAGCCCGTCCAGCGACTGCACCGCCGCCATCTGCTGCGCTTTCAGCCTGCGCCCGTCCAGGGCGTCGCCGATGACCGTCTCCAGCCGTTCGGACGCGGCGGCCCAGTCCGACAGTTCGTCGCGCAGGGCCAGCATCAGTCGGGTCAGGGCCGGCGACATCAGAACAGCTCCACCTCGCCGCTGCCGGTGGCCGGCGCCGCCGCGGGCCGCTCCTGCGCGGCCAGGCCCGATCCATCGACCCGGTGCTGGCGCGCCCGGCCGGTGGTGGGCCAGAACTGGATGCGCCGGGCCGCATCGCCGCCCAGGCTGGCGGCCTCGACCACAATGTCCTCGTCGTTCAGGAAGCGGCGCACGAAGGCGGCGTTGCGCGCGCCGATATCCATCATGCCCGCCGTCATCCGTCCGCCGCCGAACACCTTGGCCCGGATGCGGTCGCGCCGCGCCCCCCGCGCCAGCAGGGCGTTGATCAGCAGTTCCATCGCCTGGACGCCATAGCGCCGGTCGGTCGCCGCGCCCTCAGACGCGCCATCCGGCGCCTCGGGCAGCAGAAAGTGGTTCATGCCCCCCACCCCCGCCGTTTCGTCCCACAGACAGGCCGAGACGCAACTGCCCAACAGGGTGGTCAGGCACACCTCCGGGTCGTCGCTGACCGCCTGGCCGCCCTGGACCACATGCAGGCGCCGCGCGTGAAAGGTCGCCGGTCGCGCCGTCACGTCAGCGCCCCGTAAACGCCCTCGATCTTCTGACGCAGGGTGGCCACGGTGAAAGGCTTGACCAGATAGTTGTTGACCCCGAACTGCACCGCTCGCTGGACCAGATCGCCATCGGCGCGCCCGGTCAGCATGATGAAGCCGACGCCCTTCAGCTGGGGCGCCGACCGCACGGCCCGCAGCAGGCCCAACCCGTCGAGCTTGGGCATGTTGTAGTCCGAAATCACCAGATTGGCGGGCGCGGACAACAGCTGGCGCAGGCCATCCTCGCCGTCCACGGCGTCGCGCACATCGACGATGCCCAGTTCGCGCAGGCCATTGCGGACCAGGGCGCGGATGGTCTGCTGATCGTCGACGACCAGAACTTTCAGCGCGGCGGCGGCGGGCATCAGGCGGTTCCTTTCCGGGCGGCCGCGGCCAGGACGGCCGGGGCGAGGCGATGAAGGGGCAACTGGGTCTGGACGGCGCCGATCTCGGCGGCGACGCGGGGCATGCCGAAGACGACACAGGTGGCCTCGTCCTGGCCGAAGGTGGCGCCGCCCGCACTGCGGATGGCCATCAGGCCCTCGGCCCCGTCGCGGCCCATGCCGGTCATCAGCAGGCCGATGGCGCGCGCGCCGGCCGCCTCGGCCAACGACCCGAACAGCACATCGACAGACGGGCGATGGCCGCTGACCAGATCGCCTTCCGACAGATGGATCGTCAGGTTCGACCCGGCGCCGCGCACCTGCATATGGCGTGCGCCGCCCGGTGCGATGTGGACCCAGCCGGGGCGCAGGGCCTGGCCGTCCTGGGCCTCCACCACGCGCGGCGCGCAGGCGCGGTCCAGCCGGGCGGCGAAACCGCCGGTGAAGGCGGCGGGCATGTGCTGGGTCACCACCGTGGGCGGACAGTCGGCCGGAAAGGCGCCCAGCACGGTCATCAGCGCCTCCACCCCGCCGGTTGAGGCGCCGATGGCCACCACCCGGTCGCCGGGGCGATAGGCGGCGGGGCGTTCGACCGCAGGGGGCGCGGCCGGGCGGGCCGACACCCGCGCCTCGGCCGCCGCCGCCACGATGGCGGCCAGGGCGTCGAAGGCCCCCGGCTGGGTCGAGGTCGGCTTGCCCACGCAGTCGACGGCCCCCAGCTCCAGCGCCGCCAGGGTCGCATCCGCCCCCCGCTGCGTCAGGGTCGAGACCATGACCACCGGCATGGGTCGCAGCCGCATCAGCCGGTCCAGGAACTCCAGCCCGTTCATATTGGGCATTTCGACGTCCAGCGTCAGGACATCGGGCGCCAGGGCGCGGATCGCCTCGCGCGCCTGCAGCGGGTCGCCCGCCTCGCCCACCACCTCCAGCCCCGGATGACGATCCAGGGCAGCGCGGATCAGGGCGCGCATGGTCGGGGAATCGTCGACGATGACGACGCGGCGCGGCCTCATGCGTCGCTCCGGCGATAGACGGTCAGGCCGTCGGGCGTCAGCAACGGCGTCTCGGCCCGCTCGGAATGGCCGATGTACAGCCGCCCCGCCGGGGTCAGCCGCTGGGCGAACCGGGTCCACAGTTTCGCCTGGGTCGCGTCGTCGAAATAGATGGCCACGTTGCGGCAGAAGATGGCGTCGAACACGCCGGTCATCGGCCAGTCGGCATGCAGGTTCAGCACCCCGAACCGCACCAGGGCGCGCGCATCGTCGGCGATGCGGGTGCGGCCGTCCTTTCGCACCAGTCCGCGCGCGGCCAGATCGGGCGGCGTCGGGGCCAGATCGTCTTCGGAATAGTCGGCGGCGCGGGCGTGGGCGACGACCTGGGGGTCGATGTCGGTCGCCAGGATGCGCACGTTCAGCTCGGCCGCCTCGGGCAGTTCGGCCAGCACCGCCATGGCCATGGAATAGGGCTCGTGCCCCAGCGAACACCCCGCCGACCACAGCCGCACCCGCCCACCGGCCCGCGCGGCCGGCGCCAGGGCCTGTCGCACCTGGCGGCGCAGCAGGTCGAAATGATGCGGTTCACGGAAGAAGCGGGTGACATTGGTGGTCAGGGCGCTGAGCAGGGCCGCGCGCTCGTCGGCCGCCTGCGGCCCGTCCAGCCGCGCGCGATAGGCGGCGAAGTCGTCCAGCCCCAGCACCCGCAGCCGCTTGGCCAGGCGCGAATAGACCAGGGTCGCCTTGGCCGGTTGCAGATGGATGCCCGAGACGTCGTATAGGATGGCCGCGATGGCGTCGAAATCCGCCTGGGTGAACGGAAACTCGCCGTCCACAAGCACGGTCGGCGATGCGGTCTGGCGCAGGGCGCTCATGCCGCCTCCTCGACCTCGGTCTCGGGCAACAGACCGTCCAGGGCGATCAAGCTGATCATCCGGCCATCCACGGGAATGACGCCCTTGACGAAGGCGCGCACCACCTCGCAGGCGATGTCCGGCGTCGGCTGGATCATCTCCTCGGCCACGCCCAGGATGTCGGACACCGCCTCGACCAGAAGGCCGACGGTCCTCAGACCGACACGGGCCACGATGATGACGTGCCGCGCCTCCGGCTCGGTCGTCCCCAGGCCCAGCCGCGCGCCCAGATCGACGATGGGCAGCACCGCTCCGCGCAGGTTGATGACCCCCCGCACATAGGCCGGCGCCAGCGGCAGGGGGGTGGCCGGCGACCAGCCGCGGATCTCGCGCACGGCGCGGATGTCGACGCAGAATTCCTGGTCCCCGATGCGGAAGGCGATCAGTTCGCGGGGGGGCGTGTCGGTCTGGCTCATGACGGCTCTCAGCTGGCCTGTGCGAGGGGTTGCGGTCGAGGGGCGGAACCGGCGCGGCGGCGCGTGGCGATCAGGCCGTCCACATCCAGGATCAGCGCCACCCGCCCGTCACCCAGAATGGTGGCGGCGGCGACGCCTTCGACCTGGCGATAGTTCTGCTCCAGGCTCTTGATCACGACCTGACGCTGGCCCTGGATGGCGTCGACCCGCAGCGCCGCCAGCCCGCCCAGCTCGCTTTCGACCAGCAGGGTGACGCCGCCCGGCGGGCCCTCGGCCGCAGCGCCACGCCAGCCCAGAACCCCGCCGATGTCGATCAGGGGCGCATGGCCGCCGCGCACCGCCAGCACGGTTCCGCCCGGCCCCAGCGGACGGATGTCGGCGGCCTTGGGCTGCAGCGTCTCGACGATGACGCTGATGGGCACCACCAGCGTGTGATCGCCCACGGTCACCACCATGCCGTCCAGCACCGCCAGCGTCAGCGGCAGGCTGAGGGTGAAGGTCGAGCCCAGACCCGGCCGCGAGGTGATGACGATCCGCCCGCCCAGGGCCTGGATCGAGCGTTTGACCACATCCATGCCCACGCCCCGGCCCGAGATGTCGGACACCGCCTCGGCGGTCGAAAAGCCGGGGGCGAAGATCAGATTGTCGATCTCTTCGTCGGTCAGCACGGCGTCGGCGGCGATCACGCCCCGGTCCACGGCGATGGCCCGCACCCGCTCGCGGTCAATCCCGCGCCCATCGTCCGCCACCTCGATGACGATGCGGCCGGATCGGTGCTGGGCGCTGAGGCGGACGGTCCCCTCCTCGGCCTTGCCGGCGGCATGGCGCGCCTCGGGCGCCTCCAGCCCGTGGTCGATGGCGTTGCGGATCATGTGGGTGATCGGCTCGGACAACCGTTCGATCACCGTCTTGTCCACCTCGGTGCCTTCCCCGTCGGTGACCAGACGCACCCGCTTGCCGGTGGCGGCCGCGACCTCGCGCACCAGGCGCGGCATGCGCTGGAACACCGACTTCACCGGCTGGGCGCGGATGGCCATGACGCTGTCCTGAATCTCGCGCGTCAGCTGCTCCAGGTCGTCCAGGCCCACCGCCACGGCGCCGTTGCGCGCCAGGCCCGCCTCATTGACCCGCTGGGCCAGCATGGCCTGGTTGATGACCAGTTCGCCGACCAGATCGATCAGCCGATCCACCCGCTCCAGATCGACGCGGATGGTGGTCTGTACCAACGGCTCGCCGCCGCCCGACGACGGAGCGGCCGCCACCGCGACAGGCGTTTCCGCCGCCGTGACGGGCGCAGCTTCGACCGGCGTCGCCTCCAGCATCAGCCGGGCCAGCAGGGCCTCGGTGTCCGCATCGCCGCCGGCGTCCGGCGCCGTGATCGTCAGGTCGCAATCGCCCTCGACGAACTCGAACACCTCGCGGATGCGGGCCTCGTCCACCTCCGGCCCCGCCGTCAGCTGAACCTGAAACGTCAGCAGCGGCGTTTCGGCGTCGAAGGCGTCCAGGCCGGTCAGGGCGTCCATATCCAGCCGGGCCTCGACGTCTCCCAGCCGCTCCAGCTCGCGCAGCAGCAGCAGGCCGTCGTTGGCGTTGCGATAAAGCGCCGCCAGAGGCGTGAAGCGCACCCGCCATTCGCCCGTCGCGCCCGAAGGTTCGTCCAGCGACAGGGCGGCCGGGACAAAGCCGAAATCCGGCTCCTCATCGGCCGCGCCGCCGCCAGCCTCGACGCCCGCCAGCCGTTCCAGCTCGCCCGCGACGACGGCGGCCGCCGTCTGGTCCACGGCCGGGCCGCCCTTGGCCGCGGTGACATGGTCGCTCAGCACGTCGGCGGCGCGCAGCATCAGGGCGGTCTCGTCCGGCCCGGCGGCCAGACGCCCGGTCCGCACCTCGTCCAGCGTGGTCTCGAATACGTGGGCGAACCGCACCAGATCGTCCAGGCCGAACGCCCCGGCCCCGCCCTTGACCGAATGGACGGCGCGGAACACGGCGTTGACCGTCTCGCCGTCCCCGGCCCCGGTTTGCAGATCCAGCAGGCCCGCCTCCAGGTCCGACAGCAGTTCGTCGCACTCCTGGAAGAAGGTGGCCCGGATCGCCTCCATCGGATCGACGCTCATCGGATCAGGCCGCCACCCGCCGCACCGCCTCGACCAGCTTTTCCGGGTCGAACGGCTTGACGATCCAGCCGGTGGCCCCCGCCTGGCGCGCGCGCTGTTTCTTGTCGGGGTCGCTTTCGGTGGTCAGCACCAGGATCGGCGTGGCGCCGTGGCGCGCATCGCGTCGCACCCCCTCGATGAAGCCGAAACCATCCAGGTTGGGCATGTTGATGTCGGTGATGATGACGTCCGGCGCGCTGTCTTTCAGCACCTCCAGCCCGTGGGCGCCGTCCACTGCCTGCACCACGGTGAAGGCCGCGTCGTTCAGCGCCAGTTTCAGCATGTCGCGCATGGTGCGGCTGTCGTCGACGGTCAGAACCAGCTTGCTCACGCGGCGTCTCCGTTCACGGCGGTCTGAAGATCCAGGCGGGTGAAGGCGTCCAGCACCGGCGCCGACGGATCGGTCAGGCGCAGGCGTCGCCCGTCCTGGCCCCAGGTGCGGAAGGCCGACAGCAGCAGTTGCAGACCCAGGCCGTTCATCCGCGTCACGCCGGCGCCGTCCAGGTCCAGATCCTGTCCCCTGAAACCCAGGATGGCGTCGCGCACCGCCGTCAGACCCGCGCCCTCCAGCCGGTCAGGCAGCCCATAGACGGCGGTCATCAGAACTCCTCCCACTCGGCTTCGGCGCTGGGCTTCAAGGCCAGGGCGCCGTTGGTGCGCGGTGCGGTGCGCGGCGCCGACCATTCGCGGGCGAACTCGGCGATGCGCGAGCGGGGCTGTTGCAAAGCCGGGTTCTCGGCCGGCGCGGGGGCCGCGACCGGCGCCGCGGCGGCCGAGGACGACAGCCGGAACCGCCCGACCAGCCGCGCCAGCTGTTCGCTTTCCTGGGTCAGGCTGTGGCTGGCGGCGGTCGATTGCTCGACCATGGCCGCATTCTGCTGGGTCGCCTGATCCATCTGGTTCACGGCGGTGTTGACCTGGCCCAGGGCGGTCGACTGTTCCTGGGCCGAGGCGGTGATTTCGGCCATCAGGCCGTTGATCTCCTGCACCTTGCCGACGATGGCGGTCAGGGCCTGGCCCGTTTCGCCCACCAGTCCGACGCCCGCCTTGACCTGGGTGGTCGAGGCCGAGATCAGCGACTTGATCTCCTTGGCCGCCTCGGCCGAGCGCTGGGCCAGGGCCCGCACCTCGGACGCCACGACCGCGAACCCCTTGCCCGCATCGCCCGCCCGCGCCGCCTCGACGCCGGCGTTCAGGGCCAGCAGATTGGTCTGGAAGGCGATCTCGTCGATCACGCCGATGATCTGGCTGATCTGGTCGGCCGAGCGTTCGATGTCGCCCATGGCCTGGACCGCGCGGGTCACCACCTCGCCCGAGCGTTCGGCGTCGTCGCGCGCCGCCTGCACCGCCTGACCCGCGCGTCCGGCGCCCTCGGCCGTCTTGCGCACCGTGGCGGTGATCTGGTCCAGAGCGGCGGCGGTCTGCTCCAGGGTCGCGGCCTGCTGTTCGGTGCGGCGCGACAGGTCGTCGGCCGCCTGACTGATTTCGCCGGCGCCCGAACGCATGGCGGTCGTGTTCGAGGCGATCTCGGACATCGCCGCCTCCATCCGACCCATGGCGGCGTTGAAGTCGGTCTTCAGCTGTTCATAATCGCCGTCGAAGGCCGCCGTGATCCGCGCCGTCAGGTCGCCTTCGGCCACGCTGGCCAGGGCGCGGGCGGTTTCGCCGACCACCAGGGCCTGGGCCTCGTTCGCCGCCTCGCGCTCGGCCTCGATGGCGGTGATGTCGGTGGCCAGCTTGACCACCTTCTCGGGCACGCCGTCCGCGCCGGGGATCGGGCAATAGGTCGCCAGCAGCATGACCTTGCGGCCGTGCTTGTCGAAGCGGGTGAATTTCTCGGTCGAGGCCTTGCCCAGCCGCAGCTGTTTCCAGAAGGCGCGATAGTCGTCGCTGCGGCCGTATTCGCGGTCCACGAACATGCGGTGGTGCTGGCCCACGATCTCGTCCAGGCCATAGCCCATGGTCTTAAGGAAGGCGTCGTTGGCCTTCAGGATGCGGCCGTCGGGGTCGAACTCGATCACCGCCTGGGCGGTGTCCACGGCGGTGACCAGGCCCTGCATAGTCTCCATGGCGCGGCGGGTTTCCTCCTGGGCCGCCTTGCTGGCCGCCTCGGCCTGGGCGCGCGCGCTCTCGGCCGCTTCCAGATAGGTGGAGATGACGAAGTCCATGTCGATCATGGCCGCCTTGACCACCGCGCCCAGCGTCCGGCCCAGAGCGGCGCCGTCGTCGGCCCGGCCCCAGCGCGAACGCCCGGCCGCATGGTCGCGCACCAGCGCCTGGATCAGTCCGTCCAGAACCAGAGCATAGCCGCCGATGTACCAGCGCGGCTCCAATCCAATGCGGGCGTGGGTGGCGCCGATGCGCTGGACGCTATCCAGATAGGCGCCGTCGAACCGGCCCGCGGCGATGCCGGCCCAGTGCCGCTCCTGCGCCGCCTTGGCCCCGGCGATCCGCCCTTCGCCGTCGAAGAAGCGCGCCACTTCGGGATAGCGCCGGACCTGGTCGTAGAAGGCGTCCAGACTGGCCGGCAAAGCCCCGGCCACGACCGGCTGGCTGCGCGCCAGGGTGGATTGGGCGTCGGCGTCCAAGCCGACGAAGGACAGGCGTTCCTGAAGGGCGATCTGGTCTGACATCTGGCGTCCCGCGATGATGGATCGCGTTCACCATGAGCGAGTCGTTTAAACCTATGGTTGCATTTCATTTCACCCTGAAACCATCCGCCGCAGTTTCGCCCGCCCGCTCGTCGGCGTATGCACGAAGGTGACAGGAGCAAAGGCCGCCATGGACATCCGCACCCTCGAAGAGCGTCTGCACGTCTCGCCCCAGATCCGGCTGGAGGACCTGCCGTCCATTGCGGGGCGCGGCTATGGCGCGGTGATCTCCAACCGCCCCGATGGCGAAGAGCCGGACCAGCCCACGGCCGATCAGGTGCGCCAGGCAGCGGAAGCGGCGGGTCTGGCCTTTGTGCATATTCCGGTGCGCGGCGCCTTTCCGGCCGAAGAGGTCGCGCGCTTCTCCGAGGCGCTGGAGACCCTGCCGGGACCGGTGTTCGGCTTCTGCCGGTCCGGCACGCGCACCACCTTCATGTGGGCCTTGTCACAGGCGGGCCAGCGCCCCGCCGACGAAATCATCGCCCGCGCCGCGGCCGCCGGCTACGACGTTTCGCCTCTTGCGTCGCAACTACAGGGTTAATATTCCCGCGCCCGTTGAAAGCGGAAACCATAGATTTTTCAATCTTGTCGAACACAAGCAAAGGTTGGATAATCGCGGTTCGGTGATGGCCGACGCCTTAGGGGGCAGCGTCCATAACTTGAGTCAGTAAGTGTCAGTTGCGAGTATGAACGCCGGACAACGGCCGTGTCAGGTTCGGTTCTTCCGGGCTCAGCCATTCCCCACCTCGACGCCGATAACGGCGTTTGAGTGGGGGGCTAGACCATGAAGGTCGCCATCGTCGCGGGCACCCGCCCGGAAGTCATCAAAATGGCGCCCGTGCATGCGGCGCTGAAGGCGCACAGCCGGTTCGAACCGGTGTGGGTCTCCACCGAACAGCAGGGCGAGCTGAACCGCCAGGCCCTGCTGGACCTGGGCGTCACGCCGGACGTGCGCCTGGCGCCGCCGTCGCCGGAACGGTCGGTCGGCGGCCGGTTCGCCCAGATCATGGATCGGCTGGACGACGCCTTCGCGCGGATCGATCCCGACATGGTTCTGGTTCAGGGCGACACCTCCAGCACCGGCGCCGGGGCCATGGCCGGCTTCGCCCGCCGCATTCCAGTGGGCCATGTCGAGGCGGGCCTGCGCACCTTCGACCTGGACCGCCCCTTCCCCGAAGAGGCCTGGCGCTGTGTCGTGGGCCAACTGGCGGCCGTGCATTTCGCGCCGACCCAGGCGGCGGCCGACAATCTGAAGCGCGCCGGCGTGGCGCCGGACCGCATCCACATCACCGGCAACACCGGCATCGACACCGTGCGCCTGATGGGCGACCGGATCACGCCGGCGCCCCTGACCGACGGCCTGCGCCGCATCCTGGTGACCCTGCACCGGCGCGAGAACTGGGAGACGGGTCTGGAGGGCGTGCTCCAGGCGCTGATCGCCCTGCGCGACCGCCTGCCGGATGTGGAGATCGTCTTCGTCGCCCACGCGAATCCCCTGCTGAAAGAACGGGTTTGGGCCTATCTTGGCGACCAGCCCCGCATTCGGATCATCGGCCCGTTGGATTACCCCGTCTTCATCGCCCAGCTGAAAAGCGCCACCCTGGTCCTGTCCGATTCCGGCGGGGTCCAGGAAGAGGCGCCCGTGTTCGGCGCCCCGGTTCTGGTGCTGCGCGAATCTACCGAGCGGATGGAAGCGGTCGAAGCCGGCGTGGCCCGCCTGGTCGGGGTCGATCCCGACGCCATCCTGCGCGAGGCGACGGCCCTGATGACCAATGAGCCGCAGCGCATGGAGATGGTGCGCGCCGTAAGCCCCTTCGGCGACGGCCACGCCTCGGCCCGCATCGCGCGCATCATGGAAGGCGTTCTGATCCCGGAACGCGACGACCTGCAGATCCGGGCGGCGGTGTAAGACCATGATCGCGGGGGCGACCAACGAAATCCGCACGACCACGGCCGAGGCGACCGCCTGGCTGGCGACCCATGCGGCGTCCGGCCAGATCGAAGGTTGGGTGCTGGCCTACTGGAGCCTGCTGCAGATCGCGGTGATGGCGTCGGCGGTTCTGATCCTGGTCTCGTCGATCGACGACATGTTCATCGACTTGGCCTACTGGGTGCGGCGCATCATCCGCTTCTGCACCTTCTGGGTGCGGCCGCCCAAGCAGGAATGGCTGGATCGCCATCCGCAAAAGCGGATCGCCATCATGGTGCCCGCCTGGCAGGAATCCGACGTCATCGCCAATATGGTGGCCAACACCTTCAAGACGTTCGACTATCAGCAGTTCCACCTGTTCGTCGGCGTCTACGCCAACGACGCCGACACCCGGCGCGAGGTGGACAAGGTGCGCCGGCGCTTTCCGAATGTTCACCGGGCCGAGGTGCCGCACGACGGCCCGACGTCCAAGGCCGACTGCCTGAACTGTATCGTCCAGAACATCCTGCTGCACGAACAGAAGACGGGCGAGATCTTCGATGTCTATCTGATGCACGACGCCGAGGACGTGGTGCATCCCTATGGGCTGAAGACGGTCAACTGGTTCATCGACGAAGCCGCCATGATCCAGATGCCGGTCCTGTCGATGGACCGCAAATGGACCAGCATGGTCGCCTGCCACTACATGGACGAGTTCGCCGAGGTTCACACCAAGGATCTGCCGGTGCGGTCGGCCCTGTCGGGCATGACGCCGTCGGCCGGTGTGGCCACGGCCTTCCACCGCGAGGCGATGAACGCCCTGGTGCGCGAAAAGAACGGCCAGCCGTTCAACACCGACAGCCTGACCGAAGACTATGACGTGGCCCACCGGCTCAGCGCCCTGGGCTATCATTCCGAGTTCGTGCGCTATCACGCCCGGATCGAGCGCACCCGCAAGGCCTGGTTCCGCAAGGGCGAAGTCACCTATCGCCGCCGCGAACTGGTGGCGACCAAGGAATTCTTCCCCGACAAATTCGCCACCAGCGTGCGCCAGAAGGCGCGCTGGATGCTGGGCATATCCCTGATGGGCTGGCAGCAGCTGGGCTGGTTCGGCGGGGCGATCAACCGCTATTACCTGTACCGCGACCGCAAGGCCCTGTTCACCGCGCCGACCGGCATGTTCGGCTATGTCATCGTGGCCCAGGTGCTGGGCATGTGGGGCATTGTGGCGATCTGGCCCCAGGCGGTCGATCTGCCGCCGATCATCGACCGGCCCTGGGTCTGGACGGTGGTGATGATCAACTTCCTGTTCCTGGTGAACCGCATCCTGCATCGCCTGTGGTTCACGCTCAGCAACCACGGCCTGAAGCATATGCCGCTGGCGCCAGTGCGGATCGTTATCTCGAACCTGATCGCCTTCGGGGCTTTCTGGCGGGCCATGCGGCAGTATCTGACCCATCTGATCACCCGCCGCCCGATCGCCTGGGACAAGACCCAGCACGCCTATCCGTCGCTGGAGGAGCTTCAGCAGGGCGCCGGGCGCCTGGGCGACACCCTGCGGTTCTGGAACCATGTGTCCGAGGCCGACCTGACCCACGCGCTGGAGGAACAGAAGCTCCACTACCGCCCGCTGGGCCTGATGCTGCTGGATCTGGGCGCGGTCGAGGACGAGTACCTGGCCGAGGCCTTCGCCGAACGGGGCGAAACCTACGCCTCCATGTTCGATCCGTTCCGCATCGACCCCGAGGTGCTGGCGCTGCTGACGCCCCAGGAAGCGGCCACCTATGGCGCGGTGCCGCTGCGCCGGACCAATGGCTCGGTCGACATCGCCCTGGCCGAGCCCCTGCCCGCGCCCATGCGGATCGAGCTGGAACGCACCCTGGGCCGGCGCGGGGTCAAGAACGCCCGCTTCCTGTTCGCCCCGCTCAGCGACATCGCCTTCGCCATCCGCTTCGCCTGGGACCGCGACGCCTTTGCGGACGTCCGCGCCCAGACGGCCCAGTTGCGCGCCTCGGGCGTCCTGGACGCCTCGCAGGAGGCGATGCTGTGGCGCACGGTCCGCGCCGGCTACGCCCGGCTGGGCGACCTTCTGGTGCGTGAAGGCGCCCTCAGCCACGCCGACCTGCAGTCGGCCCTGGCCGCCTCTCGCGCCAGCGGCCGGCCCCTGGCCGAAACCCTGATCGACATGGGTCTGGCCCCGCGTGAGCGGGTCGAGGCCGCCCTGAAGACCCAGAAGAGCGCGGCCTGGGTCAACCAGGCCCTGCTGGACGCCCTGAAATCCCCCGCCGCCGGCGAGCCGGAACCGGCCCCGCATGTGTGAGACCCCCGCCATGACCCTTCGTTCCGCCCGCCTGATCGGCGCCGCCGTCGCCGCCCTGGCCCTGCCGGCCCTGATGCCCGCCGCCGCACTGGCCCAAGACCCCGCCGCCGTCCAGGCGGCCCAGGACGGCTATGACCGGTTGAATCGCGGCGACGCGGCCGGCGCGGCCCAGGCGGCGGCGCGCGCCGTCACCCTGGCGCCCGACAGCCTGGACTATCGCCTGTTGTGGGCCGACGCCCTGCTGCGCGGCGGCCGTCACGCCGAGGCGCTGGACGCCCTGACGCCGGTGTCGGGCGTGCGCGACTATCGCGTCCAGAGCCGCATCGCCGAGGCCGCGACCGGGGCTGGACGCACCGACCAGGCCGCCCGCGCCTTCGCCCTGGCCGGCGAACTGGCGCCCGAGGCCGGGGCCCGCGCCTATGCCGCCCGCGCCGAGGTTCAGGCCCTGCTCCAGGCCGGACGCCGCGACGAGGCCGCCCGCGCCTTCGACGCCGCCTGGACGTCGGGCGCCCTGCCCGGCGACGATCCGGCCAACGCCGCCATGCTGGCGGTCGCGCTCGACGACGACGCCCGCGCCATGGACGCCTTCAACCAGGCCGAAGCCCGCGCGCCCCTGACCGGCGCCACCGCCCTGGACGCCGCCTATGCCGCCAAGCGCGCCGGACGCGACGCCGACGCCGTGCGCTGGTTCCGTCAGGGGCTGAACAGCCGGCCGACAACCGATCACCTCAGCCCCCAGCAACGCCACGAGATCGGGCGCGAGATCGAGACGCTGGAACGGCGCGGCGGCTTCAACGCCGCCGTCGAATACGGCCAGGCGTCCACCCTGACCTCGGGCGGCGGCGGCGAGGATGTGGTCCAGGCCGGGGCCGAGGCCTATTGGCGCGTCGGCGGCTATCGCAACGGGCGACCGCTGGACGTCTTCGTGCGCGCCTATGGCACGCTGGATGCGCCCGCCGGCTATGCGACCGGCGGCGACAGCGTCCAGGGCTGGATCGGCGCGCGGTGGAAGCCGTTCGGCGCGACCAATCTGGTGCTGGAGGCCAGCCGCATGTTCGCCATCGGCGACGCGGCCCGCGACGACACCATGCTGCGCGCCGCCTGGTCGGCCGAGGCGGGGGGCGACCTGCGCTATGACGCCGACAGTTGGTCGTCCTGGCGCGTCTATGCCGATGTGGCGCGGCTGATCGAGGCGGAACAGACCCTGGCGGTGCTGGAAGGCCAGGCGGGCCGCACCTGGCGCGCCGGCGCCCGCGATCTGGTCAGCCTGGGCCTGGGCGCCACCGTCTGGCACGACAGCGCCCTGCTGTCCGACAAGACCGCCGTGGGCGCGGGGCCGCGCATCGGCTGGCGCCGCTGGTTCAACGCTCGCGAGGGCGCCGCGCCCGGCTCCTACGTCGACTTCAGCCTCGGCTACGACTTCGAGGTGTCCGGCGAACGCAGCGGCCTGCGGGCGCGGCTGGCCCTGGTCTACTGACGCAGGGCCAGCGGCCTTTGGCTTACTGCGCCGCCGCCGCGCGCGGCGGGGCGTTCTTCACATAGCGGTCCAGCCAGCGGACCGTCTCCCACAGGGTGTGGCCGACGGATTCGCGGGCACGGTATCCGTGCGCCTCCAGCGGCAGGACGACATAGCGCACGGTCGCGCCATTGCCCTTCAGCGCCGCATAGAACCGTTCCGACTGCACCGGGAAGGTGCCCTGGTTGTCGTCCGCCTCGCCGTGGATCAGCAGGATCGGCTCATTGACCTTGTCGGCATAGGCGAAGGGCGACATCTCGTTATAGGTCTCGGGCGCCTGCCAATAGGTGCGCTGCTCGGCCTGGAAGCCGAACGGCGTCAGGGTGCGGTTATAGGCGCCCGACCGCGCCACGCCCGTGCGGAACAAGTCGGTGTGCGCCAGCAGGTTCGCCGTCATGAAGGCGCCATAGCTGTGCCCCCCCACGGCGATGCGGTCGGCGTCGGCCACGCCCAGATCGACCACCGCCTTGACCGCCGCCTCGGCGCTGGCCTTCAGCTGTTCGATATAGGTGTCGTTCGGCTCGGCCCCGTCACGGCCGATGATCGGCATGGTGGGGTTGTCCAGCACGGCATAGCCCTGGGTCAGCAGGAACAGATGGCTGGCTCCGCCCGGCCGCACGAAGCGGTTGGCGCTGTCGACCACCTGACCGGCCACGGCGGCGTCGGTGAACTCGGCCGGATAGGCCCACATCACCAGCGGCAGCGGCCCGTCGCGGTCCTTGTCGTAACCGGCCGGCAGATACAGCGTCCCCGACAGCTGCACCCCGTCGGCGCGGGTGTAGGTTATCAGCTGGCGCGACACGCCCGCCAGTTGCGGCGCCGGATCGGGGAACTGCGTCAGGGCGTCGCCCGGCTGATCGTCCAGACCGCGCACGAACAGGTTCGGCGGATCGTTGCGCGTCTCGCGCCGGGTCACCAGACGGCGACCTTCGTCATCCAGGATGCCGACGATGGTTTCATAGTTGCCGTTCGCCGATGTCCACAGACGCTCGCTCTGGCCGTTGCTCAGATCCATGGCCGCCAGGAAGGGATATTCGCCCTCGCGCGTTGCGCCCGGCCCGGTCATCAGCACCCGCCCCTGGGCGTCGAACCGCATGACCGGGAAGCCCTGAGCGTTGGCCTCGGTCAGGGGGAAGCCGGGGTTGTTGTACCGGTCCTGATAGTTGCGCTCCAGCAGTTGCCGGCCAGCGCCGGGGTTCGACGGATCAACCACCCAGCGCGTCTCGTGCCGGGTGTTGAACCAGCGGGTGTTGACGATGGCGGTATCGGCGTCGCCCCAGCTGACGCCGGCATAGCGTTCGCTCAGGTCGATCAGGGTCGTCGGGGCGCCGTTGAACGGCGCCGCCAGGGTGAAGACGCGGTCGCGCACCTGGGCCGCATTGCGCGGATCGCCGCCGTCCTGGGCCTCGACCCAGGCCAGGGTCGCGGGCGCATCGGCCCGCCACTGGACCGAACGCGGCCCGGGCGCCACGGCGTCGAACGGCGTCGGCACATTGTCGCGCAGCGGCAGGTCGGCCACCTGATGCACGCGGCGCCCTTGCAGGTCGATGACGTCCACCTCGGCCGGGAACAGGCCGGCGGGCACCACATAGCTATAGGGCCGCTTGGCCACGGTGCGCAGCACATAGCGGCCGTCCGGCGAAATCCCGGCGCCCAGATAGACCGCCGGCTGGCCCAGGTTCCGCGCCCGGCCGTTCAGCGGCACATAGGCCAGCTGCGACGTGAAATAGTGGTCGAACAAAGCCTCGTCGCCGCTGTTGGACAACAGATCCTGATAGGTGCGCACCGGTGCGGCGCGGCCCATGCTTTCCTCGACCACCGGCCCGGCAGGCGGGCGGCTGACGTCCGGCGCGGCGCCGCGGCCTTCGGGCGTCAGGCGCACGATCAGGCCGGCGCTGTCCGGCGCCCAGTCATAGGCCGCGCCCGAGGCGGCGTTGACGCGCGCATCGGTCACCTTGCGCGCCCGCGCCGTGGCCACGTCCACGACCCACAGCTCCAGCCCCGTCGGCGCATCCATCAGCAGGGCGACCGACTTTCCGTCCGGCGACCAGCCCGGCGACATGAAACGGGCCTCGGCCGGCAGATCGACCTTGCGCACCGCGCCGCCGTCGATGGCCTGGAAACTCAGGCCCGTCAGCCAGCTGACCCGGCTGTTGGCCGGGCCGTTGTTGCGCGGATTGATGCGATAGCCCGCCAGGCGCAGCATGGGCTCTGACAACTCGGCCACCGTCGGCATGTCCGACCGGTCATACAGGGCCAGCGTCGCGCGATCCGGCGACAGGCTGGGCGTCGGCAACGGCTTGGCGTCCAGAATGTCGGCGATCGGGGCCGGGGGCTGCTGGTACGTCAGGGCGTCCGCCGGGGCGGCCGTCTGGGCCATGGCCGGAAAGCCGCAGGCGACCAGAAGGGCGGACGCGGCCAGGCGCGCGGCGGTTTGGCGGGACAGGACTTTCATCGGCGTCGCTCCGATCGGGCCGGCCTCGACGCCGGCGAATACAGGGACAGGCTTTGCGCGCGAAACAGAGGCGGCGTCATCGGCCCATCCCCCCTTTCGGCCCCGTTCATGTGCCCGGCTTCGCGCGCCGTGACAACCGCTCAGCTGGCGCAGACGTGGCGCAGGGCGTCGGGGATCAGGGCCAGGGGCGCCGACCCGTGGTCAGCGCCGGGCGCGACGGTCGCCGGCGCCCCGGCCCGCGCGGACCAGTCGGCGATGCGGCGATCCATGTCCCGCCCCGTCTCGCGCGCGCCGACGCCCGTCATCAGCACCCTCCCGCCCGGCCCAGCCGCCAAGTCGGGTCGCCACCACAGCGACGGGCTGATCGCCACGCCGCGCGCGAACAGGTCCGGGCGCCATTGCAGGGTCTCGATGACGAACAGGCCGCCCAACGAATGGCCGAACACGGCCCGGCGCGCGGGGTCCAGCGTCACGCGCGCCTGAACCAGCGGCAGAATCACCTCTTCCAGCGTGCGGCGAAACGCCTCGGCCCCGCCCCAGGGACGGCCCGCCCCCTCGCCCGGCGGCGGGGCGGTGTCGGTATAGTCGCGGAAACGGGCGTCGCCCTCGGGCGTCGTCTCGGCCTCGTCATGAAAGACGCCGATGACCGCCAGCGGCCCCACGCCGGTCTTTTCGGGCCTGCGCGCCAGGGCGGCCGCGGCCCCCGCCACAGGGGCGAAATGGGCCGCGCCGTCCAGCACCGTCAGCGACGGCCAGCCTCCGTCCGGCGCCGCACCCATCGGTTCCGCCACCGCTACGCGATAGCACCGGCCATCCTCTGTCGTCAGGGCGTGCTGAACCCAGCGCGGCGGCGCATAGGCGGTCCAGTCGGTGGGCGGCGTTTTCTGCATCATCCCTTCCTAGCCCATCCGGGGCGGCTGATGTATTGCGAGCCATTCTTATTTTGGAACCGTCAAGTTTCAGCGTGACCGCCGCCTCCGTTCACCGCCACGCCGTTCTGGCCGCCCACGCCCGTCTGGGCGCGCGGCGCCGGCTGATGCTGGTCGCGCTGGCGCTGGGCTGCATCGCCGCCCTGGCGCTGGATGTCATGACCGGGCCGTCGGGCCTGTCGCCGCTGCGCATCCTGACCGGCCTGATTCAGCCCGACGCCCTCAGCCCCGCCGAATCGGCCATCGTCTGGCGCATCCGCCTGCCCTACGCCCTGATGGCCATGCTGGTGGGCGCGGCCCTGGCTCTGGCGGGGGCCGAGATGCAGACGGTGCTGAACAACCCCCTGGCCAGTCCTTTCACCCTGGGGGTGTCGTCGGCGGCCTCGTTCGGGGCGTCGCTGGCGCTGGTGCTGGGCCTGGGCCTGCCGTTCGTGGGCCAGGACACGGTGGTGACGCTGAACGCCTTCGTCTTCGCCTTCGGCTCGGTGCTGCTGCTCCAGGCCCTGGCGCGGGCGCATCGCGGCGGGGTGCAGAGCATCGTCCTGTTCGGCATCGCCCTGGTGTTCGCTTTCAACGCCCTGACCGCTCTGGTGCAGTTCGTCGCCTCGCAGGAGGCGCTGCAGCAGCTGGTCTTCTGGACCATGGGATCGCTGACGCGGTCCACCTGGCGGTCGGTCGGCTTCATGGGGGCGGTGCTGGTTTTGGCGGCGCCCTTCGCCCTATGGTCGGCGCGCGCCCTGACGGCCCTGAGACTGGGCGAGGACCGGGCCATGAGTTTCGGCGTCGATGTGCGGCGCCTGCGTTTCTTCGCCCTGCTGCGGGTCAGCCTGCTGTCCGCCACCGCCGTGGCCTTCGTCGGCGTGGTGGGGTTCATCGGCCTGGTGGCGCCGCACATCGCCCGGCTGCTGGTGGGCGAGGATCACCGCATCTTCCTGCCGGCCAGCCTGCTCAGCGGGGCCTTGCTGATGTCGCTGGCCTCGGCCCTGTCCAAGAGCCTGGTTCCCGGCGCGCTTCTGCCCGTCGGCGTCGTCACGGCGGTGATCGGGGTGCCGGTCTTCCTGTTGCTGATCTTCCGTTCGGGAGCGCGGGGATGAGCGGCGGGGCGCTTCAGGTGCGCGGCCTCTCGGCCGGCTATGGCGAGCGGGCGGTGGTGTCGGGCCTGGACCTGGCGCCGTGGGCCGCCGGCCGGGTCACCGCCCTGGTCGGGCCGAACGGGGCGGGCAAGTCCACCTTGCTGCGCGCCATCGCCGGCCTGATCCCGTCGAAAGGGACCGTGCGGTTCGGAGACCTGGAGCTGAACGCCCTGTCGGTAGCCGGGCGGGCGAAACACGTCGCCTACATGCCCCAGACCCTGCCCCAGGACGTGGCCCTGACGGTGATCGAAACGGTCGTCGCGGCCTTGGAGGCTTCGCCCGCCGCCAGCGGCGAACTCCACGCCGCCGAACAGGCCATGGCGGCGCTGGAGCGGGTCGGGGCGGCGGATCTGGCGATGAAACGGCTGGATCGTCTGTCGGGCGGCCAGCGCCAGATCGCGGGCCTGGCCCAGGCCCTGGTGCGGCGGCCGCGCATCCTGCTGCTGGACGAACCGACCAGCGCCCTGGACCTGCGCCGCCAGTTCGAGGTTCTGACCCTGGCCCGCGACTACGCCCGGACTGAGGACGCCGTGGTGGTCATGGTGCTGCACGATCTGCAGACGGCGGCGCGCGCGGCCGATCACATGGTGGTGCTGTCGGACGGCGCGGCCTGGATCGAAGGCGCCCCGGCCCAGGCCATCACGCCCGAAACCCTGGCCCAGGTCTGGCAGGTGCGCGGGCGGGTGCGCGATCAGGACGACGGCCTGCACCTGACCGTCGATGGCGTGATCTAGGCGTCTGCCGTCCAGGCGAAGGCCATGTCCGGCTCGCGGTGGGCGAAACGGCGCAGGTGTTTCTCGACCACGTCCTTCATCCGATCGGCGTTGTCGGCCGGCGCCGTCAGCTCGACATCCAGCCGCGCCGGCGTGGCGCCCAGCACGCAGATCACCCCGTCGCCCAGGTCGATGCGCCCGGCGGTGGGGTCGAACTGGACCTCGAACCGGTGCGACCAGTGTTTGCACAGCTGTTGCAGATAACGGCTGGCGTGGGATGTAGGGGCGGCGGCGCGCCAGGTGACGGTCTGGGTCATGCGATGCGCTTCGTGGAAATAAAAAAGAAGGCCCGGCCGCATCGCTGCGACCGGGCCAAGGACCCTGGGGTCAGGGCTGGATCACGACGACGGTGTCGCCATTGGCGTCTTCCGGCACGGGCGTGCCGGCCGGGGCGTTGCGCGGCAGGCCGCGCGCCTTGTTGGTCACATAGACGCGGTTGCTGGCCGGATCGACGGCGATGGTCTGGGGGAAGGTGCCGGTCTCGACATTGGCCAGCACCGAATAGTCGGCGCCCGACACCACGGTGACGGTGCCCGCCACACGGTTGGCCACATAGATGCGGTCATTGCCGGCGCTGTAGGCGACGCTCAGAGCGCCTTCGCCGGTCGGGACCTTACGGATCACGGCGCCGTCGGCGGCGTTCATGACGGTCAGGTCGCCGCCGCCCTGGCTGGCCACGAACAGACGACCGCCGCGCGCATCGAAGGCGACATTGGTCGGACGTTCCGAGCCGACCGCCCAGCGCGACACGGTGGCGCCGGTGGCCAGATCGACCACGCCCACGTCGTGCGAACCCATGCCGGTGACGAACAGGCGGTTGTTGGCGGCGTCCAGCGCCACGCCGGTCAGACCGCCGACCTGGACGTCGATCTTGCGCTCCAGGGTGTTGGTCGCGCCGTCGATGACCCAGATCTGGTTCGGGCGGCTGGCGTCGCCGGGCTCGCCGCCGACCACCGAGACATAGACCTTGTTGGCCGCTTCATCGACGATGGCTTCGCGCACATGGGCCGACTCATTGCCGGCGTCGGCGATGTGGCCGATCACGCGGCCGGTGCGCACGTCCACGGCGTCCACCGAGCCCGAGCGGGTGGCGGTGCCGTACAGGGTCTGGGTGCGGCTGTTGAAGCCCAAGCCGTACAGCGGGTTGGCGGCGACGTCGATCGGCTCGCCCGCGGGGGTCAGATCGGCGCCGTTCAGGCGATGGATGCGGGCGCGGCTTTCGCCGCGCGGGCCGACGGCGGCGACCAGCACCGTATTGTCGGCCGTGTTGAAGACGATCTCGTACAGGCCGCCCGGGTCCAGCTTGGTCTTCAGCGGCGCGGCCGCCGGGGCGCCATGGCCGGCATGACCCGCATGGGCGGACTGGGCCAGCGCCGGGCCGGCCATCAGGGCCAGCATCAGGGCGGAGGCGGCGACGGCGGTTCTGGGGAGGGTCATCGGTCTAGCTCCTTGGGGAAATGAAACAGGCGTCAGGCGGCCGACAGGTCGGCCCAGTAGTCGCCGCGATAGGGCACGGCCAGGAATTGGCTGTTGATCTGATCCAGCGTCCGGCGCGGCTCCAGATCGGCGAACAGCTGCGGATGGATCCATTTGGCCAGCACCTCGACCGCGACCACATCGATGGGAGAGTTGATGAGCTGATGCGACAGGCCGTGGGCCCGGCCTTCGCGCACGGCCTTCAGGGTGGAAATGCCGGTGCGTCCAGCGACGCGGCGCAGGCCCGCCTGCGACTGCTGGGCCGTGAAGTCGGGACCGACCACAAAGCCCCCGGCCTTGGCCAGGTGCGGGCCGCCGGTGGCGATATAGACGTCCGGATCGCGCTGGATGACATATTCCAGATTCAGCTTGCCCGACGGCTGGTCCAGCACATCGGCGCCGATGTTCCGCCCGCCGACGAAGTCGATGTAGTCGCCGACATTGCCCTTGCCCGGCGAGGCGCAGCAGTCCGGCGTGATCATGGCGTGCGGCTCCAGGAAGACCGTGGGCCGCTGGTCCGGGGCGATGCGGGCGACCCGTTGCGAGATCACGTCCAGCCGCGCCTTCTTGAAGGCGTTGAACGCCTCGGCCTGTTCGCTGCGGCCGGTCAGGGCGCCCAGCAGGGCCAGGCTGCGGGCCTGGTTTTCGAACGGGTGCGAGAAGAAGTCGATGAAGGCCACCGACACGCCCGCCGCCTCCAGCTGGGCCGCCTGGTCGTCGCTGGGGCCCGAATCCATCGACACCAGGGCCACGCCCGGCTGGGCCGCCAGCACCGCCTCAACATCGAACGGCCGCCCCGACTGGGCGATCTTGGGCAGATCGGCCAGGGCGGGGAATTTGTCGGTGAAGGCCTTGTACATGTCCGGGCTGATCCGGTTCACGTCCCCGGCCCAGGCCGCCAGCAGCGACACCGGATCAGGGTGGATCAGCGACAGGGCGATCAGGAACCGCCCGTCGTCGATGCTGACCTTGCCGCCGGCCGGTAGGGCCCGCACCGGCCGGTCGCGCAGGTCCTTGATGTCCGACGCCGCCGGCCCCGATGACGAGCCTCCGCAGGCGGAAACCAGCGGCAGGGCGGCCAGACCGGCCAGAACCCCGCGACGGGAAGCGGAAAAGGTCATGACCCGTTCCTCAGAATTCGTAGCTGAAGCCGAACCAGCCGCGGCGGCCGTCGCCCTGGAAGTCATAGGTGCGCACGTCCAGCACCTTGTCCGTCAGATTATAGACCCCGACCTTCAGACGCAGGCTGTCGTTGACCCGCCAGGCCCCGCCGATGTCCACGGTGGTGTAGTCGGGATAACGCCGCGCCGCGCCGATGCCGACCGGCGTGCCGTTCACGCCCGAACGCAGCTGGGCGTTGATTTCCTCGCCGTGATAGCTGACGGCGCCCCAGAGGTTCAGCGCCTCGGTCACGTCGAAATCGACACGGGCGTTGGCCATGTGCTCGGGCGTGCGCGCCAGCGGCAGACCGTCGTAGGTCCCGCCCTGCTGTTCGGAGTCGGTATAGGTGTAGTTGGCCTTGAAGCTGAGCCGGTCCGTCGCGGCCCAGCGGCCCGACAGTTCGACGCCCTGGATCTGGGCGTTCTGCAGATTGTACCAGTAGTACAGCTGGTACAGCGGGTCCTCGCTCCAGCGCAGCACCTCGCCCGGCACGTCACAGCGGCCGTTGCTGTTGACGTCGGGGCCGCAGACCCGGTCGCTGTCGATACGGTCTTCAAAGTCGGTGCGGAACACCGTGGCGCTCAGCAGCAGCGACCGCGACGGATTCCACAGGGCGCTGACTTCATAGTTGGCGCTGGTTTCCGGCTTCAGGTCCGGGTCGCCGATGATGACGCCGCACAGGCCCGCGCCATAGTTGCAGTTGGCGCCGCCCGTCTCATAGGCATAGCCGTCGGCCACGGCGCGGACTTCCGGGGCGCGGAAGCCGGTCGAGACGCCGCCCTTGATGGTCAGGGCCTCGGTGGCGTTCCAGACGGCATAAACGCGCGGGCTCCAGTGGGCGCCATAGCGTTTGTGGTCATCGAACCGCAGACCCAGGGTCAGGGCGAAATCGGGGGTGATGGCCCATTCGTCCTCCACGAACAGGGCGCGCTGCCAGACCTCGAATTGGGCGTCCACATTGTCGCGCGCGCCGGGATTGAAGTCGGTCAATTCGTTCTGAACATACTGGCCGCCGACCGCCAGGGTGCGCGACCCCAGCGGAATGTTGAACAGGGCGTCATAGACGGTGTTGGCGATCTGGGGCGCGCGGGCGTTGCGGATCAGCACGCCGGTCGCATTGGCGGTGTACTGTTCGCGCTGGCCTTCTTCACGCAGGACCGACAGGGCGCTGGTCCCCCACGACCAGTCGCCGTTCCAGCTCAGCGACCAGGCGTCGCGCTGGTTGTCGTTGCGGGTGCTGCGGGCGTTGGCGGCCAGGGTGCGGCCCGCCGTGCTGTCGCGGCGCACCTTCATGGTGTCGTACTGCAGCAGGACTTCATGGGCGTCGGACGGGGTCCAGGCCAGGCGACCGGTCAGGCTGTGCTCGTCCGAGCCGCTGACGCCGGCGCTGTTGGGGGCGTTGAAGATGGTGTCTTCGGTCCGGTCATAGGCCCGACCCCAGATCTGGGCGCCCAGGACACCGGGGATGATCGGTCCGGCCAGATAGGCCTGGGCCTGGTTCCAGTCGCCGCTCTTGCTGTGGTCCTGGGCGATGTAGTCGGCGTTGATCGCGCCGCCCCAGCGGTCGGGCACCTTGCGCGTGATGATGTTGACCACCCCGCCCAGGGCGTCCGAACCGTACAGCGACGACATCGGGCCGCGCACGACCTCGATGCGTTCGATGGCGCCGACCGGCGGAACGAAGCTCTGCTCCACGCCGCCGTTGCCGTTGACGCGGGCGTCGCGGGTCGACTGACGTTTGCCGTCCACCAGGATCAGGGTGTAGGCGCCCGGCAGGCCGCGCATCAGGATGTCCTGGAAGTTCGAGCCGCCGCTGACGGACACGCCTTCGACATCGCGCAGGGCGTCGGTCAGGTCGGCGCTGGGCCGGTTGGCCAGGGTCTCGGCCGTGACGATGGAGATGGAGGCCGGGGCGTCCACCACCCGCTGTTCGCGCGTGCTGGCGGTCACGACGATATCGTCGACCGTAACGGCCTGCTGTGCGGCGGGTGTCTGGGCCAGAACGGCGCTGGGCGCGCTCAGGGTGGCGGCAAGAAGAAGGGTGCGACGACGCATAAGCTGGATTCCCGATGAGTTGGGCGTCAGCTATTGCTAATCGTTCTCATTTACAAGGCGCCGTTCGTCGCAGGGCGCTGTTTCCCGCACAGGTTCAGTCGGCGGCCAGCGCCTTGTCGTCGCCCGGACCGGCGGCGGGGTCGGGTTCGGCGGCCAGGCCCTGCCCCGGCCTGGCCAGGGCGGCGGCCAGACGGTCGCGATCCAGTTCGCCTTCCCAGCGGGCCACGACCAGGGTCGCCACGGCGTTGCCGACGAAATTCGTCAGCGCCCGGCATTCGCTCATGAACCGGTCGATGCCCAGGATCAGCGCCATGCCCGCCACCGGCACGCCCGGCACCACCGCCAGGGTCGCCGCCAGGGTGATGAAGCCCGCGCCAGTGATGCCCGCCGCGCCCTTGGAGCTAAGCATGGCCACCAGCAGCAGAAGCAGCTGATCCTGAAGGCTCAGATCGATGTTGCACGCCTGGGCGATGAACAGGGCCGCCAGCGTCATGTAGATGTTGGTGCCGTCCAGGTTGAAGGAATAGCCGGTCGGGATCACCAGGCCGACCACCGGCTTGGACGCCCCGGCCGCCTCCATCTTCTGCATCAGGCTGGGCAGGGCCGATTCGGACGACGAGGTGCCCAGCACCAGCAACAGTTCTTCCTTCAGATAGGCGATCAGCCGGAAGATGGAGAAACCGTTGGCCCAGGCCACGACGCCCAGAACCCCCAGAACGAACACCAGGGACGTGGCGTAGAAGGTCACGATCAGGGTCGCCAGATTGACGATGGCCGACAGGCCATAGGCCCCGATGGTGAAGGCGAAGGCGCCGAACGCCCCGATGGGCGCCGCCTTCATCAATATGGCCACCAGGCGGAACACCACCTGGCTCAGCGCCTCCAGCGCGCGCTGCACCGGCGCGGCCGCATCGCCCGCCACCGCCATGGCGATCCCGAACAGGATGGAGACGAATAGGGCCTGAAGGATGCTGCCTTCCACGAAGGCGCTGACCAGGGTGTCGGGGATGATGCCGGTCAGGAAGCCGACGATGGTGCTTTCATGCGCCGCCTGGGCGTATTGGGCCACCGCGCCGGCGTCCAGCGTGGCCGGGTCGATGTTCAGGCCGCGGCCCGGCTGGACCACATTGGCGATGATCAGGCCGACGATCAGGGCCAGGGTCGAAAAGACCAGGAAATAGGCGAAGGCCTTGGCCGCCACCCGCCCGACCCGCCCCAGGTCGCGCATGCCCGCGATGCCGGTCGATATGGTCAGGAAGATCACCGGCGCGATGATCATCTTCACCAGCTTGATGAAGGCGTCGCCCAGCGGCTTCAGCGCCTCGCCCGTCTCGGGCCAGACATGGCCGATCACGCCCCCGGCGACGATGGCGGCCAGCACCTGAAAATACAGGCTGTAATAGAAGGGACGGCGCACGATGGCGGTCGGGGCGGCGACGGGGATCAAACGGCGTCTCCTGAACGTCGGCCCCAACGGCGACGCGGATCGACAGGCTTGAAGGCGGTTTGCGCCGCTGGCAAGCGCCGATGCGGCCTGTCTGTCCCAACAGAACGCCCAACTGCGACAACTTGCCCGCACCACAACGACCCGGCCTTTGACAAACCGCCGTACAGCAAAGCTATGCTGCAACCCGTTCGGCGGCTCGGAGAGTTCGGCATGCGCATTTCATTTTGGGCGATCGGCGCCTTTGCGTTTGCGCTGCTCGGGTCTTCCGAAACCGCCCAAGCGGCCGCGCCCCAGGAACAGTGCATCAATGACCTGATCCCCGAGATGGTCCGGCTGGAGGCGCCCAACTGTCTGGGGTGGGCCAATCTGGACGAATGGCGCACCACGACGGCCGGCGGCAATATCCGCGCCCGACCTTGGGGGACCGCGCCGATCGAGGGGCGCTTCCAGGCCGGGGAACGGTTCCACGTCTATGGCCGCATCCGCACGGCCGAACGGGAATGGTACGCTGTCGGCGAACGCGGCAGCGGCATGATGACCGAGATGAGCTATATCGCCGTCACCCTGATGAGCGACGAGGCCGAAGCGCCCGCCTATGAACCGCCGCCCCTGTCGGCCGAGGCTCAGGCCCATGTCGATCGCTGCGTTCAGGACCGGCGCCGCGCGCACGGAGGGCCGGCCCAGGAATACACCCGCAACTGCGTCTTCGAATGGACCAGCCTGACGCGCGCCCAGCCGATGGCCGAAGCCATCCTGCCCTTCTTCCGGGACGGCCGCCGCCCGCCGCGCAGCCTGCGTGACGTGCAGGCCATGGGCGGCCCCATCGCATAGCGTCAGGGCCGCGACGATAATGGTCAGACCCGGTTGAGCGCCCGCGTGGACCCGTTCACCGCCACCGTCACCGCCGATCCGAACCTGTCGCTGAACCTGGAATGGATGGCGGTGGGCGAACCGATCGAACTGGATGTCGAAAGCGCGCTGACGAACCGTGGCGCGCGGGTGACGATGATCGCCTGCGCCAGCTACGGCGCTTCGGAATCCGTCGTGGTCCAGCGCGTCGATATGGTGGGCCACACGCCCTTCGCCATGACGGTGGCGTCGCGCCACGCCCCCACGGCCTCGGCGACATCCTACTACACCGTTTCGGCGGCGCTGAACGGCCCGCTACCGACCCTGGCCGACCTGCGTCGCGCCGATCCCGACGCCGGCTGGAACGCGACCTGCGTCTACGACTGAGCCGTCAGGCCCGTTCGGCGAAGCGCCAGGCCAGATCGCCCAACGGCGCGACCTGGGCGGCCATGACGCGGGCGTGGGCGCTGACCGCCGTGCCGTCGCGCACCCGCCCGGCGATGCCCTGGCAGATGGCCGCCAGGCGGAACAGGCTGTAGGCGTAAAGCCAGTCTAGGCTGGCGGGCTTCAGACCCGTGCGCGCGGCATAGCGGTTGATCACGGCCTCGACCGAAGGAATGCCCATCGCCGCGACGTCCAGCCCGCCCAGGCCGTTGCGCAGATCCTGCGGCAGCACCCAGGCCGTCAGCAGACCCGCCAGATCGGCCATGGGGTCGCCCAGGGTCGACAGCTCCCAGTCCAGCACCGCCGCCACCTCGGCCCGGTCGGGATGCAGGATCATATTGTCCAGACGGAAGTCGCCATGGATCACCCGCACCGGCCCCGGCGCCGGCGTGGTTCGTGGCAGATAGTCGATCAGCCGATCCATGGCCGGGATCGTTTCCGTCTCGGACGCCCGATACTGGCGGCTCCAGCGGTCGACCTGCCGCTGGAAATAATCGCCCGGCCGGCCGAAGTCGCCCAGGCCGATGGCCGCCGGATCGAAAGCGTGCAGCGCCGCCAGGGCGTCCACCTGGGCCTCATAGACCGCGCGGCGTTCATCGGGCGTCAGGCCCGGCAGCTTCAGATCCCACAGGATGCGGCCCTCGACCTTCTGCATCACATAGAAGATCGTGCCGATCACCCCTTCGTCCAGACACAGGGCGTAGGGGCGCGGAACCGGATAGCCTTGGGCGTGCAGGGCGGCGATGACGCGATATTCCCGGTCCACCGCATGGGCGCTGGGCAACAGCACGCCCGGCGGCTTGCGCCGCAGCACATAGGCGCGCGACGGCGTGGTCAGGGCGTATGTCGGGTTCGACTGGCCCCCGTTGAACTGATGCACACTCAGAGGCCCGGCATAGCCTGCCACCGCCCGGGCCATCCAGGCGTCCAGGGCGGTCAGGTCCAGCTCCATGCCCGGATCGACCGGGCGCACGCCGGAAAAGGCGGACTGGGCGTCCAGGCCGGCGGGGTCGCTCATCCTTCCGAAACGACCTGCATGCCCAGCCATTCGGCGATCAGGGCCGGCTTGTCCGAGCCTTCGATCTCGACCGTCATCTCGTATTTCAGCAGCCAGCGGCGGCCATCGGCGTCGGCGCCCTTGTCGTCGGCCGAAAGCAGTTTGAAGCGGCCGCGGATGTTGGCCCCCGCCCGCACCGGCGCGATGAAACGCAGCCGGTCGAAGCCGTAGTTGAAGCCCATGACGAAGCCTTCCAGCGGCTCCAGCGCGTCATAGTTCATGGCCGAGCACAGGCTGAGGGTCAGGAAACCGTGCGCGATGGTCCCGCCCAGCGGCGTCTGGCGCGCCCGCTCGGGGTCGATATGGATGAACTGATGGTCCTCGGTGATGTCGGCGAAGGCGTCGATGCGCGCCTGGTCGACATGGATCCAGCGCGACACGCCGATCTCCTGGCCGATCAGGCCCGGCAGGTCAGAAGCCTTGGTCATTGGTCGTCTCCCGAAACATTGACGATCACCTTGCCGCGCACCCGGCGTTCGGCCAAGGCGCGGATGGCGGCGGGCGCGTCCTCGAACGCATGGCGCGCCGAGATCAGGGGCTTCAGCGCGCCCTTGGCGTACAGGTCGAACAGGGCCTGCATCGACGCCTGGTGCCGGTCGGCCTCGCGCTCGACATGGGCTCCCCACCAGACCCCGACGATGTCGCACTGTTTCAGCAGCGCCAGGTTCAGCGGCGGATTAGGCACGCCGCCGGCGAAACCGATCACCAGATACCGCCCGCGCCAGGCGATGGCCCGCAGCGCCGGTTCAGTCAGGACGCCGCCGATCGGGTCATAGATCACATCAGCCCCGCCGGACCCCAGCGCCTCTTTCAGCGCCGCGCCGAACGCCTTGGCCGCGTCCTTGTCCAGGTCGCCGGCGGGATACAGCACGCCAGCGTCGGCCCCCGCCTCGCGCGCGGCGGCCAGCTTGTCCTCGCTCGACGCCGCCGCCACCACGCGGGCGCCCATGGCCTTGCCGATCTGCACGGCCGCCAGACCCACGCCCCCTGCGGCGCCCAGCACCAGCAGGGTCTGCCCCGCCTTCAGCCCGCCCCGGTCGCTCAGGGCGAAGAAGGAGGTGCCATAGGTCATCATGAAGGCCCCAGCCTGGTCCATCGGCATGGCGTCGGGCGCGCGCACGCAGAACCGCTCGGGAACCGCCACCTGTTCGGCCAGGCCGCCGAAGGCCATGGCCGCCATGACCCGGTCGCCGACCTTCAGCCCCTTCACCTCGGGACCGACGGCCGAGACGACGCCCGACACCTCGGACCCCGGCGCGAAGGGGCGCGGCGGCCGGACCTGATACCGGTCCTCGATAATCAGGACGTCGGGATAGTTGATCCCGCAGACGGCTACGGCGACGACGACCTCGTCACCCTTGGCCTGGGGCGCGGGCGCCTCGGCCATGACCAGGGTGTCCGGCCCCCCCGGCGCGCGGCTTTCGATACGGCGCACGGCTCAGCGCTCCATCGTATATTCGACGCCGGCCACATTGACCTCGGCCGAGCCGCCGGTGCGCGAGCCGTCGTGCGCCGCGTGACGCGCCAGTTCGAACCGCGCCAGCTGGGCGCAGTGCACCTCGTCCGGCCCATCCGCCAGCCGCAGCGTGCGGGCATAGGCGTGGGCCGAGGTCAGCACCGAATCCGCCACCCCGCCGCCGCCGAAGGCCTGGATCGTCATGTCGATCACCTGGTCCGCCAGGCGGGCGGCCACGATCTTGATCATGGCGATCTCGGCCTTCGCGGCCTTGTTGCCGACCGTGTCCATCATCCAGGCGGCCTTCAGCGTCAGCAGCCGCGCCTGATCGATGGCGCAGCGCATCTCGGCGATCCGCTGGCGCCAGATCGACTGGTCCGCCACCGGCTTGTAGAAGGCCGTCCGCTGCGACAGGCGGCGGCACAGCCGCTCCAGCGCCCGCTCGGACAGGCCGATCATCCGCATGCAGTGGTGGATGCGGCCCGGCCCCAGACGGCCCTGCGCGATCTCGAAACCGCGCCCTTCGCCCAGCAGCATGTTGGAGGCCGGCACCCGCACGTCGGTGAAGGTCACCTCCATATGGCCATGTGGCGCATCCGGGTCGCCGAAGATCGGCATGGCGCGCGGAATATCGACGCCGGGGGTGTCGGTCGGCACCAGGATCATCGACTGACGCAGGTGCTTCTCCTCGCGGTCGGGGTCGGTCTGGCCCATGACGATCATGATGGCGCAGCGCGGATCACCGGCGCCCGAGATCCACCATTTGCGGCCGTTGATCACATAGTCGTCGCCGTCGCGCACGATGCGGGTGCGGATGTTGGTGGCGTCCGAACTGGCCACCGCCGGCTCGGTCATGGCGAAGGCCGAGCGGATTTCCCCCGCCAGCAGCGGCTTCAGCCAGCGGTCCTTCTGGGCCTCGTCGCCATAGCGTTCCAGCGTCTCCATATTGCCGGTGTCCGGCGCATTGCAGTTGAAGACCTCGGGCGCGAAATGACAGCGGCCGGTGATCTCGGCCAGGGGCGCATACTCCAGGTTCGACAGGCCCGCGCCCTTGTCGCTGTCCGGCAGGAACAGGTTCCACAGACCCTGGGCCTTGGCTTTTTCCTTCAGTCCCTCCAGCGTCGGCAGAGGCGTCCACTGGCGGTGATCGCGCGGCTGGGCGGCGACTTCGCGGTACAGCTGGGTTTCGGCTGGATAGACATGGTCGCCCATGAAGGCTTCCAGGCGGTCACGGATTTCCTGGGCGCGGGGGGACGGTTCAAGATTCATCAGGCTTGGCCCTCCTGGGCCGACTCATGGAAACGACGTGCGAAATCCTTGCGCGCCAGGAACAGGACGACCAGCGCCACCGGCCCGGCCAGGGCGGCCATGGCCGTCAGGCCCAGACCGATGTCGGACGGCCCGTCGAACAGCCATTCGGACAGAAACACCGTGATGGTCGGCCCCATGCCCAGGCCGATGATGTTGGCCAGCATCAGATAGATGCTCTGCATCTGCGCCCTCGCGCGGGACGGGGCGATCATGTGCACCGCCACCGTGGCCAGGGTCGGCGCCCCCGCCAGGAAGAAGACCGCCGGCGCCACCAGCAGCACCGCCGTCTGGGCGTCGGCCGCCAGGGGCGCGAAGAAGGCGAACGGCGCCCCCAGCACCAGGGCCAGCACCGCCATGGACGGCAGGGCGTCGCCCCGCCCGCGCTTGGCCAGGCGGTCGGCGATCCACGGCAGGATCAGCGAGCCGGACACGGCGCACAGGGCGAACACCCCGCCGAAGCTGTAGCCCGCCTCTTGGGCGGTCAGGCCGTATTGCCGGATCAGGAAGGTCGGGAACCAGGCGCTGAGGCTGAACGGGATCAGGGTCAGAAGCGCGATGCCGCCCAGCATGCCGAAATAGGCCCAGCCGCTGTCGACCATGTGCCGCCAGCTCTGCTTCAGGCTGACCTCCTCAGGCTTGGCGGCCGTGCGCGGCGGCTCCTTGACCGTGGCGGCGAACAGCAGGCCCAGCAGCAGGCCCGGCAGGCCCACCGCGATCAGCGTCAGACGCCACGGCGCCAGGGTTGTGGCCAGATGCCCCGCCGCCATCAGGCCGACGATCAGGTCGATGATCACCGCGCCGATCAGGAACGAGGCCGAGGCGCCCACCATGCCGGACGTCATGACCATGCTGACCGGCAGCGACCGGCGCTGGCGCGGGAACAGGTCGCTGATGATCGACAGCGCCGCCGGCAGCAGGGCCGCCTCGCCCGCCGCCACGCCGATGCGGCACGCCAGCAGGGTCGGGAAGTCGCGCGCGAACCCCGACGCGGCGGTCAGCACGCACCAGATCACCACGCCGATGACGATCAGCCCCTTGCGGTTTCGGGTGTCGGCGATGCGCGCCAGCGGCAGGCCCGCGATGGCGAACACCCCGGCGAAGGCCATGCCGAACAGCAGGCTCATCTGGGTGTCGGTGACCGAGATCTCGGCCTGGATCGGCTGGACCAGCAGGCCCAGGATCAACCGGTCCAGATACGACAGCACATACAGGGCGCAGACCAGGCCGACGACATACCAGCCATAGCCGCGCGAGGGGGCGGCGCCGCCCGCTTCAGTTCCCGCCGTCATGCGCATTCTCCTGTGCCTGGGCCGTGCGCCAGTCGATCTTGCCCGACGCCAGGCGCGGCAGGGTTTCGACGAAGACCACTTCGCGCGGGTATTTGTAGGCGGACATCTGTTCGCGGGACCATGCGATGATGTCGTCTGCGGCGACATGTCCGCGCGCATCGGGTTTCAGGATGATCAGGGCGCGGGTGGTCTCGCCGCGCTTGGGATCGCCCACGCCGACGACGCAGGCTTCGGACACCGCCGGATGGTCGTACAGCCGCGCCTCGACCTCGGCCGGCCAGACCTTGAACCCGGCGGCGTTGATCATCCGCTTCAGCCGGTCGACGATGTAGAAATAGCCGTCGGCGTCGTAATAACCCAGGTCGCCGGTGCGGAAGTAGCGCAGCCCCTCGATGTCGATGAAGGCCTCGGCCGTCTCTTCGGGGCGGTTCCAGTATTCGTTCAGAATCTGCGGCCCGTGGATGGCGATTTCGCCCACCTCGCCCACCGGCAGGGGGCGCTGGTCGTCCTTGTCCAGCACCACGCAGCGGACGTTGAAGGTGGGAATGCCGACGCACCGCTGGCGCGCCGCATCGGGCGGGTTCAGGTGGGTCTGGCTGATGGTCTCGGTCAGGCCATAGCCTTCGACCAGCGGCACTCCAAAAGTCTCGCGCACGCGGCGGTGCACGTCTTCCGGGATGGCGGCCCCGCCCCCGGCGACGAAGCGGATGGCCGACAGGTCGCGGGGGTGTTCGTCCAGGTGGTTCAGCATGTCCACGATCATGGCGGTGATGCTGACCCAGGTGGTCACGCGCCGCTCTTCCATGATGCGGGCCGCTTCCTCGCGGTTCCAGCGTTCCATGATGATCAGCTCGGCCCCGGTGGCCAGGGCGACGTGCATCGACTGCTGAAAGCCGGTGACATGGAAGAACGGCAGGGTGGCGAAGTGGATGCTGGCGGGCGTGTGCTGGCACCAGTAGGCGGCGCCCAGCAATGTGGCCTGCAGCGCCGCATGCGTCAGGACGCAGCCCTTGGGTCGCCCCGTCGTGCCCGACGTATAGGGCAGAAGCGCAATGTCCGACGCCGCGACCGACGCCGCCGCCCCCGGCGCCGCCGACAGGGCCGCCTCCCACAGCACCGCCTGGCTGGTCGCCTCGGGCTGGTCGCCGACCAGAACCACGATCCCCGGCGTCGCCGGATGGTCGGCCACCTTCTGATGCAGGGCCGGCGCCGTGACCAGAACGGCCGGCTGCGAATCCTCGAAATAGAAGGGCGCCTCGTCGCCCGTCAGCATGGGGCTGAGCGGCGAGACGATGGCCCCGACGCGCCAGGCGCCATAGACGGCCACCACATATTCGGGCCGGTTCTGCAGCCAGATCGCCACCCGGTCGCCCGGCCCGACGCCGCCCGCCGTCAGGAAGCCCGCGAACCGCTCCACCTCGTGCTGAAGCTGGGCGTAGGTCCAGGTGCGGTCGCCCGCCGTGATGGCGACCTTGGTCGGATACAGCCGCGCCGAGGCTTCCAGATTGGCCTGCACCGGGGCGTCGGGAAAGGTCATCTCGCGCGGCAGGCGGCGCGGCCAGACCGCATCGCTCAGACGGTGGGCGTTCAGAACGTCGGGCGGGGTCACCATGTGATCTGCCCCGCGCTGATGTTGATGTCCTGGCCGGTCATCTTGGCCGCCTTTTCCGACGCCAGGAACAGGATCAGTTCGGCCACGTCGTCGGCGGTGACAAAGGTCTTCAGCGGCGACATCCCCTGGGCGAAGGCGGTGATGGCCTCCAGCGTCACGCCGCGCTTGTCGGCCTGTTCGGCCAGAACCTCTTCCAGCCGCTCGCCCGCCACCGCGCCGGGGCAGACGGTGTTCACGCGGATGCCGTGCGGGCCCAGCTCCTCGGCCAGGGTCCGGGTCAGGCCGATCAGCCCCATCTTGGCCGCCGCATAGGGGGCGCGGAACACCAGCGCCTTCTTGCCGGTCATGGAGCCGACATTGACCACGGCGCCGCCGCCCCTCGCCTTCATGGCCGGAACCGCCTCGCGCACGAACAGGAAGGCGCTGGTCAGGTTGGACGCCACCGTCTCGTTCCAGTCGGCCAGGGACAGGGTCTCGACCGGCGTGGTCGGTCCGGCCGCCCCGGCGTTGTTGACCACGATGTCCAGCCCGCCGAACGTGCCGGTCGCGCGCGCCACCACGGCGGCCACGGCGTCGGGATCGGCCGCATCGGCGGTGACGATTTCCAGCGGCGCATCGCCGACCGAGGCCTTCAGCGCCTCAAGCCGGTCGCCCGACCGCGCGCAAGCGACGACCGAGGCGCCCTGGGCCAGGAACCGTTCGACCAGCCGCCAGCCAATGCCGCGGCTGGCGCCGGTGATGATCGCGACCTTGTTCTGCATCATCGCGCAGGCTCCGTTCGAGTTTCGTCCATGTCGATCCAGTCGTCGCCACGCCGCAGCTTGTGCCGCACCGGCAGGGCCAGCAACACCTCGACGTAGCAGGCGCGCGAGGCGATCCCGACCAGGGTCTTCAACGCGTCCAAGTCCGCCGGGCTGTCCAGATCGATGTAAATCACCATGGCGCGGCCGTGGGCCGTATAGGGGCCGGGGCCGTCCAGATGCGCCTCCCATTCCACCCGCGCCTTGACCGCGATCCGGTCCAGACGCACGCCCGCCGCCGGGGCGAAGGCGCGCATCTGGGTCAGGAAGCAGGTAGCCAGGCCGGTGAGGAAATAGGCCAGGGGCGGCGGCGCCGAGCGGGCGCCGCCATGATAGGGGCCTTCGTCCGTCGCCATGGTGAAGGGCAGGAATTCGTCGGCCGGGGTCAGGCAGCGACCCTCGACCTCGTTTCGCATCCCCTGCCCCGCACGGGCGTCGGCTTCGAAGATCAGCGGGACGACGCGCATGGCGCGCCGCCTCAGCCCGGCTCGTTCAGGTGGACCAGCGGCACGCCCGGCACGGGCCAGTCCATGGCCACCAGACGCCCGGTGCCCGCCAGGGTCAGATAGGCGGTCTTCAGGTCCGGCCCGCCGAAGGCGATGTTGGTGGCCAGGGGGTCGCCCGTCTCGATCACATCGACTTCGCGGCCATCGGGATCATAGACCACGATCAGGCCTTCGCCCGGCGCGGCGACGCAGACGTTGCCGGCCGAATCCACCGCCAGGCTGTCGAAGAAGCGGAAGCCCGGCGCCCCGGCCATGAAGCGGCCGCCGTGGGCGAACAGCGCCTTGGGATCACGACCCAGCACGCCCGGCGCCTCGATCGGGAAGGCCCATAGCTGACGCGACCAGGTTTCGGCGACGTACAGGGTCTTGTGATCCGGCGACAGGCCGACGCCGTTCGGTCCGTGCATGTGGTTGGCCAGCTCGACCACCCCCGACCCGTCGGCCTTGGCGTAATAGACGCCGCCCAGGTCGTGATCGCGCAGCCGCATCTTGCCGTGGTCGGAAAAGTAGAAGCCGCCGTGACGGTCGAACACCAGATCGTTCGGGCTCTTCAGCGGCAGGTTGTCGCCGAAGTGGGTGTACAGGTTCTTGAAGGCGCCGGTGTTCAGGTCGACCGTCTTGATCGAGCCGATCTCGTAGTCGGCCGACTGGCCGCCGGGGAAGGTGATGCCCTGGACCTTGGAAAAGTCCTGGCCGCCGTTGTCGCAGACATACAGCACGCCATTGGGACCGACCGCCGCGCCGTTCGGGCCGCCGCCGGTTTCGGCCACCGTCTCGACCGCGCCGGACGCGGTGACGCGGCTGATCTTGCGGGCGCCGATCTCGGTCACGATCACCGAGCCGTCGGGCATGACCACGGGGCCTTCCGGGAAATAGAATCCGCCTGCGATCTCTTGGAATTTCGTCATCTTCTGTTTCCTCCAAACGGTCTGACGCCGTGTTCTGGAGCGACAGGCTAACGCCTCCTAGCCATGCAACAATCTTCGTTTTAGAGATGGCAGATATAACGATGAGGTAATGTCATGATCTTGCGGGGCTGGCGCTATTTCCTGAAGGTGGCCGAGACGGGCAATCTGACCCGCGCCGCGGCCCAGCTGCACATGACCCAGCCGGCGCTGAGCCGTCACCTGAAGCAGCTGGAAGACGAGATGGGGGTGGCGCTGCTGATGCGTCACGGCCGGGGCGTGCGCCTGACCGAGGCGGGCGCCCTGTTCGTCGAACAGGCGCGCGAGATCCTGGCCCGCGCCGACACCCTGTCCGAAGTCCTGCATGCGCGCGAGGCGCGGCCCAGCGGCCAGCTTGCCATCGGCATGCCCCTGTCGTGGACCGGCCTGGTGACCACGCCGCTGATCACCGCCTTTCGCGAACGGCATCCGTCCGTCACCCTGCGCCTGGTCGAAGGCACCACCGACGCCCTGCGCCAGGCGCTGAAACGGCGCGAGATCCAGGCCGCCGTGGTCACAATGGTGGACCGCGACCCCGAGATCGAAACCCGCCACATCGTCTCGGACGGCGCCTATTTGATCGGGCCGCCGGATTCGACGGTGGTGCGCGACGGCAAGCTGGATCTGAAGGCCCTGACCGGCCAGCCGATGGTGCTTCTGACCCACACCACCAATGTGCGGCGTGAGCTGGAGCGGGTTCTGGCCCAGGCTCGGCTTCGGTCCGACATGGTGCTGGAGGTCAACACCCTGTCGCTGCTGGACTATGTCGAACGAGGGGTCGGCTATTCGGTGGTGCCGGCCTGCGCGGTCGCAGGCTTCGACCGGCGCAACCGGCTGAAGGTCGGGCTGATCGACGGTTTCCGCAGCGACTGGGCGGTGGCCAGCCTGCGCGGCCACCCCGGCACGGCGGCGCTGCGGGCGTTCGAGACGCTGCTGGACGACATGCTGGCCGATCTGGTGGCGCGCGGCGCCTGGCCCTCGGCCCGTCTGGTCAAGGACTGAAGCCTACCCAAGAAAAAGCCCCTTTCGCGGGGGGCGAAAGGGGCCAGTCTGGACGAGGATCAGGATCGTCCCGGCGGAGCCGCCGTTTTCAGAATTTGTAGCCCAGGGTCAGGCCCCAGGTGCGGGGCGGGCCGGCCACGCCGACCACCGTGTCGGCCAGAAGGCTGGTGCCGACGAAGGCGTTGGCGATGTATTCCTTGTCGGCCACGTTGCGCACGAAGACCGAGCCGGTCCACTGGCCCGATGGGCTTTCCCAGTTCACCAGCAGGTTCACCAGCTCATAGGCGGGCTGGGCGGCGACATCGCGGTTGAAGGCGTTGAAGTAAACCTTGTCGGTCGCATACAGCTCGATCCGTGGGCTGAAGATGCCCGAGGTCTCGGTGTGGATGTCGTACTGACCCGAGACCGAGAAGGTGTAGCGCGGCGACTGGGACAGACGGTTGCCCGCCAGGTCGATGACCCCCAGCAGCGGCCGCGCCGGGTCCGAGGTGGCGAAGTCCTTGTACTCGGAATCCGTCATCGAGAAGGTGGCGTCGAACCGCAGGGCGTCGGTGGCGATCCAGCTGATCTCGCCCTCGATGCCGCGGATCACGGCCTCGGCGGCGTTGACGGTGGTGATGACGTTGCCGACCACCTTGGTGACCTGCAGATCGCTGTAGTCATAGTGGAAGGCGGTCAGATTGGTGCGCAGGGTGCGGTCGAACCAGTCGGCCTTCAGCCCGGCCTCATAGTTCCAGATCATCTCCGGCTCGAACGGCGCCTGCATGCCGCCGACGTTGAAGCCGCCGCTCTTGAACCCGCGCGAGATGGTTCCGTACAGGAACAGATTGTCCTGGGGCTGGTATTCCAGCGTCAGCTTGGGCGTCCAGGCGCTCCACGATCCGTCGATCGACTGGGTGCGGTTGGGGATGATCGGGTTGGACGGGCTGTAGGTCCGCACCGTGTCGAATTGGGCGTATTCGTCCATGTGCTTGTCTTCTTCGCTGTAGCGAAGGCCGAAGACCAGCTTCAGGTCGGGCGTCAGCGCATAGTCGATCTGACCGAACAGCGCCCAGGCGTCCGTTTCGGTCTGGCCGCCGATGGCCTGGCCCATGATGACCCGGTCGGCGCCGCCCAGGACACGCAGATTGAACGGCACCGTCAGGCCGGAATCGATGGTCTCGCGGAAGAAATAGGCCCCGGCGATGAAGTTGAAGTCGCCATAGTCGCCCGACAGCTGGAATTCCTGGGTGAACTGATCGGCGTTCTCGTGCTGGCCGTAATAGGTCAGCGGCGCGTCCGTGGCGTCCAGGTCGGTCTGGGTCCGGTACTCCGTCTCGCGATAGGCGGTCATGGAGGTGAAGGTCAGGGTGTCGCTCAGGTCATAGCGAATCTGGCCCTGAAGACCCCAGTTCTCGCGCACGTTGCTGGAGGCCACGTCGCTGTAGATGTCGTGATAGTTGGGGCCGGTGCGGCCGCCCAGGGCCACGCCCACCGGCGTGCGGTTCGGATTGCCCGCGCCGAAATAATGCAGGGCGTTGGAGCTGTCGTCTTCCTGATGGATGTCGGCGATCAGGTCGAACTGCAGCCGGTCGCTGGGCTGGGCCCGCACCCGCAGGCGCGCCGACAGGGTGTCGCGGTTGTCCGCATCCTCGCCGGTCGTCAGGTTCTTGCCATAGCCGTCGCGACGCTCGGTGCGGAAGGCGAAGCGCGCCGCCAGACCGTCCGACAGGCCGCCGCCGATGGCGCCCTCGGTCTCGATCCGCCCATGGCTGCCCAGGGTGGCGCGGCCATAGCCGCCGAAATCCTCGCTCGGCGCCCGCGACAGGATGTTGACCGAACCGGCCGTGGCGTTGCGGCCGTACAGCGTGCCCTGCGGGCCGCGCAGCACCTCGATCCGCTCGACGTCATAGAAGCCCGCCAGGCCCGCCGAAGGGCGGCTGATATAGACCCCGTCCAGGTGATAGGCGACGCGCGCCTCGGACCCCGGGGCGATGGTGTCGAAGCCGATGCCGCGAATGGCGATGCGGGCGTTGCCGAACTGCTGGCCGAAATTGACGTTCGGCACCATCTGCGACAGGTCTTCGATATTGTCGATCTGGCTGCGCTCCAGCACCTCGGCCGAGAAGGCGCTGACCGCCATGGCCGTGGTCTGGACATTGGTCGCGCGCCGTTCGGCCGTGACCACGATCTCGTCCAGAGTGGCGGCCGCCTGGCCGGACGGGGCCTCCTGCGCATGGGCCGTGGCGCACAGGCCGACGGTCGACAGCGCCGTGGCGCACATGAGGCTCAGATATCCGCGACGCCGGATCATGGGCGTGTCCCTCCCTGGACAGGCTGTACACCCTCGCCGGATCAGGCCGGTCTTCGGATGCATGGGCTAGACGTTTCCTCGGATGATCTTCGCCATCCTGAGGATCATGCTAGGGGCGGGTCGCGACCGGGGACAACGCCCGTAATTTGCATTCGATCAATGCGGATTTCGTTATGACTTGTCCGCAAGAGATACGGTTATCAGGGGGCTTTTGTCATCTTCGGCCGATGTCGTGACACGGCGGCCCCTGCCCGTCGCCGGACAGGGAGGCGCCGGGCGGTCATTGGGACCAGGATGTCCCGCCGCGTCTCGAAATCAGGCTTCCAGGCGATAACCGGCGCCGCGCACCGTCTGCAGCATGGCCTTGTCGAAGCCCTTGTCGATCTTGGACCGCAGACGGCTGATGTGCACGTCGATGACATTGGTCTGGGGGTCGAAATGATACTCCCACACCTTCTCCAGCAGCATGGTGCGGGTCACCGACTGACCGGCATGGCGCATCAGGAACTCCAGCAGCTGGAACTCGCGCGGCTGCAGGTCGATCTCCTGGCCGGCGCGATGCACGGTGCGCGCGATCAGGTTCATCTCCAGCTCGCCGACCTTCAGCATGGTGGCCACGCTGCCGGTCTCGCGACGGCGCGACAGGGCCTCGACCCGCGCGATCAGTTCGGCGAAGGCATAGGGTTTGACCAGATAGTCGTCGGCTCCGGCCTTCAGCCCCGTGACCCGGTCCTCGACCTCGCCCAGGGCCGACAGGAACAGCACCGGGGTCTGGTCGCCGTCGCGGCGCAGGGTCTCGACCATGCCCACCCCGTCCAGGCGCGGCATCATCCGGTCGACGACATAGACGTCATAGCCGCCCTTCTGGGCCTCCAGCAGGCCGAAGGCGCCATCGACGGCGTGGACCGCATCGTGCCCCGCCTCGGTCAGGCCGCGCATCATGGCGGCGGCGGCTTCGGCGTCGTCTTCGACCACCAGGATACGCATGGCGGATGCCCCAAATTGCAGAATCGCCGCCGATGTTAGCGCATCGGCGGCGATCCCGTCAGTTACGGCTTTGTCAGGCGGATCAGTCGCCTTCCGGCAGCTCCAGAACCACCGGCGCGTTGCCGTTGGGCGTCCGCACCAGCACGAAGACGCTGGACCGGCCCGCCGCCCGCGCGGCCTGGACCTGGCCCCTGACGTCGGCCACCGACCGCACCGGACGCTGATTGATCATCATGATGACCACGCCGGCCGAGAAGCGGCGATCGCCGCCGCGCGCCACACCGGTCACCACCACGCCCTCGACCCCGGCCGGAATCTCATAGCGCTGGCGCAGGGCCGGGCTCAGTTCGGCCAGGTTCAGCCCGGCCACGACTTCGCCGGTCGGGGCGGCGGGCTTGGCCGGTTCGGCCGCGCCGCTGTCGTCGGTCGTCGGGTTGTTCAGCTCGCTTTCCGACGGGCGGGCGTCGGCGCGGATGTTCAGCGTCTGGCGACGGCCTTCGCGCAGCACCTCCAGCCGCATGGTCTGGCCCGGCGCCACATTGGCGACGCGACGGGTCAGTTCGGTCATGGTGTTGATGCGCTCGCCATTGATCGACACCACGATGTCGCCGGCGCGCAGGCCCCCACGTTCGGCCGGGCCGCCTGCATTGACCTCATTGATGAAGGCGCCCCGCTGGCCGCTCTGCAGCCCCATGGCCTCGGCCATTTCGCGGCTGACCTCGCCCACCTGCACGCCGATATAGCCGCGCTGGATCTGTTCGCCGCGCATCAGGCGATCCACCACCGGCTTGGCCACCGTCACCGGAATGGCGAAACCGATCCCGACCGAGGTGCCCGTCGGCGAATAGATGGCCGTGTTGACGCCAATCACCCGGCCATAGATGTCGAAGGTCGGGCCGCCGGAATTGCCGGTGTTGATGGCCGCGTCGATCTGCAGATAGTCGACATAGTTGCTGCTGCGCTCGGCCGGAATATTGCGTCCGCGCGCCGAGACGATGCCCGCCGTGGCCGTGCCGCCCAGACCGAACGGATTGCCCACCGCAATGACCCAGTCGCCGACGCGCGGCTCGTTCTGTTCCTCGAAGGCCACGAACGAGAAGTCGTTACCCTCGACCTTCAGCACCGCCAGGTCGGTCGCCTCGTCGCGGCCGATCACCCGGGCGTCCAGCTCGCGCTGGTCCGACAGGACGACGGTGATCTTCTCGGCGTTCTCGACCACATGGTTGTTGGTGACGATGTAGCCGTCGCGGCTGATGAAGAAGCCCGATCCGGCGCCGCGGCCCTGGATGGTGTTGTCTTCGCCGTCTTCGCCGTCTTCCGGGGTCGGAACGGCGAACGGAAGGCCGGGGATCTGCAGCACGCCGCCGCGTCCGCGCGGGCGTTCGATCCGGGTCTCGGTGTTGATCTGGACCACCGCCGGGGCGACCTGATCGAAGATCTGGGCGAACGACAGGGGCGCGCCCTGCGGCGGGGCGAAGGCCGCACCGCCGGCGCCGCCCGATGGCGCGATCAATCCCGCCACCGCCGGCGCCGCCTGTGCGCCGGGCCAGGAAATGACCCCGCCCGCCGTCGCGGCCGCCGCGAACGTCAGCCCCACGGCGGCGCCGAGGATGAACTCCTTGCGTTTAAGCATACCCGTCCTTCGATCCTGCATCGGGGCCGAACCGGCCCGCTCATCCCAGATATAGACCGCACCGGGCCCAAGCCAAGCCGTCTGGCGTTCAGCCTCGCCAACGCTCCCGACCGTCATAGGGCGCATCTGCGGCATCACGGCGCCCAAACGGCTGCAAGACGCGAAGGATCCTCGGGGGCGGCGGCGCTCCAATCCGCTCCCCCCGCGCCGCGACATCGGCTAAGGATCGGGTGGACGGCTGTTGCGCCCTGCGTAAGAGGCGCCCGCCCCCTCACCGCCCCGACGCCCCCATGATGGCGTGGCGATCTGCAGTAGTCGAAGTGTCCGAAAGCCTGGTCGATCACATCTACGAAGCGGCGTTGATCCCCGAACGGTGGACCGGGGCGCTGGACGCGATGAACCGCATCTCCAACTCCCGCTCCAACTCGCTGTTCGTGTTCAGCGAGCGGTTCAGTCCGCGTGGAATCTCCACCGACATGACCAGCGATCTGATCGAGCCCTTCCTGCAGTCCGACGCCTGGCGAATGAGCCCCAGCGTGCGTTGGACCCTGGCGACCCGGCCGGGCGCCTTCAGTTCGGTCGATGACGTCATGAGCCCCGAGGAAACCGCCGCCGATGCGGTCTGGGCGCCCCTGGCGGCGCGCGGTTTCGGACAGCGTCTGGCCACCGTCATCCCGTTGCACAGCGGGGATCAGGCGACGTTCGTCCTGGCCCGCATGCAGGATCAGGGGCGTTATCGGCCGCGCGAAGTCGCCGCGCTGGACCACCTGCGCCCCGATCTGCACCGCGCCATGTTCATCGCCGCGCGCCTGGGGCTGGAACGCGCCCGGGCGATGACCGAAACCCTGGCCCGGCTCGGACTGGCGGCGGCGGTGGTCGATCCGACCGGCCGCGTGATCGGCTCCAACCGCCTGCTGGAAAGCCTGGACGCCATTCTGTTGCCGACCGCCCATGGCGGCGTCGCTCTGCGGGATCGGTCCCGAAACCTGCTGCTGCGCCAGGGGCTGGATCGGATCAACGCCCGCGACACGCCCAGGTCCGGCCTGTCCATCCCCCTGCCCGCGGCGGCGGATGGATCACACCCCCCGCTGATCATCCATCTGCTTCCCGTGCGCGGGGCGGCGCAAGACATCTTCGCCGGCGGCCAGGCGCTGATGGTGGTGTCCCTGCTCAGGCGCAGGGCCGCCCCCCTGCCCGAACTGCTCAACGGACTGTTCGATCTAAGTCCCGCCGAGGCGCGCCTGGTCGGCGAACTGGCGTCCGGCCTGACGCCGCGGGACATCACGGCCGCACGTCCGGTCTCCATGGCCACCGTCCGCGCCCAGGTTCGCTCCGTTCTGGCCAAGACGGGCATGTCGCGCATAGCGGACCTGTCGCAACTGCTCGCGCAAATCCCCGACGGCCAGGATCAGGACGAAACCTGACCGCATCATCCATGTGGATGAGGCCGACCGACAGAGGCGCCGCTACCACCGTCATGGGGCAGAGCCGCGAAATCTGCCGGTACGGAGGATTACGATCGTGCGCGCGACCCATGTTTCCGCCCTGGTGGGCGCCGCCCTGCTGGCGTTCGCCGCCAGCCCGACGAACGCTGCCGTCAACGACTATGTGTTGACCCTGCCCAATCAGGACGGCGTTCTGCTGGGCGTGCCCTTTGCGGCGGAAACCATCGTCTACACGGTTCGTGCCGACACGGCGACGCTGACGCCCTATCCGCTGCTGGCGAACTGGGCGCCGGCCGGACCGGGCAAATGCGTGACGGCCATCAGCGCCACGGTCCAGGTCGGGGCCCTGGCGCCCGTCGCCCTGACCGATTCGATCCTGTTCTGCAGCGCGGACGGCGGCACTTTGACGGGCGTCTATTTCAACAGCGAGAACGGCTGGAACCATCACCTGGACGCCGGCCCCATCGACCTGGCCGTGGCGGGATCGACCGCCGGACCGGGCATCGACCATAATCTGGCTGTGGCCTACGCCATTCCCGTGACGGGGGGCGCCCTGACCGTCAGCACCGACAACACCAGCGGCTTGACCGCGACGGCGGCCATCGTCGCGGTGGCCATGCCCGCTGTGGTGCCGACCCTGACCGAATGGGCGATGATCCTGTTCGGGCTGATCCTCGCCGGCGGCGCCGCGCTGCATCTGCATCAACGCCCGATCCGACACCCGCAGCCGTAACCCTGAAGGCGACCGCAACGGCCGTAGCCGCATGATCCGCCCCCCGGTCCAGGGTCGGGCGGCTTGCAGCTGTTCGGTCACCCAGGCTGGCGTCGCTTGGCCCGGATGATCTTCATCCGCCCCCCCAGAGAATCCAAGCCCAGATTGATGCCTGCTGACAAACCGACGCAAGCACGCGGCAAACCGCCCGGCTAAGCGCCCGATATCAGCTCTAATGTATTGAAAAGAATGGTGGACGCGACAGGGACGGGCGCGGTGTCGTCATCGGCGTGCTGGTAGGCCGGGCTATCGGCAGGTGCACTGGGGCCGTCGTCGGCCATAGGGGATGCTCCGCGACTCGGATGTTCGAGCCGCGAGGAGAGTCCTCGGAGCGTTCAGGGTCAACGTCGTCCACAGCCTTGAGTGACCGTCGCTAACGTCGGGTGCGGGTGGCCAGAACATCAGCAAGTCGAGGTCGATTGTTTTCGGACGATAGACCTATGCGTAGTGCGGCCAGCCTATAGATCGAACGAGATCAGGATCAGGCCGACGCCTCCAACGGCCATGCATGTGAACAGCACGACGTTGAACCAGTAGGCGATGGGCTGGCTGTCTCGTCGAGCCAGAACACGCCCGGCCTTGTCGCTGGCGAACCGGTCTTTGATCGCCATTGCCAAGTAGGCGACCCCCATGACGACGCCCAGTATCCCCAACAGCAGGTGCATCGGCCCGTCCTTCCTCTGACGTCGATGATGCAGCCGCTGGCACAGCTTGCCAATCGTCCCCTCCTCGCTGTGAAGCGCAGGAACCGTAGCCGTTGCATGGTCGTTTCGGGGCGATGAAACGGACTCTCCCCCTTCTTCTCCTCGCGGGCGCCGCCGTCGCTCTGACCGCATGCGCCACGATCCAGCGCGGCCCTGTCGGCAATCCTTCTGTGCCCCAGCCCGCCAAGCCGGTGGACCTCAATCGCTATGCAGGTCTCTGGTATGAGATCGCGCGCTATGAAGCGGGCTTCCAGCGTGGCTGCGAAGGCGTGACGGCCACCTACGGACTGCGTGAAGACGGACAGGTCAGCGTGGTGAACACCTGTCGGCAGGCCGGACTGAATGGCGAGATGCGGTCGGCGGAAGCCAAGGCCAAGGTCGTCGAAGGCAGCGGCAACGCCAAGCTGAAGGTGTCGTTCTTCGGCCCCTTCTACGTCGGTGACTACTGGGTTCTGGACCGCGCCGACGACTACTCGTGGTCCATCGTCGGCGAGCCTTCTGGCCGATATCTATGGCTCCTGTCCCGCTCTGCCCAACCTTCTCCGCAGGTCCGAGAAACGATGATGAACCGAGCGCGTGAACTCGGCTACGATCTGAAGATCTTAAGGACCACCCAGCAGCCGGGAGACTGACGTCAGGCGGGGACGCTCTCCTGACGGTCCTTGATCGTCGTCATGGCCTTCCTGATACGGCCGACTGATGCCGAGGAGACGCCAGTGATCTTGGCGACCTGACGGATTGAGTGACCGTCCGCCAACGCCTTCTGGACCTTTTGCCGAACTTTCAGTGAGAGGTTGGGGCGACCGAAGCTCACGCCGCGCGCTCGGGCACGGGCGCGGCCCGCGTTGATCCGGCTGGTGATGATGGCGCGCTCGAACTGGCTGAAAACCGCCAACATCTGGAAGAGCATCCGGCCGCTCGGCGTCGAAGTGTCCACGGCCTGTTGGTGCAGGTAGAGGTCGCAGCCACGGGCTTGGATGTCGTTCAGGAAGCTGACCAGATCGGGCAGCGACCTTCCGAGCCTATCGACGGCGAATGCCGCCACCAGGTCGATCTCCCGACGATGGACGGCCTTGACCAGGGCGTCGAAAGCGGGGCGCTTGTCCCGCCCCTTGGCGCCGGAGAAGCCCGCATCCTCGAACACCTCGACGACGGTCCAGTCCGCCCGTTCGGCCACCTCCATCAGGATGCGGCGCTGGTTCTCGGTCGTCTGGGAATCTTGGCTGACGCTGAGGTAAAGACCTGCTCTCTTTATCTCCGAGAAGATCTCATGGATCGTCGGGGCGTCAATCAGATCAGCGGGGGCAATGTGGCGATCTTGACGGTGGGCGGCCTCGCCTTGGTGGCGCATTCCTCCGGGGGCGCGATCCTGTCTTATGGCGGGTCTTATCTCGGCGGCACCTTAGTCGGAGCCAAGGTGGTGTCCGGGTCGCCACTGCTGCCGGGGCGTTGTCGCAGATGTCGGCGACGGCGGTATCCGTGGCGTCTGCACCGGCGACCATGCCGATCATCGCGGGGGCGGCTACGGTCGCTGTCGTGGCGGCCGGAGCCTACTGCTATTTCCACGGCATCCCGGCGCCGGTCGTCGAGACGTTGAGCGCTGCTGGGGTCGGATCGGCTGGAACCAAGGGGTTCGCCGTCGCCGTCGCCAAGCTGGCCCCGGCCCTGATCGCGCTGGGCGTGGCGGGCTACCTCTCCTACGTCGTCTACAAGGACTTCAAGGCGTTCAAGGCCGACTATCAGGCTCGCGTGGCCCAGCCGACCGGCGACATCGACAGCGACGCGCACGCCTACCCCTATGCCTTCAACAGCGAGGGCAAGTGTCGGCAGTCGTGGTGGGCTTGGCTGATCAGCGTCTTCGCCCGACTGCTGGGACGCAAGCCGCGCGGTCAGGCGCCAGTCAGTCGGCGGCTGACGTAGCGACGCTGTCGGTCATCGCCTTCCTCACGGTTCGGTGGACATCAATCAGATCGGAAAGCGGCCTGCCTTCGATGCCCTCCTGAAGGCCGTCAGCCGTCGAGAGATCGACATGGTGGCCGCCTTCGCCGTGGACCGGCTAGGCCGATCCCTGCCCGATCTGATCGCCTTCCTCTCCGACCTCCAGGCTAAGGGAACCTCATTTGCAGATGTCCGCGAGGGCTTTCACCAACGCGGGATGAAGATCGGCACGGTCGAAGTTGATTGATTTCTCGAGGTGGTCGATCTGGTCACAGACCTCCCCGCCACCAATACGAAACTGGACAGCGAGGCGTTTTGCGAGATTTTCGTCCATTTCGGGGGAGGCGAGGCGAGTGAATTTTCGCTCGACGAACCACCTGTTGTGCGACGTTCCCATCGAGAGCAGTGCCATTAGGCACTCCACCTTGCATTCGAATTCGGTGCCTTCAAAGAAAGCCTCCAGCCTGTTCGCCAGAGCGTCGCAGTAGTCGAAATTGAATGCCGTTCGCGCCACCCATTGTGCGAACTCGATTCCGATCCGCGCCGCATCGTCTGGAGCATCAGCGCAAGCAGTTTGGATGCGCTCCACCCCCATTTTCCGAAGATGGCATACTTGTCCGCCGCCTCAGCATCACCCTCAAGAAAGTCGGCCAGACGCCCCCAGAACGCTGCGTCGGGTGGGGTGTCCGCTTCGAGAACCCCTATGAAGTTGACCGAACTCTTGGCTCGGAGGAGTTTTCGGAGTGAAGCCTACGCTCAGAATGGCGTCCAAGACGGCGCCGATCGACTTGAATCGCTGACTGGGGTCACTGCGGGTGCATCCCCGCAGGATATCGACACCAGCACGCCCTCAGGCCGCATGCTCTTCCAGATGCCGGGCGTCTTCGCTGAGTTCGAACGCTCGATCATCACGGCCCGCATCAAGGCTGGTCTCGGCCGTGCCCGAGCCCAGGGCAAGCACTTCGGTCGTCCCAACCAGCGCAGCACCTCCAACAGTTCACGACATGCTGAACGGTCTATGGACGTCAGGAGACGGTTCTCGCCCCACACGCTCGACGTGATCCAGAGAAGCCCATCGTAAATCATCTGCGTCTTGGGCGCGCGGACCTTCGATGGGTCCGCTTGGAAGTGGCGAAACAGGTCGCTGAACGTCATCGTGGAGATCGGTGCCGCCTCGACCGTGACCGGCTCAGGCATGACGACCTCGGCGGACCTCGCTTCAGCAGCCGGTGTTCCGGCCGCTGCCCAGAATGACCGTTCGAGATCAGCAATGACGAGTTTGGACTTTCGGATGGCCTCTGATCTGTTGCCAGTCCCGAGCGACCGCCAGACCTGCGTTCGTCCGACCGTCGCCTGAGCTTTCCGAGGCACCTTCATCCGAACATGGAAGACCCTGCCCCTGACGATCAGGCAGGGAGGATTCGCGCGCCGATGTTGAGGTGACCGCGAAGACGGTGAAGGGCGCCGTTTGGACGGTTGGTGTAGCAGGTTGATGTAGCAGTCCGAGTCGGCTGAAGGCTTTGATTCAGAACTGTTTTCCGACCCTTCCAGATGCCGTTGGTGTAGCAAGCTGGTGTAGCAAACGCGCATTTTCGACCGCTGGGGAGCAGTTTCATCAACGCTTGCAATGTGTTGGGGGAGAATGGTGGACGCGACAGGGATTGAACCTGTGACCCCTACGATGTCAACGTAGTGCTCTCCCGCTGAGCTACGCGTCCGCCTTGGCGGCCCTGGCTGTGCGCCGGGGCGGGAAGGCGGCGTCTATAACCCGGCCGCTTCGATGACCGCAAGCGGGAAAGCGCTCAAATCGAAAGCCCCGCGCGCATCCTCGCTCAAGCAGTGAGCGCCCGCGGCGCGAGCGGTAGCGACCAAGGATCAGGCCGCCGCCACCATTCGCTCGACCTCATTGACCAGATCGCGCAGATGCACCGGCTTGGACAGGACCTTGGCCTGGGGGCTGGCCTGGGCGGCCGACAGGGCCACGGCGGCGAAGCCGGTGATGAACATGATGCGCAGGCCCGGCTGGCGGGCGGCGGCCACGCGGGCCACCTCGATCCCGTCGGCGCCGGGCATGACGATGTCGGTCAGCAGCAGGTCGTAGGGTCCGGCGTCCAGGGCGTCGATGGCGTCGTCGCCGTTTTCGCAGTCCACCACCTCGTGGCCCGCCCGCTCCAGCGCCCGGGTCAGGAAGCCGCGCAGCGAGCCGTCGTCTTCAGCCAGAAGTATGCGCGCCATTGATGGCTCCCCCGCGAATGTCCGGCGACGCTATAGCCGCAACGGTAAACCGGCCATGAAAAACATCGCCTTGGCGACTTCGTCTTCTGTGGAAAGCGGCTATTGAGGCGCCATGACCGCGCCCCCTGGCCAGACCGTTTCGCCCGCAGACGCCGTCTTCACCGTGACGGCGCCGACGGGCGCGCCCGGACCGTTCGTCTTCGCCTCGCCCCATTCGGGCACGGCCCTGCCGGAAGATATGCGGGCGGACCCGGCTCTGAGCGCCGCGCGCATCAACGGCGCAACCGACGCCATGATGGACCAGATGGCGGCGCCCGGGCCGGCCCTCGGCGCCCCGCTGATCGCCGCCCGACTGTCGCGCGCCTATGTCGACCTGAACCGCGCGCCCGACGCCCTGGACCCGCAGCTGATCGAGGGGCTGGAGAGCGCGGCCGGGCCCCAGGCGGCGGCCGGCTATGGCGTGATCCACCGGCTGACGGGGGACGGCGCGGCGCTGTATAGGCGGCGGCTGACGCTTCAGGAGGCGCAGGGGCGGGTCGCGCGGATGCATGCCCCCTATCACGCCGCCCTGGCCCAGTTGATGCGGGCGGCCCAGGCGGCGCACGGGCGGGCGGTCCTGATCGACTGGCATTCCATGCCCGGCCACGCCGGCGGGGCCCAGGTGGTGCTGGGCGACCGGCACGGGACCAGTTGCGAACCCGCCCTGACCCGACGTCTGCGCGGCCTGTTCGAGCGCGAGGGCCTGACCGTGGCCTTGAACAGGCCCTATGCGGGCGGATGGTCGACCCAGACCTGGGGACGGCCCGACGAGGGGTTTCAGGCGATCCAGATCGAGATCAGCCGCGGCCTTTATCTGGATCCGCTGACCGGCGGCCCCTCGGCGGGTCATGGGCGATGCCGCGCCCTGATGGGACGGGTGATCGCGGCCCTGCTGGACGTCGGATAAAAAAAGCCGCGCCCGGGGGCGCGGCTGGAAAGTCATATAGGGAGGAAACGCCCAGGAAGGGCATGCCGCCCGAAGGCGACACCATGAAGTTAGGTTGCAGCGCACAATCCGTCAAGCGGGTTTTCCGCCCCTTACGTCACGGAATGTAACGAATTCGAGCGTTGTGACAGAAATGTAAACGGTTCCAGGGGCGAAATTTGGCCGGAAACCGATGCTGCACCCGCAAAATGATCAGCCGTGATGCAACAGTCGTCGCGCCTCGCGGATGGCGCGGGCGGCGGGCGAGGCTTCCTGGCGCCACAGCATCAGTCCGAAGGCCGCCACGCCCCCGACCGCCAGCCAGATCGGTCCGAACAGCCACGCCGCCGCCGCCAGCGAGAAATAATAGGCCCGCACCCCCTGGCTGAACGCCATCAGGGCCGGGTTCAGCACCCGCGCCACCGCCTGGCCATAGGCGTCGCGGTCCTGGCCCTCGGCCACCTCGGGCGCGGCGCCGATCAGGGCGATGGTGTAGTTCATCTGTCGGATCGACCAGATGAAATCCAGCAGGCCACGCGCCAGACAGGCCATGACCAGGGCCAGCTTGCCCTCCAGCACCTTCACCGGCACGCCTTCGGCGCCCACGGCGGCCAGGCCGCGCAGGGCGCTTTCGCCCCCGAACAATATGCCCGCCACCGCCGCGATCAGCAGCAGATTGGTCGAGGCGAAGAAGCTGGCGGAGTTGATGGTGTGGCCCATCAGCTGGCTGTCCAGCAGGCGGATCTCGCGATGCGTCATGGCCGTCATCCAGGCCTCGCGCACATGCACCATGTCGGCGTTCAGCGACCCGGCCCAGCGCGCGATGACGCTGAGCAGCGGGCCATAGCCCAGCCAGCACATCACGAAGAGGATCAGGGCGGTCCAGTCCAGCGTGGTCATGATCTTTTCCTGCCCCCTGTATGGGGCCGATGGCAAGCGCCGCGCTTGCCTGACAGGCCCGGTGCGCCTATCACGGCCGCCTCCCCGTTTCGCAGTTGCACAATACAGAGTCCGTCATGAACCTGGACGCCATTCCCGTCGGTCCCAACGCCCCGTGGGACGTCAACGTCGTCATCGAGATCCCCGCCGGCGGCCTGCCGGTGAAGTATGAGATGGACAAGGCGTCCGGCGCCCTGTTCGTGGACCGCTTCCTGCACACGGCCATGTATTATCCGGGCAACTACGGCTTCATTCCGCACACCCTGTCGGACGACGGCGACCCCTGCGACGTGATCGTGATCAATCCGACCCCGGTGGTGCCCGGCTGCGTCATCCGCGCCCGTCCGATCGGCGCCCTGATGATGGAGGACGAGGCGGGCAAGGACGAAAAGATCCTGGCCGTCCCGGTGGACAAGCTGAACCCCTTCTATTCGGGCGTGGCGTCCTATCGCCAGCTGCCGGCCATCCTGATCGAGCAGATCGAGCATTTCTTCACCCGCTACAAGGACCTGGAGAAGGGCAAGCGCGTGGACGTCAACCGCTGGGCCGACGCCGGCGAGGCGGCCGAGCTGATCGCCCAGGGCATGAAGGCCGCCGAAGCCAAGCTGCGCGGCGAAGCGGCGTAGCCGCATCCCTCTCCCGCTGGGAGAGGGCTTGAGGCTCGCAGAGCGCAGCGATGCGTCCGCCGAAAGGGTGAGGGTCGGCTGTTCGCCGATCATCCCCTGACATTCGCCCCTCACCCTTTCACGCAAAGTCCGATCGCCTAACGGCTCTCGGGCGCTCAAGCCCTCTCCCCATTGGAGAGGGTTCCCGCTATGCCTGCCCCATGGCCGCCGACACCCCCGCCGAAACCTTCAAGCGCGCCCTGGCCCACGCCGCGCGGGCTCTGGCCGAACAGGCCGAGCTGGAGGTGGTGTTCGCCTCGGACGGGCCGCGCCTGGCTGACGGCGTTCTGACCCTGCCCCATCCGTCGCGCGATCCTTCGGGGCCGGAAAGCGCCGCCCTGCGCGGCCAGGCGGACCGGCTGGCCCTGCGGCTGGCCAATCACGACGAAGCGCTGAACGCCCGCCTGCGCCCCACCGACGCCCAGGCGGCCGAGGTGTTCGAGGCGGTCGAACAGGCGCGGGTAGAGGCGGTGGGATCGACCGCCCTGGCCGGGGTGCGGGCCAATCTGGATGCGGCGCTTCTGACCCGGCTGGAGAAGACCGGCGCCTTGCGCGCGACCGAGGCCGAGCGCGTGCCCCTGGCCGAGGCCGTGGCCCTGATGCTGCGTGAACGGGTGACGGGGCGACGCGCGCCGGACGGCGCCGCGGCCATGGTCGATCTGGTGCGGCCCGACATCGAGGCGCGGGCCGGCAAGGCGCTGGACGCCCTGGCCCAGACCGCCGACGATCAGGAGACCTTCGCCACCCGCCTGAAGGATGTGCTGCGCGACCTGGGGCTGGACCCCGGCGACGGGCGCGGCGACGACGCCTCGGACGATGCGGGCGAGGACCAGCCCGACCCCGAACCCCAGCCCGACGCCGCCGACGATCAGGACGAGCAGGAAGAGGACGGCGGCGAAGGCGGCCAGTCGATGGACGGCTCGGCCGACGACCAGACCCAGGAACAGGACCGCGACAGCCGCCCCGACGGCGCCCCGGCCGACCCGGACGGCGAGGCGTCCGAAGACGGCCCCGAACTGAACGAAGGCGCCCTGCCCAACCGCCAGGCGACCCAGGACGACGGCCGGGCCGTCGACGCCTATCGCGTCTTCACCACCACCTTCGACGAGGTGGTGGACGCCGCCGACCTGTGCGACCCGATGGAGCTGGAGCGGCTGCGCGCCCTGCTGGATCAGCAGTTGTCGGCCCTGTCGTCGGTGGTGGCGCGCCTGGCCAACAAGCTGCAGCGCCGCCTGATGGCCCAGCAGAACCGCAGCTGGATGTTCGACCTGGAGGAAGGCGTGCTGGACACCGCGCGCCTGACCCGCATCGTCACCGACCCGACCAGCCCCCTGTCGTTCAAGGCCGAGAGCGAAAGCCCGTTCCGCGACACGGTGGTGACCCTGCTCTTGGACAACTCCGGCTCGATGCGCGGGCGGCCGATCATGGTCACGGCGGTGTGCGCCGACATCCTGGCGCGGACGCTGGAGCGGTGCGGGGTCAAGGTCGAGATCCTGGGCTTCACCACCCGCGCCTGGAAGGGCGGACAAAGCCGCGAGGCCTGGATCAGCGCCAACAAGCCCGCCAATCCCGGCCGACTGAACGACCTGCGCCACATCATCTACAAGGCCGCCGACGCCCCCTGGCGCCGGGCCAAGCGCAACCTGGGCCTGATGATGCGCGAGGGCCTGCTGAAAGAGAACATCGACGGCGAGGCTCTGTTGTGGGCGCACGACCGGCTGATGGCCCGGCCCGAGGCGCGGCGCATCCTGATGGTCATTTCGGACGGCTCGCCGGTGGACGATTCCACCCAGACGGCCAATGCGGCCCTGTATCTGGACAAACACCTGCGCCAAGTGATCGCCGAGATCGAGACCGCCTCGCCGGTCGAGCTGATGGCCATCGGCATCGGCCATGACGTGACCCGCTTCTATCGCCGCGCCCTGATGCTGGCCGATGTCGAGCAACTGGCCGGGGCCATGATCGAGAAACTGGCCGAACTGTTCGACGCCGAGGCCGCCCGGCCGCGCGGACGGGCGCCACATCGTGACCGGGGGAGACGCGCCGCATGAGATCGTTCCGAAACCTGTCCGCCCTGCTGCTGGCCTTCGCCCTGGCCGCCTGCGCCGGGGGGCGGATCGCCGACGTCGCACCCTGGAGCGGACCGGCGGAGGGCTGGACGGCGGCCGAGGCGCGGCATCGCCCGGTTGGCCTGGGCCTGGCCGGAGGCGCGGTCCTGGCGCCGGGCGTGACCTTCGCCGGCGGGATCGAGATCGTTCTGAGCCCGGATTCGCCGCTGCACAGCCTGTCGGACCTGAAGCTGACGGGCGAAGAGGGCTTCATCTCGGTCACCGACGCGGGCGACCTGGTGCGCGGGTCGCTGGTGCTGGATGGGCGCGGCCGGCTGATCGGGGTCGAGGGTCTGCGCTATCGCCGCCTGACCCTGCGCGACGGATCGCCCATCGTGGAAAAGGTCGATGGCGACGCCGAGGGCCTGGCCTTCACCGACGCCGGCGACCTGCTGATCAGTTTCGAGCGCGACCACCGCATCTGGAACTATGGCCGGGGCGACGCGCCCGCGGCCCGACCCAGCGTGGCCGCCATGCCCGATTTCGCCTTCGCCCTGAACGACGGGATCGAGGGCCTGGCCGCCTCAAACCGGGGCTGGGTCGTGGCGGGCGAGAGCGGCGGGGTCTGGGACTGCAACAACCAGGACGGCTGCCGCACCCTGACCGATCCGCCCCAGCCGCTGCTGAACGACCGCGACTATCGCATCACCGGCATGGACCGGAACCCCGCCGGCGACGGCTGGTATGTGGTGGAACGGTCCTTCACCCCGCCCATCGACGCCCGCGCCCAGGTGCGCCGCATGGGCGCGAACGGCGAACTGGGTCCGGTGCTGATCCAGCTGAAACTGCCGGGGACCACTGACAATTTCGAAGGGATCGCGGCCGAACGGCGCGGCGACGGGGTGCGCCTCTACATCCTGTCGGACGACAACAACAACGCGCCGCAACGGACGCTGCTGCTGGCTTTCGATCTGGATTGATCGCCGCCGCCTCCCGTGCAACTTTCACATTGGGAGGATTTTTCAAATGAACGTACGGTTGATCACCATCGCCCTGGCCCTGTTGACGATCATCATCGCCGCCGCGGCCGCCTATACGACCCGCGACTGGATGCCCTTGGTGATGGCTGGGCCGGTCGCCCTGATCGTTCTGGTCAACAGCAGCCGCGCCGCCAAGCCCTGACGGCGGGCGGCCGACCCCGCCTCAGACCTTCTCGCTGATCTTGATCGCAGCCTTGCAGCCGGCCTTGATGACCGCGCTCAGTGACGGCGCTCGGCCTGGCGCTCGCTACGCCAGAGCGCGATCACATCCCTCATTGGCGCGTCACGTCGGGCCAGGCCCCAAGCCTCCCGACTGACAATCAAGCGTTGCCAGCCTTGATCAATGCCTGCCGCATCAAGATAGGCCTGATGCCTGCGGTTCAGTGCGAAAGCCGCCGGAACTGCGGTGACCAGGACAAAAGTCATCCAGACCACAGCGCCGATACACAAAAAGGCGCCAAGCCAGATTGGAACGGGCAGGCCCGCTGTTCTGAGGCCCAGGAACAAGATGGGGGGAACCAGTCCCTTGCCTATCTCCAGCTTCAACCAGTCGCCCCAGGCGCCAGGTCTTTTGCGTGCGCTGGACAACAGGATGGACTTCACTCGGATTCGACGTCCGACCCGGCCGCCGAGACGCCAGCGACGGCGACCCCGCCTCAAACCTTCTCGCTGATCTTGATCGCGGCCTTGCAGCCGGCCTTGATGACCGTGCTGAGCAGGCGATAGGCGGGGGCTTCGCGGCTGCCGTGGGCGACGGCGTGGTCGTGGTGCTCCAGCTCCTCCAGCCGGAACCGCTCCAGCTCGGCGGCCAGGTCAGGATCGCTTTCGGCCAGCTCCGCCACCTGATCGGCATAGTGGTCGCCGATCACGCTTTCCACCGCCTCGGTGCAGGCGTGGGCGGCCTTTTCGCCCATCAGGGCCGTGCCCGCCCCCAGGGCCGAGGCCGCCAGCCGCCAGACCGGCGTCATCGCCGTGGGCCGCACCTGGCGCGCGTTCAGCAGGGCGTTGAACCGGTCCAGATGCACCTGTTCCTGGCGCTCCATCTCGGCCATGTCGGCGGTGACGGCCTCATGGCCGCGGCGGCCCTCGAACACGGCGCGCTGGGCGCGATAGATCAGGACGGCGGCGTATTCGCCCGCATGATCGACCCGCAGGATCTCGCCCATCCGGCGGCGGCTGGCCCCGCGTCCGGGGCGCGGCAGAGGCGCGTGGGGGGCGGACTCAGTCGACATGGCGCGGCGCCCGGGCGTCCTTGGGCCGTTTGGCGGCCAGCAGGCTGAACCCCGCCAGCACGGTGGAGAGGATGAAATTCCAACCCGCCATCGACAGGCCCAGGAAGCTCCACACCACAGAATCGCACATGGCCACGCGCGGGGCCGGCCCGGTCCCCAGCGCCAGGGCGGCTAGGCCGTCCAGGCTGATCGGACCACCGGCGGCGCAGGCGGCGGGCAGATCCCACCACTTCAGCTCGCCCCCGGCATGGAAGCCGGCGGTGATGGCGCCGGTGGCGAAAACGGCGGCCAGCAGGAAGGCGGCGATGCGCGGCGTGCCCCGGCTGGCCCGGCTGACCAGGGCCCACAGGGTGGCGATCAGGGCGATGGTCGCCGCGCCCCAGAACACCTCGCGCTGCTTCAGGCACAGATTGCACGGCGCCAGGCCGGCGAACCGCTCGAACGCATGGGCCGCGCCCAGCATGGCCAGGGACGCCGCCAGGGCGAAGGCGGTCCACCAACGGGTCAGGAGGCGATAAAGGCCGATCATCGTTCCCCTTCCTAACCGACCTTGTGCGCGCCGTCGATCAGATGAAACGCACCGCGACGATGGCCCCGACCAGCACGACCACGAACAGGAAGGTCCACAGCGCCAGCCGCTTCTCCACGATCTCCAGCATGGCCGGGCCGAAGGTCTTGACCACAAAGGCCACCAGGAAGAACCGCGCCGCCCGCGTGATCACCGACAACAGGATGAACAGCGGCAGGTTGAAGGCGAACACCCCCGCCGCAATGGTGATCAGCTTGTACGGAATGGGCGTCAGACCCTTGATCAGGATCACCCAGGCGCCGTGCTGCTGGAACAGGGCCTTTGACGCCTCGAAGGTGTCGGCCTTGCCCATCACGGCCAGCAGCCACATGCCCACCGGCTCCAGGAAATGCCCGATGGCGTAGCCCAGAATCCCGCCCAGCACCGAGGCGAGGGTGCAGACCGTGG
>NZ_CALMFB010000013.1 GCF_937863155.1 uncultured Brevundimonas sp. | reverse complement strand
TCGCGCGATTCCCCCACGGACGCGCGCGCTCAAGGTTCCAACAGTCGAGAACAGGCGTGGCGACTTTTTGTCAACGGGAAGGGTGATCGCGGGTCGTCTCTTGTTGAAGCGCCTCGCGTCGCTTGACGGCTTCACGGTGAAGCAGCTGCGCCCAGGTGAAGAAGACCATTATCGGCACCAGCCAGGTGCTGGTCGGAAGGTCGCCCACGCCCAGCCACTTCGCCGTGTAGTCTTGCAATCGCGAGTATGGCGGACCGCTGATCGACGCCATCGTCAGCAAGAAAAGCGCCCACCATGCGAGATTGACCGCAAGGTTCAGCGCCGGCGGCAACCGGTGGCCGAACCTCAGGGCCAGGTAGTTGTGGTCGATCATCTATTCGGCGCGTCCCAGCACCGCCCGGCCCAGCTTTTTCAGCGCCGCCTTCAGACCCTCCGGCGCCGGTTCGACGGCGCGGGCCAGCTCCGCCTCGGTCTGGGCGGGCAGGGGCGGGGGCTTGCCGGGCCGGCGGGGCTTGGCGGCCGTCTCCGTCAGCGGCTTCACCGGTCCCTGGGCGATGCGCAGCTTGTCGACCGACCCCGCGCCCAGAAACAGGTTCACCCGGCTCAGGATTTCCGCCGACTGGTGCTGGACCAGCAGGGCCGCCGGCCCAGCCACGCGCAGCTCCAGCACGCCGCCGGCCCCGCCCCGGCCCTTGGTCAGCTTCTGCGGCCGGGTGACGCGGGCCAGTTGGTCGCCGACGATCTCGCGCCAGCGCGGCTCCAGCGCGCCTGCCCCGCGTCCGAACGTCTCGTCCAGACCCTTCACCAGCTTCTGCAGATGCCGCCCGGCCTTGGGCGCCGGTCGCGGGGCCGGGCGCGTGCGGCGACGCGACAGGATCTCGCGGACCTCGGCGTCTGTGGGCAGGGGGCGGCGCATGCGCTTCTTCTAGACCCCATGGCGCGCTAGGGGGAGGGGGCATGGACATCCCCGCTATTCGCGCCGCCCTGCTGACCTGGTATGACGCCCGCGCGCGCACCCTGCCTTGGCGAGCGCCGCCGGGGGCGCGAACCCGGACCGACCCCTATCGCGTCTGGCTGTCCGAGGTGATGCTGCAACAGACGACCGTTCCGCACGCCACGCCCTATTTCCACGCCTTCACCGGCCGCTGGCCCACGGTCGCCGACCTGGCGGGGGCGGATGACGGCGAGGTCATGGCCGCCTGGGCGGGGCTGGGCTACTACGCCCGCGCCCGCAACATGCTGAAGGCCGCCCGCGCCGTGACGGCCGATCACGGCGGCGTCTTTCCCGATACGGAGGCGGGTCTGCTGGCCCTGCCGGGGGTCGGCGCCTATACCGCCGCCGCCGTGGCCGCCATCGCCTTCGACAGGCCTGCCAATGTTGTGGACGGCAATGTCGAGCGGGTCATGGCGCGGTTGTTCGCGGTGCAGACGCCGCTGCCGAAGGCCCGGCCCGAGCTGAAACGTCTGGCGGCCGGGTTCGTGACCGAGGCGAGGCCCGGCGACTGGGCGCAGGCGCTGATGGACCTGGGCGCGACCGTCTGTCGGCCGAAATCGCCGGTCTGCGACGCCTGTCCGGTCGCCTTCGGCTGCGAAGGGCTGAAGACCGGTGATCCGGCCCGTTATCCGCTGAAAGCGAAAAAGGCCCAAAGGCCACGCCGGTCTGGCTTCGCCTGGGTGCTGTCCGATGGCGCAGGGCGTGTGGCGCTGGTGCGGCGGCCGGACAGCGGTCTGCTGGGCGGGATGATGGGCCTGCCGACCTCGGACTGGTCCGATACGCCCGATCCCACGCCGCCCATGGCCGCCGACTGGACGGAGGCGGGGGCGGTCGAGCACGTCTTCACCCATTTCAGCCTGACCCTGACCGTTATGACGGCGCGCGGACGGGGCGATTTCGACTGGCGGCCGGTCCAGGAGGCGCGAGACATCCTGCCGACAGTGTTCAAAAAGGCGCTGGAGCGGGCGCTGGCTCAGGCCGGGGCGGAAAAGGCCGGGTGATAGGCCACGACGCCGGTGGCCGCCGGTCCGTTCAGGATCAGGGCCTGGAAATACTCCGGCGGCGGTCCCGGCAGCATCAGTCCCGGCTCGGCCCGGAAGCCAAAGCGCCGATAGTATCCGGGATCGCCCAGCACGACGCAGCCGGCCGCTCCGGCCACCGCGATGCGCGCCAGTCCCTGACGCACCAGGGCGTCGCCGATCCCCTGACCCTGCCGATCCGGCCGAACCGCGATAGGCCCCAGACCCAGCCAGCCCATGTCGGCGCCGTCCACCGTCACCGGGGAAAAGACGACCTGGCCCACGAGGGCGCCATCCTGTTCTGCGACCAGCGACAGCCTCAGGGCGCCCGCGCGCCTCAGGCCGTCCAGTGTGGCGGCTTCGGTCCCGTCACTGTGCGGCGCGCCGTCGAAGGCGGCCCGGACCAGATCGCCAATCGCCGCCGCATCGCGCCGCTGTTCGTCACGAAGGGTCCAATCGGCCGCCATGGGCGTAAGGCTACTGCATGCCCGCACGGATTTCGGCGCGCAGGGCGTCGATGGGCTTCATGCCCTGGTCGGTCTTGAAGCGCCAATAGGTCCAGCCGTTGCAGGCCGGGGCGTTCTCCATCAGGGCGCCCAGCTTGTGGATCGAGCCGGTCATGGCGCCGTGCACAAGCGAGCCGTCCGCCCGCACCCGCGCCTCGCGCTCGCCATCGGGGGTGTACAGCCGGTCGCCGGGACGCAGCAGCCCGGCCTCGACCAGGGCGCCGAACGGCACCTTGGGCTCGTTCTTCTTGGACCCCATGACGGCCAGGTCTTCGGGCGCGGCGGGGATCACCGCGGCGATGCGCTTTTCGGCCACATCGGCATAGGCGGCATCCCGCTCGATACCGATGAAATGGCGGCCCAGACGCTTGGCCGCCGCGCCGGTGGTGCCGGTGCCGAAGAAGGGGTCCAGCACCACGTCGCCTGGCCGGGTGGCGGCCAGCAGCACCCGGTGCAGCAGGGCCTCGGGCTTTTGCGTCGGATGGGCCTTCTTGCCCTCGGCGTCCTTGATCCGCTCCTCGCCGGTGCACAGGGCCAAGGTCCAGTCGGACCGCATCTGGGTGTCTTCGTTGAAGGCTTTCAGGGCGTCATAGTTGAAGGTGTAGCGCTTCTGCTCGCGCGACTTGGCGGCCCAGATCAGGGTCTCATGGGCGTTGGTGAAGCGTGTGCCCTTGAAGTTCGGCATCGGGTTCGACTTGCGCCAGATGATGTCGTTCAGCACCCAGAACCCCAGATCCTGGATCGCCGCGCCCAGGCGGAAGACGTTGTGATAGCTGCCGATCACCCAGATGGAGCCTTCGGGCTTCAGCACCCGGCGGCATTCGGTCAGCCAGGTGCGGGTGAAGGCGTCGTATTCGGCGAAGCTGGCGAACTTGTCCCAGTCGTCGTCGACCGCATCGACGCGCGAGTTGTCGGGCCGCAGCAGGTCGCCGCCCAGCTGCAGATTATAGGGCGGATCGGCGAAGACCATGTCGACGCAGGCGTCGGGCAGGGACCGCAACACCTCGATGCAGTCGCCGCGATGGATGACGTCGGTTTTCAGCTCAGTCACTTAGGCGCCCCGATGGTTGAGCGCCGACTGTGAATCTTCAGCGTTAAGGCCGGGTAACCAAGAAGGCGGCTCCCCTCATCGACCGGTAGCGGCGAAGTGCGAATCCACGGCGGCCCGGGCCGCGTCCAGCGTCGTGAAGGTGCGGGCGCCGACGGGGAATTCACCTTTGCAAACCGCCGCCCAGATGCGTCCGTCCACGCTATCAGGATTTGTGGGATACTGCAGAACCCGGGAGCCGCCGGCGCCGACCAGGAAGCGGCCGTCGTTGTAGAGCTCGGAGCGTATGACCGCACGTGTCCGGGCGCCGCAGTTGAACACATTATGCAAGGCCGTCGTATTGTGGACGTGGCCTGCGACCGTCATCTCGTCCCGCTTGAACATCCAGACCCAGACCACGATCGATCCGTCGACCGAGGCCATGCGGTCGATGAAGTGGCCCGCATCATCGCCCCAGGCGACTTCCCTCAGGCCTTCGAGCGGCAAGGCAAGTGGCGTTGGCGCAGGGCGTGGACTCTGCGCAGGCTGCGGCGTCTGGGCGAGACCGGGTTGGCCGATCAACAGGGCCGTCAGGCAGGCCGCTGCGGAGACGAGTCTGTTCAGACGCATGCGCTGATCCTTTCAGGTTCAGGCACTGAGGTTACAGCGGTGGAAAGACGACGGCGATGACGGAATCTGATGAGAGGGTCTCCGCGTCCTCGTGCAATCTGCAAAGTCCCTCGCTAAGACGCCCCCATGATCCAGCGCCTTCGCCCCGTCCCCTTCGACCTCGGCCCCGTCCACTTCGTGGGCATCGGCGGCATCGGCATGAGCGGCATCGCCGAGATCATGCTGAAGATCGGCTATCGGGTTCAGGGGTCGGACGCCAAGGCCAGCGCCAATACCGAACGCCTGGAACGGCTGGGCGCGCGCATCTTCATCGGCCATGACGCCGAACACATCGGCGAAGGGGTGTCGGCGGTCGTCTATTCGACGGCGGTCAAGGCCGACAACGCCGAACTGGTCGAGGCGCGCCGCCGCCGCATTCCCCTGGTTCGCCGGGCCGAGATGCTGGCCGAGCTGATGCGGCTGCAATTCTCGATCGGGGTGGGCGGCACCCACGGCAAGACCACCACCACCTCGATGGTCGCCAGCCTGTTGGACGCCGCGGGCCTGGACCCGACCGTGGTCAACGGCGGCATCATCAACGCCTATGGCACGAACGCCAAGGTCGGTGACGGCGACTGGATCGTGGTCGAGGCGGACGAGAGCGACGGCAGCTTCCTGCGCCTGAAATGCACGGTCGCCATCATCACCAACATCGACCCCGAACACCTGGACCACTACGGCGACTTCGACGCGGTGCGTAAGGCGTTCTGCGACTTCATTGAGGACATTCCCTTCTACGGCTTCGGCGTGGTCTGCCTGGACCACCCGGAGGTGCAGAAGCTGGTGGCGCGCATCGATAACCGGCGGCTGGTCACCTATGGGCTGAACCCCCAGGCCATGGTCCGGGCCGAGAACGTCACCATGGGGGCCGACGGCGCCCGGTTCGACGTGGTGATCCAGAACGGTGAGACGTATCGGATCGAGGGTCTGCGCCTGCCGATGACCGGCACGCACAATCTGCTGAACGCCCTGGCGGCCATCGCCGTGTCGCGCGAACTGGAGGTCGATGACGCCGCCATCCGCGCGGGCCTGGCCGGGTTCGGCGGCGTCAAGCGGCGTTTCACCACCACCGGCGTCGTGAACGGGGTCCGGGTCATCGACGACTATGGCCACCACCCGGTCGAGATCGCCGCCGTGCTGAAGGCCGCGCGCGAGGTGGTTCAGGGCGAGGATGTGGGCGGCCGCGTGGTCGCGGTGGTCCAGCCGCATCGCTTCACCCGCCTGCGCGACCTGATGGATGACTTCTCGACCTGTTTCTCGGAAGCGGACTCCGTCATCGTGGCCGATGTCTATCCGGCCGGGGAGGCGCCGATCGAGGGGGTCGACAAACACGCCCTGGTCGAAGGGGTGCGCCGCTTCGGCCACCGCCAGGTCCAGGCCCTGGACGGCCCGGCGGCCTTGGCCGGGGTGATCGGCGCGGAGACGCGGGCGGGCGATGTCGTGGTGCTGCTGGGCGCCGGAGACATCACCCAGTGGGCCTATGCCCTGCCAGATCAGCTGGAGGCGCTGGCATGAGCTGGCGCGACGCGCTGCCCCCCGTGCGCGGCAAGCTGCTGCGGGACGAGCCTTTGGCGCCCTACACCTGGTTCCGGGTCGGCGGGGCGGCGGATATGCTGTTCATTCCGGCCGACGCCGACGATCTGGCGGACTTTCTGAAGGCGCTGGACCCGGCGGTTCCGGTGACGGTGCTGGGCGTCGGCTCCAACGTCATCGTGCGCGACGGCGGGATCGAGGGGGTGGTGATCCGCCTGGCCGGCCGCGCCTGGGGTCAGGTGACCGCTGATGGCGACACCATCACCGCCGGGGCCGGGGCGCTGGACAGCATGGTGGCCCGCGCCAGCGCCAAGGCCGGTCTGGCGGGGCTGGAGTTCTATGCCGGCATTCCCGGCGCGGTCGGGGGCGCCCTGACCATGAACGCGGGCTGTTATGGGTCGGAGACCAAGGACGTGCTGGTCTCGGCCTGGGGCCTGAACCGGGCGGGAGAGCGGATCGACTACGTCCTGGCCGACTTCGGCTACACCTATCGCCATTCCCAGGCGCCGGTCGACATCATCTGGGTCGAGGCCGTCTATCGCGGCGTCCCCGACGCGCCCGAGGCGGTCCAGACCCGGATCGACGAAATCACCGCCCGTCGCGAACAGACCCAGCCGATCCGAGAAAAGACCGGCGGCTCGACCTTCAAGAACCCGCCCGGTCATTCCTCGTGGAAGCTGGTGGACGAGGCGGGCTGGCGCGGAAAACTGCATGCCGTCACCGGCGGCGGGGCCATGTTCAGCGACCTTCATTCCAACTTCATGATCAACCCCGGCGAGGCGACCGCCGCCGACATCGAGGCCCTGGGCGAGGCGGTGCGCGCCGATGTCCTGAAGAAGACTGGCGTCCAACTGGACTGGGAGATCAAGCGGATCGGACGGTCGGGCTGAATTCGTCGCGCCCCAGCCCGTTGGTAAACCCCGCGTAAACCAACCTTCGGCGATCAAGGCGGTTCGCGTCCGTCCTTGAGCGTCCCATGGCCCGCCGACCGTCAGAGATTCATGTCGCCGTCCTGATGGGCGGGCTGTCGTCGGAGCGCGAGGTGTCGCTGTCGTCCGGGCGCGAATGCGCGACGGCGCTGGAGACCGTCGGCTATCACGTCACCCGCGTCGACGCCGGGCGCGACCTGGCCCAGGTCTTGAGCGAACTGAAACCCGATGTGGCGTTCAACGCCCTGCATGGCGTCTGGGGCGAGGACGGCTGTGTTCAGGGCGTTCTGGAGACGCTGGGCCTGCCCTATACTCATTCCGGCGTCCTGGCCTCGGCTCTGGCGATGGACAAGGACAAGTCCAAGGCGGTGCTGAAGGCGGCGGGCGTGCCGGTGCCGGGCGGCGGCCTGTTCGATCGTCATGCGGTCGCGGCCGGCCATGTGATCGCCCCGCCCTATGTCATCAAGCCGAACGCCGAGGGATCGTCGGTCGGGGTCTATCTGGTGCGCGAAGGCGAGGGGCCGGTGGCCGCCGTCGGCGCCGCCGACTGGACCCATGGCGAACAGGTGATGGTCGAACCCTTCATCGCCGGGCACGAGCTGTGCGTCACGGTTCTTGGGGAAAAGTCGGGGCCGCGCGCCTTGACCATCACCGACATCACCCCGACCAAGGGCTTCTATGACTATGAGGCCAAATATGCACCGGGCGGCTCGCGTCATGTGTTGCCGGCCGTTCTGCCGCCGGCGGTGTTCGAGCGGGCGCTGCGCCTGGCTGAAGCGGCCCATGTCGCCATGGGTTGTCGAGGGGTTTCGCGGTCCGACTTTCGTTATGACGATGTTAAGGACGATCTCGTCTTGCTGGAGGTCAACACCCAGCCCGGCATGACGCCCACCTCGCTCGTTCCCGAGCAGGCCGCCTTCGTCGGGATGGATTATCCGGCCCTGGTCCGATGGATGGTGGAGGACGCCTCATGCCCGCGGTAGTCCGTGGCGGCAGACGTCAGAATGCCCAGACGCCGCGTCGCGGCGCGGGCGGATCTGCGCGCGGCAAGGGTCCGCGCAACGCCCCGGCCACCCCGGCCAAGGTTTCGGCCCTGGGACGGATGGATCTGTCGCCGCGCGCGGTGATGATCAGCATGGCGGCCGGTTGTCTGGTGCTGACGGCCGTTCTGGCCACCGGGGCGCGGGCCGAACGGATCGGCGCGGCCTTCTCCAACGGTGTGGATGGGGTGACGACCGGCCTGGGGCTGAAGCTGCGCCGGGTGCATGTGACCGGGGCCTCGGCCGAGGCCAAGCCGGTGATCGAGCGGGCGCTGCAACTACAGACCGGCATGCCGATCGCGGGGCTGGACCTGGATGAACTTCAGCAGCGGGCGCAGTCGGTCGGCTGGGTCAAGGAGGCGCGGGTGGTGCGCCTGTTGCCCGACACCCTGATCGTCGAGATCACCGAACACGACCGGCTGGCGGTGTGGCAGAACGCGGGCCGCGTCCATGTCATCGACGGCCAGGGCCAGGTGATCGCCGGCGCCCAGGCCGCGCGCTATCCGCAACTGCCGCTGGTCGTGGGCCTGGGCGCCGATCAGGCGGCGGCCGACATCCTGCCGCTGCTGGCCCAGCGTCCGCGCCTGATGGGTCGCGTCGACGCCCTGGTGCGGGTGGACGAGCGCCGCTGGGACCTGCGTCTCAAGGACGGATCGCTGATTCAGTTGCCGGCCGTGGGCCAGGAAGAGGCGCTGATCCGCCTGGACGCCCTGGATCAGCGCGAGCGGCTTCTGGACCTGGGCTTCGCCCGGGTGGACCTGAGAACGCCCGAAGAGGTCGCCGTCCGGCCCTCCGAAGGCGGCGAAGCATGAGACTGAGGGCGTAGGGGAATGGCCGGACGGTCGCGTGACAATCAGGGTGAAGCCGGCCGCGCCGCCGCGCGCACGCCGGCCGTGGCCGCGCTGGACCTGGGTCATTCCAAGGTCTCGTGTTTCATCATGAAGCCCGACGGCGTGCGTCACGCCGACCGCACCATCCGCGTCGCCGGCGCCAGCCATGTCCAGTCCAAGGGCGTCAAGGGCGGGGCCGTCATCAATATGGACGAGGCCGCCAGCGCCATCGGCCATGCGGTCGAGCGCGCCGAACGCGCCGCCGGATCGCCGGTGTCGGGCGTGGTCGTCTCCACCTCCATCGGCCAGATGGCCAGCCATCGCCTGCAGGCCAAGGTGTCGCTGGGCGCCGGTCCGGTCGATGACGGCGACCTGGCGCGGGCCATCGCCCTGGCGCTGGGGCAGATGAAGCTGCCGAACCGTCGGCCGATCCATGTGCTGCCCATCGCCTGGTCCATCGACGGCGCGCGCGGCGTGCGCGACCCGCGCTCGATGCGCGGCGGCTCTTTGGGCCTGGATCTGCTGGTGGTCTCCATGGCCGAAAGCGCTTTCGCCACGCTGAGCCACTGTCTGGAGCTGGCGCACCTGGACCTTCAGGGCGTGGTGGCCGCGCCGGTGGTGTCGTCGCTGGCGGCGCTGGAAGACGACGAGATGGACCTGGGCTGCGTCTGCATCGACCTGGGCGGCGGGGTCACCTCGGCCGCGGTCTGGGGCGGGCGCTCGCTGCTGCATGTCGAAAGCCTGGGCGTCGGCGGCGACCATGTGACGGCCGACATCGCGCGGGGCCTGTCGACCAGCCGGGCCGGGGCCGAACGGCTGAAGACCCTGCACGGCTCGGCCATGGCGTCGGCCAACGAGGACCGCGAGATGATCGAGGCGCCGCCCCGCGGCGAGGACCCGTCCGCCGGCCCCGTGGTGGTGCCGCGCTCCATGCTGAAGACCGTCATCGCGCCGCGCGTGGAGGAGACGCTGGAGCTGCTGCGTGACCGCCTGCGAGAAAAGGGCGCCCTGGTCGATCCGGGCGCCAGCGTGATTCTGACCGGCGGCGCCAGCCAGTTGAACGGTGTGCGCGAACTGGCGGTGCGCGTGTTCGACCGTCCGGTGCGCCTGGGCAAGCCCCAGCGTGCGCCCCACCTGGCCGACGCCGCCTCGGGTCCGGCCTTCTGCGCCTCGGCGGGGGTGCTGCTGCGCGCCGCCTATGGCCCGCGCGAAGCGGTGTCGGCGCGCAAGCTGATGTCGCGCCAGATTGGGGCGGCCGACGCCCCGCGCGTGCATCGCGGCGGCCTGGTCGCCCGCGCCGCAGGCTGGCTGCGCGACAACCTGTAATCTTTCACGATTCCGACCAAATTTGACGGGCTTCCCGGCCCCGTCTTTGTCGCGTGTGCGTCGGAAGTGTGTCCGCAGTGTTACAACGGAGGGCTTACGTTGCCGCAATTACGGCATTTCTGTTGCAGCGCGAGGGGGGGTGCGGTTAGCGTTCTGTCACAAGTGCAGCGTGCGACTCGTCCGCTGCATGTCCGCATCACTTCAAGGTTGGGGCCATTATCGAAATGCAATTGAAGCGCAACTATCTCTTCGGCACGACAGTGCTGGCAGGCCTTATGGCCGTCGCCGCCGTGCCGGCTTACGCTCAGGACGCCGGTTCTGGCGCGACCCAAGTCGAGGAAGTGGTCATCACCGGTTCGCGCATCCGTCGCGACCCGACCACCGCTCCGACCCCGCTGATCCAGATCAGCCGGGAAGACATCGAGCAGTCGGGTGAAGCCAACGTCGTCGACTATCTGGCCGACATCCCCGCCCTGACCTTCTCGCAGGTTCCGGAAGACACCACCGGCTCGAACCTGAACGATGGCGGCCTGTCGCTGCTGAACCTGCGCGCCCTGGGCGCCGCCCGCACCCTGGTGCTGGTCAACGGCCGTCGTCACGTCGGTTCGCTGCCGGGCGGCCTGTCGGTCGACGTCGACACCATCCCGCGTCTGCTGATCGAGAACATCGAAGTCATCACCGGCGGCGCCGCCTCGGTTTACGGCGCTGACGCCGTTTCGGGCGTGGTCAACTTCATCCTGAAGGACGACTACGAAGGCCTGGAAATCGACGGCGCCTATTCGCAGATCAACCAGGACGGCCAGTCTTCCAGCCGTATCGGTTTCCTGTGGGGCCAAAACTTCTTTGACGACACCCTGAACGTCTACCTGACGGGTGAGTACAAAGAGAACGATCAGGTCACCGACGCCGACATGGACTGGCTGCGCGAAGGCTGGGCTCTGATCGGTTGGGACGCCGACCCGGCTTCGGCTCCGACCGACGGCATCCCGGACGCCATCCTGATCAACAACGCCCGCACCTTCATCCGCGGCACCAACTTCGGCGGCATCACCATCCTGGCTACCGGCGTGCGTCCGTCGCCGTCTAGCGACCCGGACGTGACGGCGGTCAGCTGTTCGCTGGCCTCGTTCGGCGCGGGCTGCTTCTACATCGCGCCGGACAACAACCCGAACAACTCGTACGTCTATGACGCCAGCGGCAACCCGCAGGCGCTGCAGTTCGGTTCGATCCGTCAGGGCACCGGCAACCGCATCACCTCGAACGGCGGCAACGGCCAGTCGCTGACCACCCAACAAGGCGGCACCTCGCGTCTGCCGCACTCGGAAGAGTGGCGCGTCCAGGGTGGTTTCACCTGGGATCTGTCGGACAACGTCACCCTGTTCGGTGAAGCCAAATACGCCGAAGAAGAGACCTACGACGAAGGTCAGCGCACCTTCTACGACTTCAACATCGCCCCGTATAACCCGGCTTCGCCGCCGGTCGTGACCACGGGCGGTCAGCTGCAGATCGGCCTGGACAACGCCTATCTGCCGGCCGCGGTGCGCACCGCCATCCAGAACAACATCCGCTCGATCTACAACGCGGCGGGCGTGGTCACCTCGACGGTCGCCGACCCGCGGGCCCAGCACAAGCTGTACCCCACCGTCCGCAACCAGCTGAACGAGCGTGACCTGGCGCGTTACGTCATCGGCATGCGCGGCGACGCCGGCGATGTCGGGTTCATCAAGAACCTGACCTGGGAAGTCGGCTACACCTACGGCGAAATGAACAACCGCAACTGGGAAACCGCCGACGGTTACGATGAAATGCAGATGGCCGCCGACGCCGTCGTCGATACCGCCGGTATCGTCAACGGCCGTCCGGGCGAGATCGTCTGCCGCACGCAACTGCGTCGCGCTCAGGGCTTCCCGATCCCGACCTCGGGTTCGGCGCTGCTGGGCTACCAGGGCATCACCAACGACATGATCAGCCGCTGCGTGCCGGTCCGTATCTTTGGTGAAGGCGGCTTCTCGGACGCTGCTCGTGAATTCGTGGGCGCTCAGATCTACGTCACCGACCGCAACTCGCAGCAGGACTTCCTCGGCTTCATGTCGGGCGAGCTGTGGGACTTTTGGGGCGCCGGCGCCATCGGCTTCGCCGTGGGTGTCGAAAGCCGCAAGGAAACCACCTCGGGCACCGGCCGCGATGGTCCGACCGGCGGTCGCATGCTGTTCCTGAACGAAGGCCCGGACTTCCCGGCCGTGTCCTACGAGACGCGTGAAGCCTTCATCGAACTGCGCGTGCCGCTGTTCCAGGATCACTGGCTGGGCCGTTCGGCCGAAATCTCGGGTTCGTACCGCACCGCCGACTACACCACTGTCGGCCTGCAGGACACCTACTCGATCCAGGGCTCCTGGCGTCCGATCGACGACCTGCTGTTCCGCGTGACCCAGAACACGGCCATTCGCGTGCCGAACCTGGGCGAACTGTATGAGCCCCCGGGCCAGACCTTCGCCAACGGCTTCGCGGACCCCTGCCTGGTCACCAACATCAACGCGCTGACCGACGCCTCGATCGCGGCGAACCGTCGGGCCAACTGCCGCGCTCTGTCGCTGGCGGCCGGCTTCAACTTCTCGTTCAACGACCAGACCGCTCCGGACGCCTTCCAGCCGACCTACGGCACGGGCGGCATCCCGGGTCTGGACGGCGGCAACCCGTTCCTGATCCCGGAAACCTCGGACTCCTTCACCGCCTCGGTGGTGTGGACCCCGAGCGTCTTCCCGAACTTCTCGATGGTTCTGGACTACTACAAGATCGAGATCACCGACGCGATCGCGACCACGACGGCCCAACAGAACGCCAACCAGTGCGTGAACCAGCCGACCATCAACTCGGCCGCCTGTAACACCATCACGCGCGACCCGACCACCTGGATGGTCACCGGCTTCATCCAAGGCTCGCTGAACTATGCGAAGCTGACGGCTGAAGGCGTGGACTTCTCGGCTCGCTACCGCTTCGATCTGGTCGATGTCATTGGCCGTGACTGGGGCCGCGTGAACTGGGGTCTGCGTGGTTCGTGGACCATCGAGCAGAACGACTACACCAACATCGCCGACCCGACGTTCCCGACGATCTATGCCGACACCGTCGGTCTGCCGCGGGTTCGCTTCCTGTCGACCGTCTCCTGGGCCCCGACCGACCGTCTGACCGTGTCGTGGGATTGGGATTGGCAGGGCAGCCAGGAAATCGGCGACAAGGACGCGCTGGTTTCGAACCCGGACGTCCGCGAGTACGCCAAGTACCTGGAAACCGGTGATTTCCACCAGCACGACTTCACCGTGGCCTATCAGGTCACCGACGACCTGCGGGTCCGGGCCGGTGTGGTCAACGCCTTCGACGCCGAGTCGGCCAACTGGCTGGGCCGTCACACGAACGACAACTTCGACCTGTTCGGCCGTCGTTTCTTCGTGAACTTCAACTACAAGGTCTGGTAAGTCCTAACAGGATGAACCTGACGGAAGGGGCGGCTCGCAAGAGCCGCCCCTTCTTCTTTGTGTGATCCGTCACGATCACCGACGACGCCTTGGCTATGTCGCCGCACCAGTCTCTTGGTCCGAACCCGGTCGGTTCACGCGCGACCTAAAGGCGGACGCAGATGTGGAAATTTGCGGCCAAGGTTAACGAAATCGCTTCCGAGCGGTCCGACTCAAGCTATCCGGTAACCTTCCCTTAACCCCGGTGGGATTTCCTTAAGACGCTCGTAACCACTGGCGAATCGGCGGGATTTTTCAGCGGAACCTGGGGCTGGGTCGGAAGGTCGGAACGAATATGTCTCTTTCTCTTGTGCGTCCGGAAACCACGGAACTGAAACCTCGGATCGTCGTGTTCGGCGTGGGCGGCGCGGGCGGTAACGCCGTCAACAACATGATCGACGCCGGCCTGGAAGGGGTCGAGTTCGTGGTCGCCAACACCGATGCTCAACATCTGAGCTTCGCCAAGACCGACCGCCGCATCCAGTTGGGCGAAACCATCACCCAAGGCCTGGGCGCTGGCGCCCACCCCGAGGTCGGCATGAACGCCGCCGAGGAATCCGCCGACGAGATTCACGCGCACCTGGATGGCGCGCACATGATCTTCATCACCGCCGGCATGGGCGGCGGCACCGGCACCGGCGCCGCGCCGATCATCGCCAAATGCGCGCGCGACCGCGGCATCCTGACCGTCGGCGTGGTGACCAAGCCCTTCACCTTCGAAGGCCGTCACCGCATGCGTCTGGCCGATGCCGGCATCGCCGAGCTGCAACGCTATGTCGACACCCTGATCGTCATTCCGAACCAGAACCTGTTCCGCGTCGCCAATGAGCGGACCACCTTCGCCGACGCCTTCGGCATGGCCGATCAGGTGCTGCACTCGGGCGTGCGTTCGATCACCGACCTGATGATCCTGCCGGGCCTGATCAACCTGGACTTCGCCGATGTGCGCGCCGTCATGTCCGAGATGGGCAAGGCGATGATGGGCACGGGCGAGGCGTCCGGCGACGACCGCGCCCTGCTGGCGGCCCAGAACGCCATCGCCAACCCGCTGCTGGACGAAACCAGCCTGAAGGGCGCCAAGGCCGTGCTGGTCAACATCACCGGCGGCATGGACATGACCCTGCTGGAAGTCGACGAGGCCGCCAACGCCATCAGCGCGGAAGTGGACGCCGACGCCAACATCATCTTCGGCGCCGCCTTCGATCCGGCCCTGGACGGCAAGATCCGCGTCTCGGTGGTCGCCACCGGCATGGACGAAGCCTCGATGCAGAAGATCGAGCCGGCCCCCACCGCGCGTCCGCTGGACGCCCGGCGCCCGGCGCCCCTGATGCAGACGCCGACGACCCCGCAACGGTCGCCCGAACCCCTCCGTTCCGAACCCGCGCGCGCCGAGGCGCCGGTGGTCCAGCCCAGCTTCACCCCCGCGCCCCTGCCCGAAGCGCGCCCCGAGCCGGTGATCCACGCCGCCGAGGATCGCCAGCTGGGGCCGATCGTCGATCCGTGGGTCGAGGAATATGAAGCCGCTCCGGCGCCGGCCCGCGCGGCGGCCCCGACCCAGGGCGACCTGTACGCCGAGCGTGACAACGCCCGCACGACGCACCAGACGACGGCCACGCCGCACGACGACGCCTATGACGACGAGGGCGACCACCACCGCAAGTCGGGGTGGAGCCTGTTCGGGCGCGGCAAGCGCACCGCCGCGGCGCCGTCGCCCTATGCGCCCCGGCCCGCCGCGACCCGCGAACCGCTGGCGCCGCCGCCCGCTTCGCCGGACGAGGCCCGGCTGGCCTCTGCCGAAGACGACGATCTGGAGATCCCGTCCTTCCTGCGGCGCCTGGCCAACTAGGCCTAAGGGCGGAAACCATCGAACCCCCGTCGCCATGCAGGCGGCGGGGGTTTCGTTTTGAAAACCGCATCAAAACGAAACAATCCGAAACTTGAGTTTCATTTCTCGCTTGCCGGCGGCCCGTTAGGAAATCAAAGGGCCGTCGCTGTGCGCCAAGTCGCGCGCCAAGGTCTTGCAGAAGCGAGTGTTCCAAGCGTGCCGCGTATCGTCGATCATCACGAAAAGACCCTGACCGCCCCGGCCATCATCGCCGGCGTCGGCGTGCACACGGGTCAGCGCGTGCGTCTGGCCGTGCGTCCGGCCGCGCCGGGAACCGGCATCGTCTTCGTGCGCACCGACATTTCCGACCGCGACAACCGTATCCCCGTGTCGGGCGAGGCCGTGGTCGATGCGCGCCTGAACACCATGATCGAGAATGCGGCGGGCGTGCGCCTGTCGACCATCGAACATCTGATGGCCGCCTTCTGCGCCCTGGGCGTCATCAATGCCGTGGTCGAGGTGGACGGGCCGGAACTGCCGATCCTGGACGGGTCGGCCCTGCCGTTTGTGCAGCTGCTGGACCGGGCCGGTTTCCGGCCCCAGGCGGCGCCGGTGCGCTATGTCGAGATCCTGAAGCCCGTGCGGGTCGAGGAGGGCGACAAGTCGGCCCTGCTACTGCCCTGCGACCGTTACGAAATGCGGTTCGAGATCGATTTCCCGACGCCGGTCATCGGCAATCAGGTGGTCGACTTCGTCGTTGATGAAGACACTTTCCGCAGCGAAATCATGGCCGCCCGCACCTTTGGCTTCGCCCATGAGGTCGAGGCCCTGCGCCAGGCCGGTCTGGCGCGCGGCGGCAGCCTGGAGAACGCCGTGGTCATCGACGGCGACGAGATTCTGAATCCCGGCGGTCTGCGCATGGAACGCGAGTTCGTGCGGCACAAGGCGCTGGACGCCATCGGCGACCTGTATGTGCTGGGCGCGCCGCTGCTGGGCCGCTACGAGGGCGTCAAGGCGGGCCACGCCATCAACAACAAGTTGGTCCGCGCCCTGCTGGCCCAGCCCGACGCCTGGCGCCGGGTCACCCGCGTGCCGGAACTGGCCCAGGCGGGTTAGCGACCCTCTCCCGATGGGAGAGGGCTTGAGGCTCGCAGAGCGAAGCGATGCGCCAGCCGACCCGACGGGCGGCGCGAAGCGTCAAAGGGTGAGGGTCGGCTCTCACCCATCTGGCAATAGCCCCTCACCCTTTCACGCAGCCAATCGCGCTGACGCGCTCTTGGGCGTTCAAGCCCTCTCCCGCCGGGAGAGGGATCAGGAAACCCTGATCGCGCTCATCATCCGGCCAAAGTCCGGCTCGCCGCGCTGGAAGGATCGGCGGTTGGAGTAGAAGCGCGTCTCGTCGGCCCAGGTGTCGTGGCCGGTCCAGGCGGCCTGGCCCACGCCCGCCTGCTCCAGCCGCCACAGGACAAAGCCCGGCAGGTCGAACTGGCGTTTGTCGGCCGTGGCGCCGGGCGCGAAGAAGCGGCCGCTGCCTGGATCGTGGTGCTCGAACCGGTCCTGATAGTCGGCGCCGACCTCATAGCTGGACTGGGCGATGCACGGCCCGACCACGGCGACGGTGCGGGCCGGGTCGGCGCCCAGGGCCTGCATGGCCGCGACCGCGCTGTGCACCACGCCGTTGAGGGCGCCCTTCCATCCGGCATGGACGGCGGCGACCACTCCGGCCTCCCCATCGGCCAGCAGGATCGGCGCGCAGTCGGCGGTCAGCACGGCGCAGATCACGCCCGGTGCGGCGGTGACGCTGGCGTCGCCTTCGGGCCGTTCGCCCTTCCAGCCCGCCTCGGCCACGCAGGCGACGGCGGAGTGGATCTGATAGCAGGCGGCGAAATCGTCGGGTGCGCCACCCATGGCCGCGGCGACGCGGCGGCGGTTCTCGGTCACGGCCGCCGGATCGTCGTTCGAGCCGACGCCGGTGTTCAGGCCCGCATACAGCCCCTGCGAAACCCCGCCTTCGCGCGTGAAGAAGCCATGGCGCACGCCCGCCCGGTCCAGCAGTGGATGGGTCAGGGGCGCCAGGCTCATGAGGTCAGTCCTCCCAGCCCGGAACGACCAGGCCGTGCGGGGCGAAAACGGCCGCGGCCTTGAACAGTTCACCCATCTGGTCCGGGGCGGTCAGGCGGGCCAGCTGGCGGTCGATGATCGGCGCCGCATCGGGCCGTCCGGCCTTCAGTCCATCGGCGCGCGCGGCGATGCCCAGCCGGTGCAGAAACTCGCCCTGGCCCAGGCAGCCGGTCACATCGGCCCCGGCGTGGACGGCGGCTTCCAGCACGGTCGGAAAATCGGCCCATTGGGTCAGATCGGCCTGGCCCGGCTCGGCAAGGGGATCGACCTTTCGGTGCCGATACAGGGCCTGCAGCGTATCGCCCGCCTCGGGCCGGGCGCGGCCATAGTCGATCAACAGGGCGGCGCCGGTCGCGGCGCGCAACATCTGGCCCAGGGCGTGACCGAAGCCCGCCTGCTGGGCCGAGATCTCGATCACCTGACCCGGCGCCATGTCGAAGGCGGGCCGCACGAAACCGGCGCTGGGCGGGGTCAGGGCAAACGCCAGTTCGCCGTCGTCGCCCACCGTCACGCGCCTTTCCGCCCAGCCGTCCTGGGTCTTCACGAACTGGCGCGCGGGCAGGCAGTCCAGCACCTCATTGGCGATCAGGATGATGGGGGCGTCCGTCTCAACCCGGTCCAGGCCCGAAACCCAGCGCGGCGCCAGGTCGCCGTCGGCCAGGCGCAACGCCTGCATCTGGCGCAAGGGGCCGGACGGCTCGATCAGCACCAGGTCGCAGGCTTCCAGGAACCCCGGCGCCAGCCGCGCGGCCTTCAGGGCATCGGCCATCAGGGTGCCGTCGCCCGGCCCCACCTCGACCAGACGAAACCGGTCCGGCGCGCCCAGCCGCGACCACAGCTCGGCCGCCCACAGGCCGATCAGTTCGCCGAACATCTGGCTGACCATCGGGGCGGTGATGAAGTCACCGCCTTCGCCAATGGCCGGGCGGGTGGCGTAATAGCCGCCGTCCGGGTCGTGCAGGCAGCGGGTGACATAGTCGGCCACCGTCATCGGCCCGCCGATGGCGATCTCGCGCGCCAGCCGCGCCTTCAGCGACATGCCGTCAGCCCTGGACGGGCGGGCGGCTCCAGGCGCGCCAGACCAGCCAGGCGCCCGCCACGATCATGGGGATCGACAGGATCATGCCCATGGTCAGGCCCAGGGGGAAATTCTCCATCCCCAGATCCGGCTGGCGGAAATTCTCCAGCGCCGCCCGCGACAGCCCATAGCCCAGCAGGAACAGACCGGTGACATAGCCCGGCTTGGTCAGCAGCCGTCCCTTCCAGATCGCCAGCGACAGGATGACGAACAGCAACAGGCCCTCCAGCCCCGCCTCGTACAGCTGGCTGGGGTGGCGCGGCAGGTCGCCGGCCGGGCACTGGCCATAGGCCTCCAGAATGCGGATGTTGCAGAAGCGGATGGCCCACGGCACGTCGGTGACGCGGCCCCACAGCTCGCCGTTGATGAAGTTGGCGATACGCCCGAAGAACAGGCCCAGCGGCACGACCGGCGCTATCAGGTCGCCCAGCGATAGCAGGCTGGTCTTTTCGCGGCGCGCGAACCAGACGATGGCCAGGGCCACGCCCAGGAAGCCGCCGTGGAAGCTCATGCCGCCGGTCCACATCTGGAACAGCTCCAGCCGCTCGCCCCAGCCCTGGCCGGTGAACAGCTGGGCGAACATGACCGGCTTGTAGAACAGGGCGTAGCCCAGACGTCCGCCCAGGATGACGCCGATGGTGATCCACAGCGCCAGGTCGTCCAGCTGGACGCCATTGATCGGCGGGCGGCCCGGCGCCCAGACGCGCGGCGTCTTCACCAGGCGCGAGGCGTACCACCACCCCAGGACGATGCCGGCGACATAGGCCAGGGCGTACCAGCGGATGGGCAGGGGGCCGATCGAGAACAGGACCGGATCGAACTCGGGAAAGACCACGGGGCCTCCAGGAGGTTGCGTCTACGCCTTCGGACGCCTGCTTTAGCAAGCGTCGCCGCGCGCGTCGCCTATGAAGATGGCTGTGCAGAACCGGGCGTGGCGGACGATGCGACGCATGGCGGTTAAGACGGCGTTCACCATATCCGTCAGACCTTCGTTAACGACGCTCGGCGCCGCCGAGTCGGGAGTATCCAGATGCAGACCCGCAACCCCATTCTCGACGAATTCTCCAAGATGGCGACCGGCGCCATGGGCCTGGCCCAGTCGGCGAGCGAAGAGGCCAAGGCGGCCTTTCGCGCCCAGACGGATCGCATGGTGGCCGAACTGGATCTGGTGCGGCGCGACGAATTCGACACCCTGAAGGCCGAAATCGCAGCGCTGCGCGCGGAAATCGCCACGCTGAAAGCGTCCGCCTCCAAACCAAAAAAGGGAACGTCCACAGGCGCGACTCCCGCCGCGGACGCAGCCGGTTGAGGCGAATCCGCGAACACGCCTACCGTCCCAGCATCGGTCGTGAGTCGCGGCCGAAGCGCCCTTTCCCAAGGATCGTCGCCTGATGGACGCCGCCCGCCCCGAAGAGATCGACGTTCCCATGGACCCGCTGGACGTGGTCGAACACGTCCTGAACGCGGAGAACCTGCCGTTCGATCGCACCGACGACGGGGATCTGGCCTTCGCCCTGGCCGGGGACTGGAAGGATTACGAGCTGTGGTTCGCCTGGCGGCCCGAAGGCGACTGTCTGCAACTGTGCTGCGCGCTGGACCTGCGGATCACCAAGTCGCGCCGGGCGGCGGCCTATGAACTGACCGGCCTGATCAATCAGCGCAGCTGGCTGGGCCATTTCGAGGTCTGGCCTGACGAGGGCGAGATCGTCTTCCGCCATGCCCTGGCCCTGCCGCACGGCGAACGCCCGACCCTGGGCCAGGCGGCGTCGATGATCGATGCGGCGATCGAGGCGGCCGACCGCTACTATCCGGCCTTCCGCTTCCTGACCAAGGGCATGAAGAAGCCCGAAGACGCCCTGGCCGCCTGCCTGTTCGAGACCGTCGGCAGCGCGTGATCCCATGGGCGCGGCGCAGGGCCCCGTCATCCTCGTCGGCTGCGGTCGTCTCGGCTCGGCCATGGTCGAGGGGTGGCTGGCCAGCGGGGCGGTCGATCCGCGCGATCTGATCATTCTGACGCCGTCGCAGAAGCCGGCCGCCGAGGCGGCGCGGGCCGCGGGCGCGCGCGTCAATCCGCCGGTCGAGACGTTGGGCGGCGCGCGGGCCGTGGTGCTGGCGGTCAAGCCGGCCAGATGGCGCGAGGTCGCGGCCGAACTGGCGCCCAGGATCGGCGACGCGTCGGTGATCTCGGTCATGGCCGGGGTGCGGGGGGCGGACCTGGCGGATGTCTTCGCCGGGCCGGTCGTGCGGGTCATGCCGACGACGGGCGTTGCGGTGGGCAAAGGCGCGGCGGGCCTGTGGAGCGCGGATGCGGGTGCGGCAGCCGTCGCCCGGTCGCTGTTCGCGCCGGTGGCCGCCGTGGTCGATATCCCGGACGAGGCGATGATGGACGCCGTCACCGCCATGGCCGGGTCCGGCCCGGCCTATGTCTTCGCCTTTACCCGCGCCCTGGCCCAGGCGGGCGAGGCGCAGGGTCTGCCGCCCGCCGTGGCCGCCGATCTGGCGCGGGCCACGGTGCGCTCGGCGGCGGCGGGGCTGGAGGGGGCGGAAGATGTCCAGGCCCTGATCGCCCGCGTCGCCTCGCCCGGCGGCACCACCGAGGCGGGGTTGGCGGCCCTGGCCGAGGCCGGGCTGGATCAGGCGGTGAAGGCCGCCGTGGCGGCGGCGCGGCGGCGCGCCGAAGCCCTGTCGCGCTGAACCGTCAGAGCCGGCCGGCGGCGACCTTGGACGCCACGCGATTGAAGGCCCGGTCCGCGTCCTGCCAGGTGGAGTAACCCCGCACCTCGGCCAGACTGTGCGAGTAATAACGGACTTCGCCGGTCTGGCGCGCGCCGTCGGCGCCGATCAGTTCGACCTGGACCGTGGCTCCGCCGATGCTGCGGCTTTCGATGGCCGACAGGCCGGGGTTGCGGGCGACCTGCTCGAAGGTCGGATGGTTGGGCTTCAGGTCGGTCAGGGTCAGCCGCACCTGAGCGCCGTCCAGCGCCGACGACCGTTCCAGCGCGCGCGACACCACCTGAACCAGGCGGTCGGCCTGGGCCTGGACCTCGCGCTGACCCAGATCGTCGGCCTGGGCCTGAACCGCGGGCGCAATGACCACCGAGACGCGCGGCTGGCTCGCGGGCTGAAGGCCGGTCAGGGCCTGGGCGCTGGCGGCGACGGCCGTGACCACGGCCAAGGGGGCGATGAAGGCGAGAGGGCGCATGGGGGCCTCCGTTTGATCTGATCCTTTAAAGATGCGGTCGCGGATCGGCCTTCGCCAGACCTCGCCGCAAAACGTGATCGGCGACGGCTTCAGCCGGGCAGGCGGACCACGGCCTTCAGCCCGCCCAGATCGCTGCGATCCAGGGTGATGTCGCCGCCGTGGCCGCGCGCCACGTCGCGCGCGATGGCCAGGCCCAGGCCCACGCCCTTGCGGTTCTGGTTGCGCGCCTCGTCCAGCCGGGAAAAGGGGCGGAAGGCTTCCTCGTGCATGTCCTCGGGAATGCCGGGGCCGTCGTCCTCGACCGCGATCTCCAGCCCGCCGGAGGGCAGGGCGCGCGCCGACAGCCGCACACGCTCGCCGTGGGATGCGGCGTTGCCGGCCAGGTTCATCAGCGCGCGCTTGAAGGCGATGGGACGCAGGGCGGCGGTCAGATCATCGGGCGCCAGCACGTCCACCTCGGCCCCAGTGCGCCGGGCGTCGTCGCCGGCGGCGCGCAGCAGGTCGCCGACATCGACGGTTTGGGCCGCCTCGCCCGCCTCGCCGCGCGCGAAGGCCAGGTATTCGTCGATCATATGCTCCATCTCGTCCAGGTCGCCCTTCATCGCCGCCTGGCGCTTGAACGGGGGCGCCAGGGCCAGTTCCAGCCGAAGGCGCGTCAGGGGCGTGCGCAGGTCGTGGCTGACCGAAGCCAACAGGGCCGTACGCTGGTCGATATGGCGCTGGATCCGGTCGCGCATGGCCAGGAAGGCGGTGGCCGCGGCCCGCACTTCGCGCGCGCCGTGCGGCTTGAACCGCGGGACGGTCTCGCCACGCCCGAACGCCTCGGCCGCGTCGGCCAGGCGCTCGATAGCCCGCACCTGGTTGCGGATAAACAGCACCGCCACCCCCAGCAGCAGCACGGTCGCCACCATCAGCCACAGGACGAAGATGTGCGCCTGGGTCGCCACTGCCCGCTCGCGCGGGGCGATGATGCGCAGAACCCCTTGCGGCTGCTGCACCCGGATGTCGACATAGGCCGGATAACGGGTGGTCGAGAACCAGTAGGGCGCATCCAACCGCCCGCTCAGGGCCTTCTCCATGGCGCGGTCGACCACGCCGATTGTCCCGCGCTGCTGCTCGCGCGGCAGCTGGGCCTCTTCCTGCAGGGCGATGGACAGGGACATGGTCCGCTCGGCCCGGTCGGCCAGAACCGCCAGGGTCTTGGGCGACGGGTCGTCGGCATAGGTTTCCACCGCCCAGGCCACGTCGCCGGCCAGCCCCTCGGACAGGCGCGCGGTCACCGTCTGCCAGTGGGCGTCGAAGAAGACCCAGGTCACGGCCGCCTGCATCACCAGCACCGGCAACACGATGATCAGCAACGACCGGCCCCACAGGCTGGTCGGCACGCGCCGCTTCAGAAACCGCGGCCACAGCGACGCGGGCAGAAGTCTCATGAAATCCTCCCCCACCGGGGGAGGGGGACCGCGACCCAAAGGGCAGCGCGAAGCCTGAAGCGGTGGAGGGGGCTGACGTCATGCCGGGCTCCCTCCGTCTCGACGCTGTCGCGTCGATCCACCTCCCCCGGCGGGGGAGGATTTGACGGCACGGTCCTCATCAGTCCGGCGCCAGCATGTATCCGACGCCGCGCACGGTCTGCAGATAGCGCGGGTTCTTGGGGTCCGACTCCAGCTTGCGGCGCAGGCGCGTCACCTGCACGTCCACGGCCCGGCCGGTGATGTCGGCGGTATCGGGCGACAGGGTCATGCGCTCGACCGGCGAATGGGCGTGAATGGCCAGGGTCTTCAGCAGTTGCGCCTCGGCCTCGGTCAGGCGCAGCGGTTTGCCGTCGCGCGACAGCTCCAGCCGCTCCATGTCGAAGGTGGCGGCGCCCAGCCGGATCTCGCGCGGGGTCATCGGCTTGCCCCCCGTGCGCCGCAGGATGGCGTCGATGCGCAGCGACAGTTCCCGCGGCTCGAACGGCTTGGACATATAGTCGTCTGCGCCCCGCGACAGGCCCTCGATCCGGTCATCGGGATCGCCCCGCGCGGTCAGCAGCATCAGCGGCGTCTTGGACAGTTCGGCCTTGTTCCGAACCCAGCTGGTCAGGTCCAGCCCGCTCTCGCCCGGCATCATGACGTCCAGCACCACCAGATCGAAGTCGATCAGCTCCATCAGACGCCGCGCCGCCGCCGCATGGGCCGCGCCGGTGACGCGATAGCCTTCGCGCGTCAGATATTCTTTCAGCAGCTCGCGGATGCGGTCGTCGTCGTCCACGACCAGCAGATGCCGGCCCTCGCCCGCCCCGGCGATGGGGCCGGAGCGTCCATAGGCGGGCGCGCTCATGCCCGGCCTCCGACGCGCGCGGCGTTGACGGAGGCGGTCGGGACGGCTCTAACCGACATGACGACGTAGGAGATGTTGTTCAATGGCCTTCGTTCCTATCGACGATCGTGACGGCTGGATCTGGATGGACGGCGAATTCGTGCCCTGGCGCGAGGCGCGCGTGCACGTTTTGACCCATGCGCTGCACTACGCCTCCTCGGTGTTCGAGGGCGCGCGGATGTACAATGGCCAGATATTCAAATTGATGGAGCATACCAACCGTCTGTTCCGCTCGGCCGAGGTTCTCGACTTCCGGATTCCGTTCACGGTGGCGCAGATCAACGAGGCCTGCAAGGAAACCTGCGCCAGAAACGGCCTGACCGACGCCTATGTGCGCCCCATCGCCTGGCGCGGTTCGGAACAGGTCAGCGTCCCGGCCCAGAACACCACGGTCCACGTGGCCGTCGCCGTGTGGGACTGGCCCAGCTATTTCGACCCGGAAACCAAGCGCAAGGGCATCCGCCTGTGCTGGGCGCCGTACAAGCGGCCGTCGCCGGAAACCGCCCCGACCGAGGCCAAGGCCGCGGGCCTGTACATGATCGGCACCATCAACCGCCATTACGCCGACGCGCGCGGTTACGCCGACGCCATGCTCTTGGACTGGCGCGGCTATGTGGCCGAGGCGACGGGGGCCAATGTCTTCTTCGTCCAGGGCGGCCGCCTGATCACCCCGCCGGCCGACGGCGCCATCCTGAACGGCATCACGCGCCAGACGGTGCTGGAGATGCTGGCCGCGCGCGGGCTGGAGGTCGAGGTGCGCCCCATCAAACCCGAGGAACTGGCGGACTTCGACGAATGCTTCCTGTGCGGCACGGCGGCCGAGATCACCCCCGTCAGCGAGATCGGCGATTATCGCTTCATCCCCGGCGAGATCAGCCTGGGCCTGATGGAAGCGTATGACCGGATGGTGCGCGGGCAGGTTTAAGACCTCTCGACACCCTCCCCGACGCGGTGCAGGACTGGGCCGAACGCGGAGGGGACCATGTTCAGCATCCTGAACCTGCAGAGCCTGCTGGGCCTGCTCGTCGTGATTGCAGCCTGCTGGGGGCTGTCGGAGAACAGGAAGGCCTTCCCGTGGCGGCTGGCCCTGGGCGCCCTGGCGGTGCAGGCGGGATTGGTGCTGGCCCTGTTCGCCATCCCCGGGTCGCAGGGGGTGCTGGCCGCCGTGACGGGGGCGGTCGATGGCCTGGCGGCGGCGACCAATCGCGGGACCCAGTTCGTGTTCGGCTATCTGGCGGGCGGGGACCAGCCGTACGCCGTGGCCAATGAAGGCGCCCTGTTCACCTTCGCATTTCAAGTGCTGCCGCTGATCCTGGTGATCTCGGCCCTGTCGGCCCTCTTGTGGCACTGGAAGGTGCTGAAGTGGATCACCCACGGCTTCGGCCTCCTGTTTCAGAAGACCATGGGCCTGGGCGGGGCCTCGGCCCTGGCGGTGGCGGCCAACATCTTCCTGGGCATGATCGAAAGCCCCATCGTCATCCGCGCCTATCTGGACAAGCTGACGCGGTCCGAACTGTTCCTGCTGATGGTGGTCGGACTGGCGACCGTGGCGGGGTCCACCATGGTGGCCTATGCGGCCATTCTGGCGCCGGTGCTGCCCGATGCGGCGGGCCATGTGCTGGTGGCCTCCATCGTCTCGGCCCCGGCGGGGGTTCTGCTGGCGCGGATCATCATCCCAGAGACGCCGGGCCAGGGCGGCGCCCACGCCGATTACGGTTCGGCCCTGAAGTACGACAGCGCCATCGACGCCATCGTGAAAGGCACGGCCGACGGCCTGATGGTGGTGCTGAACATCTCTGCGGTGCTGATCGTGTTCGTGGCGCTGGTGGCGCTGGTGAACATCATGCTGGGCGGGTTCTGGCTGTTCGACGGGCCGGTGACGGTCGAGCGGCTGCTGGGCTGGCTGTTCATGCCGGTGGCGTGGTTGACGGGTGTGGACTGGTCCGAGGCGGGCAAGGCCGGATGGCTTTTGGGGGTCAAGCTGACCCTGACCGAGTTCGTGGCCTTCATCGAACTGGGCAAGGTTCCGGCCGGAGAGATGAGCGAGCGCACGCGGATGCTGATGACCTATGCCCTGTGCGGCTTCGCAAACATCGGTTCGGTCGGCATCACGGTGACCGGCCTGTCGGTGCTGATGCCCGAGCGGCGCGAGGAGGTGCTGGGCCTCGTGTGGAAGGCGCTGTTCGCGGGCTTCCTGGCCACCCTGATGGCCGCCTGCGTCGTCGGCGCCTTGCCCCCGGCGGTCTTCGCCTGATAGCCGTTGCGATAAGCAACGGAGCGCTCCCCATGAAGCTGTACACCTCGCATCGCGCGCCCAATCCGCGCCGGGTCCGCTGGGTCATGGCCGAGAAGGGGATCGAGGGGGTCCAGATCGTCGAGATCGACCTTCTGGCCGGCGAACACCGCACGGCCGACTATCGCGCCAAATTCGGCGTGCCGCATGTTCCGGCGCTGGAGCTGGACGACGGAACCTGCCTGACCGAATCCCTAGCCATCTGCCGCTATCTGGAGGCGCTGTATCCCGAACCGAACCTGTTCGGCCATGACGCCGCCGAACAGGCGATGATCGAGATGTGGACCCGCCGGTGCGAATTCTATCTGGCCAATCCGATCATGCTGAGCGTGCGGCACACCCATCCGGCCCTGGCCGCGCTGGAGGCCACCCCCATGCCCCAGGTCGCCGACTACAACCGGCTGGCGGCCGAGAAATACATGCGTTCGCTGGACCGGCGTCTGGCCGACCGGGAATGGATCGCGGCGGACCGCTTCACCATCGCCGATGTGGTGGCGGCCGTGGGTCTGGATTTCGCCCGCCTGATCAAATACCGCCCGCCGGAGGAACTGACGCACCTGAACCGCTGGCTGGGCGCCGCCAGGGCGCGACCGGCGGCGGGGGCGGGGGTTTAGGATCGCGGACGGCTTAAGTCCTGTTGCGGACAGGGGCGGTTGATCGGATAGATGGGCGATGTTGACGCCGTTCTCGTCTCTTCAAAAGCTGCTGGCCGACTGGGCGCGTCAGAAAGAGACGGCCTTGTTGCAGATGGGCGAGGGCAAGAACGCCGGCCAGCGCCTTTCTGGCTATTCAAGGTCGGAACGGGTTGATGCCAAATTCTTGCTGTTAGCCTTCGCGCCGTTTCTTCCGATCATCGTCTCCGACCAGCTCGGCTGGTCACGTAACGCCATATGGTATGTGGGGCTCGGTCTGAGCGCCGTCTGGGCCATCGGCGTGTCTGGAGTTCTTTTAGCCGTCTACTGGCGAGCCATACGCAGGTCCATTCGCCGGAAGCCTTAGGTCTCAATCCGCCCTCAGCGGGACTTCAGACTTCACCTCGGCCCGAATTTCCGGATCACTCCCGAAAACGTCATCACCGTGCGCGCCTCCACCGTGATCTGACCGCGCACGAAGATCAGCGAGCCGCCCGCGCGCACCACTTCGCCGGTCGCCTCGACCAGTTCGCCTTCATAGACGCCGTCCACCAGGGTGGAATCCAGCTGAACGGTCACGCCGTTCTTGCCCTCCATCTCCTGATAGGCGGTCTGGAACAGGGCGATGTCGGCGAAAGTCATCAGACAGCCGCCATGCATGCGGCCGCCGGCGTTCATGTGCTTGGCCTCGGCCCGGAAGGCGCAGCGCATGCGTCCGTCGGGGTCGGGCCGGAAATAGAAGGGCCCCACCACCTGATCGAAGGTGCCGTGCAGGTCATAGGTCTCCCAGCCGGTGAACTCGCCCTCGGTGACCGTGACTTTCGCAACCATGACCTTTTTCTTTCGCCTATCGCGCAGTCGCGCTGCTTGAGGCGGGATCCGCCTTCTTTCCGCTCTCGCAATGCAGCATATAGGGACGATGAGCGACCCCATCGAATCCGCCATCTTCGAAAAACTGTCGGCCGTCGACCCCAGGGGCGACAACGGCAAGAGCATCGAGCCGTCCGACGTGGCCAAGGCGCTGCAGCCCGAACAGTGGCAGCGCATGCTGCCGCGCGTGAAGGCCACGGCCCTGGGCCTGATGCGTGAGGGTCGGCTGACCATCACCAAGAAGGGCAAGCCGATCGACCCGGCCCAGATGAAAGGCGTCATCCGCCTGCGTCACCCCACGCCCGAAGAGGCGACGGCGGCCAGGGCGGCCCTGCCTCCGGTGTCTGAAGAGGATGATGGCTGATCTTTCAGCCGTTCTGGACGACATCCGCGCCTGCCGGGCCTGTGCGGGCGAGTTGCCGCATACGCCGCGCCCGGTGGTCATGGTCGCAGGCGAAACCCGACTGCTGATCTGCGGCCAGGCGCCGGGGCGGCGGGTGCATGAAAGCGGTCTGCCCTTCACCGATCCGTCGGGCGACCGGCTGCGCGACTGGATGGGGGTGGATTTCGCCACCTTCTATGCCGATCCGCGCATCGGGGTGGCGGCCCAGGCCTTTTGCTATCCCGGCACGGCGCCCAAGGGCGGCGACTATCCGCCGCCGCCGCGCTGCGCCGCCTTGTGGCGGTCGCGATTGCTGGCCAGTCTGCCGCGGGTCGAGCTGACGCTGCTGGTCGGCGGCTATGCGCAGGCGTGGGCGCTGAAGGATCGGATGAAGTCGAACATGACCGAGACGGTGCGCGCCTGGCGCGACTATGGCCCGGCCATCCTGCCGCTGCCGCACCCGTCGTGGCGCAATACGGCGTGGCTGAAGCGGAATCCGTGGTTCGAGGCCGAAGTGGTTCCGCATCTGAGGGCGCGGGTGCGCGAGATGCTGGCGTGAAACGGGCCGTGATCCTGATGGCCCTGATGCTGTCGGCCTGCGCCACGCCGATGGTGCAGGCGCCGTTGACGCCGCCGGCCGGGTTCGCGGGCGCCCGGATCGAGGACCAGGCCTTTGTGGTGCGCGACGGGGGGCGGTTGCCCTATCTGCGCTGGTCGCCGGACGGGGCGCCCCGGGCCGTGGTGGTGGCCCTGCACGGCATGAACGATTCGGCCGCCTCCTTCCGCCTGGCCGGACCCTGGTGGGCCGAGCAGGGGATCGAGACCTGGGCCTATGACCAGCGGGGGTTCGGCCGGGCGCCGGGGCGCGGCGTCTGGGCCGGGCAGGGGGCGATGACCGACGACCTGCGCGACGTGGTCGCCCTGGTCCGCGCCGCGCGGCCGGGGGTTCCGGTGATCGTGGCGGGTGAAAGCATGGGCGGATCGGTGGCCATCGCCGCCTTCGCCTCGGACCGTCCGCCCGACGCCGACCGGGTGCTGTTGCTGGCGCCCGGCGTCTGGGGCTGGTCCAGCCAGGGTCCGATCAACGGCGCCGCCCTGTGGGTCGCGGCGCGGGCCATGGGCGACCGGCCGGTGGGCACGCCCCAGTTCGTGGCGCGCCGGGTCATGGCCTCGGACAATCTGATCGAGCTGATCCGCAACGGCCGCGATCCGTCCAGCATAATGGAAACGCGGTTCGACGCCGTGTCGGGGCTGGTGGACCTGATGGAGACGGCCTCGCTGGACCTCGGTGCGATGCGTCGGCCGGCGTTGCTGATGTATGGCGCCGCGGATCATGTGATTGCACGCAGGCCGATGCGGATGGCGCTGGAGCGGGCGGGGGCGGCCCCGGCGTTGCGGACCGCCTGGTATCCGAACGGGCGCCATCTGCTGAACCGCGACCTGGAGGCCCAGACCGTCTATCGCGACGCCCTGGCCTATTTTCTGGCTCCCGATGCGGCCCTGCCGTCGGCGGCGCCGGGGGTGCTGGACCAGCTGCGCCGCTAAAGGCCCAGCTTGCCCCGGTCTTCCTTCGGGCGTATTTGGCGGCCAAGAAAAATAAAACCCCAGGAAAGGCCTGTTTTGGGCATGACGCTGTTCGATTCCCCGTCCTTCGCGAACCACGAAGGCGTTCACAGCTTTTTCGATGAAAAGACAGGCCTCAAGGCCATTGTTGCAGTGCACTCGACCGCGCGGGGTCCGGCGGTCGGCGGTTGCCGCATGTGGAACTACGCCTCTTCGGCCGAGGCGCTGGAGGATGTGCTGCGCCTGTCCAGGGGCATGAGCTACAAGAACGCCATCGCCGATCTGGAGATGGGCGGCGGCAAGTCGGTCATCATCGGCGACAGCCGCACCCAGAAGACGCCGGAGCTGTTCCGCGCCTTCGGCCGCGCGCTGAACACCCTGGGCGGCTGCTATTATTCGGCCGAGGACGTCGGCGTGTCGGTGGCGGACATCGCCGAGGCGCGTAAGGAAACCCCCTATGTTCTGGGCCTGAAAGACGGGCCCGAAGCCTCGGGCGATCCCAGCCCGGTGACGGCCGAAGGCGTGTTCCGCTCGACCCTGGTCGTGGCGCGCCGCCTGTGGAAACAGGACGACCTGACCGGCCTGACCGTGGCGATGCAGGGCGTGGGCCACGTCGGCGGCTATCTGGCCGACAAGCTGCACAAGGCCGGCGCCAAGCTGGTCATGACCGACGTCAACACCGCCGTCCTGTCGGAAGTCGCCTCGCGCACCGGCGCCGAGATCGTGGCCCCCGACGCCATCTATGACGTCAAGGCCGACATCTACGCCCCCTGCGCCCTGGGCGCGACGCTGAACCCGGAAACGCTGGATCGTCTGACGGTCAAGGCGGTGGTCGGCGCCGCCAACAACCAGCTGGCCACGGCGGACATCGGCCAGGCCCTGTTCGACCGCGGCGTCCTCTATGCGCCCGACTATGTCATCAATGGCGGCGGCATCATCAATGTGGCCTCGGAAATGACCGCGCGTCAGACCGGCGGCGCCTATGACGCCGACTGGGTCGAGGGCAAGCTGGTGCGCCTGATGCAGACGCTGGAAGAGATCCTGGACCGTTCGGCGACCGAAAAACGCCCGACGCACCAGATCGCCGACGCCATCGCCGAAGCCCGCATCCGCGCCGCCGCCGACCAGAAGGCCGAGGCTCGCAAGGCGGCCTGATTTCGGCGTTCCGCGTCGTTTCGTTAAGGCCGCTTAACGCCCCGTTTACCATGGGGGCGGCACTTTCTGCCTAGCGGGCAGCACGGTGTCTCCCGTCAGTAGTTTCGGGCGGGGCGCGTGGGCGGCTTTACGGCGGCGTTGCAGAGATTCGGTATCGGTCGCCTGACCGTGGTGCTGGGCGTGGCCGCGGGCGTGGCCGCCGTGCTGGTGGCCGTCATGCTGCGCATGGGCCAGGCGCCGGACGCCCTGCTGTTCTCGAACCTGGACCTGGCCGAGGCGGGCGAAGTCACCGCCGCCCTGGACCAGGCGGGCATCAAATACGCCAGCCGGGGCGACGGCTCGACCGTCATGGTCCATCGCGACGAGGTGGGCACGGCGCGGATGCTGGTGGCGTCCAAGGGATTGGTGACCTCCGGGTCGGTCGGCTACGAGATCTTCGACAACCAGTCGGTCCTCGGTCAGACCGAGTTCCAGCAGAATCTGAACGAAAAGCGCGCGCTGGAAGGCGAACTAGCCCGCACCATCCTGGCCTATCGCGGCATCAACACCGCGCGGGTCCACATCGTCATGCCGCGCCGCGAGATGTTCCAGGCCCAGGCGGCCGAGCCGACCGCCGCCGTCGTGGTGGGCGTGGGCGGCCGCGCCCTCAGCGGCGAACAGGTCCAAGGCATCCGCAACGTCGTGGCCTCGTCGGTTCCTGGCCTGAAGCCCGAGAAGGTCACGGTCACCGACACCGCCAACCGCACCCTGGCCGCCGGGTCCGAAGGCGGGGCGTTCAGCACGGCCTCGGCCGAAGAGGCGCGCGCCACCACCGAGGCCCAGATGCAGGCCCGCATCAAGGACATCGTCGAGGGCGTGGTCGGCGCCGGCGCCGCGCGGGTTCAGGTGACGGCCGAGATCGACCACAGCCGCCAGACCACCCAGGAGCAGAAGTTCGATCCCGACGGCCAGGTCGTGCGCTCGACCTCGACCAACGGCACGGAAGACCAGGACACGACGGGCGTTTCGGACGGCGCGGCGACCGCGACCAACAATATCCCCGGCGGCCAGGCCCCGAACACCACGCCGGTCGGTTCGCGCTCGACCCAGAACACCGAAACGACCAACTACGAAATCTCGAACACCACCACGACCACGGTGCGCGAACCGGGCGAGGTCAAGCGTCTGTCGGTCTCGGTGGCCGTGGACGGCAAATATGCGCCGGGCGCCAATGGGGCCGAGCCGACCTTCACCCCGCGCACGGCCCAGGAGATCGAACAGATCAAGGCCCTGGTCGCCGCCGCCGTGGGCATTAACACCGAACGGGGCGACAAGATCGAGGTCGTCGGAACCCGCTTCGCCCGCGACACGTCGGGTCTGGAAGGCGGCGCCGAGGCCAAGGGCTCGCTGTTCGACTTCAACAAGAACGACATCATGCGCGGGGTCGAGCTGCTGGTGCTGCTGGTCACCGGCCTGCTGCTGATCTTCTTCGTGCTGCGGCCCTTGCTGAAGACGGCGACGGGCGCGGGCGGCGTGCCCGCCCTGGCCGGCATGACCGGCGGCGCGGGCGGGGCGCAGATCACTCAGCTTCAGACCTCGCTGGTCGGCGGCGCCGGCGGCGGCGAGGTGGCGGGCCATCTGGGCGGCCCGTCCGACATGGACCAGCGCCTGGACATCGCCCGCATCGAAGGCCAGGTGAAGGCGTCCTCGATCAAGAAGGTCGCCGAGTTCGTCGAGAAACACCCCGAGGAATCGACCGCCATCCTGCGCAGCTGGGTGCATGAAGGCTGATGGCGCGCCTGATCAACAAAAAGGCGGCGGTCGACGATCCCCGAAAGCTGACCGGGCCTGAAAAGGCGGCCGTCATCCTGTTGTCCCTGGGCGAGGAGCATACCCGCCTGTGGCAGAACCTGGACGATGACGAGCTGAAAGAGGTGTCTCAGGCCATGGCCGGCCTGGGCTCGGTGTCGGCGGCCGTGGTCGAGGAGCTGTTGATCGAGTTCGTCTCGGGCATGAGCGGCTCGGGCTCGGTGCTGGGCAGTTTCGAACAGACCCAGCGTCTGTTGGCCTCTTTCATGCCGTCCGACCGCGTCGAAGGCCTGATGGAGGAGATCCGCGGTCCGGCCGGCCGGACCATGTGGGACAAGCTGGGCAATGTGAACGAAGCGGTCCTGGCCAACTATCTGAAGAACGAATACCCCCAGACGGTCGCGGTGGTCCTGTCCAAGATCAAGTCGGACCACGCCGCGCGGGTGCTGACCAGCCTGCCCGAGGACTTCGCCCTGGAATGCGTCCAGCGGATGCTGCGGATGGAGCCGGTCCAGCGCGAGATCCTGGACAAGATCGAGCAGACGCTGCGCACCGAATTCATGTCGAACCTGGCTCGCACCTCCAAGCGCGACAGCCACGAGATGATGGCCGAGATCTTCAACAGCTTCGACCGCCAGACCGAGGCCCGCTTCATCGGCGCGCTGGAGGAACGCAATCGCGAGGCGGCCGAACGCATCCGCGCCCTGATGTTCGTGTTCGAGGATCTGGCCAAGCTGGACCCTGGCGGCATCCAGACCCTGTTGCGCGCGGTCGAGAAGGACCAGCTGGCCCTGGCGCTGAAGGGCGCTTCGGAATCCCTGCGCGAACTGTTCTTCTCCAACATGTCCGAACGCGCGTCCAAGATCATGCGCGAGGACATGGAGGCCATGGGGCCGGTGCGGCTGAAGGACGTCGACACGTCGCAGATGGCCATGGTCCAGGTGGCCAAGGATCTGGCCGCCAAGGGCGAGATCATGCTGGTCGGCCAGGGCGGCGACGACGAGTTGATCTACTGACATGACCGCGCACCTCGCCACCTCCCGCCCCTTCGCCTTCGACACCGAGTTCGCCGCCGACGGCCGCGTGCTGCGCACGACCGAGTTCCGGCCGATGAAGCGCGCCTACGCCCCGGCCGAGGTCGAGGCCATGATGGCCCAGGCGCGTCTGGAGGCGCGTCAGGCGGCCCTGGCCGAGGCGGACGCCGTGCGCGCCATGGCCCTGTCGACCATCGCCCAGGCTTTGGCCCAGTCCCTGCCGGCCCTGGGCGCCGTGGCCCAGGCGCATCGCGAACAGTCCGCCGAACTGGCGCTGGCCGCCGGGCGCGTGATCGCCGCCGCAGCGCTGGACCGTTTTCCGCAGGGTCCGCTGAAGTCGGCGCTGGAGACCCTGGCCCAGGAAATCGACGCCTCGCCGCGTCTGGTGGTGCACGCCGCCGGACTGGATGACGAGGGCCGCCGGGTCATCGAGGGGCTGTGCGCCGACGCCGGTTACGCCGGGTCGGTGATGTTCCGCGACGCGCCCGGCGCATCCCCCGCCGCCTTCACCCTGGAATGGGCCGATGGCCGGGCCGACTATGATCCCGACGCCTGCGCCCGGCGCATGGCCGAAGCCGTGATCGCCGCCCTGGCCGCCGAGGCCGGACACGCCGAACCCCTGATGGATGGGAGCGACCTGTGAGCACGCCCGAAGACCTGGCCCTGGAAGAGTTCCCGGACTCCACCGCCCTGACCACCACCGATGATGCGGGCGAAAAGTCCGCCGCCGATCTGTCGACCGTGTTCGACGTGCCGGTGAACATCTCGGCCGTTCTGGGCAAGGCGCACATGTCGGTGGCCCAGTTGCTGAAGCTGAACGCCGGATCGGTGCTGGAGCTGGATCGCAAGGTCGGCGAGGCCATCGACATCTTCGTCAACAACCGCCTGGTGGCGCGGGGCGAGGTGGTGGTGGTCGAGGACCGTCTGGGTGTGACCATGACGGAAATCATCAAGACCGAGGATTCGGGCGCCTGATCGGCGACCGGCTGTAGAGATTTAAAGGAGAAGACCCATGCGGCTTCTGGTGGTTGGCAGACTGAGCGGGCAACTGGCCCAGGCCGTGAAGATGGCCATGGCCCACGGCGCCAAGGTCCAGCACGTCGAACGCGCGGACCAGGCGACCGAGCAACTGCGCCGGGGGCAGGGGGCGGATCTGCTGATGGTCGATTACCGCATCGACATCGGCGCCCTGATCGCGGCCAACGACGCCGAACGCATCCATGTGCCGGTGGTGGCCTGCGGCGTGGACGCCGGCGCCTCTGACGCCGCCGCCGCCATCAAGGCCGGGGCCAAGGAGTTCATCCCCCTGCCGCCCGACGCCGACCTGATCGCGGCGGTGCTGTCGGCCGTGGCCGACGACGAACGGCCGATGATCTCGGCCGACCCGTCGATGAAGGCGGTGATCCAGCTGGCCGATCAGGTGGCGCGGTCGGAAGCCTCGATCCTGATCACCGGCGAAAGCGGCGTCGGTAAGGAGGTGATGGCCCGTTACCTGCACCAGAACTCGCGCCGCGCGGAACGCCCGTTCATCAGCGTCAACTGCGCCGCCATTCCCGACAATCTGCTGGAATCCGAACTGTTCGGGCATGAGAAGGGCGCCTTCACCGGCGCGGTCGCCCGCCGCATCGGCAAGTTCGAGGAAGCGGACGGCGGCACCCTGCTGCTGGACGAAATCAGCGAGATGGACGCCCGCCTGCAGGCCAAGCTGCTGCGCGCCATTCAGGAGCGGGTCATCGACCGCGTCGGCGGGACCAAGCCGGTCAAGGTGGATATCCGCATCATCGCCACCTCCAACCGCGACTTGGCCAAGGCCGTGGCCGAAGGCGTGTTCCGCGAAGACCTTCTTTACCGGCTGAACGTCGTGAACCTGCGCCTGCCGGCCCTGCGCGAGCGGCCGGGCGACATCGCGGTGCTGGCCGATCACTTCATCAAGAAGTACGCCGCCGCCAACGGCGTGGGCTTGCGCCCCCTGTCGGCCGACGCTCGCCGCGCCCTGGTCGCCCACCGCTGGGCCGGCAATGTGCGCGAGCTGGAAAACGCCATGCACCGCGCGGTGCTGCTGGCCACCGGGGCCGAGATCGACGTCGAGGCCATCCGCATGCCGGACGGCCAGCCGCTGATGGGCGCCACGACGCCCGCAACCTATGACGCCGGGCCGGCCGGCCGTGCGGCCCAGGCGGCCGACGCCATGACGCGATCCATGGTCGGCCAGACCGTCGCCCAGATGGAGAAGGCGCTGATCCTGGACACCCTGGGCCACTGCCTGGGCAACCGCACCCACGCGGCCAACATCCTGGGCATCTCGATCCGCACCCTGCGCAACAAGCTGAACGAATACGCCGACGAAGGCACGCCGATCCCGGCGCCCCAGTCGGGCGTGGCGGCCGGCTACGCCATCGGCATGGGCTGACGACGATGGCGGGAGCGGATCGCAGAACGGTTCTGACGGCCATCGGCGCCCTGGGCCTGATGGGCTGTTCCGCGCGCGAGCAGGCGGATGTCGTCGCCGCGACCCCGGCGTCCGAGGTGTTCGACCTGTCCGGGCTGGAGCGCAGCCGGGGCGGCCGCATGGGCTTCGTCGCGCGCGACACCGGCACGGGGCGCACCCTGGCGTGGCGGCCGGACGAGCGGTTCGTCTATTGCTCGACCTTCAAGATGTATCTGGCGGCCGCGACCCTGATCCGCATCCAGGACGGGCAGGAGCGGCTGGATCGCGCCGTGCCGATCACCCGCGCCGATATGATCAACCATGCGCCGGTCACCGAACCGGCCATCGGCTCGACCCTGACGGTCAAGCAACTGATGAAGGGCACGGTCGAGGTCAGCGACAATCCGGCGGCCAACATCCTGCTGAAGGCCATGGGCGGGCTGGAGGCCATGCAGGGCTTCTATCGCGGCATCGGCGACGCCACGACGCGCGTGGACCGTTTCGAACCCGAGATGAACCGTCTGGACGGCGACAAGGACACCATCCAGCCGCTGCAGTCCGCCGACAATATCCAGCACCTGTTCCTGTCGGCCGATACGCCGTTGAGCGCCGGGTCCAAGAGCCTGCTGCTGCAATGGATGTTCGACAGCCCCACGGGCATGGGCCGCATCAAGGCGGGCGTTCCGACCGGCTGGCGCGTGGCGCACAAGACCGGCACGGGCGGCTATGGCCCGGTCAACGACATCGGCGTTCTTTATCCGCCGACCGGCGCGCCCATCGTGGTGACCGCCTATTATCACGCCGCCCGTGACGACGACGCCAATGAGGCGGTGATCGCCGAGGCGACGCGCATGGCGCTGAAGGCTCTGGGCCATGGCTGAACGGGCCGACTCGCCGTCTAAATCCTCCCCCCTCGGGGGAGGGGGACCATGCGCAGCATGGACACGCACGCCGGCGCCTTGGGCCGGCCCCCTCCACCGCTTCGCGGTCCCCCTCCCCCGGTGGGGGAGGAGCGGCCGATGACCGATGCAGCCTTGATGAAGGACGGCCTGGCGCGCCCCACGGGACGCGACGTGGTCGGCTGGCTGGCGCGCGGCGAAGTGGCCATGGCGGTGGGGGTGATCGGGGTCATCCTGCTGCTGATCCTGCCGATCCCCAAGATGCTGCTGGACCTGTTGCTGGCGATCTCGCTGGTTGCGTCGGTCCTGATCCTGATGACGGCCGTGATGATGAAGCGGCCGCTGGACTTCGCCATCTTTCCGACTGTTCTGCTGGTGGCGACTCTGTATCGTCTGGGGCTGAACCTGGCCTCGACGCGCCTGGTGTTGAGCCACGGTCACGAAGGGCCGGACGCCGCCGGTCAGGTCATCAAGGCGTTCGGCAATCTGATGATGGGCGGCAGTTTCATCATCGGCATCATCATCTTCGCCATCCTGCTGGTGGTGAATTTCGTCGTCATCACCAAGGGCTCGACCCGCATCGCCGAGGTGTCGGCCCGCTTCACCCTGGACTCCATGCCGGGCAAGCAGATGGCCATCGACGCCGACCTGTCGTCGGGTCTGATCAACGAGGATCAGGCCAAGCTCCGCCGCAAGGAGCTGGAGCAGGAATCGACCTTCTTCGGGGCCATGGACGGCGCCTCGAAATTCGTGCGCGGCGACGCCGTGGCGGGCCTGATCATCACCTTCATCAACGCCATCGGCGGCGTTCTGATCGGCACCTTGCAGCATGGGATGGCGGCGGGTGATGCGGCCAATTCCTACATCCTGCTGACGGTGGGCGATGGTCTGGTGACCCAGGTGCCGGCCCTGATCGTGTCGATCGCCGCGGGCTTCCTGGTGTCCAAGGCCGGGGTCGAGGGCACGGCCGACAAGGCCCTGGTCAGCCAGCTGGCCAGCAATCCGGTCAGCCTGGGCGTGGTGTCGGCGGCGTCCGGCCTGATCGGCCTGATCCCCGGCATGCCGCTGATCCCGTTTGCGGCCCTGGCCATCGGGGCGGGCTTGATGGCCTGGCGCGTCGGCCGGGATCGGCTGAAGCCGCCCGCGCCAGAGGTCGACGCCGGCGCGGCCGGTCCCAAGGAGGATGTCGAAGAACCCATCGGCACGGCACTGAGCATCGACGAGGTCAAGATCGAGCTGGGCTATTCGCTGCTGGCGCTGATCAACGACCTGGAGGGGCGTCGCCTGACCGACCAGATCCGCGCCCTGCGCCGATCCCTGGCCCAGGAGTACGGCTTCGTCATGCCCAGCGTGCGCATCCTGGACAATATGCGTCTGCCGACCCAGGGCTATGCGATCCGCATCAAGGAGATGGAGGCCGGCGGCGGCGAGGTGCGGCTGGGCCAGCTTCTGGCCATGGACCCGGCGGGCCGCCAGGTCGAGCTGCCCGGCGAACATACGCGCGAACCGGCCTTTGGCCTGCCCGCCACCTGGGTGGACGATTCCCTGCGTGAAGAGGCGACCTTCCGCGGCTACACCATCGTCGATCCGTCGACGGTGCTGACCACCCACCTGACCGAAATCCTGAAGGAGAATATGGCGGACCTGCTGTCCTATGCCGAGGTCTCCAAGCTGCTGAAGGAAGTCGGGGCCGAGGAGAAGAAGCTGGTCGAGGAGCTGATCCCCACGGTCGTCACCACCACCACCCTGCAGCGGGTTTTGCAGAGCCTGCTGCGCGAGCGGGTTTCGATCCGCGACCTGGGGGCGATCCTGGAAGGCCTGGCCGAAGCGGCGCCGCACACCACCAGCGTCACCGGACTGGTCGAACATGTGCGGGCGCGGCTGGCGCGCCAGCTGTGCTGGCAACACAAGGCCGACGACGGCGCCCTGCCGATCGTCACCCTGTCGCCGGAATGGGAGGCCGCCTTCGCCGAGAGCCTGGTCGGCCAGGGCGAGGAGAAGCAGCTGGCCATGGCGCCGTCGCGGCTTCAGGACTTCATCCGCGCGGTGCGGGACGTGTTCGAGCGGGCGGCCATGGCGGGCGAGACGGCGGTGCTGCTGACCGGCCCGCAGATCCGGCCCTATGTGCGCTCGATCATCGAACGCTTCCGGGGGCAGACGGTGGTCATGAGCCAGAACGAAATCCACCCCAAGGCGCGCCTGCGCACCATCGGCAGCGTCTGAGGCCGGTTCAGCGCACCTGGACCCAGCCCTCGGCGCTGGCGGCGCGGGCCTGTTCGTTCGCCGGCCGGGCGATCAGGCCGGATTGGGTCAGCCAGACCTCGTAGCGCGCGCCCTCGGCCATCGGCATATAGGCGGCCCCGCCGTACAGGGTGTCCACCGGGTCGACCCATTTGCGGTATTTGCGGGCCGAGTCCCAGACGTCGATGCGCCAGGGCAGGGGGCCGACATCCTCGACGGGGCGCAGGGAATGCACGCTGCGCGCGCCGTTGATTTCCTGTTCGATCGACTGATAGCGGCCCGACAGGCGGTCCAGCCGATATTGGGAATCCAGGCCCAGCACATTGGCCCAGGGCTTCCACTTCAGAACCTGGGCCTCCACCCGCCATTCATCGCCATGCAGCGGATAGACGGCCGTGGTCGCGGGCTGGCCCTCGCCCATGGCGGGCTGGATGACTGTGGCCTCGAAATACTGCGGGCCCAGCTGTTTCAGCTGCAGGGTCGCGACCGGCCGTTCATAGGTCAGTCGGCCATAGGTCTGGATGTTCAGCCCCGCCAGGGCGGCCACGGCGCCGGCGAAAACCGCCGCCCCGCCGAAAGCGGTTCCGAAGAATCCGCTGAAGATCCGCCCACGGAACAGGCCCGTCAGGCCGGACACCAGCAACACCAGCCCCAGCCCGCCGACCACGGCGGGCAGTATCCACCACCACCAGATCATTTCATCCTCCAGCAGCCCTTCGCGGGACCAACCTAGCGCAAGATATGGATAATGCGCAGCTTGTTCTCCTGTTGCGTGTTGGCGGCGACCGATTGTGCGTCTATCACTGCGCGTGATGAGGGGCGCGATCCGCGACTATTGGCAGGGTTTTATCCTGTTTCTGCGCACGCCGACCCTGGGTCGGTCGGTGGCGCTGCTGCTGGCCGCGGCCATCGCCCTGCTGATGGCGATCAACGTCGCCACCTTCGTGATGATCACCCGCACGGCCCAGTACAATCAGCAGGTCGAGCAGTATCAGCAGTCTCGGCGCGCCGCGCGCAGCGTTCTGGTGGCCCTGTTGAACGCCGAAAGCGGCCAGCGCGGCTTCCTGCTGGCGGCCCAGCCGCAGTATCTGGCGCCCTATACCGAAACCCGCGAGACTCTGCCCGGCCTGCTGGAACGCATGCACCACTATATGGACCCCGATCCCGACATGGTGGTGCGGGCTGGCGTGGTCGATCAACTGGCGCACGACAAGATGGACGAGTTGGAGCGCAGCCTGGCCCTGGCGCGCAGCGGCCGCATCGGCGAGGCCATGCAGCTGGTCCGGTCGGGCGAGGGCAAGCGGGTCATGGACCGTCTGCGCGAGGAAGTGCGCGCCATCGACGAGATCCAGCAGAACCGTCTGGAGCGCGCCTGGCGCAACTCGGAATGGGCGTCGCGGGTGACGGTGGCCGTCAATGCGGCGGCGGGCCTGATGATCGTGGTGCTGGCGGGCATCTCGCTGTGGATGGTGCGGCGCTATCTGCTGGAGATTCACGCTGCGCGCGATGAACTGGATCGCGTGAACCAGGGGCTGGAGGACACGGTGCGCGACCGCACCTCGGCCCTGACCCAGGCGAACGAAGAGATCCAGCGTTTCGCCTATATCGTCAGCCACGACCTGCGGGCGCCGCTGGTCAATGTCATGGGCTATACCTCGGAACTGGATCAGGTCGGCCGGGTGCTGGAACGGCAGCTGACGACGATCGAGGCCCAGGCGCCGGATCTGGTCGACAAGGATGCGGTCGTCGCCGTGCGCGAGGACGTGCCCGAGGCCATCGGCTTCATCCGCGCCTCGACCGCCAAGATGGACCGGCTGATCAACGCCATACTGAAGCTGTCGCGCGACGGTCGGCGCGGTCTGACGCCCGAGGCCATGGACATGACCGCCATCGTCCAGGCCATCGCCGACAGCGTGCGTCACCAGACCGATGCAGCGGACGCCGTGATCGAGGTCGGCGACCTGCCCGGGATGGAAAGCGACCGCCTGTCGGTGGAGCAGGTGTTCGGCAATCTGATCGACAATGCCGTGAAATATCTGGACCCCTCGCGGCCCGGCCGCATCAACGTGACCGGGCAGGATCTGGGGCCGGACGGCGTGGAATATCGCATCGCCGACAACGGACGCGGCGTCGCGCCCAAGGATCACGAACGCATCTTCGAACTGTTCCGCCGCTCGGGCCGCCAGGATCGGCCGGGCGAGGGCCTGGGCCTGGCCTTCGTGCGCAACAGCGTCCGCCGCCTGGGCGGAACCATTGATATTGAATCCGAGCTAGGCGAAGGCTCGGTTTTCGTGTTGAAATTCCCGAAACGCCTTACGGTGACCGAGGCTGGAGACCGACTATGAGCAATGCCGTCAAGATCGTGATGGTCGAAGACGACCACGGCCACGCCAAGCTGATCGAAAAGAACATCCGGCGGGCCAATATCGCCAATGAGATCATGCATTTCGACGAAGGCGGCGCGGCGCTGGACTATCTGTTCAGCCCCGAGATCATCGCCAATGGTCCGCTGCTGATCCTGCTGGACCTGAACCTGCCGGACATGTCGGGCACCGACATCCTGGAGAAGGTCAAGTCGGACGAGCGCCTGCGCCGGGCGCCGGTCGTGGTGCTGACCACCACCGACGACAAGGTGGAGATCCAGCGCTGCTACGACCTGGGCTGCAACGTCTACATCACCAAGCCGGTGGACTATGAGTCCTTCGCCGACGCCATCCGACAGCTGGGCCTGTTCCTGTCTGTCATGCAGGCGCCCGAGATTATCTGATCGGAACCGGTTTGAACGACGCCCCCATCCGCCTGCTCTATATCGACGACGACCGGGCGCTGGCGCGTCTGGTCGAAAAGGAGCTTGGCCGTCACGGTTACGCCGTCACCGTGGCCAACAGCGGGGACGAGGGCCTGCAGGCGCTGGCGCGGGACAGTTTCGATGTCTGCGCCCTGGATCACTATATGCCGGGTCGCGAGGGGCTGGAGGTTCTGCCCGACATCCTGGCGCTGAACGATCCGCCGCCGGTCGTCTATGTGACCGGCACCCAGGAGGGGCGCGTCGCGGTAGCCGCCCTGCGCGCCGGGGCGGCGGATTATGTCATCAAGGACGTGTCCGAGGATTTCACCGCCCTGCTGCGCTCGGCGCTGGAAGACGCCCTGATGCGTCGCCGGCTGGAGCGCGCCAATCAGGAGGCCCAGGAAGAGGTTCGCCTGGCCCGCGACCGCGCCGAAGCCATGCTGCGAGAGGTCAATCACCGCGTCGGCAATTCTCTGCAACTGGTGTCCAGCTTCATGTCGCTGCAACAGCGGCAACTGGCGGATGAAGGCGCCCGCGCCGCCCTGCGCGAGGCCCAGGCGCGGATCGAGGCGGTGGCCCATGTGCACCGGCGGCTCTACACCTCGGGCGACATGGCGCGGGTGGATATGGACGAGTATCTGGCCGGGCTGATCGACGAACTGTCCAAGTCGCTGGGACCGCAGGGCCAGGGGCCGTCCATCGTGCTGAAGGCCTGCCCCTTGCGGGTGTCCACGGACCAGGCGGTGTCGCTGGGCGTCGTGGTGACCGAACTGGTCACCAACGCCGTCAAATACGCCTATGAACCCGGCCAGGCAGGCGAAATCCGGGTCAGTCTGGAAGCCGACGGCGACGACCGCGCGCGCCTGACGGTCGAGGATGACGGACCGGGCCTGGGCGACGGCAAACCCAAGGGAACGGGCCTGGGCGGCAAGATCATCGCCGCCATGGCCGGCGGCCTGCGCTCGGCGGTGGAGTTCGATCCGGGCCACAGCGGCGTGCGCGCGCAACTGCTGTTCGATCTCTGACCATGCTGCAGTTCGGCCAGGCCGCCCCCGGCGCCGACTATCGGTTGCGACACGCCGTGTTCGGACTGGCGGTGGACGACGACGGCCGGATCGCCTGCGTGCGGGTGGATCGGGACGGCGGCGGCTATTTCGATCTGCCCGGCGGAGCGGTCGATGGCGACGAGACCGAGCCTGAGGCCCTGGCGCGCGAATTCGGCGAAGAAACGGGCCTGCGGGTGCGCCCCGTCCGGCGTCTGGGAGAGGCGGCGCAGTATTTCCGCCGCAGCGACGGCGATCCGGTCAATAACCGCGGCGGCTTCTGGTCGGTTGAAGTTCTGGAGCGTGATCCGGGCCTGCAGTGCGAACCGGATCACGCCCTGGTCTGGCTGAGCCCGGCCCAGGCCATCGCCGGTCTGCGACACGAGGCGCATGCCTGGGCCGTCGTGCTGTGGATGCGCGCAAACGGCTGAACTGTCGCAGGAACCTGCGAACGCCCCGAGGGTTCTTACAGCCGAAGCGTCGCCGCCTCTGGCGATGTCACGGCAAGGAGAGTCCAATGCCCGATCATGGCCGTATCGAAGGCGCCGCCAAGAACCTGGGCGGCAAGGCCAAGGAACTGGCTGGCAAGATCACTGGCGACGAGAAGCTGAAGGCCGAGGGCAAGGCCGACCAGATCGAAGGCAAGGTTCAGAACGCCGTCGGCGGCGTCAAGGACGCCCTGCGCGACAAGAACTGAAGTCAGTCGTTGCCGCCCAGGCGAAGGCGCAGGGTTTCGCGTTCGTCCTCTCTCAGCGGGCGACAGTCCTGGGTCCAGGCGACGCCCTGGCCCTGACGCTGGGGCCGGCTGCGGCAGTCCTGTTCGGGGGTCGGTCGGATGGCCGGCTCCCGGCGGAGCGAATTGCAGGCCGTGGCGTAGTTTTCGTCGGGCTGCGGACCGCAGTCGGTCAGTTCCGCCGCGGGCCTGAGACCCGCCGGCAGGTTGTCGCCCAGGGCGGCGTACAGATCGCCCCGCACCCGGGACTGGCAGGTCTGCATCGGTTCATCCCCGCGGACCAGAGGGCTGCACTGCGACCGCTCCCAGGCGAAGGGGTCGGCCCTGGCCCAGTCGGGCAGATCGCGTGCCGCGCGATCGGGCGTCGTGGCCACGACCGGCGCTGAAGGCGTTTCCCACACGACGGCGCCGGGCGCCAATTGCGCCATCAGCAATCCCACCATCATCGCCGTCAGGGTCATCATGGCCTCCTGTTCAAACTTGAAAACAGGTTAGCACGATCATCGCGTCAGCGCGCGCATGGCGCGATCCAGCCCGTCCAGCGTCAGCGGGAACATGCGCTGGTCCATCAGGTCGCGAATGATGGCGGTCGAGGCGGTGTAGCGCCAATACTGTTCCGGCGTCGGGTTCAGCCAGACCGACCGGTCCCACTGTTCGCGGGCGCGCTTCAGCCAGACGGCGCCAGCTTCCTCGTTCCAGTGCTCGACCGAGCCGCCGGGCATGGTGACTTCATAGGGGCTCATCGAGGCGTCGCCGACGAAGATCGCGCGCCAGTCTGCGGCGTATTTGCGGATCAGATCCCAAGTGTCGATCCGCTCGGAATGACGGCGATGGTTGTCCTTCCACACGCCTTCGTACAGGCAGTTGTGGAAGTAGAAGAACTCCAGGTTCTTGAACTCGGTGCGGGCGGCCGAGAACAGCTCCTCGCACAGCTTGACGTGCGCATCCATCGACCCGCCGATGTCCAGGAACAGCAGTACCTTGATGGTGTTGCGCCGTTCGGGCCGCATGCGGATGTCCAGCCAGCCCTGGCGCGCCGTGCCGTCGATGGTGCCGTCCATGTCCAACTCGTCCGCCGCCCCCTGGCGCGCAAAGCGGCGCAGACGACGCAGGGCCACCTTGATGTTGCGGGTGCCCAGTTCGACCGTGTCGTCCAGGTTTCGGAACTCGCGCTTTTCCCACACCTTGACCGCGCGGCCATGCTGGCCGGGGCCGCCGATGCGGACGCCCTCGGGGTTATAGCCGCCGTGGCCGAAGGGGCTGGTTCCGCCCGTGCCGATCCATTTGGACCCGCCTTCGTGCCGTTCGGTCTGCTCCTCCAGACGCTGTTTCAGCGTCTCCATCAGCTTTTCGAACCCGCCCAGGGCCTCGATCTGGGCCTTCTCCTCGTCGGTCAGGTATTTTTCGTTCAGCAGCCGCAGCCAGTCGTGCGGAATCTCGGCCGCAACCTCCTCGCCCGGCCCCAGGCTCTCGACCCCCTTGAACGCCTGGCCGAACGCTTGGTCGAAGCGGTCATAGTGTTTCTCGTCCTTCACCAGCACCGCGCGCGACAGGTGATAGAAGTCCTCGACCCGGCCGGACGCCACGCCCCGATCCATGGCCTGCATCAGATGCAGCCATTCCTTCATCGACACCGGAACCCGATGATCGCGCAGGGCGGTGAAGAAGGGGATCAGCATCGTGTCTGGGCCTTTCCGCTCATCCGCGCCGCAGGATGAACTCGTCGTCGCGCCAGGCGCCGACCGGGAACTGATACTCGCCCGCCTTGTCGAAGCCGTAGGCGGCGTAGAGCTTCTGGGCCTTCAGATTGCCGCTCCAGACGCCGATCCACAGGGGGCCGTCGGTGTGGGCCTGCATCCAGTTCAGCGCCAGGTCCAGCAGCCGCGTTCCCAGACCCAGGCCCTGGGCTGATTTGGCGACATACAGGCGGCGCAGCTCCATGTGCGTCGGTCGGGCCTCGGGATGGGGCAGGGTGTTTGGCCCGGCGTTGGCGAAGGCCAGAAGCTCCCCGTCCCGCTCGGCCACCCACCAGGCGGCGCCGGGTTCGGTCAGTTTGTCGGCCAGCGCCTGGGGGCTGAAACTGCTCTCCATGAAGGCGTTCAGGTCGTCCGGCGGATAGGGGATGCCGAAACCCGTCACGAAGGTGTCGATGAAGGTCTGACGGCCCAGGGCGGCCAGCGCCGGGGCGTCTTCGGGGCGGGCGTTGCGGACGAGGGCGGGGGCCGGAAGCTCGGTCATGATCCCTGCATAGCGCCCGTGTGCGCCGTGGGCGAGGTTGCAGGGGGGCACGGGTGCGTTTACGACCATGACAAGAGACTCGGCCTTTGCCGGGCCACGCTGTCATGCTGGGGAGATGTGAGGAACGTAGAGCGGGCCACGGCCCAGGTTTCCGTTCCCGGCGAGATGACCCTGACCACCGAACCCACCGATCGCCCCGAAACCTTGCCGTCGACGGCCGCGCCCGCGGTCATTCGGCCGGGCGCGATCACCCTGGCGCGCCATGGCGAGCCGGCCCTGTCGCGCAAATGCCTGATCACCTCGGACCAGTATCGCGACTGGTGGGGCCGATATGAGGTCGGCGGCCTGCGCGCGGGCCAGACCCCGCCCGCCGCCCTGCTCAGCACCGCCGAGGGGGCGGGCGCCATCTATTGTTCGACCCGGCCGCGCGCCATGGAGACGGCCCAGGCCGTGTCGGCGGGCCGCGAGGTGATGGTCGACGCCCTGTTCATCGAGGCGCCGTTGCCGCCGCCGAAATTCCCAACCTGGTTCAAGCTGTCGCCGCGCTTCTGGGGCGTGGTGTCGCGTTTCTGGTGGCACGCCTTCGATCACCACGACGGCCAGGAGACCCGCCGCGAGGCCGAGGCCCGCGCCGAACAGGCGGCCCAGGCGCTGATCGCGCGCGCAGTGACGGGCCAGGACGTGCTGGTTCTGGCCCACGGTTATTTCAACCATATGGTCGGCAAGCGGTTGAAGGCGGCCGGCTGGCGGCTGGTGCACAATCAGGGCTTCAAATACTGGTCCCAGCGCCGCTACGAGAAGCGCTGACGTCCCGAACCCAGGAGGCCGTGATGATCCGTCGTTCGCTGTTCGGCCTGATCCTGTGCCTGCTGATGGCCGCGCCTGTTGCGGCGCAGGAAACGACCCAGGACACGACGCCCGCTCCGGTCCGCGTGGCGCTGGACACCTCGGCCGGTCTGATCGTGCTGGAGATGGACCCGCGCGCGCCGGTCACGGTCGCCAACTTTCTGCGTTACGTCGATGAGGGGCGGCTTGATGGCGTCAGCTTCTACCGCGCGTTGGACATGGGGGCGCCCGGCGGCCTGATCCAGGGCGGGACAAATGGCGATCCGGCCCGCGTCCTGCCGCCCATCGCCCATGAGCCGACCAGCCAGACGGGGCTGAGCCACGTCGAGGGGACAATCTCCATGGCCCGGTTCGATCCGGGCACGGCGACGGGCGACTTCTTCATCATCCTGGGGCCCGGACTGACGTCGTTGGACGCTAGTGCGCGCGATCCGGTGGGCTTTGCGGCCTTTGGGCGGGTGACCCAGGGCCTGGACATTGCGCGCGCTATCCTGACCGCGCCGCGTTCGCCGACGGCGGGCGAAGGCGACATGGTCGGCCAGATGCTGGAGCCGAAGATCGAGATCCGCACGGCGCGTCGCGTCGAATAGTCCCCGGCCGTTGAAGCGGCGGCCCGGCGCCTCTAGGGTCGCGCGCCATGACCGACGTTCCCGCCGCCATCCCCGCCGATCTCAGCTTCGAAGACGCCCTGGCGCGCCTGGAAGGCATCGTCCAGCGTCTGGAATCGGGCCAGGCGCCGCTGGAGGAATCCATCAGCCTGTACGAACAGGGCGCGGCCCTGAAAGCCCATTGCGAGGCACGGCTGAAGGACGCCCAACTGCGGGTCGAGAAGATCGTGGTCGGCCCCGACGGCCAGGCCAGGGGCGCCGAACCGGCGGAGTTCAACTGACATGGCCGCGCCCGCGCCCCAGATCGCCTTTGGCGACTTCCTGAAGGTCGATATCCGCATCGGCCGGATCGTGAAGGCCGAGCCGTTCCCCGAAGCGCGCAAGCCCGCCTACAAACTGACCCTGGATTTCGGCCCCGAGATCGGGACGAAGCGGTCTTCGGCCCAGATCACCAGACACTATACGCTGGAACAGCTGGACGGCCGGCTGGTGGCCGCCGTGGTCAACTTTCCGCCGCGCCAGATCGGGCCCTTCATGTCCGAAGTCCTGACCCTGGGCTTTCCCGATGCGGACGGCGAGGTGGTGCTGGTCGGCGTGGACCGCGACGCTGTCGTGGGCGGGAGGCTGTTCTGACCCGGCCTATCGCCGCCAATTCGCCCGAACAGTCGGTCATTGATCGCGCGGCCGAGATCGCCGATCTGGTGACGGTGGCGCTGGATGAATTGCTGCCGCGCGCCGATGGGCCGGAGACGCGGCTGACCGAGGCGATGCGCTATGCCGCCCTGGGGCCGGGCAAGCGGCTGCGGCCGTTCTTCGCCCTGGAATCGGCGCGGCTGTTCGAGCTGGATGAACGCGCCGTGCTGAGGGCCGCCTGCGCCCTGGAATGCGTGCACGCCTATTCGCTGGTGCATGACGACCTGCCGTGCATGGACGACGACGACATGCGGCGGGGCCGGCCGACCCTGCACCGGGCCTATGACGAGGCGACGGCGGTGCTGGCGGGCGATGCGCTGCAGACGGCGGCCTTCGACATCCTGCTGCATGAAGACACCCACGAAGACCCGGCCGTGCGCTGCGAACTGGCGGCTCGGCTGTCGATGGCGTCGGGCGCGCGCGGCATGGCCGGGGGCCAGATGATCGACCTGATGGGGGTGCGCGACGACCTGGGCGGGGTGGCGCGGATGCAGCGGCTGAAGACCGGCGCCCTGTTCGCCTATGCGTTCGAGATTCCGCTGATCATCGCCGATGCGCGCGAGGCGCACCGGCACGCCCTGATCAGCTTCGCCCACGACATCGGCCTGGCCTATCAGATCGTCGACGACCTGCTGGACGCCGAAGGCTCGGCCGAGGAGATGGGCAAGGCGGCGGGGGGCAAGGACGCGGCCCTGGGCAAGACCAATTTCGTCACCCTTCTGGGCGTCGATCAGGCGCGGCATCGCGTCGCGCACCTGGCCGATCAGGCCCGCGCCCACCTGGACCCGTTCGGCGCAGAGGCCGAAATCCTCAAGGCCAGTGTGGATTTCGTGCTAAGCCGCAAGTCCTGAGACCGTCTTCATGCGTCATCCTCGGGCTTGACCCGAGGATCAGAGGTTGGAACAGCACGGTCTTGCAAAGGCTTACGCTCCTGCCTCCTCGTCGCCTGCGAGCGCGCGGAGGGTCTGATCCTCGGGTCAAGCCCGAGGATGACGGAGTAGAGAAGAGCCGGTAGAGACTGACGCCATGCCCGACACCCCCCTTCTCGACACCGTCCATTTCCCCGCCGATACGCGCGGCTTCGACATCGCCCAGCTGAAGCAGCTGGCGCAGGAGGTGCGGGCCGAGACGATCGACGCCGTGTCGGTGACCGGCGGGCACCTGGGCGCGGGCCTGGGCGTGGTCGAACTGACGGTCGCCCTGCACCATGTGTTCGAGACGCCGAAGGACATCCTGATCTGGGACGTGGGGCACCAATGCTATCCGCACAAGATTCTGACCGGGCGGCGCGACCGTATCCGCACCCTGCGCATGGGCGGCGGCCTGTCGGGCTTCACCAAGCGGGCGGAGAGCGAATACGACCCGTTCGGCGCGGCCCACGCCTCGACCTCGATCAGCGCCGCCCTGGGCTTCGCCGCCGCGCGCGACCAGAAGGGCGGGAAGAACCGCATCGTCGCGGTGATCGGCGACGGGTCGATGTCCGCCGGCATGGCCTATGAGGCCATGAACAACGCCGCCGAGGCCACCCAGGGCCAGCTGATGGTGGTGCTGAACGACAACGACATGTCCATCGCCCCGCCGGTGGGGGGCATGAGCGCCTATCTGGCCGGCCTGGTGTCGGGCGGCGCCTATCAGAACGTCCGTCGCCTCGGGAAGTCGGTGGTCGAGCACCTGCCGCGCCCGTTCCGCAATGCGGCGAGGAAGGCCGAGGAATACGCCCGCGGCATGGTCACCGGCGGCACCTTCTTCGAGGAGCTGGGCTTCTACTACGTCGGGCCGATCGACGGGCACGACATGGAGAATCTGGTCCCCATCCTGAAAAAGGCGGCGGCCATCACCGACAAGCCGGTTCTGGTCCACGTCGTGACGCAGAAGGGCAAGGGCTACGCCCCGGCCGAAAGCAGCGCCGACAAGCTGCATGCCGTGGTCAAGTTCGACGTGGTGTCGGGCAAACAGTCCAAGGCCGTCTCCAACGCCCCCAGCTACACCAAGGTGTTCGGGACCGAGCTGATCAAGCGGGCCGAGCGCGATCCGTCCATCGTCGCCATCACCGCCGCCATGCCGTCCGGCACCGGGCTGGACCTGTTCGGCCAGGCGTTTCCGACCCGAACCTATGACGTCGGCATCGCCGAACAGCATGCGGTGACCTTCGCCGCCGGTCTGGCGGCCGATGGGATGAAGCCGTTCTGCGCCATCTATTCGACCTTCCTGCAACGGGGGTATGACCAGGTGGTGCACGACGTCGCCATCCAGAAGCTGCCGGTGCGGTTCGCCATGGACCGGGCGGGTCTGGTCGGCGCCGATGGGGCGACCCACGCGGGATCGTTCGACATCGGCTATATGGGCGCGCTGCCGCACATGGTGCTGATGGCTGCGGCCGACGAGGCGGATCTGGCGGCCATGATCGCCACCGCCTGCGAGATCGACGACCGGCCCAGCGCCTTCCGTTATCCGCGCGGCGACGGCGTGGGGGTCGAGATCCCGGAGCTGGCCGCCCCGCTGGAGATCGGCAAGGGCCGGATCGTGCGCGAAGGCACGGCCGTCGCCATCCTGAGCCTGGGCACCCGCTTGCAGGAATCGCTGAAAGCGGCCGAGGCCCTGGCCGCGCGCGGGGTTTCGGCCACGGTCGCCGACGCCCGTTTCGCCAAGCCCCTGGACGCGGAAATGATCCTGCGCCTGGCGCGCGAGCATGAGGCCTTGATCACGGTGGAGGAGGGCGCCATGGGCGGCTTCGGCGCCTTCGTGCTGCAACTGCTGGCGCAAAAGGGCGCGCTGGACGCCGGGCTGAAGGTCCGCACCCTGCACCTGCCCGATGTCTTCCAGGACCAGGACAGCCCCTTCGCCATGTATCAGACCGCCGGTCTGAACGCCGAACACATCGCTGCCGCCGCCTTGTCGGCCCTGGGCGTCGATGCGGCCAAGGGCGCGGTCAGGGCCTGATCGGGCGTCCGCTGTCGTGGTTTTTTCATGCGACCAATTGGCCGCAAGCCTTGCCGTGGACACAACCAGCCGTCATTTAGTGCGTTAAGCCTTAAATCCGCCCCCCAACCCGACACGGAGCGCCGATGCCCCATGCCGACAGCCTGATCCTGACCCTCGTCGGAGGGTTCGTTCTGGCCTTCGTCTTCGGCATGGTCGCCAATCGTCTCAAGCTGTCGCCCCTGGTCGGCTATCTGGTGGCCGGCATCGTGGTTGGGCCGCATACGGCCGGCTTCGTCGCCGACACCGAACTGGCGCCGCAACTGGCCGAGATCGGCGTGATCCTGCTGATGTTCGGGGTCGGGCTGCATTTCTCGCCCAAGGACCTGATGCAGGTACGCAAGGTCGCCGTGCCCGGCGCCCTGGCCCAGATCACGGCCGCGACCGGCATGGGTTGGGTGCTGGGCCGGTTCCTGCTGGAAATGAACGACACCGAGGCCCTGCTGCTGGGCTTTTCGCTGTCGGTCGCCTCCACCGTCGTGCTGATGCGGGCGCTGGAGGAGCGCAAGCAGAACAAGGGCGAGATCGGCCGCATCGCCGTGGGCTGGCTGATCGTCGAAGACCTGGTGATCGTCATCGCCTTGGTCATGCTGCCCATGATCCTGGTGCGTCCGGGCGAGGTTCTGGACCCCAGCGCCCTGGCGCTGAGCGTCGGCTGGACCCTGGTCAAGGTGGTGGCCTTCGTCATCGGCATGCTGGTGGTCGGCGGGCGTGTGCTGCCGTGGCTGCTGGTGCGGATCGCCCATACGCGCTCGCGCGAGCTGTTCACCCTGGGGGTGCTGTCCATCGCTCTGGGCATCGCCTGGGTGGCCTATGCCCTGTTCCATTCGTTTGCGCTGGGCGCCTTCCTGGCGGGGTTGGTGCTGAACGGCTCGCCCCTGGGCCACAATGCGGCCGAGCGGTCGCTGCCGCTGCGCGACGCCTTTGCGGTGCTGTTCTTCGTCTCGGTGGGCATGCTGTTCGACCCGATGGTTCTGGTGAACAAGCCGCTGGGCGTGCTGGGCGTGCTGTTCATCGTCATCATCGGCAAGTCGCTGGCCGCCCTGGTCATCACGCACCAGTTCAAGCTGGACAAGGCCACCGGCCTGACCGTCGCCGCCAGCCTGGCCCAGATCGGCGAGTTCAGCTTCATCCTGGCCGCCCTGTCGATGGCCGAAGGCGCCATGCGGGCCGAGACGCGCGACCTGATCCTGGCCGGCGCCCTGCTGTCGATCTCGCTGCACCCGTTCGTCTTCGCCCTGATCGACCGGATCGGCGGCAAACCCAAGCCGCCCGAAGCAAAGGCCGCCGAGGTTTCCCCCGACGGCCCGCCGCGTCTTCAGGACGTGGTGTAGAGCGAAATCGGTTCCGTTGGATGCAGGTCCAACGGAACCCAGATCTTCGCTCCAGCTGAATCCTGGACCATTGTTCTGGGTTCAGTCGATTCCGACTGAACCGAAAATGGTCTAGGCGCCTACAGCACCCCGATCATCGAGGCCACCAGCGGATGGCGCACGATGTCGCGTTCCGCCAGGCGGATCACGGCGATGTCCGGCACCTGCTCCAGCCGCTCGGAGATGTCCGACAGGCCCGACACGCCCGGCAGCAGGTCCGACTGGTGCGGGTCGCCGGTAACCACCATGGTCGAATGCCAGCCCAGGCGGGTCAGCAGCATCTTCAGCTGCACATAGGTGCAGTTCTGGGCCTCATCGACCACGATGAAGGCGTTGTTCAGGGTGCGGCCGCGCATGTAGCCGACCGGCGCGATCTCGATCAGCCCCTCCGCCATCAGCGCCTTGACCCGCTTCATCGACAGCCGGTCCGACAGGGCATCGTAGAGGGGCCGCAGATAGGGGGCCAGCTTGTCTTCCATGTCGCCGGGCAGGAAGCCGATCGATTCGCCCGCCTCGACCGCCGGACGGCTGAGGACAATGCGGCCGACCTTGCCGGCTTCCAGCGCCTCGACCGCCTTGGCCACGGCCAGATAGGTCTTGCCCGTGCCCGCCGGCCCCAGGGCCATGACCAGATTGTGCGTATCCATGGCCGTCATCAGTTCGGCCTGGCCGTCCGACTTGGGCTTCAGCGTCTTCAGATAACCCTGGTCCCGCTCGTCGTTCGACGGATAGGGCGACCAGCTTCCGCCGCCGCCGGCGTTGCGCGGCATCTGGCGGACCTTGGCGTCATCGATGAACTGGCGCGTATCCAGGACGCCGAATTCGCGGGTCTGGCGCTTGAGTGTCGAACGCTTGGTCATGGACGCCTCCAGGGCATGAAAAAAGGCGACGCCGGAATGACGTCGCCTCGAACGAGGGCGAAAAGGGAAGGGCGCGCGACGCGACCGCCGGGGTCGTCTGCGGGATCGATGCTCAGCGGAAACAGCCGCCGACAGGAACGCAGCACGCGCGTGCTCCACGATTACAGGCCGGACCGGGCTTGATCCGGCTTCGGATCCGGGGCGCAAATGGGCGCCTCGAATCGCTTCAGACAGTCTGATGCTAACGTGGTTTACGAGGGCTTAAAGCGCTCGTTTTCTAGAGATAAGGTGATGTTTCGATGACGGTTTATGCGTTGGCGGACAAGAAACCGCAGCTTCCGCCCCAAGGCGAATACTGGATCGCGCCGAATGCTGTCGTCATAGGAGATGTGATTCTGCATCCCGGCGCCAGCATCTGGTTCGGCGTGACCGTTCGCGGCGACAATGATCCCATCACCATCGGTCCCGACACCAATATCCAGGACGGCAGCGTGCTGCATTCCGACCCGGGCGAACCGCTGACCATCGGCCGCGGGGTGACCGTGGGCCATATGGCCATGATCCACAGCTGCGAGATCGGCGACAACTGCCTGATCGGCATCGGCGCGGTGATCCTGGGGCGGGCCAAGATCGGGAACAACTGCCTGATCGGCGCGGGCGCGCTGGTCACCGAAGGCAAGGTGATTCCCGACAACAGCCTGGTCATGGGCCAGCCGGGCAAGGTGGTGCGGCAGCTTGAGCCGGGCCACATCGAGGCGCTGAAGGCGTCGGCCCAGCACTATGTCCAGAACTGGCGCCGCTATGCGACCGACCTGACGTCGGCTTAGGCCACCCGTCGCCCGTCGATACAGGCCAGGGCCAGGGGCGCGCGGCGCAAATCACCGACGCCGATGGTGACGCGGGCGCTCAGGGCGGGCGCATCGGTCATCACCCGCGCCAGGGCCGTGGTCGGCTGATACAGGCCCAGCAGGCGGCTGGGGCGGCCATCGGGGCCTCGCAACGGGGCGATGGCGATCTCCAGCCCTTCGGTCCCGGCCTGGGCGACCACGGCGACGGGCCGCGCTTCTCGGAAACACTGAAGGATGGCCGAGGCGACCAGCGGCCGACTGTCGTCGCCCCACAACTGCAGCCACGGTTGGCAGGACAGGGCATGGCCATGGAAGGCCTCGACCCAGCCGCCGGCGAACCGCACCTTAGCCCCCACCTCGGTGCGGTCCGCCACGAACACCTGCGGCAGCAGGGGTCCGAAGGCGGCGGGATCGATCGAGACGCGCGACGGAATCCGCTGCGCATCCGGCAGGCGGTTCCAGGCGTCGATCAGCGTCTGTGTGCCGTGATGGAACATCGACGGTCCCTCCGCCCCCGTCTGCGCAAGGGCCGGGCCGCCGGCCACGGAAACGGAAACGCAACGGTTTGCGGGTCAGATGCCAGGCTGAAGATCTCTGTGGAGGGCGGGCGAATGCCGCTCAGCATCAAGACCTGGCTGCCGGCGGGCGTGGGCTTTCTGGCCCTGACGGCCTTCGCCGACGAGGCGTCGGCCCAGTGCGGGCCGGTGACCTGCCAACCGCCGCCGCCGCCGTGCTGCGAGCCGCCGCCACCGCCCCCTCCGCCCCCGCCGCCGCCCAATCCGTGCTGCGAAAGCCCGCCGCCGCCGCCGTGCTGCGGCTCTGGCAACACCAACATCAACGTCAACGTCAATGTGAACGCCAACGCCTCGGCCAACGCCGGCGCGCGCTCGGCGATCAACGCCCGGGCGGGCGGCACGGTCTATGTCCAGGGCGGCGGTTCGGCCTACGTCAATGTGGAACAGCCCTATCCCACCGTCATCCAGGGCCTGAATGTCGAGGGCGCGCGCGTGCGCCAGACGGTGCGGGTGCCCTATACCTCGATGCGCCGCATGCAGAAGCGGGTGGTGATCCAGGCCGTCTGCCTGGACGACCGCAGCCGCCCGCACCCGGCGTCGCAGGTCCGGCCGGATCGCGACGTGAACGAGGACTACGAAGGCGAACTGTATCGCTGCCTGGCCGGCACCTGGCTGCAGCTGACCATCGCCGACTATGACGGCGAAGTGCGGTTCGACCACGGCGAGACCCTGGCCTGTCGCAAGGGCGAGGCCCTGTGGCACGGACGCGGCGGCCGCGTCGAATGCCGGGTCCAGAAGGCCGAGCGCGACTGTAACGAGCGCTCGCTGCTGCGCCGCTATGGCGCCGGGATCAAGATCCTGACCCTGTATCGGGAAGAGGAATACACCGAGTATCGCGAGGAAGTGGTCGAGCGCGAGGGAATCGCCGTGGCCGGCGCCTCGATGATGCTGGACGGCGGCGTCGGCGGCCGGGTTTTCTGACCCCCCAAGACGTGAACTCCGCGTTCAGCCGGGCGTCAGATGCGATTCTCTAGATTGGACACGTCGATCCTCCGTCGACGCGACTGACGAACTGGCCCCGGCGTCCTGCGACGCCGGGGCCTTTCTTGTTCGTCCTGCCGACGGCCTTACTGGGCCGGGGCGGGGGTTTCCGACACCACCTCGGCGCGCCAGGCGTTGGCGGACTTCAGATAGGTCTGGGCCAGACGCTGGATGTCGGCCGGGGTGACCGATTCCAGGTCCGCCACGTGGTTGCGGATTTCGTCCAGGCTGGCCGGGTCCTTCTGGGCGTCCTGAAGCTGGCCCAGCCAGTAGGCGTTGTCGTTGCGGCTGCGGCGCAGGGCCTCGACCGAGGGCCGCTGGGCGCGGACCAGTTCGTCCTGCTCGATCGGGGTGTCGCGCAGGCTGGCGGCGATGGCGTCCACCGCCTCGAACAGACGCGGCAGATCCTCGGGCTTCACATCGGCCTGGACCGAGATGGAGCCGTAGCCGGGGAAGGTGGTCGAGGACGAGCTGCCCGATCGCGGCGAATAGGCGATGGCCATCTGCTCGCGGATCACTTCGTTCAGACGCAGCTGGATCACGTCGGACAGGATGCCCAGCTGACGCGACAGGGTGCGGTCGCCGATGGCGTCGGCGGTCGGCCAGGCGACATAGCCCATGGCCTGGTTGGGCTGGCCCGTATGGGTCAGGCGCACCGGCGCGGCCGTCCCGGCCGGGAAGCGGCGCTGGTCCGAGCCGGCCGGGGGCGTGGCGGCGGCGCCGCGCGCCGGCAGGGCGCCGAAGGTCGAGGCCACCGACTTGATGGCGTCGTCCACGGTGACGTCGCCGACCATGACGATGTCGATCGGGCCGTGGGCCAGACCGTCACGCACGATGGTGCGCAGGGTGTCCAGCTGCATGGCCGCGACCTCTTCGGTCGTGGGGGTGGCGGCGCGACGGTCGCCGCTGGCCAGAAGGGCGCCCGCGTCCAGGCCGAAGGCGCCGCCCGGCGTGGCGCGAACCTGGCTGATCAGCTGCGGGTACAGCGACTTGATCTGCTCGAACGGGGCGGCGCGCAGGCCCGGATCGGTCATATAGGCGGCCAGAACCTGCATCTGCAGATCCAGGTCTTCGGGCTTGGTCGCGCCGTTCAGCTGGAAGGCGTCGGTTCCCATGGAGGCGTTGACGCTGTAGGTCCGGCCGCTGAGCACGCGGTTGGTCTGATCGACCGTCAGGCGGCCCAGGCCGCCGGCGGTCAGAACATTGTCGACCAGCTGGGCTTCGGTGACGCGGTCGCTGGGCATGGCCAGGTCGCCGATGCCCGTGCGCACGCGAACCAGGATCTGGTCGTCACGGAAGTCGGTCGGCTTGACCGTCAGGCGCACGCCGTTGGGGAAGGTGACCAGGGTGGCGCCCAGGTCGGCGACCTCGGTGCGGTTGCTGGGCGCGGCGGCGGTTCCGAAGTCGGCATAGGGCCACTCCAGGGCGGCTTCGTCGGCACGGGCGGTCACGGCGACCTGACGCGACGCCTCGAACGCCGAGGTGACGGCGGCTTCGCCCCCTTCGATCTCGACCGGGGTGATGACCAGGATCACCGGGCCCTGGCCCTGGAAGGCGGTGCGGACGGCGGCGTTGACCTGTTCGGTCGTCAGCCCGTCGACGACGGCGTTGAACAGTTCCAGATTGGTCGCCGGGCTGGCGAAGACGCGGTCGTCATTGACCGCGCCGACCAGGCCGTTGGCCAGGGCGGGGGTCGAACGGGTGGCGGCGCGCGCCACGGCGTTCTCCATGGCGGTGCGCACGTCGGTGATTTCGCGCTGCAGTTCGGCCTGGCTGACGCCGAACTGGATCAGGCGGCGCTGCTCCTGCTCGATGGTCTCCAGGGCGCGCTTCCAGCCGCCGGGGTTGAAGGCGGCCGAAACGCCGCCGACGCCGACGGTATCCCACAGGTCGCTGGTCGAGCCGCCGGCACCCAGGAAGGGCGGGTTGTCGGCGCGGGCCAGTTCGCCCAGGCGGCGGTTCAGCACCGCCAGGCCCAGCGATTCCAGGGTCTCTTCACGCCGTTCGGCGCGGGTGTCGGGGTCCAGGTCGGGATTGCGGACCCAGTTCAGCTGGATGCTGGACTGGATGCCTGGCTCCAGCAGGATCTTGGTTTCGGTCTGGCGCGGGGCGACCTGGCCCAGGTCGGGATCAGGGCCGGCCGCGCCGACGCCGCGCCACGAATCGAAGGCGCCGCGGATCTTGGCCTCCATGGCGTCCACGTCGAAGTCGCCCACGGCCACGAAGGTGGCGCGCTCGGGCCGGTAATAGGAGGTGTAGAAGTCCACGAAACGCTCACGCGGGGCGGTGCGGATGACCTCCAGATCGCCGATCGGCAGGCGGTCGGGCAGGCGCTGACCCGGCGCCAGCAGCTTCAGCTGGGCGATCAGCGAGCGCAGGCCCGGCGTGTCGCGGGTGCGTTGTTCGCCGACGATGACGCCGCGCTCGGCGTCGATGGCCTCGGCGGTCATCAGGGCGGCCGACGCCTGCTGGCGCATGATGTGCAGGCTGGTGTCCACCGTCTCGTCGTCGGTGCGCGGCAGCTCCAGCATATAGACCGTCTGGTCGAAGGCGGTCATGGCGTTGGTGTCGGCGCCGAACGACAGGCCCAGACGCTCCAGCGTGCGCAGCAGCTCATTCTCGGGCACCTCTTCGGTGCCGTTGAACAGCATGTGTTCGGTGAAGTGCGCCAGGCCCAGCTGTTCCTCGTTCTCCATCAGCGAACCGGCGGCGATGTGCAGACGCAGCGACGCCTGGCCGGCGGGGGTGGCGTTACGCAGGATGGCGTAGCGCATGCCGTTTTCCAGCTGGCCGAACCGGACATTGGCGTCGGCGGGAATGTCGCTGGTGGCCTGGGTCCAGGACGGCGCGGTCTGGGCCATGGCGGGGAGGGCGGCGGCGCCCAGGGCCAGGCCGGAAACGGCGGCAAGTAGCAGTCGGCGGACAGGACGCATCAGGCAGTCTCCTAGAGCCTGCCGATCAACCGGCCAGGCGATGACACACGGGCCCCGACCTTGCCGACGCCCCTTGTGTCACCTCTAGGTGACATGTCGCCAGGCCGCAAGTTAACGGAAGTTAATTTCCGGGCCGCGACACATAGAAGGTCGCCGAATTGCCGGTGGCGTTGGCTCCGGCGATCACGGCGCGGCTGGCGCCGGTTGTGGTCACACTGGTCGTGGCGGTGATGTTGGCGGTGTTGGTCTGGGTGTTGCGGGCGTCGATCACGCCCTGGCATTCCGAACAGGCGTAGCCGGTGACGACGTTTCCCGCCGCATCGGCGCCGACATAGGCGTCATAGCCGTTCGCGCCTGAAAACTGGGCCGTGGCGTCGATCCGGCCGTTGTTCAGCTGGGTGTTGTCCAGTTCCAGATAGATGTCGTTGTTGCCGGCGGACACCTCATTGCCGACCCCGCGCGCCTGGGCCGTGGCGGCGCCGAAATCATAGGCGGTGACGATGGTGGCGGCGCGCACGCGGGCGTCGTTGCCCTGGTCCGTGCGGGCCATCAGCGATCCGCCCTGATTGGCCAGGACCGTCTGGTTGGCGGCGGCGTTGGCCCGGCCCGCCAGATCCCAGGCGTTGCCCGAGTTGGCGCTGGTGTCCGCCTCCACGATGACGCCGCGGGCGCGCTGGCGCACCGACAGGTCCTGGTTCGAGGCTTGATCGCTGTTGACCGCCACGGCGTTGGCGATGGCTTGGCTGGTGAACTCGGCCTGGTTGGGAATGTACTGGCTGCCCAGGAAGTTGTGGGCGCGCACCGTGGCGGCCGAGGTCTGGTCGACCACCCCTTGGACCGTCGCGCCTTCGCCGCCGACGGCGACCGTATTGGCGATGGCGGCGGAATGGACATAGGCGCCGCCGATCAGGCGGGCGGTCTCGTCCGTGACGGTGGAAGAAGCCGTGATCTCGACCTCGTCCACCTCTTGCGTCGCGTACAGCGTCAGATCGGCGTCATAGGCGCCGGCGGCCAGGTAATTGCCCCGCGCCTGGGTCGTGGCGCTGACCACGCCTTCGGTGTCGCCGCCCAGGGTCAGAACGGTTTGCGCCTGCACATCCTCACGCAGCGTCTGGGTCGAGCCGAGCGTCAGCGAATCGTTCTGCACGGCCCCGATCAGGACATTGCCGTGGGCCGAATTGGTCACGGTGACCTGTTCGCGCACATCCACGACGTTCAGGGTCTCGCCCGCGACGACATCGCCCAGCTGCAACTGGGTGTTCAGGACCAGCGATCCCGGCGGAACGGTCTGTGCGGCGGCCTCAGTAGCGGCTGCGGCGCACATCGCCGTCGCGGCGATCATGCCAGCGAGACGGGTCGGCGCGAGTCTGGCCATTGTTCGTTTCCGTATTGGCGTAGGCCGGGTAATAGCCGCCGGTCGGACCCACGGTGGTGTCGCGCAGCAGCTCGTTGCGGGTGTCCAGGCAGGCCTCGGGTCCGGGCGCGCCGTACAGATTGGCCATCATCTCGATGATCGCCCGCTCGACGACCGAACGGACCGCCAGCTGCACCGGCTCGAAGCCGCCGCGCCCGGCCGAGATGTCGAAGACATTGCCGTTCAGGAAGTCGAACACCCCGGCCGAGATCTCGCGGCCGACAATCTGCTTCTGGTAGGAGATGACGTCGACCACCTCCAGCGTGGTGGTCTGGACCAGGCGCAGGTCCATGGCCACGTTCATCACGAACACCTTGCCGGTGATGACGCCCGAGCCGCCGCGGTTGGAATCGACCTCGCCCATGCCGGCGTCGAAGCCGGCCGAGCCAATGTTGTAATTCACCTCGGTGATGCCGCCGACGATATAGAAGTCGGACCCCGGCACCTGACCGGCCAGGATGCGGCGATACTGGGCGTCTTCAGGGCCGCCCTGGCCCGCGTCCCCGATCAGCTTGTTGTTGGCGTAGCGCAGCTCCAGTTCCGACACCGAGGTGTCGAACCGCTCCACGATGCGGGCGCCGGCCTTGGCCAGGGCCGAATAGGCCATCAGGGAGGCGCCGCCGGTGATCTGGCGTCCGCCATCGGCCGACACCGTGCCGGTATAGTCGCTGATCCGGCCCACGGCGATGCGCGGCGACGGCAGATTGTAGCGCCGGGCATAGTCGGCCAAGCAATACAGGCCGGTGGAATAGGGGGTCGGATTGGCCGTCACCGGCGCATTGCCGATGGGTGTCGCATACAGGCCCGACGGCCCGGCGGTCGTCGAAACGCACCCGGACAGCAGGGCCAGGGCCGACAGGGCCGCGCCGATCTTCAACGGACGAGCGATCATGGAAGCCTCAGATTCCCGTTCAGCGCCGTGCCGGCGGTGACATTGCCGGTGTTGGTCTGGTTGGAGTTCACGATCACCGTGTTGTTGTTGCCCTGAACCACGACGTTCAGGCTGTTGCCGATGGCGGTGGCGCCGCCGATCTGGGTCTGGCCGTTTCCGCTGCCGCCCGCGCCGGAATAGGCGCTGGCCACGCCGCCCGAGGCGCTGGAATAGCTGGAGGCCCCCGTCTGGATGATGCCGTCGATCACCAGCCGGTTGCCGTTGGCGTCGCGGGTCGAGCCGGTCGCCTGGCGCGCGGTGGTGTAGCGCGAACCGCCATAGCCGACCTGAAAGGCGCCGGCGCCGGATGATCCGGCCGACTGGGCGAAGGCGGTGCACGGCAGGGCGCCGACAACCAGAATGGCGGCGCAGGCCAGGCTGTTCAGATGCCGCGACATGGCGTTGACGGACTCCGGTTTCACGCGGCCGCAAGGGCGGTCGATGGGTGACTCTCGATTAAGGTTATTAAGAACCGCTTGAGATCGCGGCGTTCCCCCCGCATCTGGACGCCATGCCCTGGTCAGATCCGCGAATCGAACCGTCCCGGCGCCAGCCGTTGTTCAATGCGCCGCTGCTGGCGGTCGCATTGGCGGCGTCGATGCCGATTCTCTATGCCTTTCAGGTGCGCCTGGCCGACGGCGGCCTGGGCTGGGCCTTTTCGCCGGCGGATCTGGCCCAGGGGCGCTGGACCGGCCTGTTCACTTCGATGCTGCTGCACGCCGGATGGATGCACGCCATCATGAACGCCGTGGGGGCCCTGGCCTTTGGCGCGCCGATTCTGCGGCGGCTGGAGGGTCTGCGCGGGGCGGGGGCGTTTCTGTGCCTATATATAGTGTCCGGCATGCTGGCGGCCCTGGGGTATGGGCTGGTGCATTGGGGGGCAAGCGATGCGCTGGTCGGCGCCTCGGGCGGGGTGTTCGGCCTGATCGGCGCGGCCATGCGGCTGGAGATCGGGTCCGGGCGGCTGATGCCGCTGACGGATCGGCGGGTGATTCAGTCCAGCGCCGGCTGGATGGCGGCGAATCTGGTCATCGGCCTGATCGGCCTGGCGCCCGGCGTTTCGGGCGGCCGCATCGCCTGGGAAGCGCACGCCTTCGGCTATGTTGTCGGGCTTTTGGCTATCGGCCCGCTGATCCGCTGGTTCGCGAACACGAAGCCGGGATTTGATTCGACGCCGCGTCTGGGCGACCCTGTCGACTGAAGCGGCCCCGTCCGCGGCCGCGCTCTCTATATATAGAGAAGGAGCGTCGCCATGCTGGTCGCCGAAATCCTGAAGTCCAAGGGCGACGCCGTCTTCGCCATTCCGCCCGAACTGACCGTCGGCCAGGCGTGTCGCGAGCTGGAGCAGAGACGCATCGGCGCCTTGATGGTCTGTCAGGACGACCGGGTGGTCGGCGTCATGTCGGAACGCGACGTGGTTCGCGCCGTGGCGCGCGACGGGCAGGGCGCGCTGGACCGGCCGGTCGACGACTATATGACCCGCGAGGTGGTCTTCGCCCAGCCGGCCGAGACGGTCGATGTGCTGATGACGCGCATGACGGATCGGCGAATCCGCCATCTGCCCGTGCTGAAGGAAGAGCGTCTGTGCGGCGTGGTGTCGATCGGCGACGTGGTGAAATGCCAGATCGCGGCCGCATCGCGCGAGGCCGAAAGCCTCAGAACCTATATAGCGGCGGGCTGAGCGGGGTCGCGGACCCGGAGTCTGCGAGAAAAACCGTCCGGCCACGAAAAAGCCGCTTGCGGTCTTCGGAGCCCCTCCGTATACCGCCGCCTCGCTCGGAGACGGGCTGGACGGCGGGGCCGCGGAGACATCAGTTTCCCAGGCTCCACAGGAAAGAAAGACGGCCTCGGCCCCTTGCTTTTCGAAACGCCGCCGACTAGTCTCCGCGCTTCAATCGAATCGTCCAAACGAACTGAGGGAAGCCCCTCCGGCTTCCTGGGACGGTTTTTTGCGGCCTCGGAAACTTCGGTTTCGGTGATTGCAAAAAAGGTCGAAAGGCCCGGTTGACACGGAGAGGTCGCCTCTTTAGGTAGCCGCCTCCGCCGCCCTCCGGGGTGGCTCCGAACCGAGAAGTTCTTTTCTGAAAAGAACGACTTGACTAGGAAAATCGAGGCGCTAAACAGCGCCTCCCTCGCCGCCAAGCGGGGTCGTGAAAAAGAGAAACTTCTTCGGAAGATCGCTTGACACGAAACACTGAGGCGACTACATCGCCGCCTCCGCCGCAACCGGGCGCTAAACGGTGGGGTCGGTCTCCGGTTCCTGAGGTCTTTGAAATCGTTGATCTGGAAAGAGAAACGCAGGCGGCGGTGTCCTGGCGATAACCCTAGAGGTTATCATCGACACTGACATCTGCGGTCTTTTTGAAAAGACATACCATGTAACCGGTCTTCGGATCGGTGAACGTGGGATCTCGTCAAGAATACGTAGAACTAATGCCAGACGGCGCTTCGGCGCTGTCATGCTTAGGTCAGAAGTCAACTCAACCTGAGAGTTTGATCCTGGCTCAGAGCGAACGCTGGCGGCAGGCCTAACACATGCAAGTCGAACGGACCCTTCGGGGTTAGTGGCGGACGGGTGAGTAACACGTGGGAACGTGCCTTTAGGTTCGGAATAGCTCCTGGAAACGGGTGGTAATGCCGAATGTGCCCTTCGGGGGAAAGATTTATCGCCTTTAGAGCGGCCCGCGTCTGATTAGCTAGTTGGTGAGGTAACGGCTCACCAAGGCGACGATCAGTAGCTGGTCTGAGAGGATGACCAGCCACACTGGGACTGAGACACGGCCCAGACTCCTACGGGAGGCAGCAGTGGGGAATCTTGCGCAATGGGCGAAAGCCTGACGCAGCCATGCCGCGTGAATGATGAAGGTCTTAGGATTGTAAAATTCTTTCACCGGGGACGATAATGACGGTACCCGGAGAAGAAGCCCCGGCTAACTTCGTGCCAGCAGCCGCGGTAATACGAAGGGGGCTAGCGTTGCTCGGAATTACTGGGCGTAAAGGGCGCGTAGGCGGACATTTAAGTCAGGGGTGAAATCCCGAGGCTCAACCTCGGAACTGCCTTTGATACTGGGTGTCTTGAGTATGAGAGAGGTATGTGGAACTCCGAGTGTAGAGGTGAAATTCGTAGATATTCGGAAGAACACCAGTGGCGAAGGCGACATACTGGCTCATTACTGACGCTGAGGCGCGAAAGCGTGGGGAGCAAACAGGATTAGATACCCTGGTAGTCCACGCCGTAAAC
>NZ_CALMFB010000012.1 GCF_937863155.1 uncultured Brevundimonas sp. | reverse complement strand
GTGAACAGGTGATTGAACTGCGGCAGGCGGTGCCGCATCACGATCTCCTTGGGCATGCCGTAGCGCGCCAGGCTCTCGCGCTCGAAGGCGTCGATGTCGGTCGGCGGCGTGGGGCGCGTGTGCAGGTCCATGTCCACCAGGGCCGACGACAGATAGCTGACGGTCGCATAGCCCTGGTTGAAGGTGTTGGCCGCCTCGATCTTGTCGACCAGGGCCTGGGGCATGGGCTGGCCGGTTTCGACATGCTTCAGGAAGCCGTCGATGATCGGACGGGTCAGCACCCAGTGTTCGTGCACCTGGGACGGATACTCCACATAGTCGCGCGGCGTGCCGCCCAGGCCCGGATAGGTGATCCGGTACGACAGATAGTGCAGGGCGTGGCCGAACTCGTGGAACAGGGTCTCGGCGTCGTCCAGCGAGATCAGGATCGGTCCGTCTTCGGCCTTGATGAAGTTGTTGTTGTTCGACGACAGCACGTTCTTGACGCCGTCATAGGTGGAATAGCCGCGATAGCTGGTCATCCAGGCGCCCGAGCGCTTGCCCGGACGGGCATAGTCGTCGGCGTAGTACAGGCCCGCATGGGCGCCGTGGTCCTTGACCTCATAGACCACCACGTCCTCGTGCCAGACCGGCACGGTCCCGGGGGCCAGCTTCTCGAAGGTGAAGCCGTATAGACGCTCGGCCATGTAGAAGCTGCCGGCGCGGACGTTGTTCAGCTCGAAATACGGCTTCAGCTCGTTCTGATCCAGGTCGTACTTGGCCTTGCGGACCTTCTCGGCGAAATAGAGATAGTCCCACGGCTCGATGTCGAAACCGGCGATGGCGCGCATGTCGGCCACCTCTTCGACGACGCGGGCCTTGGCCGGCGCCCAGACGCGGTTCATCAGGTCCATGGCGGCGGCCGGGGTCTTGGCCATGGTGTCCTGCATGCGCCATTCGGCGTGATTGCCGAAGCCCAGCAGGCGCGCGCGCTGGGCGCGCAGGGCCACGATCTCGGCGATCACGGCGTTGGTGTCATTGGCGTCGCCGTTGTCGCCGCGATTGACGAATTTGCGCCAGACCTCCTCGCGCAGGGCGCGGTCGTCGGCGAAGCTCAGCACCGGATCGACGCTGGAGCGGGTGTTGACGATGGCCGCACCCTGGACGTTGCGGCGACGCGCGGCGGCGGCGGCGGCGGCCTTGCTGTCGTCCGGCAGGCCGGCCAGGCGCGAAACGTCCGCCACCACGGTCCAGGCGTTCTCGTCGGCGACCACCTTCTGGCCAAAGCTGGTGAAGGCGTTGGACAGGGCGGCGTTGATGCGGCCCAGCTCGGCCTTGCCGGCGGCGTCCAGGGCCGCGCCGTTGCGCACGAAGGAATCGCGGCTGCGGGTCACCAGACGGCTCTGTTCGGCGTCCAGGCCCATGTCGGCGGCGTTGTCGGCGACGTGGCGTATGCGCTGGAACAGTTTGGCGTTGAAGGTGATCTCGTCGCTGGCGGCGGCCAGCAGGGGCGAGACTTCGCGTTGCAGCGCCTGATAGTCGTCCGAGCCGATGTTGGACGTCATGACGCCGAACACGGACAGGGCGCGGCCCAGCGGCTCGCCCGCCATCTGCATGGCCACCGAGGTGTTGGCGAAGGTCGCCGGGGCGGGATTGTCGGCGATGGCGGCGTATTCGGCGCGTTGCAGTTCGATGCCTTCGACGATCGCCTCGCGCAGCTTGGCGGCCGTGACGCGATCCCACGGCGGCACGCCGCCATAGGGGCCGGTCCATTCCTGCAGCAGTTCGGCGCGCGGGCTCTGGCGCGGCAGGACGGCGCGGGCCTCGGCGGCCTGGGCGGTCAGGGACGAGGCGTCGCCGCCCGCGCCGCCCGGCGCGGCGCCGGCCGTGGCGCATCCGGTCAGGGCGAACACGCTGCCCCCCGCGATCATGAAGTGGCGTCTGTGCATGGGGTCCATCCTCGACTGCAAATCGGTTCGGGCCGGACCCTAGACCGATGTTAGGCATCCGTCACATGACTCGACCGTAATCTTGTCGCCGTTCGTGTGCGGCCGTTGAACGCAGGCGCGTGGACCTCTAAAGCCAGCGCCCATGGCGATAGGCGTTTTCGATTCCGGTGTCGGCGGGCTGACGGTCCACCGCGAACTGACGAGGCGGTTCCCCGACCGGGACTTCGTCTATCTGGCCGACCAGGCCAACGCCCCCTATGGCGGGCGCGGGGGCGAGGAGATCGTCGACCTGACCCGCGCCGGGTGCGAGCGGCTGTTCGAGGCGGGGGCCTCGGTCATCGTTCTGGCCTGCAACACCGCCAGCGCCATCGCCCTGCGTCGGTTGCAACAGACCTGGGCGCCCCAGGCGCGCGAACGGTTCGGCCGCCCGGTAAACGTACTGGGCATCATCGTGCCGACCATCGAGGCGGCGACCGGCCTGCCCTGGACCTATGAGGCCGACCGGTCCGGCGAGAAGATCGAGGCGATCGAGATCACCGGCGTCTTCTGCACCGCCGCCACGGCCATGAGCCGGGTCTATGAGATCGAGATCGACAAGCGCCGCGAGGATCTGGCGGTCTTTTCCGAGCCGTGCCCCGGTCTGGCCGGCCTGATCGAACTGGGCGCCACGACCGAGGAGCTGAAGGTGGTGGTCGACGAGCATGTCGACGCCCTGCGCCGCCGTATCGGCCGTCACCCGGACAAGGCCATACTGGGCTGCACCCATTATGAGATCGTCGCCGACCTGTTCGCCGAAGCCCTGCCGCCCGGCACAAGCGTGATCCACCAGCCGACCGCCGTGGCCGACGCCCTGGACCGCTATTTCCAGCGGCACCCGGAATACGATCTGGGATCGTCCGGCCGCCGCGACTTCCTGACGACCGGAACGCCCGGCCCGCAGACGGAGCGGGTCAGCCAATTCTGGGGCGCGCCGCTCAGCTTCCAGGCGGCTTGACGAACCCGACGCGACGCGCGCTGATCGGGGCCGGGAGGACATATCCATGGTCCGCAGCCTACTGGCCGCCGCCGCCGTTCTGTTCCTGGCTTCGGGCGCACAGGCCGAGGTCGTGTCGCGCAGCGAGAACGGCTTCACCCTGAAATTCGCCATCGGCGCCGAGATCGACCCCGGCGACATTCCCGACGCTTTCCGCGCGTTGCCGGAATGGTGGGCGTCGTCCCACACCTATACGGGCGACTCCCGGAATCTGAGCCTGGATCTGACGCCGGGCGGCTGCTGGTGCGAAAAACTGCCCGACAATCCGGCCTTCGACCATGGCCGAACCGTCACGGTCGCCGAAGACCGCCTGGTGTTCCATGCCCCGTTCGGCCCTCTGCGCGGGCGGGCGACCCGCGCGGACCTGACGGTGACCTGGCCCGGCGCTAACCGGGGGTGGGAGCCGACCTGGGTCTTTGTGGTCGAGGGGCCGGGCCTAGGCGCCATGGCCGATGCCGTGGATGGCGTCATGGGCCAGGGCTATCGCCGGTGGCTCAGGTTCCTGGAGTATGGCGAGGCGCCGCCCGAAGGCGGCCGCTGATCCGCAAGGCCGGGGTTCAGAAGATTTCGAACAGGCCCGCCGCGCCCATGCCGCCGCCGATGCACATGGTGACGACGCCGTATTTGGCCCCGCGGCGCTTGCCCTCGATCAGGACGTGGCCGGTCATCCGGGCGCCCGACATGCCATAGGGGTGGCCGATGGAGATGGCGCCGCCCGAGACGTTCAGCCGGTCGTTGGGGATGCCCAGCCGGTCGCGGCAATACAGCACCTGGACGGCGAAGGCCTCGTTCAGCTCCCAGATGCCGATGTCGTCGACGGTCAGGCCGTGCTGCTTCAGCAGTTTCGGCACGGCGAAGACGGGGCCGATGCCCATTTCGTCTGGCTCGCAGCCCGCCACGGCCATGCCGCGATAGGCGCCCAGGGGCTGAAGGCCGCGCCGCTCGGCCTCCTTGCTCTCCATGATGACGCTGGCCGAGGCGCCGTCCGACAGCTGGCTGGCGTTGCCGGCGGTGATGAAACGGCCCTGCTGGATTTTCTCGCCGCCGCCGAAGACGGGCTTCAGCGACTGAAGGCCCTCAAGGGTGGTGTCGGCGCGGTTGCCCTCGTCCTTGGACAGGGTCACCTCTTTCGCCGACGTCTGGCCCGTGGCCTTGTCCACCACCTGCATGGTCGTGGTCATGGGCACGATCTCGGCGTCCAGATGGCCGGCCGCCTGGGCCGCCGCCGTGCGCTGCTGGGACTGCAGGGCGTAGTCGTCCTGGGCCTCGCGGCTGATGCCGTAGCGGTCGGCCACAACCTCGGCCGTCTCCAGCATCGACATATAGATGTGGGGCGACAGCGTCAGCAGCGCCTCGTCCTTCATCCGGTACAGGTTCATGTGCTGGTTCTGGACCAGGGAGATGCTCTCCAGCCCGCCGCCGATGGCGACCTGCTGGCCGTCGGTGATCACCTGTTTGGCCGCCGTGGCGATGGCCATCAGGCCCGAGGCGCACTGACGGTCCAGGCTCATGCCCGCGACGCTGGCGGGCAGGCCCGCCGCCAGGGCGACCTGACGGGCGATATTGGGCGAGGTCGAGCCCTGTTGCAGGGCGGCGCCGAACACCACGTCCTCGATCTCGGCCGGATCGACGCCCGCCCGCTGCACCGCATGGCGTATGGCGTGGGCGCCCAGCTGTTGCGGCTGGGTGTCGTTGAAGGCGCCGCGATAGGCGCGCCCGATCGGCGTGCGGGCGGTGGAGACGATGACGGCGTCGCGCATGGGGAGCTCCCTATCGGATTATTGGGGAATGCTAACGCCATGCCCCAGCGTCAGCGCAAGGGTCTTGACGTCCCAAACCTGGGCGCCCGACGTCAGCCGCCCGGGAACCCGCCTCAAGCCGTGAGCGACCGCGTCGCGAACATAGGCGCGCGGCGTCAGCCGCCCGGGAACCCGCCTCAAGCCGTGAGCGACCGCGTCGCGAACATAGGCGCGCGGCGTCAGCCGCCGAGGGAAACCTTCGCCTTGGTCAGTTCCAGCATGCCCTGGGCCGCGCCCATGTCGGGCACGATCTCGCCGGCGCGGTCGCTGATCTGGTCGAACCGGGCCGCGACCTGTTCGGGCGCATCCTCACCTGTGATGTGGACGCCTTGCGTCAGGGTGACATAGGCGCGCTCGAACCCGCCGGCGCCGGCGCCCAGGATGCAGCGGGTGGGCGCGTCGCGGCTGACCAGATGCAGCAGGCCGGGGCTGACCAGTTCCGGGCCCAGCGCCTCCAGCGGCAGGGCGGCGCCCAGATCCTCGGTCATGCGGGTGTGGGCCGTGGGCGCCAGGCAGTTGACCCGGATGTCGTTCTTCTGGCCCTCGATGGCCAGGGTCTGCATCAGGCCGACCAGGGCCATCTTGGC
>NZ_CALMFB010000011.1 GCF_937863155.1 uncultured Brevundimonas sp. | reverse complement strand
CGCAGGATGTATTCCTGGATCGAGGCGCGGATCCACCACATGGCGTAGGTCGCCAGGCGGAATCCCTTGTCGGGGTCGAATTTCTTGACGGCCTGCATCAGGCCGACGTTGCCTTCGGAAATCACTTCGCCGATCGGCAGGCCATAGCCGCGATAACCCATGGCGATCTTGGCCACCAGGCGCAGGTGCGACGTGACGAGACGGTGGGCGGCCTCAGGGTCCTGATGCTCGCTCCAGCGCTTGGCCAGCATGAACTCTTCGTCCTTGCTGAGCATCGGAAATTTACGGATTTCAGTGAGATAGCGTGACAGTCCCTGTTCAGGCGACATCACCGCATAGGTGGAATTGGCAGCCATAAAAGTGGTCCCTCCGACCGATACCGAGCGGGTCCAGCGGTTTCGGCCACGGAATGTGCACCGATCCCTCACCCCTCAACCGAAGACTTGGTGATCCGTTGCCGACTTGACCAGAGGCGGATCGTCACACCGCGTCGAATCGTGGCCGGCGGGCCACGGATTTTCAGTCGCAGACTCTGTAGCAGATTGTCCGTATCGAAACAAGACGGACCTAGGGGCGTGTCTGACCCTGGCCCCGGACCACATATTTGTAGGTCGTCAGTTGTTCGGCCCCGACCGGGCCGCGCGCATGGAGGCGGGAGGTGGAAATGCCGATCTCGCCCCCAAAGCCGAACTCGCCGCCGTCGGCGAACTGGGTCGAGGCGTTGACCAGGACGATGGCGCTGTCGACGGCGTCGGTGAACCGTTGCGCGGCCGTTTCGTCCATCGTGATGATCGCCTCGGTGTGGCCAGAGCCGTAACGGCGGATGTGATCCACGGCGTCGTCCAGGTCTTCGACGATCCGCACCGACAGTATGGGGGCCAGGTATTCGGTGGTCCAATCCGCCTGGGTCGCCTCGGCCATGTCGGGGACCAGGGCGCGTGCAGCGTCGTCGCCGCGCAATTCGCATCCTGCGGCCATCAGATCGGCGGCGACCTGGGGCAATAGTCGTTCGGCGCCCGCGCGATCCACCAGCAGGGTCTCGGTCGCGCCGCAGACCGAGACCCGGCGCATCTTGGCGTTCAGGGTCACGCGCCGGGCGACGTCCAGATCGGCGGTGTGATGCAGATAGGTGTGGCACAGGCCTTCCAAGTGGCCCAGCACGGGCGCCCTGGCTTCGCTCTGCACGCGGGCGACCAGGCTCTTGCCGCCGCGCGGGATCAGCAGATCAACCGTCCCCTCCAGGCCCGACAGCAGATGACCCACGGCGTCGCGGTCGGGCGTGGCGATCAGCTGGATGGCGTCGGCAGGCAGGTCGGCCCCAATAAGCGCGATGCGAACCGCCTCGGCGATGGCCAGGGACGACTGCAGACAGTCCGAGCCGCAGCGCAGGATGGCGGCGTTTCCCGACCGGATACACAGGGCCGCTGCGTCCGCGGTGACGTTCGGCCGGCTTTCGTAGATGACGCCCAGCACGCCGATGGGGGTGCGGACGCGGGCGATGTCCAGGCCGTTGGCGGGGGTCCATCGCGCCAGTTCGGCGCCCAGGGGGTCGGGAACGCCGGCGATGACCCGAACGGCCTGGGCTATCGCCGCCACGCGATCGGGCGTCAGCGCCAGCCTGTCGATCAGCGCTTCGGACAGGCCGGCCGCCCGGGCGGCTTCGACATCACGGGCGTTGGCCTGAAGAATGACCGCCTGGGCTTGAAGCAGGGCGTCCGCCAGCAAGGTCAGGGCATGGGTGCGCGCCTGGGCCGTCGTCTGGGCCAGGGCCTGCGCGGCGCTGCGGGCGCGGCGGCCGATGGCCAGCATGTCTGTGTGCAGCGCGCTCATCCGACCTCCAGCACCATGTCGTCGCGGTGAACCACGGCGGCAGGGCCACGATAGCCCAGGATCGCCTCGATCTCGTCGCTGCGTCGGCCGCGAATGCGGGCCATGTCCTCGGCCGGATAGGCCGCCAGACCGACGCCCAGGGACGCGCCGTCGGGGCCGGTCAGGCGCACGCAGTCCCCCTTGTCAAACGCCCCCCGAATTTCGATGACGCCACTGGGCAGCAGGCTCTTGCCGCCGGTCAGGGCCTGGGCCGCCCCTGCGTCCAGCACCAGGGTTCCGGCCGGCGCCAGACTGCCGGCGATCCATTGTTTGTAGGCCTGCATCGGCCCTGACGGAGCGGAGATCAGGGTGGCCCGCGCGCCCTCGACTACGGCCTGAAGCGGATGCGGCGTCAGGCCTGAAGCGATGACGGTGGCGCATCCCGCCGAGCGCGCGATCTGGGCCGCCGCCAGCTTGGTCGCCATGCCGCCCGTGCCGACGCCAGAACCGGCGTTGGCGCCGCCCGCCATCGCCAGAATGTCAGGCCCCAGGCTTTCGACCCAGGGCAGATGGCGTGCGGCCGGATCGCGTCGGGGATCGGCCGTATAGAGGCCGTCGATATCGGACAGCAGAACCAGCAGGTCCGCCCGCGCCAACTGGGCCGCGCGCGCCGCCAGCCGGTCGTTGTCGCCGTAGCGGATTTCCTCGGTCGCCACGGTGTCGTTCTCATTGACCACCGGCACGACGCCATGCCCCAGAAGGGCCTCGACCGTGGCGCGCGCGTTCAGCCAGCGGCGGCGCCGTTCGGTGTCGTCGCGCGTCAGCAGCAACTGGGCCGCGATCAGGCCGTGCGGGGCCAGGGCGTCTTCCCAGGCGTGCATCAGCAGGGATTGCCCCACGGCGGCGGCGGCCTGTTTGTCGTCCAGCCCCTTGCCCGTGGCGCCCAGGCGACCGCGCCCCAGGGCCACAGCGCCGGAGGACACCACGATCACCTGACGCCCCGGTGCTCGCAAGGCGGCGATGTCGACGGCCAGGGCCGCCAGCCAGTCACGGGCCACGCCCCGCGCCTGGCCCTGGATCAGCAGGGCCGAGCCGATCTTGACCACGATGCGCCGTGCATCGGCCAGAGCCGACGCCGCGCTGGGCATTGTGGAAGGGAAGGGGGCGTCGGTCACGGCCTGTTCTTAAGGTCCGGCGCGCATCAGCGAAAGCGCCTTGCGGTCATCGGCGTCAGGCCGCACACAGGCGTCATGCTGGAAAGCCTTTCGCCGGTCGCGGCCGGAACCCTGGGAAGCCTGGCCGCGGGCCTGATGACAGCCGTGGGCGCGCTGCCGCTGTTGTTTCTGAAGACGCCGTCGCGCCAGATGGAATCGATCCTGCTGGGGTTCGCGGCGGGGGTGATGCTGGCGGCGTCCTTCTTCTCGCTGATCATACCCGGCGTCGGGGTGCTGGAGGATCATGGGGCGAGCCGGGCGATGGCGGCGGGCGTCATGGCCGCGGCGGTTCTGCTGGGCGCGGCTGCGATAGGGGTTCTGAACCGGTTCGCGCCGGTAGACATGCTGGCCATCGGGCCGGCGGGGTCGCGCGATCTGGCGCGGCGGATATGGCTGTTCGTCTTCGCCATCACCTTGCACAATTTTCCCGAAGGCGCGGCGGTGGGCTTCGCCTTCGGCGGCGGAGACATGGGGCAGGGACTGTCCACGGCGCTGGGCATCGGCATCCAGAACATGCCGGAGGGCCTGGCGGTGGCGGCCGCCATGGGAACCCTGGGGTACGGGCGCTGGACCGCCTTCGCCGCGGCCCTGGCTTCGGGCCTGGTCGAGCCGGTCGGCGGTGTGGTCGGGTCGGGGCTGGTGGCCCTGTCGCCGTCGCTGCTGCCCTGGGGGTTGGGCCTTTCGGCGGGCGCCATGATCTATGTGGTCACCGCCGAGATCATTCCCCAGACCCGGGCCGAGGCGCGCGACGAACGCTCGATGATCGGCCTGATGATCGGCCTGGTGGGGATGATGTTCCTGGACATCGCCCTGGGGTGAGGACCGTCCGCCCGATGCTGGCAATCCTGTCGGGGGCATGGTCTAGAAAGGACATGTCGCGCGCTTTGCTTCGCCGGTTTTTGGCGCCCCTGTGTCTTCTGCTGGCTTTGTCGGCATGCCAGACTCTGCCCTATGCCAACGACCGGACCGTACCCCCGGTCGTCGAGGTTTCGGATGGCTCGGCCGAGCGCGCCGCCCTGAATGCACGCACCTATGATGCGGCGGTCGACTGGGTGTCGCGCCGTTTCTATCGTCGCGATTTCGGCGGGATCGACTGGCGCGGCGAAGCCGCCGCCCGGCGAGAGCGTGCGGTGGCCCAAACCGACGAGGCCGGACTCTATCGCGCCCTGAATGAGACGCTGACGCTGCTGGGCGACGCCCACACCCGCGCCGTCACCCCGACGCAGTATCGCCAGCGCCTGAGAGAACGACGCGAGGCGCGGCCGCTGATGGGTTTCAGCATGCGCGTGGTCGATGGCCAGTTCATCGTCACCCATGTCCGATCCGACGCACCGGCGGCCGGACAGGTTCAGGTGGGCTGGCGACTGGACCGTATCGATGGCGAGCCGGTCACCCCGGCCATGGCGTCCGAGCGGCGGCCCGAACACGAGGTGGTCTTCACCGACGCGGACGATCAGGTGCACACCCTGATGCTGCCTGAAGTGGACCTGCCCCCTCGGCCGGGCGAGATGCACAGGCGCGACGATGGGGTGGTCGTTCTGACCTTCGACTATTTCACGCCCGCCAGCCGCACCTGGCTGACGGAACGGATGCGCGAGATCGCGGCCGATCCGCCGCCGGGCCTGATCGTCGATCTGCGGGACAATGGCGGCGGGCTGCTGGCGGCGGTCGGCGCGGCCCTGTCGCCCTTCTTCGCCGAGCCTCAGCCCTATGCCTATGTCCAGAACGGCTACATGCCGCGTTGGCCCTATCGCACCCGACCCTGGCGACAGGGCTATGCGGGTCCGGTGGCGGTGCTGATCTCCGGCGCGTCGGCCAGCGGCGCCGAGGTGTTCGCTGCGACGATGCAGGAGACGGGGCGGGGCTGGGTGTTCGGCGCCAAGTCTCGTGGCGCCGTGATCGCTTCGCGCCAACTGGTCCTGCCCGATGGCGGCGAACTGAGCATCGGCATTCGCGCCTTCCGTTCGGGTCAGGGGCAGGTGCTGGAAGGCCAGGGCGTCACGCCGGACCATGAGGTCGATGTGACCGCCGACGAACTGCGTCGCGCGCGTGACGCGGTGATCGAGGCCGCGGCCGCCGCTCTGTTGGCGACGCCCGCCGCTTAATCGGCGACGACGCGGACACGGCCCGCCGCTTCGCGCGCCCGTTCGCGGGCCTGGTCGATGGTGTGGCCGCGTGCCGTGGCCACGCCCATGCGGCGGCGCTCGAAGCTTTCCGGCTTGCCGAACAGGCGCAGGTCAGCGGTCGGCACCGACAGGGCCTGGGCCACGCCCTCGAACGCCACGCCCTGGGCCTCGATCCCCCCATAGATGACGGCGCTGGCCGCCACGTCGCGGCGCGTCACATCCACCGGCAGGCCCAGGATGGCGCGGGCGTGCAGGGCGAATTCGCTCATAGTCTGGCTGGCCAGGGTGACCAGGCCGGTGTCGTGCGGGCGCGGAGACACCTCCGAGAACCAGACCTGATCTCCCTTCACGAACAGCTCGACGCCGAAGACGCCCACGCCGCCCAGGGCGTCCGTGACCTTGCCCGCGATCTCCTGGGCGCGGGCCAAGGCGACGGGGGTCATCGGCTGGGGCTGCCAGCTTTCGACATAGTCGCCGCTTTCCTGACGGTGGCCGATGGGGTCGCAGAAGTCGGTCACCACGGCGCCGTCCCGCATAGACCGCACGGTTAGCAGGGTGATCTCGAAGTCGAAATCGATGCGGCCTTCCACGATCACCCGCGTGGTTTCGACCCGGCCGCCGGACTGGGCATAGGCCCAAGCGTTGGCGGCGTCTTCCAGGGCCTGGATCATCGACTGGCCCTTGCCCGACGACGACATCACCGGCTTGACGAAGACGGGCAGGCCGATGCGATGCGCCGCCTCGGCCAGTTCGGCGGCCGAGCCGACGAAGGCGTAGGGGCTGGTCGGCAGGCCCAGATCCTCGGCCGCCAGGCGGCGGATGCCCTCGCGGTTCATGGTCAACTGGGTCGCGCGCGCCGTGGGGATGACGGTGGCCAGCCCGGCCGCCTCGATCCCCGCCAGAACCTCAGTGGCGATGGCCTCGATCTCGGGCACGATGATGTGCGGCGCCTCGACCAGGATGATGCCGTTCAGCACCTGGGGGTCGGTCATGGGAATGACGTGGCTGCGGTGCGCCACCTGCATGGCCGGAGCGTTGGCGTAGCGATCGACCGCGATCACCTCGGCGCCCAGCCGTTGCAGCTCGATGGCCACCTCCTTGCCCAGTTCGCCGGCGCCCAGAAGCATGACGCGGGTCGCGGTGTCGGACAGGGGAGTGCCGAGACGGGTCATGATCAATCCTTCACAGGCGGCAAGGCTTCACGCAGGAAGGCCGGGGCCATGGCGCGATAGATGGTGGAATGGGTCAGGTCATGCCGCGGTTCATAGCGCCAGTTCAGGCCATTGGGCGGTGTACGGCGCAGGGCGACAATCACGCGGTCCAGACCGGCCTGCATCTGCCCCCCTTCATCGCCAATGGTCAGCAGAAGCTGGCGTTCCCCGGGCGGATGGGCCGCCAACAGACTGGCCGCACGCTTCGACAGGGCTTCACGATCCCACCATAGACTGGGGCTGATGGCCAGGTAGCGGTCGAACAGGGCCGGCTGCTCCAGGAAGGTTTCGACGATGAACAGGGCCGCCGCCGACTCGCCCAGCACGACATCGTCGCCATTGGTGCGATAGCGGCCCTGGACCCACGGCTTGACCTCGTCGGTCAGGAAACGGCGGAACCGGTCGGATTGTCCGTGGTTGGGCCATTGGGCGATGATCCGACGGTCCGTCGCCCTTTCGGTCAGTTCGTTCTGCCGATCCTGCGACGCCACCCCGACCACGATGACAGGCTGCATGTCTCCGGCGCGGATCGCGTCACGGACCAGGGCGGCATAGGTCGGGAAGTCCTGAGCCTGGCCACCGTCCAGCATATAGACGACGGGGTAGCGGCGATCCCCGTTCTCATAGTCGTCGGGCAAGAGGACATTGATTTCCCGATTTCCCTCCATGATCGGCGAGGGGAGGGTGAAGGTCTGGCCGACCGGCGCGGGTGTCGCCGCTACGGCCGGTTCGGCCGTCTGGGCCGCGACGGGCGCCACCAGGGGCGACATCAAAGCGGCCCCTAAAAGCATGACGATGGGCTTCATCACCTGTCTCCCGCGACCCTTCTCCCCCTTGCGGGAGAAGGTGGCCCGGAGGGCCGGATGAGGGGTCGCGCCGCCCTCAACGACGGGGTCCGTGCAACCCCTCACCCGACCGCGCCAGGACGACGGCTGACGCCGCCGTGCGCGATCTCCCTCTCCCACAAGGGGAGAGGGTCGTGTCTCAGAGCCGCGCCTTGACCGCCGCGACCACGGCCTCGGCGGTGATGCCGAACTCGCGGTACAGGATGTCGGCCGGGGCGCTGGCGCCGAAGCCCGTCATGCCGACGAAGCCGCCGTCCTCGCCGATGAACCGCTCCCAGCCCTGTTTGATCGCGGCCTCGACGGCGACGCGCACCGTGCCCCGACCGATGACGGCGGCTTGGTATTTGGCGTCCTGCTGCTCGAACAGTTCGAAACAGGGGACCGAGACGACGCGGGTCGGCGTGCCTTCGGCGTCCAGCATTTCGGCGGCCTCCAGGGCGATGGGAACCTCGGTGCCGGTGGCGAACAGGGTGGCTTTCGCTTCGCCCGATGCGGCCTTCAGCTCATAGGCGCCGCGGGCCGACAGATTCTCGCTCGCCGCCGTGGTGCGCACCGCCGCCGTCTTCTGGCGCGACAGGGCCATGGCCGACGGCGTGGTCTTGTGCTCCAGCGCCAGCTTCCAGCACTCCATGGCCTCGACCGTGTCGGCCGGGCGGAAGACCAGCAGGTTGGGAATGGCGCGCAGGGCGGCCAGATGCTCGACCGGCTGGTGCGTCGGGCCGTCTTCACCCAGGCCGATGCTGTCGTGGGTCAGGACGTGGATCGCCCGTACCCCCATCAGGGCCGCCAGACGGATCGACGGGCGGCTGTAGTCCGAAAACACCATGAAGGTGCCGCCATAGGGAATGACCCCGCCGTGCAGGGCCATGCCGTTCATGGCCGCCGCCATGCCGTGTTCGCGGATGCCCCAGTTGACGTAGCGGCCTTCATAATCCGGCGCGTCGAAAATCTCCGTGCCCTTGACGAAGGTATTGTTCGAGCCGGTCAGATCGGCCGAGCCGCCGATCAGTTCGGGGATGGCCTCGAACACAGTCTCCAGCGCCGCGCCCGACGCCTGGCGCGTGGCCTGGGCCGGTTTGGTTTCGACCAGTTCGGCGATCTTGGCGTCCAGCTTGTCGAAGGCGTCGGCGGGCAGGTCGCCCTTCATGGCGCGGGCGAAGTCGGGGGCCAGCGAAGAGGCGGCCAGGCGCGCCTCCCAGGCCTTGCGATCTTTGGCGCCCCGGCGACCGACCTTGCGCCAGGCCTTTTCGATGGCCTCGGGGATTTCGAACGGGTCGTGATCCCACGACAGGCCCAGGCGGGTGGCCGCGATCTCGGCGGCGCCCAGGGCCGCGCCATGGGTCTTGTGGCTGCCTTCCATCGTCGCGGCGCCGCGGCCGATCTTGGTCTTGCAGGCGATCAGGGTCGGCTTGTCCTGTTTGGTCGCCCATTGCAGGGCCGACTTGATGGCCTTCATGTCGTGGCCGTCGATGGCCTTGACGGCCCAGCCGGCGGCTTTGAAGCGCATCTTCTGGTCGGTGGCGTCCGACAGGCCGACGGCGCCGTCGATGGTGATGGCGTTATCGTCCCACAGCACGGTCAGGCGGTTCAGCTGATAACGCCCGGCCAGGGTGATCGCCTCCTGCGACACGCCTTCCATCAGGCAACCATCGCCCGCGATGACCCAGGTGCGGTGGTCGCACAGATCCGAACCGAAATGGGCGGCCAGATGGCGCTCGGCCATGGCGAAGCCGACGGCGTTGGCCAGGCCCTGACCCAGGGGGCCGGTGGTCGTCTCGACGCCCGGCATGTGGCCGTATTCCGGGTGGCCGGCGGTCTTGGACCCCCACTGGCGGAAGTTCGACAGTTGCTCCTTAGTCGCGGCCTTGTAGCCGGTCAGGTGCAGCAGGGCGTAGATCAGCATCGAGCCGTGGCCCGCCGACAGGATGAACCGGTCGCGGTCGGCCCAGTCGGGGCGGCTGGCGTCGAACTTCAGGAATTTGGAAAACAGCACCGTCGCCACGTCCGCCATGCCCATGGGCATGCCCGGGTGACCGCTGTTGGCCTTCTCGACCCCGTCCATCGCCAGCACGCGGATTGCGTCGGCCATCTGCTTCGGCGTGGCCTTTTCGGGTGTGGCGGGGGCTTTGGTCATGGCGGGACCTTTGGTCGGGGACGGAAAAAATTGGAGGGCGCGCCGCTTTACCCCGGCGCGCGGGCGGGTTCTATACGGATTCTGGAGGAAGCGACCCGATGGCCGACGCCACGACCGCCGCGAAAAACAGGATCGACCGCGCCCTGGCCGCGCTGGAGCGCCGGGTGCTGGACCTGAAGGCGCGCTCGGCCGCGTCCGCCACGGTCGATGCCGACGACCTGTTCGCCGGTCACGATCCCGCCGTCGCCACCCGCATCGCCGAGCTGGAAGCCGCGGGCCAGGAGGCGTCGGACGCCCTGGCCCGCGCCGCCAACGAGCTGCGCGACCTGTTGAGCGAGGCGGACTGATGGCCACCGTCACCGTCGATATCAACGGCCGCCCCTATGCCGTGGGCTGCGCCGACGGACAGGAGGAACGGGTCCGTATCCTGGCGCGCCAGTTCGACGCCCATGTGCGCCAGGTGTCGCGCGACGTCGGCCATGTGGGGGATATCCGCCTGTTCCTGATGGCGGCCCTGGTCCTGGCGGACGAACTTCAGGAAGCGCGGCTGGCGGCCCAGTCGTCAGGCGGTTCGACGCCCGTGATCACCAACGGGTCCGGCGACGCCGGCGTGGCCGAGGCGCTGAACGCCGTCGCCGCACGCATCGAGAAGATCGCCCAGAGTCTGTGAGCTTGTCTCCTCCCCATGACATGGGGAGGGGGACCGCGAAGCGGTGGAGGGGGCGCCTGAGGCTTCAAAGATCGAGACGCCCCCTCCGTCTCGTCGGCTGTCGCCGCCGATCCACCTCCCCATCGGCGATGGGGAGGAGACGTGTCAGCCCGCCATTGTTCCGCCCCCGGTCCGGGCCTATCTTGATCGGTGGCGGGTCCTGCTGCGGCTCTCGTCGGAGGCGACTTATCCTCGCGACCTTAATTCACTCGAAGGGAGCTGTCCCTGTCTGGGCTCGAGGGCCTGGGCACACGGCGCCCACCTGGTTATCCAGGTCGAGAGGATTGAACAGTCCTCCACGGTCCTCGCGGCGCCGCCAACCTTGTCTTTTTTTGCCCTATCGCTCGCGACGCGGTCGCTCGCTGCTTGAGGGCGAGCGTTGTTTCTTGCCCTACCGCTCGGCTCGCGGAGCCTCGCTGCTTGAGGGCGCCGCTATGCGCGATACCGCGCCACGCGGAGACTCGCAGATGGAGGGCGGTTGGTGATCTCCAAATCTGAACTTCGTGCGGAGGCCCGTGCGCGGCGCAAGCGGCTGGCGCAGGCGTCGCCGGATGCGGCGAACCGGCTGGCCAGTCATGCCGACGCCCTGCTGGACGCCCTGTTCGGGCGCGAGGCGGGCTGGGCGCAGGAAGTCGCACGGGGGCGTCGGCTGACCGTGGCGCTCTATCGCGCGCGCGGGGCCGAGATCGACCCGGCGATCCTGGCCCGCGTCCTGATGGAACGGTCGTGCGACCTGTGTCTGCCGGTGGTCGAGGTTGCGGACGCCCCCCTGGTCTTTCGCGCCTGGGCGCCGGGACAGGCGCTTATTCCCGATCTGGCGGGATCACCCGCGCCCCTGGCTGCGGCGACGGTGGTGGGGCCGGATCTGATCCTTTGCCCCCTTTTGGCCTTTGACCTTCAGGGCGGACGGCTGGGCCAGGGCGGGGGCTATTACGACCGCACCCTGGCGGCGCGGCCGGGCGTCGCCTTCGTCGGCCTGGCCTATGCCGGACAGGAGGCCGATCGCCTGCCGATGGAGCCGCACGACATCCCCCTGCATGGCGTTCTGACCGAGGTCGGCTATACGGCCTGCCGAAAGGTCTGAATCCTCATGCGTCTGGCGTTCTTCGGAGATGTGGTCGGCAAGTCGGGCAGGGATGGTCTCAGCGACCACCTGCCGGGGCTGAAGCGCGACCTGAAACTGGATTTCGTGGTGGTCAACGCCGAGAACGCGGCGGGCGGCTTCGGCATCACCGAAAGCACGGCGAACGAGCTGTTCATGGCCGGCGCCGACTGCCTGACCCTGGGCAACCACAGCTGGGACCAGCGCGAGGCCCTGACCTATATCGTGCGCGAGCCGCGTCTGATCCGGCCGCTGAACTATCCGCGCCTGATGGATGCGCCGGGCGCCGGGGCCAATCTGTTCGAGACTCAGTCGGGGCGCACCGTCCTGGTCATGAATGTGCTGGGCCGGGTGCATATGGACCCGATGGACGACCCGTTCAGCGCGGTCGAAAAGGAGCTGGCGGCCTGTCCGCTGGGCCTGGCGGCCGATGCCGTGATCGTCGATGTCCATGCCGAGGCGACCAGCGAGAAGATGGCCATGGGCCATTTCTGCGACGGCCGGGCCTCGCTGGTGGTGGGCACCCACACCCATGTGCCGACCGCCGACTGCCAGATTCTGCCCGCCGGCACCGCCTATCAGACCGACGCCGGGGGCTGCTGCGACTACGATTCCGTCATCGGCAACGACAAGGAAGAGCCGCTGCGCCGATTCACCACCCGCATCAGCGGCGGCCGATATCAGCCCGCGTCAGGCCCGGCGACGATCTGCGGCGTCTATGTTGAGACCGATGACAGAAGCGGCCTGGCCGTGCGGGTCGAACCGATCCGCGTCGGCGGGCGCCTCAGCCAGGCCGTGCCCGCGATCTGATCGCCCGGCTCGGCCGACGGGATCGAGAGGGGACGATGGCGACAAAGGGATGGGGACGCGCTCTGGCGGTGGCGGCGGTGTTCGCCCTGATCGGTCCGCTGATCGGCGCGACCCTGGTCATGAGCGTCATGGCGGCCAGCCTGATGATGGTCGATCGGTCGAACGCCGTGGTGACCCTGCTGATGTGGCCGTTCGCGGCCGTGCTGGGGATGATGATCGGCTTTGTGCCCGCCTTGCTGACCGGGGGCGTGATGGCCGCCCTGTCGACCCGCCTGAAGACGCGGCTGGCCTGGATCGGCGTGGCGGCGGTCTGCGGCATGGCCACGACGGCCCTGTTTTATCGACTAGCGGACCTGGGTTCCGATCCGATGATCCCCCTGGTCTGCGGGGGCGGGGCGGCGGTCGCCTGCGCCTTGATCACCCTGGGCTGGCGGCCGCGCTGAACGCCTAGTTGGCGGCCGGTTTCCAGGCGCGCATCTCGGCGATCTCGCGGGTCTGGGCGTCCACAACCGCCTGGGCCATGCGGCGGATTTCCGGGTCGCGACTGTCGCGCAGGGCGACTTCGGCCATCGCCACCGCGCCCTGGTGGTGCGCGATCATCTTGGCGATGTAGGACTGGTCGATGGTCTCGCCCGAGGCTTCGGCCATCAGCCGGTGCATCTCGGTTTCCGAGGCGGCGAAGGCCTGGTCCGCGGCGGTGGTGGTCGCCGCGCCGCCATGGCCCGCATGGGCGTCGGGCGCGGGCGTGACGCCTTCCTTGACTGTGGCGGCGTGGCGCTCGGCCGAGGCGTCGCGCAGGGCCTGGTTCACCGGATCGCCCCCACCGTCGCAGGCGGCGACCAGAGCCAGAACGGGCAGGACGGCGATCAGGCGGCGCATCAGGCTTTTCCTTCGATCCAGTTGGGCATCCAGCCCTCGTGCATTTCGCGCAGGTGGTCCAGCGGAATGCGGAACAGGTCGCCGGACGAAAGGTCGCGGCCCACGGCCCGCCCGACCACCGACGCGTGCAGCCCCGCGCCCTGCGCCTTGGCGATCAGTGCGGCCGGATCGGTCACGGCCGTCAGGTAGCGGGCCTGGTCCTCGGCGAACAGCAGGACGTGGGCGTGGGCGGCGCTGGTGGCGTCCAGTTCGACGCCGCAGTCGCTGGCCAGGGCCATGTCCGCCGCCGCCCCGATCAGACCGCCGTCCGACAGGTCGTGCACACAGGTCAGTTCGCCCGCCTCGATCAGTCCGCGCACGAAGTCGCCGGTCTTGCGCTCCAGTTTCAGGTCGACCGGCGGCGGGGCGCCGTCCTCGCGGCCCAGCACTTCGCGCAAGTAAAGGCTGGCGCCCAGTTCGCCGTGGGTCTCGCCGATCAGCACCAGCACATCGCCCTCGGCCATGCCGCCGAAGCCGACCGTGACGTCATAGTTGGGCAGAAGGCCGACCGCCCCCACCGTCGGGGTCGGCGGAATGGCGACGCCGTTGGTCTCGTTATAAAGGCTGACGTTGCCGCTCACGACGGGGAAGTCCAGGGCGCCGCAGGCTTCGGCCATGCCGTCGATGGCGCGCACGATCTGGCCCATGATCTCGGGCCGCTGCGGATTGCCGAAGTTGAGGTTGTCGGTGATGGCGATGGGCCGCGATCCCACGGCCGTCAGATTGCGCCACGCCTCGGCCACACACTGTTTGCCGCCCTCATAGGGGTCGTTCTGGACATAGCGGGGGGTGCAGTCACTGGTCACCGCCAGCCCCTTATCCGTGCCGTGCACGCGGATCACCCCCGCATCGGCGCCGGTGGCCGAGTCGTGCAGGGTGTCGGCCATGACGTGACGATCATACTGTTCCCAGATCCAGCGCTTGGACGCCATGTCGGGACAGCAGACGACGTTCAGCACCGCGTCGGCCCAGCTGTCGGGCGCCGGAACCGTGGCCGGGTCCAGGCGGGGCTGCAAGGCGGGCTGGACCCACGGCCGGTCGTACAGGGGCGCATCGTCGAACAGGGGCGCCAGCGGCACGTCGCAGACGGTTTCACCATGATGCTTCAGCACCAGGCGGCCGGTGTCGGTGGTCACGCCGATGACGGCGGCGTCCAGCCCCCATTTCTGGAAGATGCGGTAGCCGTCTTCCTCGCGGCCCGGCTTCAGCACGGCCAGCATCCGCTCCTGCGATTCCGACAGCATCATCTCATAGGCGGTCATGCCCTCTTCGCGCTGGGGCACGGCGTCCATGTTCAGTTCGATGCCGACGCCGCCCTTGCCGGCCATTTCGACCGAGGAGGAGGTCAGGCCGGCGGCCCCCATGTCCTGGATCGCCGCCACGGCGCCAGAGGCCATCAGCTCCAGCGTCGCCTCGATCAGCAGCTTTTCGGCGAACGGATCGCCGACCTGCACCGTGGGGCGCTTGCTGTCCGATTCATCATCGAACTCGGCCGAGGACATGGTGGCGCCGTGGATGCCGTCGCGTCCGGTCTTGGAGCCGAAATAGACCACCGACAGGCCCGCCGAGGGGGCGGCCGAATAGAAGATGGCGTCCGATTTCGCCAGGCCCACGCACATGGCGTTGACCAGAATGTTGCCGTTGTAGCCGCGATGGAAATTGGTCTCGCCCGCCACGGTCGGCACGCCGACGCAGTTGCCATAGCCGCCGATGCCGCTGACCACGCCCGACACCAGCCGCCGGGTCTTCTCGTGGTTCACATCGCCGAACCGCAGGGCGTTCAGCAGGGCCACCGGGCGGGCGCCCATGGTGAAGACGTCGCGCATGATGCCGCCCACGCCGGTCGCCGCGCCCTGATAGGGTTCGATGAAGCTGGGGTGGTTGTGGCTCTCCATCTTGAAGATGCAGGCGTCGCCGTCGTCGATGTCGATGACCCCGGCGTTCTCGCCCGGCCCGCAGATGACGCGCGGCCCCTTGGTCGGGAATTTGCCCAGATGGATCTTGGACGACTTGTAGGAACAATGCTCGGACCACATGACCGAGAAGACGCCCAGTTCGACCTGGTTCGGCTCTCGGCCCAGTCGGTCCAGGACGACCTGGTATTCGTTCGGGGCCAGGCCGTATTCGGCGGCCAGTTCGGCCATGGTCTTTTGCGGGGCGCTCATGGGGGCGCCTTCTAGCGTCTGAACCGCCGCCTGTCAGCCTTCGCTAGCGTTCGACGCCGCGACGCAGGCCCATCGACAACCACAAGCCGCCCAGCAGGGTCACGACCGCCAGCCCCAGCAGAGGGAAGGCCAGGCCCGGATTGCGTTCCTGCTCGGCCACGAAGGCGCCCAGCAGGCCCCAGGCGATGGGTAGGGGATAGCTCAGCACCCGCATCCGCCACGCCCCGAACAGGCCCAGCCCCGTCACGACGGCGCCGGCCAGCAGCGCCCAGCCGGTCGGGGGCAGCAGCTCCGGCAACTGGCCATTGCCGGTCAGGACGGTGATCAGGTTCAGCGGCGCCGCGATGGTCAGCCAGCCGGCCAGCAGGCTGAGCGGCAGCACCGTCATCCAGCGGTCTCGCTCACGGCCCGAGAGGGCGCGGATCGTCGCGGCGTTGGCGAACAGCGGCGCGACCAGCGCCGCCGCCGACACGAAGATCAGCACCACCGTGGCCCATTCCCAGTCGGCCGCCGCCGCCACGATCCACCAGCCGATCCCCAGCAGGGCCACGACCGAAGGCCAGCCTAGCCGGCGCAGAATGTCGCTCTCGCCCGTTTGGGGCAGGGCCTGGCGCACCGCATAGACCAGCAGGCCCAGATAGATGACGCCCCAGATGGAAAAGGCGTAGCTGGCGACCTTCAGCGTCGCATCGCTGTCGGCGGCGAATTCGGCCTGGGTCTGGCCCCAGCCCAGCAGCATCTGCGCCTGGGCCACCAGCACGCCGAACAGGGCGCTGGCCAGCACGATCAGGCGCCGGGTCATCTGGGCGGCGGTGGGGCGGATTATGGACATGCGGGCGTCTCCAAGCCTGGCGGTTCGCGGACACTACGCGCCAGCCACGGCCAAGTTGCACGCTCGCGTGATCGACGGAACGTCGGACCGACCCGGGGGTTTGATTCGCGTCCCCTCAAGCACAGGAAGCGAGCCATGACCGACCAGAACCGACCCGACGAAAAGCCCCAGTTCGAAACCGATGCCGTCCAGGCCAACCAGGCCGAACAGCAGGGTCTGGGCGTGGGCGAGCGCGAACTGAACGCCCAGCGCGAACCGGGCGAAAAGCCCGACGCCGATCAGTTGGAGGCCGGCGCCCAGCTGCAGAAACAGCGCACCGATCAGGACGAAACCGAACGTCAGGCCCCACAGGCCTGATCCCGCCAGGGCTGGAGGGAAGGCCGTCGCCGAGCGGGGCGGCGGCCTTTTCGCGTCACGCCGCCGCGTAGATCGACCGGAACAGGTCCGCGCCGTCCGCCGAGCCCAGCTCCGCCTCGAAGGCCCGGTCGGGGTGGGGCATCATGCCCAGCACGTTTCCGCGCGTGTTCTGCAGGCCGGCGATATTGGCCACCGAGCCGTTGGGATTGTCGACATAGCGGAACACCACCTGCCCCTCGCCCTCGATGCGGGCCAGGGTCTCCGGGTCGGCGAAATAGTTTCCGTCGCCGTTGCCTTGCGTCATCACCACCTCGCGCTTGCCCTGATAGGCCGAGGTGAAGCGCGTCTGGCCGTTGGTCACTTCCAGGGTGATGGGTTTGCAGACGTATTTCAGCCCGGCGTTGCGCATCAGGGCGCCCGGCAGCATCCCGGCCTCGCACAGGATCTGGAAGCCGTTGCAGATGCCGACCACGGCCACGCCGTCGTCGGCGGCCTTCTTGACCGCCTGCATCACCGGCGACTGGGCCGCCATGGCCCCGCAGCGCAGATAGTCGCCATAGGAAAAACCGCCCGGCAGGACGATCAGGTCCAGCCCGTCGGGCAGGGCGGTGTCCTGGTGCCAGACCATCTGCACCCGCTCGCCGGTCGAGCGTTCTACGGCGACCTTGCAGTCGCGATCACAGTTGGAACCCGGAAAGACGATGACGGCGGCGCTCATGCCGCGGGCGTTTAGCAGGGTTCGCGGCGGATGTCAGCGTGGGGCGTCAGCCCTGGCCGGTGTTCTCATAGGTCGCGGTGATCGTCGCCTTGGCCAGCGTATGGAAATGCAGGTTAAAGCCGAACACGGCGCCCGAATTGTCCGGCGTGACGTCCAGCTTGTCCACGTCCACGGCGAAGACGGTGAAGATGTAGCGGTGCGGCCCGTGGCCGGGGGGTGGGGCGGCGCCGCCGAAGCCGGCGGGGCCATAGTCGGTGCGTCCCTCGACCGCGCCGGACGGGACCGGGCCGCCGGTCGGGATTTCGGTGATGTCGGCGGGAATGTTGGCCACCGTCCAGTGCCAGAAGCCCGAGCCGGTCGGGGCGTCCGGGTCATAGCAGGTGATGGCGTAACTCTTGGTCCCTTCCGGGGCGCCCGACCATTTCAGGTGCGGCGACGTATCGCCCTTGGCCTTCACCTGGGCGTCAGGCAGCACGCCGCCGTCGGTTATGTCGTTCGAGGTCAGGGTGAAGGTCATGGGCGTCTCCATCGGGCGGTTCATGTTCAACGCCCGGCTTAACCGGATGTTCGACGTGTCGCGCCATTCTTGCCGCGTGACGCCGCCCCTGACCATCCGCAATGACTGGCCCATCGTGGGATGGGTGTTCGGCGGGGCGTGGGTCGGGGGGCTGGTCGTCTTCACCTATCTGTATGCCCGCGACGGCGGCTTTGACCAGTTCGACCCGATGGTCGAGGCGGGCGTCATGATGATGTTCTGGATGGCTGGTCTGGTTCTGATCTCGCAGACCCTGGCGCTGTCGCGCACCCGCCTGACCATAGGCCGGGATCGTATCGAACTGACCCGCACCTGGCTGTGGCGACGACGCCATGAGACCCTGAGCCGGTCCTCGCTGCGGGACATCCTGATCGAGCAGGAACGGGATTCGAATGGTGATCCCTACTACAAGCTGGTGCTGCAGACCCGATCAGGCGAGCGCGTGGCGCTGAGCGAATCGTCGGAGCTTGATCTGATCAAGGCGCGCCGCGACGACATCCTGGCGCGGATTCAGTGAGCCGCTTCCTTGGCCGCCGGCGTAAACGCCCGGTCGTCCATCAGCCCGCCATACAGGGCGCTGGCGAAGATCAGGCAGCCGATCAGGATGAACAGCGCCAGCAGCAGCTTGCCGATCCGGCTCACTGAACCTCGATCCGATAGGATTCGATCACGGTGTTGGCCAGCAGGGTCTCGCACATGCGCTTGACCTCGGCCTCGACGTCATCCCCGGCGTAATCGAACTCGATCAGCTTGCCGACGCGCACGTTCGATGCGCCCGACCAGCCCAGGCCGTTCAGTGCGCCCTCGACGGCCTTGCCCTGAACATCCAGCACGCCGGGCTTCAGGAAGACATGGACCCGAACCTTGGCCATCAGTGCAGCCCTCCCTGGATCACCGTCGGCATGCCCTTCATGATGCCGAGACGGCGGGCGACTTCGGTATAGCTTTCGATCACATCGCCCAGGTCGCGGCGGAAGCGGTCCTTGTCCAGCTTCTCGCCGGTCGCGGCGTCCCACAGGCGGCAGCTGTCGGGGCTGATTTCATCGGCCAGCAGAACGCGGCTGTAGTCGTTCTCCCACACCCGGCCGAACTCGATCTTGAAGTCCACCAGGGTGATGCCGACGCCGGCGAACAGGCCCGACAGATAGTCGTTGACCCGCACCGTCATGGCCAGGATGTCGTCCAATTCCTGGGTGGTGGCCCAGTTGAACGCCGTGATGTGCTCTTCGGTCACCATCGGGTCGTTCAGCTCGTCCTTCTTGTAGTAGAATTCGATGATCGAGCGGGGCAGGGGCGTGCCCTCGGCGATGCCCAGCCGCTGGCTCATCGAACCGGCCACGATGTTGCGGCACACGACTTCAAGCGGGATGATCTCGACTTCGCGGATCAGTTGTTCGCGCAGGTTCAGCCGCTTGATGAAGTGGTTGGTCACGCCGATGCCGTTCAGGCGCGACATGATGAATTCGCTGATCTGGTTGTTGATCACGCCCTTGCCTTCCAGCGTCGCCTTCTTCTGGGCGTTGAAGGCGGTGGCGTCGTCCTTGAAATACTGGATCAGGGTGCCGGGCTCGGGTCCTTCGTACAGGATCTTGGCCTTGCCTTCGTACAGCTTCTTGCGTTTGGCGTTCATCGTCGGGTCCTGGGCCGAAAACAAAAAACGCGCGGCCGGAACGGGGTCCTGACGGCGCGGATGTGGAATCGGTCGGGCGGGAGGTGTCTAGACGTCCCTACCCTTAGCGGAACACCGTCCGCGACACAAACGTTCACCCCGCCGCAGCCGCCCGCTCGGCCCCCCTGTGGACCGGCGTTGAAGTCAGGTTGCGTTCATCCGCCTTCGGGCTATAGACGGCGACGACGGCGGGCGCGGCCCGCGAGTGGAGCTTTTGACCGCCATGACCACCTTCGACGATCGGGAAAAGGGCTTCGAGACCAAGTTCGCCCTCGATCAGGAACAGGAATTCAAGGCGGTGGCCCGTCGCAACAAGCTGCTGGGCCTGTGGGCGGCCGACAAGATGGGCCTGAACGCCGAAAGCGCCGACCAGTACGCCTCGGCCGTGGTGCGCGCCGACTTCGAACAGCCGGGCGAGGAAGACGTCTTCCGCAAGGTCGCCGGCGACTTCAAGGGCGCGGGCCTGACCGTGTCCGAGGGCGAAATCCGCTCCAAGATGGACGAACTGGCCTCCATCGCCCGCGACCAGATCCGCGCCGGCGAATAGTCCGAACCGACATCCAGGAATCGAAAGGGCCGCACTCGGGGGGATGCGGCCCTTTCTACTTCGGGTAAGGCTGGGGGGATAAGGCCTTGCCCGGCACTTGCGTCATGCGCAAGCCGATAACGACGCCGCGCCTTGTCGGTTCCCGATCCCGCGCCTGCGACCTTTCACCTCAGCCAGATCGCCAGGTCGCGCCAGGCCGCCAGCTTGTCCTCGAACGGCCGCGCATGGGCCGGGCTGGACGATGGCAGGGTGATCAGCGCCGGGCCCGCCTCGGCCAGAATCCGGCCGCCCAGACGCGCCGCCAGCCCGCCGTTGAAGGCCACGGCGCGCAAGTCAGGCAGGCTTGTGACCAGCCCCCTCAGATCCGCCGCCTCGGGACTGCGGATGGCGGCATCCAGACTGCCGGACCGCTCGGCCGAAGCGATGACGTCCCACAGGCCGACGCCCGCATCGCCCAGAGCCTCCAGCCGCGCCGGATAATCCATCAACGCCAGATCGCGCCCGATCACGGCGCCGATCAATCGCCAGAAGCCGTTGCGCTGGTGGGCGTAATACTGACCGGCCGCCAGCGACGCCTCACCCGGCAGACTGCCCAGGATCAGCACGCGGCTCCGGTCATCGACGACCGGGGCGAAGGCGGACTTTCTCATCCGCGTCGGGCCGCCTGGCGGTAGACGCTGCTGCGCTCTCGTTTGCCCACCGCCACGACGGTCACAGTGATCGTGGCGTCCTCGACCCGATAGACCAGTCGATATCCGGCATCGCGCAGCTTGATCTTGTAGTGGTCGCGCAGCCCGTGAAGGGCGTCCTTCGTGACACGCGGGTGGACGAGCCTTTCCGTCAGCTTCTTCTTGAACTGCGCCCGCACCGGGGCGCCCAGCTTTTCCCACTCTTTCAGCGCCGAGGGCAGGAACTGAAGTTCAAAGCTCATCCAGGCTCACACGCACAGGCCGTTCGTCGGCACGGGACCGGACGAGGTCGGCCAGAGCCAGGTCGTCCAGCCGTTCCATCATCGCCTCATAGGCGGCGGCGGGGACCATATAGGCCATGACGCGATTGTGGTTCAGCACGGCCACGGTCTCGCCCGCGGCGTCCTGCATGACGGCGCTGGGGCTTTTCTTCAGGTCGGAGACGCTGACGGCGACAGAGGCTTCAAGGCGCTGCATAGCCATATAGTAGGAAAATCAGTGCGATTTTCAATACCGATTATGCCGCCCCGAACACCCGGTCAAACACGGTATCGACGTGCTTGGTGTGATAGCCCAGGTCGAACAGGGCCTCCAGATCGGCGTCGCCCAGGGTCACGCGCGCATCGGCCTTCAGGAAGTCGATGAACCGGCCCTCGCCGCGCCAGACCTTCATGGCGTTCTCCTGCACCGCGGCATAGGCGTCCTCACGCGACACCCCCGCCTGGGTCAGGGCCAGCATGACCCGCTGCGAGAAGACCAGCCCGCCCAGGCGATCCAGGTTCTTCTGCATATTCTCCGGATAGATGTTCAGCCGCTCGACGACGCCCGCCAGGCGGTGCAGGGCGAAATCCAGGTGGATGGTGGCGTCCGGGCCGATGCCGCGCTCGACCGAGGAATGGCTGATGTCCCGCTCGTGCCACAGGGCGACGTTCTCCATCGCCGGGACGACGCTGGAACGGACCAGGCGCGCCAGGCCGGTCAGGTTCTCGGTCAGGATCGGGTTGCGCTTGTGCGGCATGGCCGACGACCCCTTCTGACCCTTGTCGAAGAACTCTTCGGCCTCCAGCACCTCGGTGCGCTGCAGGTGGCGGATCTCGATGGCCAGCCGCTCGATCGAACTGGCCACCACGCCCAGGGCGGCGAAATAGGCGGCGTGGCGGTCGCGGGGGATCACCTGGGTCGAGACCGGCTCGACGCTCAGGCCCATCTTCTCGGCCACATAGACTTCGACCGCCGGATCGACATTGGCGAAGGTGCCGACCGCGCCCGAGATGGCGCAGGTGGCGATCTCCTCGCGCGCCGTGACCAGACGGCGGCGCGCGCGCTGGAACTCGGCGTGATAGCCGGCCAGCTTCAGGCCGAAGGTCACCGGCTCGGCGTGGATGCCGTGCGACCGGCCGACCGTCACCGTGTATTTGTGCTCCCTGGCCCGCGTCTCCAGCGCCGCCAGAACCCGGTCGACGCCGCCCAGCAACAGGTCGGTGGATCGCGCCAACTGCACCGCGAAACAGGTGTCCAGCACGTCCGACGACGTCATGCCCTGATGCAGGAAGCGCGCCTCGTCGCCGACGATTTCCGACACATGGGTCAGGAAGGCGATCACATCGTGCTTGGTGGTGCGTTCGATCTCGTCGATCCGGTCGGCGTCGAACACCGCATCCTTGCCCTTGGCCCAGATGGCGTCGGCGGATTCGGCCGGAATGACGCCCAGCTCGGCCATCTTGGTGGCGGCGTGAGCCTCGATCTCGAACCAGATCCGGTATTTGGTCTCCTGCGACCACAGGGCGACGGCTTCGGGGCGGGAATAGCGGCTGATCATGGGCGCGGGGTGTCGGTCGCGCGGCCTTCGGAGTCAAGCCGGGCGCTTGTCCGCCCGACGCGCGCGGGGCAGGAAGAGGCGACCCTCAGCCCCCCGGAGATTCGGCCCATGAAGCTGGTGATCGGCGATCCCGCCTATTCGACCTGGTCCCTGCGGCCGTGGCTGGTGCTGAAACGCTGCGGCGCCGATTTCGACACTCAGATCGTGCGTCTGAACCGGCCCGACACCTTCGAGGAGATCCGCAAGGTCTCGCCCAACGGCAAGGTTCCAGCCCTGCTGGTGGATGGCGATGTGGTCTGGGACTCGCTGTCCATCGCCGTCTGGTGCGCCGAACGCTGGCCCCAGGCGGGGCTGTGGCCGGCCGAACCCAAGGCCCGCTGGCTGGCGCGCAGCGCGGTGTGCGAAATGCACTCGGCCTTTGGCGCCCTGCGCAATCTGATGGGCATGGGGCCGGACCATCCGATGATCGGCGACAGCCGGGCCGAGACGCCTGACGATCCGGCGCTGCACGCCGACCTGCGCCGGATGGTCGAGCTGTGGCGCGATCTGCGGGGCCGGTTCGGCGCGGGCGGACCGTATCTGTTCGGCGCCTGGTCTGTCGCCGACGCCTTCTTCACGCCGGTGGCCGCCCGGATGCGGCATTTCCAGGTCGATCTGACCGCGTTCGGAGACGTCGACGGCGTGGCCGCCGCCTATCGCGACGCCCTGCTGAACGATCCTTTGTTCCTGGAGTGGACGGCCATGGCGGAACAGGATCTGGCGGCCGGTTAACCGCGCCCGCTGACGGGACTTTAAGGGATCGGCGTTATGTCTGCATCCATTCGGCCCGAATGGCCGTTGGAGCGGCATCATGCCCAAGCCTGTCGAACAGCCCGCCCGTCCCCTGTCGCCGCTCGCCGGCATGGCCCTGGCCCTGCTGATCGGCGGCTGCCTGACCGCGACCCTGCTGACCAGCGTCTTCTGAGCTAGTTCGCGACGGGCGGCGCGACCGTCGCCACCTGCACCGGCTCGGGCGGCGGCGGCACATAGTCCAGACCGATGCCCACATGGGTCGCGCCCGAAGCCACGGCGTCCAGGGTGTTCAAAGGCCGTCCCTGCAGGCGCTGATAGATCCAGTAGGCCGCCACGACCTTTTCGACATAGTCGCGCGCCTGGGGCACGTCGATGGTCTCGATCAGCAGCAGCGGATCGGGGTCCGGCCCCAGTTTGCGCAACGCCGACAACATCGGCCCCGGCCCGGCGTTGTAAGAGGCGACGGTCCGCAGCAGATCGCCCTGGAAGGCGTTCAGCTGCAACATGCGGTTCAGATAGGCCTGGCCCAGCCGCATGTTCACCGCCGGGTCGAACAGCCGGCGCGGATCGCGCACGAACCCCGGATCGCCGCTCAGCTCCGCCGCCGTGCCCGGCATGACCTGCATCAGACCATAGGCGCCGGCGCCCGAGCGCGCCTCGGGGTTAAAGCCCGTCTCCTTGCGCGCCACGGCATAGACCAGCGACCGCTCGACGGTGAAGCCGCCCTGGGGCTGGAGATCCGGCATCGGATAGCGCTCGGCGTCGATCCGCAGGGCGTCGGCCGTGCCGGTCGGGCGCGGGTCGATCATCTCGGCGATGGCGGTCCACATGCGCCGGGCGCGGTCGTCGATGGCGGTTCTCAGGCCGGTGCGCACCGCCATTTCGGCGTCAGACCGGCGGCCGACCTCATGCAGGGCCAGGGTGCGCCGCGCCTGGGCGTTCTGGTCCAGGAAACCGGCCATGTCGCGCGCATCGACGGACATGGACGCCTCGCGCAGACTGGGGGACCGGCTCGGCAGGGTGGAATAGGGGCGCGGGCCCTGGTTGGTGATCTCCGGCTCCTGGCCCAGCTGACGCAGGGCGATCTGGCCATAGAAGGTCGATGGCCAGCGCGCGGCCATCTGCAGATAGCCGTTCACCTGGTCCTGGCGGCCCGTGCGGGCGGCGGATCGTGCGGTCCAGTGGGCGGCTCCGGCGCGGACCCACGGGTCTTCGGTCGGGTCTGTGGCCACACGCTCGAAGGCGACGAAGGCGTCGTTGAACTGGCCCAGCCGCCACGCCGCCAGCCCCGCCGTCCACCAGTCGCCGATCTCGATGCCGATGCGATAGGCCCCGTTCAGGTCTTCGGCGTTCAGCGCGATGCGCGCCGCCTTCATCGGATCGTCGGCCGCGCCGCCGCTGGTGGCCGCCAGAGCGTCCCAGGTGCGCCCACCGACGCCTGAGGGCCGCTTGGGCTCCGGCGCCCCGTCCGGCCGCCGCCGCAGCGCCAGGGCATAGGCGCGCGGCGCCATCGGCAGGTCGGCATAGTCGTTCAGCCAGGCGACCAGTTCGTCATAGGTGGCGCTGTAGTCGCGATGGAACAGACGCTCGAACTCCACCTCGCCCAGCAGGATGCGGTCGTGCGCCTCGCGCGCGGATGCCCGGGCCAGGTCCAGCTGACCGCGCCGCAGTGCGTCAAAGGCGGTGGTGTAGCTCAGGCGGTCCGCCTGGCTCAGGGCGCGCGGACGGCCGTCCTCGACCTCGGCGGCCACGGCGGCGCCCGCCACGGCGGACAGCACAAGGGCGGCGATCGGCGCGATGATCGCGCGACGGAAACTGGTCACAGGCGGCGGCCCCCTCGGTCACGTCCTACCCGTCTCGATTCAGGAAGGGCGGTCTTCGGCGCTGGTCGTCAGGCGTGAAAGATGCCGGAATTAACCTTTGATCTCAACCTCGGCCGTTTCCAGACGGGCCGTCAGCGACAAGATGTCCGCCCAGGCCAGCCGCTTGGCCAGCGGCTGACGCAGCAGGAAGGCCGGGTGCAGGGTCGGCATGACCGGCGCCGAAACATCCCCTTCGTTCAGCCGCCACTCGCGCCATTGGCCGCGCAGCCGCATGATGCCCTCGTCGGCCTGCAACACCGATTTCGCCGCCGAGGCCCCCAGCAGCAGCACGACCCGGGGTTTCAACAGGGCAAAGGCCCGTTCCACGAAGGGCGCGCAGACGGCCTGTTCCTGCGGCGTCGGCGCCCGGTTGCCCGGCGGCCGCCAGAAGACGGTGTTGGTGATGAAGACCCGGCCGGTCAGCCCCGCCGCCTCCAGCATCCGGTCCAGCAACTGGCCCGCCTTGCCAACGAAGGGCTGGCCCGCGCGGTCTTCCTCGGCACCCGGCCCCTCGCCGACGATCAGCACCGGCGCGGCCGGATCGCCGCGCGCGAACACCGCCTGGCTCGCGCCCATGCCGCGTAAGGGACAGCCCTGGAACGCCGCGATGGCCCCGGCCAGGTCCTGCAGCGTCGCCGCCCCGGCCGCCAGGCTCCGCGCCTCGGCCATGGCCTCGCCGCCGTCCAGAGACACGGGCACGGCCACGGCGGCGGTCGCCTTGGCCACGGCCTTCAGCGTCGGCGTCGGTTTGATGTGGGTGTGGTCCACCGGGGCGTCGCCATAGCAGGCGTCGACCCCCGCATCGCGCCAGAAGGCGAGCAGGCTTTCCAGCGCGCGAGTGTCGGAAACGGCGTTGGTCATCGGATCAACCCAAGGGATAAGCCTTGACCGCCCTGACGTCACGTCCCGATAAGCGGACAACGAACAAAGTGCTGATCAGGAAACAGCCATGGCTCAGGAAACGATCGAAGGCGGCGCCAAGAACGCTTGGCAGGAAGCGGTGCTCGACAATCTGTCGCCTCTGGAGGCCCTGGCGGGGGGCGAGCGCGAGGTCATGGAATACGACGTCGTCATCGTCGGCGGCGGCCCCGCCGGCCTGTCGGCGGCCATCCGCCTGAAGCAGCGGGCGGAAAAGGACGGCAAGGACATTTCGGTCGCCGTGCTGGAGAAGTCGGCCGAGGTCGGCGGCCACATCCTGTCCGGCGCCGTGATCGATCCCAAGGCGCTGAACGAACTGTTCCCCGACTGGAAGGCCATGGGCGCCCCGCTGGAGACGCCGGTCACCAAGGACCGCTTCCTGTTGTTGGGACCGCAGGGCGATCTCAGCCTGCCCATGCCCCTGATGCCGCCGCTAATGCACAACCACGGCTGCTACATCGCCTCGCTGGGCAATCTGACCCGCTGGCTGGGCGAACAAGCCGAGGCGCTGGGCGTCGAAGTCTATCCCGGCATGGCCGCCAGCCATGTGGTCTGGGAAGATCAAACGGGTCGAGTGAAGGGCGTGGTCGCCGGCGTCTTCGGCATCGACCGCGAAGGCCAGCCGACCGGAGAGTTCCAGCCCGGCATCGAACTGCACGGCAAATATGTCTTCATCGCCGAGGGGGTGCGCGGCTCCCTGGCCAAGACCATCATGGCCCGCCACAATCTGTGCGACGGCGCAGAACCTCAGAAATTCGGCATCGGCCTGAAGGAGCTGTGGCAGATCCCAGCCGAGAAGCACCAGCCCGGTCTGGTCCAGCATTCGACCGGCTGGCCCCTGGACGAACACACCGGCGGCGGGTCGTTCCTGTACCATTTCGGCGATCGCTATGTGGCCATCGGCTATGTCGTGCACCTGAACTACAGGAACCCCTTCCTGTCGCCGTTCGACGAGTTTCAGCGGTTCAAGCACCACCCCGCCATCGCCGAGCACCTGGAAGGCGGAACCCGCGTCTCCTATGGCGCGCGGGCGATCACCGAGGGCGGCTTCCAGTCGGTGCCGAAACTGGCCTTCCCCGGCGGGGCGCTGATCGGCTGTTCGGCCGGCTTCGTGAACGTGCCGCGCATCAAGGGCAGCCACAATGCCATGAAGACCGGCATGCTGGCCGCCGACGCCGCCTATGAGGCGGTCATGGCCGGGCGCGCGGGCGACGAATTGGTGGAATACCAGGCCGCCTATGAGAAGAGCTGGGTCTATCGCGAGTTGAAACAGGTCCGCAACGCCAAGCCCTATCTGTCGAAATTCGGCACCACCATCGGCGGGGCGCTGGGGGTCATGGACATGTGGTTCTCGTCCCTGTTCCGCATCAACGTCCCCTGGACGCTGAAGCACGGCAAGACCGACGCCGCCGCCACCGAGCCGGCGTCCAAGCATAAGCCGATCACCTATCCCAAGCCCGACGGGAAGCTGTCGTTCGACAAGCTGTCCAGCGTCTTCATCTCCAACACCAACCACGCCGAGGAACAGCCCGCGCATCTGAAGCTGCTGGACCCCTCCGTGCCCATCCGGGTCAACCTGCCGAAATATGGCGAACCGGCGCGCCTGTATTGTCCGGCGGGAGTCTATGAGGTGCTGACGCCCGAAGGCGGCGGCGAGCCGCGCTTCCAGATCAACGCCCAGAACTGCGTCCACTGCAAAACCTGCGACATCAAGGATCCGTCCCAGAACATCGTCTGGACGACGCCCGAGGGTGGGGGCGGGCCGAACTATCCGAATATGTGACCTGCGCGCCCTTGCGGCGCCACAGGGTTCGGGCAAGGTGGCGGGATGATCTCCGCCTCTTTGCGTGTCCTTCTGACCTCCGTCGCCGCCAGCGCCGTCCTGTCCGGCTCGGTCTTGGCCCAGACTCAGCCTCAGACTCCGGCCCAGACGCCGCCGCCCGTGCCGACGGCGCCTACGCCGCATCCGGCCGACACCGTCCAGCCCGACCCTGCGGCATCGCCCGAGATCGACGAAGAGGCGCCGGACGAAGACACGGCGACGGCCGCGCCCGCGGCGCCGACAACGCCGCCGATCCCTGCGGTATGGTCGCCGGTCCCGCGTGACGAGAACGGCCACAGCGCCTATGGCCTCTATCTGTCCGGCCGGGTGGCGATGGCGCGTGGCGAAGGGACCGTGGGCGCCGAATATCTGGCGGCCGCATCCGAACTGGTGCCTGAACAGCCTTCGGTGCGCGACAGGGCCTTCGCCGCCGTTCTTCTGGCGGGCGGTCTCGATGTCGCCGCCCGCCTGGCCCCCCCGGCCGAAGAGGCCAGCCCCACGCTGGTTCAGGCCGGGGTGCTGGTGCGCGCGGTTCAGGAATTCGCCCATGGCCGCGCCCGCACCGCCCATGACGCGCTGACGGCCACGCCGGTGCGCACGCCCCATGCGCGGGCGGGTCTGATGATCGCGCCCTGGGTCGCCGCCGCTGCGGGCGACTGGACCGGCGCCCTGGCCCAGCCTCCGGCCAACGCCGATCCCATCACGGCCATGTTCGCGCGTCAGAACCGCGCCCTGCTGCTGGAGAACCGCGGCCAGCTGGATCAGGCCGAGGCCGAGTTCAAGACCCTGGTCGGCTATGCCCAGGCCGGCGCCCTGTTCCGTCTGCCCTATGGCCAGTTCCTGGAGCGCCGCGGGCGGCGCGACGAGGCCCTGGCCCTTTATGATGCGGCCATCGCCTCGGGCCAGGCGGACGAGTTGCTGCGTCGCGCGCGCATGCGGGCCGCCGATGGCGGGCGGCCTGTGCCCGCACCGACCTTCCGTCAGGGCGCGGCCTCCGCCCTGATCAATGCCGCGGCCCAGGCGGCGGCCGAACGCGCGCCCGAGTTTTCAGCCTTCTATCTGCGCCTGGCCATGGCGCTCAGTCCTTCGGACGAGACCCGTTTTCGCCTGGGACAGGCCCTGTCCCGGTCGCGCATGACCGCCGCCTCGCGTGAGGTGCTCAGTCGGATCGGCGGCGCTGACGCCAGCCTTTACGCCGCCGCCCAGGTCCAGATCGGCCTGAGCCTGGACGAGGACGACCAGCAGGACGCGGCGCTGGAGGCGTTCCGCCGCGCCCATGTCGCCCGCCCCGACGACGCCGGCGTGGCCCGCGTCCTGGCCGGCCAGATGAACCAGCAGGAGCGCTATGAAGAGGCGCTGGCCCTGCTGAACGGCCCGCTGCTGAACACCGAGGATCAGGGGTTCGACGTGCATTTCCTGCGCGGCGCGGCCTATGAATCCCTGGGCCGGATGGCCGAGGCCGAGGCTGAACTGTGGGCGGCCCTGCAAAAGGAGCCTGAGAACGCCACCGTTCTGAATTACCTCGGCTATCTGTGGGTCGATCAGGGCACGCGGGTCGAACAGGGCGCCGAGATGATCGCGCGCGCCTTCGCCGCCGAGCCGGACAACGGCAACATCCAGGACTCGCTGGGTTGGGCCCAGTATCGACAGGGCCAGTATGACGACGCGGTCCTGACGCTGGAGGCGGCGGTCCAGAAACTGCCTGCCAATCCCGAGATCAACGACCATCTGGGCGACGCCTATTGGCAGGTCGGCCGCCAGCGCGAGGCGCGCTTCCAGTGGGAGCGGGTGCTGACGCTGGACCCCGACGACGACCAGGCCGCGCGCGCCCGTCGCAAGCTGGAGCAGGGGCTGGAGGCCGCCGCCGGCGCCCAGCCCTGAGGGCCGCCATGTCGCCGCTGTTCAGCGCCCTGGCCCCGGCCAAGGTCAATCTGTTCCTGCATGTCGGGCCGGTGGACGCCGATGGCTATCATCCCCTGGCCAGCCTGGTCGCCTTCGCCGATGTCGGCGACGGCCTGACCGTTGCGCCCGCGCCGGGCCTGTCGCTGGACGTCTCCGGTCCCTTCGCTTCGGGTCTGGAGGACGGGCAGGGGGACAATCTGGTCCGGCGCGCTCTGACGGCGCTGGGCCGCGCGGCCGAGATCAGCGATCCGCCGCTGGCGGTCCGGCTGGACAAACGGCTGCCCATCGCGGCGGGCCTGGGGGGCGGTTCGTCCGATGCGGGCGCGGCCCTGAAGCTGGCGCGCGACGCCCTGGGTCTGGCGCTGGACGACGACGCCCTGGCGCGCATCGCGGCCGAGATCGGCGCCGACGGGCCCATGTGCCTGCACGCCCGCACCGTCTGGGCCGAGGGGCGGGGCGACATCCTGACGTTCGAGCCGCGCCTGCCGCCCCTGCACGCCGTGCTGGTCAATCCCGGCGTTCCGTCGCCGACCGGGGCCGTCTATCGCGCCTATGACGCCGGGCCGCCCGCCGCCGCCGACCGTCCGGCGCCGCCCGCCGACTGGTCCGTCCCCGCCGTCACCGACTGGCTGGCGCTTCAGAGGAACGATCTTCAGACCCCGGCGGTCGGTCTGTCGCCCGCGATCGACCAGGCCCTGTCGGCGGTCGCCGCCACGCCGGGCGTCGCCCTGGCGCGCATGTCGGGGTCGGGCGCGACGGTGTTCGGCCTGTGCCTGGACCAGGCGGCGGCCCGCGACGCCGCCCGCCGGATCGGGGCCGACCATCCGCAGTGGTGGGTCGTCCCTTGCGTCCTTAACCCCGCGAACGGTTGAATCTCGGGCCTTCCACCCCTAGGGTCCGCCGTCATTTTTTCGCGCCTGCGAACGCCGGAAACCGCCTTGTCCCGACCGACCGAACCCCTTTCCTTCCAGGATCTGATCCTGACCCTGCAACGCTATTGGGGCGAACAGGGCTGCGCCCTTCTGCAGCCCTATGACATCGAGGTCGGGGCCGGCACCCTGCATCCGGCCACCGTCCTGCGCGCGCTTGGCCCGCGCCCGTGGAAGGCCGCCTATGTCCAGCCCAGCCGCCGCCCCGGCGACGGCCGCTATGGCGAAAACCCCAACCGGCTCCAGCACTATTACCAGTTCCAGGTGCTGTTGAAGCCCAACCCGGACAATCTGCAAGAGCTGTATCTCGGCTCTCTGGCCGCCATCGGCATCGACCCCAAACTGCACGATATCCGCTTCGTCGAGGACGACTGGGAAAACCCCACCGTCGGCGCCTGGGGCCTGGGCTGGGAGGTCTGGTGCGACGGCATGGAGGTGACGCAGTTCACCTATTTCCAGGGCGTCGGCGGCATCGAGGTCGATGTGGTGTCGGGCGAACTGACCTATGGGCTGGAGCGTCTGGCCATGTACGTCCAGGGCGTCGACAACGTCTATGACCTGCGGTTCAACAACGACGGCCTGACCTATGGCGAGGTCTTCCTTGAGAACGAGCGCCAGCAGTCCGAGGCCAATTTCCACGGCTATGACGTCGACGGGCTGAAGCGCCGGTTCGACGACATGGTGGCCGAAGTCGAACGCCTGCTGGCCATGAAAGGGCCGCAGGGCCAGGCCCTGGTCCTGCCCGCCTATGACCAGGTGCTGAAAGCCTCGCACCTGTTCAACCTGATGGACGCGCGCGGCGCCATCGCGGTGGCCGAACGCCAGGCCTACATCGGCCGCATCCGCGACCTGTGCAAAGCCTGCGCCACCGAATGGGTCGAACAGGAAAGGGCGCGGGCGTGACCCCCAAGCCTCCCCTTCCCCTCGAGGGGGAAGGGGTCGGGGGATGGGGTGTGGGCACGCCGCCGACCAATCTGAACGCCCAAGACTCTGTCCAGGCCGACTTCATCTCGACATCGAAGATCAAGGCGGGCGGCATCGCCCGCGCCCGTCGTCTGCGCAGCGACCAAACCCTGGCCGAACGCAGACTATGGGAGCGCCTTCGCCTGCTGCCCATCCGGTTTCGTCGCCAAGTCCCTATCGGACCCTACGTCGTCGATTTCGCCTGTCACGCTTCGCGTCTGGTGATCGAGGTCGATGGCGGCGTCCATGATCGCACCGATGTCGCCGTGCGCGATCTGAAGCGCGACGACTGGTTTTCCGCCCAAGGCTACAGCGTCCTGCGCATCTCCAATCGCCGGGTGATCGAGGATATCGACGCCGCCGTCGCCCAGGTCACCAAGGCGGCCGGAGTCTCCCTGCCGACCGGCGACCAGCCTGCCCACACCCCATCCCAACCCTTCCCCCTCGAGGGGAAGGGCTTTAGCGAAGTCTAATGCCCCAACTCCTTCTCGAAATCTTCTCCGAAGAAATCCCCGCCCGCATGCAGGCCGGGGCCGCGCGTGATCTGGAGCGGATGGCGTCCGACCGGCTGAAGGCCGCCGGGCTGGAGTGGTCGTCGCTGACCACCTTCGCCGGGCCGCGTCGTCTGACCCTGGTGGTCGAGGGGCTGCCCGTCGCCACGCCCGACCGCGAAGAAGAGATCAAGGGGCCGAAAACCTCGGCGCCGGAGCAGGCGCTGGACGGCTTCCTGCGCAAGACCGGCCTGACACGCGATCAACTGGTCGAGCGCGACGGCGTGCTGTTCGCCATCATCAGCCAAAAGGGCCGCGACACGGCCGACATGATCCCGGCCATGGTCGAAGAGATCGTGCGCGGCTTCCCCTGGCCCAAGTCGATGCGCTGGGGGTCCGGAACCCTGCGCTGGGTGCGGCCGATCAAGCGCATCCTGTGCCTGTTCGACGGCGCCATCGTGCCCTTCGCCATCGACGGCATCGAGAGCGGCGACGTGACCGAGGGGCATCGCTTCCTGGGTGCGGGTCGCCCGTTCGGCGTGGCCGACTTCGCCGACTATCGCAAGAAGCTGGAGCAGCACTACGTCCTGCTGGACCCGGCCGACCGGCGGTTGCGGATTCTCGAGGCGGCGCAGAAGGTCTGTTCGGACAAGGGGTTGGCTCTGGTCGATGACGACGGCCTGCTGGACGAGGTGTCGGGCCTGGCGGAATGGCCGACGCCGATCCTGGGCGACATGGACCCTCAGTTCCTGGACCTGCCGCCCGAGGTGGTCCAGCTGTCGATGAAGACGCACCAGAAATATTTCGCGGTGCGGCGGCGCGCGGACCTCCAGGTCCGCCAGACCGTGACGGCCGAAAATGCGGACCTGGAGGTCCGCGCTCCCCTGGCCCCGCACTTCGTGGTGGTGGCCAATGTCGAGGCGACCGACGGCGGCCAGGCTCTGGCGGCGGGCAATTCGCGCGTCCTGTCGGCCCGGCTGAACGACGCCCGTTTCTTCTGGGACGAGGACCGCAAGGTCGGCTTCGACGCCTGGCTGAAGAAGCTGGAAGGCGTCACCTATCACGCCAAACTGGGAACGATGGCCGAGCGGGTGGACCGCATCGCCGCCCTGGCCCGCGAGATCGCACCGCTAGTCGGCGCCGACCCGGATCAGGCCGAACAGGCCGCGCGTCTGGCCAAGGCCGACCTGGCCTCGGGCATGGTGGGCGAATTCCCCGAACTGCAGGGGATCATGGGCGGCTATTACCTCAGAGCCGCCGGCTATCCGGACGCCGTCGCCGACGCCGTGCGCGACCACTATCGTCCGCAGGGACCGACCGACACGGTCCCCACCGCGCCCCTGACGGTGGCGGTGGCCCTGGCCGACAAGCTGGACGCCCTGGTCGGCTTCTTCGCCATCGACGAGAAGCCGACGGGATCGAAAGACCCCTTCGCCCTGCGCCGCGCGGCGCTGGGGGTGATCCGGCTGGTGCTTGAGAATGGGGTGCGGCTATCGTTGCTCAACGTAGAGCGTGTGCAGGGCAGCCGTGCAAACCTTGACCGTCTCGTCGCCGAAGCTCGCAGGGCGCAGCCCGTCGCAATTGTAGATGTCGCCCGCTTGGATCCTGAGGCTATCGAGGATTTGCCGAACCGGCTGGAACAACTCGTTCGAGAGCGGCAGGAAATGCTGGAGCAGACGTTCCCGTTGGGCAGTCGTATTGGGCTAGAGGATGAAAAGTTTGGAGTTCTTTCCTTCTTCGCCGACCGCCTGAAAGTCCTCCTCCGCGATCAGGGCAAGCGCCACGACCTGGTTGACGCCGTCTTCGCCCTGGGCGACGACGACCTGGTGCGGATCGTGCGGCGGGTCGAGGCGCTGGAGGCGTTTCTGGCCACCGACGACGGGGCCAATCTGCTGGCGGGCTACAAGCGTGCGTCCAACATCCTGCGCGCCGAAGAAAAGAAGGGCGAACTGCCCACCGGAATGGTCCAGACCGGCCTGCCGAACCAGCCGGCGGAAGAGACCGCCCTGGCCTTCGCCGCCGCCGCCGCCGCGACCGCCGTGGACGCCGCGCTGGACGCCGAGGATTTCGCCGCCGCCATGACCGCCCTGGCCCGCCTGCGCGTGCCGGTGGACGCCTTCTTCACCGCCGTCATGGTCAACTCGGACGTCCCGGCCGAACGCGACAACCGCCTGAAACTGCTGGGCCAGGTGCGGGCCGTCATGGGTCGCGTCGCCGATTTCGGCATGATCGGGGGGTGAAATGCGGCCCTTCTCCCGCAAGGGGAGAAGGGAGGGGTGCGCCTCATCGACAGGCCCCGGTCGCCCCCCTAGAACGGCAAAGCATGACCGCCGCGCCTATCCGTCCTGAGCCGACGCCTGCCTGGGTCTGCGCGCCCGGCGTGTGGAAGGTACCGTTCCTGGCCCAGTTTCTGCCCGACCATGAGCTGCGTCGGCTGCCCGGCAGTGATGTGCGCGCGGTCCTGGGCTGGGGCATGAAGCCGACGGCCGAGGCGGGGCGGCGCTGGGCGGCGGCGAACCGGCGGCCCTATGTGGCGCTGGAGGACGGGTTCCTGAGATCGGTCGGCCTGGGCGAGACGGGGGCGGCCAGCCTGAGCCTGATCGTCGATGACCTGGGGATCTATTACGACGCGACGCGGCCCAGCCGGCTGGAGCATCTGATCTGCACCGCCGACGCCTGGTGCGATGCGGGGCTGCGGGCGCGGGCGGGGGGGCTGATCGACCGCATCGTCGCGGCGGGCATATCCAAGACCAATATGGGCGGGCCGCTGGACCCCGCCATCCTGAAGCCCGGACGCCGGGTGCTGGTGGTGGATCAGACGGCGGGCGACGCCTCCATCGGCTATGGCCTGGCGGACCCTGACAGTTTCCGCGCCATGCTGGCCGCCGCCAAGGCTCAGAACCCGGACGCCCAGATCATCGTCAAACGCCATCCCGCCGTCGCCGCCGGGCGCAAACAGGGCTGCATCGACGCCGCTGATTTGGACGGCGTGACCCTGATCGACGCCGATGTGCGGCCGGCCGACCTGCTGGCGGCGGTGGACGCCGTCTATTGCGTCACCTCGGCCCTGGGGTTCGAGGCCCTGTTGCGGGGCCTGCCGGTGTCGTGTTTCGGGGCGCCCTTCTATTCCGGCTGGGGCCTGACGACCGATGCGGTCGACACCGGCCGCCGGGGCGTGGCGCGCGATATCGAACAGGTCGCGGCCGCCGCTTTGATCGCCTACAGCCGCTATGTCGATCCGGTCACGGGCCGGCGATGCGAGGCGGAACAGGCGCTGGAGCGGCTGATCGCCCTGCGCGACCGGGCGAACCGTCTGGCGGGGGGCTGGTCCCTGACCGGCTTCGCCCCGGCCAAGCGCGGCGCCATCCGCCGCCTGCTGAACAGCCCCAAGGCGACCCACCGCTTCATCGGTTCACCCCGCGCCGCCGCCCGCCATGCGGCCGAAACCGGCAGGCGTCTGGCCTGGTGGGCGGGCAAGGAGACCGAGGCCGTGCGCACCGCCGCCGCCGCCTTCGACGGCCCCACGGTGCGGATCGAGGATGGCTTCATCCGGTCGCAGGGGCTGGGGTCCGACTTCTTTGGCGCCCTGTCGGTCGCCCTGGACGACCTGGGCGTCTACTACGATCCGCGCACGCCCAGCCGCCTGGAGACGCTGATCCAGACCGCCGATCTGACGCCGGATCAGGCCGCCCGCGCCCGGCGCCTGTGCGACCGCGTGGTTGAGGCGGGGGTGTCGAAATACAATCTGGCGGGCGCGCCCATCCCGACCGACTGGCCCACGGATCGCGAGCGGGTTCTGGTCGTCGGCCAGGTCGAGAACGACAAGTCCATCCTGACCGGGTGCGAGGCCATTCGCACCAACGCCGGACTGATCGCCGCCGTGCGCGCCGACCGACCGGACGCCTTCATCGTCTATCGCAACCACCCCGACGTTCTGGCGGGCAACCGGCCGGGGCGACTGGATGCGGGGGCGCTGGGAGCCGTCGATGCGGTGGCCGACGGCCTGGATGTGATCGACTGCATCCACGCCTGCGACCGGCTGGCCACCCTGACCAGTCTGGCGGGGTTCGAGGCCCTGCTGCGGGGCAAGGCGGTGTCCACCTATGGGCGGCCCTTCTATGCCGGATGGGGCCTGACCGAGGACCGGCTGACGTTTGCACGCCGCACGCGCCGGGCCGGTCTGGACGATCTGATCCACGCCGCCCTGATCGCCTATCCGGTCTATGTCGCTCCGACCGGCTGGCCGTGCGAGGCCGAGGATCTGGTCGAGGCGTTGATCGCCGCGCGAGGCCGCCCGACACCCGCGCCGCCCAACCAGGTCGCCCGCTGGTGGAAGGGAATTCGCAGCAGTCTCGACCGCACGCCGCCGCCGTCGTACTGAGTGGGTTGCGGATCGACACGGACCTCTTTTCAGCGAGGCGTCGCGTGCCGCGCGGTAGGAATCGATAATGACGAACGCAGTGATCGCCGCCACCGGCCTGTTCACCCCGGACCAGTCCATCTCGAACGCGGAACTGGTCGACGCCTACAACGCCTGGGCCGAGCGGTGGAACGCCGACAACGCCGACGCCATCGCGGCGGGCGAGCTGGAGGCGCGCACCCCGTCGTCGCCTGAGTTCATCGAAAAGGCGTCGGGCATCAAGTCGCGGTTCGTGATGGACAAGGCCGGGGTGCTTGACCCCGCCCGGATGCGGCCGAACCTGGCTGAACGCTCGAACGACGAGCTGTCGATCCTGGCCGAAATGGCGGTCAAGGCGGCGCGTGACGCCATCGCCCGCTGGGGCAAGCCGGTCAGCGAGATCGGCGCCGTCTTGTGCGCCGCCTCGAACATGCAGCGGCCTTATCCGGCCATGGCCATCGAGGTGCAGCAGGCCCTGGGGATCGAGGGCTTCGCCTTCGACATGAATGTGGCCTGCAGCAGCGCCACCTTCGGCATCAAGACAGCGGCGGATTTCATCGCCTCCGGCTCGGTCAAGGCGGTGCTGATGGTCAACCCCGAGGTCTGCTCGGCCCATCTGAACTTCACCGACCGCGACAGCCATTTCATCTTCGGCGACGTGGCCACGGCCGTGATCATCGAGGCCGAGGATCAGGCCGGGGCGGGCGGCTGGGAGATTCTGGGTTCGCGGCTGAAGACCGTCTTCTCGAACAATATCCGCAACAATTTCGGCTTCCTGAACACCGCCGCCCTGGCCACCGGCGCCGCGCCCGATACGCCCGGCGGCCCGACCGACAAGCTGTTCGTCCAGCAGGGCCGCAAGGTGTTCAAGGATGTGGTGCCCATGGTCGCCGAGATGATCGTGGACCATGCGGCCGACCTGGGCCTGGAGCCGGCCGGTTTGAAGCGGCTGTGGCTGCATCAGGCCAACATCAACATGAACGAGATGATCGGGCGCAAGGTGCTGGGCCGCGACCCCGCGCCGGGCGAGAACGTCATCATCCTGGACGACTACGCCAACACTTCGTCGGCCGGGTCGATCATCGCCTTCCACCTGCACAACGACGGCTTTGCGCCGGGCGATACGGGGCTGATCTGCAGCTTCGGCGCGGGCTATTCGGCCGGGACGGTGTTCGTGCGCAAACGGGCCTGATGGCGCGCGCTGCGTTCACGATTCTGCGCTGACGCTTGCATCTGGGACCAGTCTTTGCGACCCGTTCTCTCCAGTGTCGAGGACAGAGGGGAGCAGGCCCGCATGACCCACACCCGCAATCCGAACAGCCCCTGGGGCGCCCCGCTGGATCCGCTGGCTGAGGATGTCGCCGCCGTGCTGAAAAGCATGGGCGGATCGGCGCATCAGTCGGTGGTGGTCGACTGCGTCGCCGCCATGAAGCGCCAGCGCGGCGAACAGGTGGCCCAGGATCTGGCCGCGCGCGTGGTCGAGGTGTTCGAGAAATATCGCGACCTGTTCTTCCGCCCCTTTGGCGAAGGGTCGATGCGCTGGGCCCTGCAGCCGGGCCTGGCCTGAACCCGCATACGAAAAAGGCGCGCCCTTTCGAGCGCGCCTTTCGCCAAAAGCCTGTGTCGTCCGATCAGAATTTGCGGACGAAATTCACCGACCAGACGTCGGCGTCACCGGCGCCGTCGCGGAAGTCGCGGCGGGTCCAGTCGGCGCGGACGCCGTTCTGGCCGTCGAAGAAGTAGTTGCCGCCGACGCCCCAGTTGATGCTTTCCTCGCTGTCCGAGGCCGACACGCCGCCCACTTCGGCCTTCACCTTGGTGGTGCCGTAGCCGACGCGGCCGAACAGTTCGAAATTCTGCGACACCGGGATGGTGCCGGTCACATAGGCGGCCAGGTCGTGCTTCAGCTCGGCCTTGGAGTTCGGGATGCCGGCGATGTTGTCGTCGCTGATGCCGAACGAGGCTTCACCTTCCACGCCGATATAGGGCGTGAAACGCGCGCCGATGCGGCCGGTGACGGCGCCCAGGTCGGTGTCATTGCCCTGAACGCTGCTATAGCCCAGCGTGCCATAGGTATTCGAGATGCTTTGCGCAGCAGCCGGAGCGGCGATGGCGGTAATGGCGGCGGTCGCGATGAGAAGTTTACGCATTGGTATGTCAATCCTCTGGATACGGTGACTTCTTCGGTCACCGGCCCCACCCAGCGGATGAAGAAATGGGGATGCACCCATGGCCGTTCCATGGCCGTTTCATTACGGAAGCTTAACCGTGTACGAAAAGACACACACGATGTTCAGTCAAGAATGACTGAAATGCGGCGCGCCTAAACTTACCGACTGGTCAGCGATCCTTTTCGCGTTCTTTGCCGGTGCGCGCCGCCAGGGCCGCTTGGGCCGCCGCCAGACGGGCGATGGGTACGCGATAGGGCGAGCAGCTGACGTAATCCAGGCCCACGCTTTCGCAGAAGGCGATGGACGACGGATCGCCGCCATGTTCGCCGCAGATGCCCAGCTTGATGCCCGGCCGCGCGGCCCGCCCGCGTTCGGCCGCGATGCGGATCAGGTCGCCGACGCCGTCTCGGTCCAGCCGCACGAAGGGGTCGGTCTCGAAGATGCCCTTGTCCAGATAGGCCTGCAGGAAGCGGCCGGAATCGTCGCGGCTGATGCCGAACGTCGTCTGGGTCAGGTCATTGGTGCCGAAGCTGAAGAACTCGGCGCTCTGGGCCAGGTCGGCGGCGCGCAGGGCCGCACGTGGCAGCTCGATCATGGTGCCGACCATATAGTCGACCTGGTCGCCCGTGTCGGCGAACACCGCCTGGGCCGTGCGGTCGGTCAGAGCGCGCAGGAAATTCATCTCCCCGCCCAGGGCCACCAGCGGGTGCATGATTTCCGGGATCGGCGCCTGGCCGCTCTTGGCCTTCACCTCCAGCGCCGCCTCGATGATGGCGCGCACCTGCATCTCGTAGATCTCGGGATAGGCGACGCCCAGGCGGCAGCCGCGATGGCCCAGCATGGGGTTGGTCTCGTGCAGGTCCGCCGCCCGCCGCTTCAGCTTGGCCGCATCCAGCCCCTGAGACGCCGCCAGGGCGTCCATCTCGGCCTCGGTATGGGGAATGAACTCGTGCAGCGGCGGGTCCAGCAGGCGGATGGTCACCGGCAGGCCGGCCATGATCTGGAACAGCTCGACGAAGTCCGCCTTCTGGAACGGCGCGATCTTGGCCAGGGCGGCGCGGCGGCCCGCCTCGTCGTCGGCCAGGATCATCTCGCGCACGGCGGCGATCCGGGTGTCGTCGAAGAACATGTGCTCGGTTCGGCACAGGCCCACGCCCTCGGCGCCGAAGCCGCGCGCGGTCTTGGCGTCGGTCGGGGTTTCGGCGTTGGCCCGCACCTTCAGCCGGCGGATGCCGTCGGCCCAGCCCATCAGGGTCTGGAAGTCGCCGGTCAGTTCCGGCTCGATCATCGGCACGGCGCCGTCGATCACCTCGCCCTTGGAGCCGTCGATGGTGATGATGTCACCGGCCTTGAACGTCCGGCCCTTGACCGTGAAGGTCCGCGCCTTGTCGTCGATCTGGATGTCCCCTGCGCCCGAGACGCAGGGGCGGCCCATGCCGCGGGCCACCACGGCGGCGTGGCTGGTCATGCCGCCGCGCGCCGTAACGATGCCGCGCGCCGCGTGCATGCCGTGGATGTCTTCCGGGCTGGTCTCGGTGCGGACCAGGATGACCGCATCGCCCAGCTGGCTCATCCGCTCTGCCTCGTCGGCGTCGAAGACGATCTTGCCGGTCGCGGCGCCGGGGCTGGCGGGCAGGCCGGTGGTCACGACATTGCGCGGGGCCTTGGGGTCCAGCGTGGGGTGCAGCAGCTGGTCCAGCGCCGCCGGTTCGACCCGGCTGACGGCCTCTTCCTGCGAGATCACCCCCTCGGCGGCCAGATCGACCGCGATCTTCAGCGCCGACTTGGCCGTGCGCTTGCCGTTGCGGGTCTGCAGCATCCACAGCCGCCCCTGCTCGACCGTGAACTCGATGTCCTGCATGTCGCGATAGTGGCTTTCCAGCCGGCCGACGACCTCGACGAACTGGCCGAACACCTCGGGCATGGCCTCTTCCATCGAGGGGGCGGTTTCGCCCATCTCCTCGCGCCCGGCCCTGGTCAGGCTTTGCGGCGTGCGGATGCCGGCGACGACATCTTCGCCCTGGGCGTTGATCAGGAACTCGCCGTACAGCCGCGCCTCGCCGGTCGAGGGGTTGCGGGTGAAGGCCACACCGGTGGCCGAGGTCTGGCCCATATTGCCGAACACCATCGACTGGACGTTCACCGCCGTGCCCCAGCTTTCGGGGATGTCGTGCATGCGGCGATAGAATTTGGCCCGGTCGTTCATCCAGCTGGCGAAGACGGCGCCGACCGCGCCCCACAGCTGGTCGTTCGGGTCTTGGGGAAAGCCCTCGCCCAGCTCGCGCTCGACAACCGCCTTGTAGTCGCCGACCACCTTCTCCCAGTCGCCCGCGCTCAGGTCCGTATCGACCGTGACGCCCAGGCGGTCCTTGTGATCGTCCAGCACTTCCTCGAACAGGTCGTGGCCCAGGCCCAGAACCACGTTCGAATACATGGTGATGAAGCGGCGGTAGCTGTCGAAGGCGAAGCGCCGGTCGCCCGACAGGGCCGCCAGCCCCTCGACCGTCTGGTCGTTCAGGCCCAGGTTCAGCACCGTGTCCATCATGCCAGGCATCGACGCCCGCGCGCCCGACCGGACCGAGACCAGCAGGGGGTTGGCCGGATCACCGAACCGCTTGCCCGTGATCCCCTCGACCTTTTGCAGGCCCGCCGCGACCTGTTCCGCCAGATCGGCGGGATAGGTCTCGCCCTGGGCGTAGTAGTGGACACAGGCCTCGGTGGTGATGGTGAAGCCCGGCGGCACCGGCAGGCCCAGGGACGACATCTCGGCCAGATTGGCGCCCTTGCCGCCCAGCAGGTTCTTCATCGAGGCGTCGCCGTCCGCCGAACCGCCGCCGAAGCCGTAAACCCACTGAGTCATGATCACCATTGCTCCCGAGTCTGTCGCAATCGCGGCCTGACTAGCGCGCCGGGGCCGGGAAGGCGAGGGCGGGGCCGTAACAAAGCGTGAAGAGATGTGGCGCCGGCTTGAAGTCTGGCGTTCAGAGTGTCGCCAGCAGGGCCTTGGCCTGTTCCAGATGCAGCCGCTCGACCATTTCGCCCTGGACCCGGATCGCGCCCTTGCCGGCCGCCTCGGGCGCATCGAAGGCGGCCACCACGGCGCGGGCGAAGGCGATCTCGGCTTCGCTGGGCGCAAAGGCGGCGTGGCAGGGGTCGATCTGCGACGGGTGGATCAGGCTCTTGCCGTCAAAGCCGAACAACCGCGCCTGAGCCGCCTCGGCGGCGAAACCTTCGGCGTCCTGAAACCGGTTGAACACCCCGTCGATGGCGATCAGCCCATGGGCGCGGGCGGCGGTCACCATTGCGGCCATCCAGGGTTTCAGCGGCTCGCGATCGGCCGACGGCCCGGTTCCCAGCGCCTTGGCCAGGTCGTTGATCCCCAGCATCAGCCCCGCCAACGCCCCGCCCGACCCGGCGATGGCGCCCAGCTGCATCAGGGCGCGCGGCGTCTCGATCATGGCCCAAAGGCGCGCGCCGTCCGGCAGATGCTGAGACAGGGCGGCGACGCCCGCCGCATCCTCGACCTTGGGCGCGACCACCACGCCGACGTCGGTCCCGGCCAGGGCCTTCAGGTCATCGGCGCCCCAGGGGGTGTCCAGGCCGTTGATGCGCACGGCGAACGGATAGGTCGTCAGAGCCTGAACCGCCGCCGTCCGCGCCTGGACCTTCCGGTCCGGGGCCACGGCGTCTTCCAGGTCCAGCACCGCCAGGTCGCAGGTCAGGCCTCGCGCCTTCTCGACCGCCCGCCCGTTGTCGGCGGGCAGGAACAGCACGCTGCGGAACCGGGTCTGCATCACACCTTGCCCGTCACGGGGACCAGCGCCCCGGTCATGGCGCGGCTGGCGGGCGAGGCCAGGAACAGCATCACCGCCGCCAGATCGTCCGGCGCGACCCAGGCGGTCGGGTCGGCGTCGGGCATGTCCGCGCGGTTCTGGGGCGTGTCGATGATCGACGGCAGCACGGCGTTGACGGTGACGGACGTGGATTTCAGCTCCTCCGCCAGGGCCTCGGTCAGGCGGTGAACGGCCGCCTTCGACGCGCCATAGGCCCCCATGCCCATGCCCGCCTTCTGGGCGGCGGCCGATCCGACATTGACGATACGCCCGGCGTCGGACGCCTTCAGGTGGGGCAGGGCCGCGCGGCTGGCGTTCAGGGCCGTGGTCAGGTTCAGGGCGAACATCCTGTCCCAGGCGGGGGTGGCGTCATCCACCGTCTGCCAGGCGAAGCCGCCGGCGATGTTTAGCAGGGCGTCCAGCCGGCCGAAGGTCTCGACCACCGCGTCGATGGCGGCCTGGGCCTGGGCTGCATCGGTCAGGTCGACCCCGCCGATATAGTGGGCGCCCTCGACCCCGCTGTGGCGCGAATGGTCGATGACCGCGACCTTGCATCCGGCGTCCAGCGCAGCCTGGACCACGGCCCGGCCCAGAACGCCGCATCCGCCGGTGACCGCTATCACCCGTTTGCCCATGGGAATCCTCCTGCAATCGCGTCGCCGGACCATAGAGGCCGCGCCGCGCCGATCAACCGGCCGCGTCCCACAGCCAGGCCGCCCCGCGCACGCCGGATGAATCGCCCCATCGCGCCGGGACGATCCGCCCCTGCCACCGGTCGGCGAAGACATGGCGAGCCACCAAGGGCGGCAGGCGCCCATAGATCTCGTCCACATTCGACAGGCCGCCGCCCAGCACGAAGACGTCGGGGTCCAGGATGTCGGCGACGACCGCCAGCGCCCGACCCAGCCGGTCGGTGAACCGGTCCAGCGTCCGCGCGGCCCCGGCGTCGTCCGCCCGCGCCTGGGCCACGATCGCCTGGGCGGTCAGGGCGTGGCCGGTGCGGGTCTGATGGTCGCGTTGCAGCCCGCTGCCCGACAGCCACAGCTCCAGACAGTTGCGCCGTCCGCACCAGCAATCCGGCCCCGGATGCTCGTCATCGTCGGACCAGGGCAGGGGGGTGTGGCCCCATTCGCCCGCGATGCCGTTGGCGCCGGACACCAGCCGACCGTCCACCACCACGCCGCCGCCGCAGCCGGTGCCCAATATGGCGGCGAAGACTGTGCGCGCGCCGGCGCCCGACCCGTCGCGCGCCTCGGACACGGCCAAACAGTCCGCATCATTGGCCAGGCGTACGGGACGGCCCAGGGCGGCCTCCAGATCGGCGCCGAAGGCCCGGCCGTTCAGCCAGGTGGAGTTGGCGTTGCGCATCAGGCCGGTCTGCGGCGACGGCGACCCAGGCACCGCCAGGCCGACCGGACCGCCGGGCGTCATGCCCGCCTGCGCCTCCACCCGCGCGATCAGGCGTCCGACCGTGGCGATGGCGGCGTCATAGTCGCCGGGATTGGGTTCGCGCAGGCGCGCCGAAAAGGCGCCGTCGGCCGTCAGGACGGCCGCCTCGATCTTGGTGCCGCCGAAGTCAACGCCGATCCGCATGGAGCACGGCTTAGCAGAGCCGGGTCAGGCCGCGAACACCTGATGTATCAAGGCTTCCAGCGCCTGGGCGTCCACGGCGTCGAAGGCGGCCGGTTCGGTGGCGTCCACGTCGAACACCGCGATCAGGGCGCCCGAGGCGTCGCGCACCGGAACCACGATCTCGCTGCGCGAACGGCTGTCGCAGGCGATGTGGCCGGGAAAGGCGTGGACGTCTTGGACCACCTGGGTCTGGCCCGTACGCGCCGCCGCGCCGCAGACCCCGCGCCCGAACGGGATTCTCAGACACCCCAGCGTGCCCTGATACGGGCCGACCACCAACTCCTCGGCCCGGTCCTCTGCCACCAGATAGAAGCCGGTCCAGAAATAGACGTCGAAGGCGTCGGCCAGCATGGAGGCGACGGTGGCCATGCGGGCGATGCGGCTGGGTTCGCCCTCCAGCACGGCCAGAATCTCCTGCTGGACCTCGGCATAGCGGGCGGCCTTGTCGGCGGGGCGGTCGGTGCGGGCGACATAGCTCATGGCCTGCATATAGGCCGATGTGGACGGCGGCGGGAGAGGGCGGAATTCGCCTCTCAAGCGATTGATCCCTGTGGAAAACCGGGAATCGAGTCACATTTCCGCCGCGCTGCGGCAACGCTTTGTCTTAATCGGGCGTTAACCTTGACAGCGGCCGCCCGGGGCCGGACCATCCCGGCGTAACATGGTTAAGGTGCGCCCTGCTTTCAAAGGGCGCGGCGAGGGGTAGGGGATCATGCGCGACCGCGAGGGCATGGACGAGCATCGCGCCCGCAACCGTGCGCGCGCGCCGCTGGCCGCCGCGGCGGCCGTGGCGGTGCTGGCCGTCGCCGCCATCAGTGTGACCAGCTGCCAGGATCAGGGCATGCAGTTCTGGCGCGGCGGCGACGCCAGCTCGAACGCCTGTCCGCGTCCGCCGTCCTTCACGGGGCCCGAGTTCAACGCCCAGGAAACGGGCCTGCGCTATCTGCGCCGGGCGGCCTTCCGGGGCGACTTCTTCGCCCAGCTGGAGCTGGGTTCGCGCTATTCGGCCCTGCGCGCCACCGACAAGAACATCGAAGACCCGATCGAAAGCGCCGTCTGGTACGGCATGGCCCTGGCCAACGATCAGGGTTACGCCCCGATCAACCGCGTGGATCGCGGCGGCTTCGGCGGCTGGCGACCGCTGTCGCGCTATGACGACTGCCGCGCCTTTGAACGGCATACGGCCTATCAGCGTCTGAACCGCCTGCTGGGCCAGATGACCCGCGAAGAGCAGGAACAGGTCCGCGACCGCATCGTCTATGTGCTGTCGACCCAGGATGCGGCCGGCTATCGCACCCTGGCCCGGCTGCACGACAGCCTGTACGGCCCGTTCGGCGAACCGGCCGACAACCGCCAGGCGCGCGAGGCCGTGGGCCGTCGCGGCGGCGGCGATCAGAACCGCAATCGTTCGCGACGCGCGGGCGGCGCGCCGGCGGCGGTCAATCTGTTCCAGCGCAACGATGTGGACGCCTATCTGTACAACTATCTGGCGGTTCAGACCGGCGACGTCGGCGCCTATGTGCTGCTGAAGGACTTCGAACAGTCCTCGCCCGGCCGCAGCCAGTACGGCCGTTTCGTCGAGGCCAAGGCCCGGCAGTGGACGCCGCCGTTCGAATTCTATCCCAACAAGGCGCCGGCCTCGGGCGTGCCCTTCTCGGACGAAAGCCGCCCGCGCGGCGACGCCTATGAATACGCCCTGTCGCGCATGGCGACCGAACTGCCCTTCGTCCACGTCGGCCGCGCCCTGCGTTACCTGGGCATTGTCGAGACGGTTCCGGCCCTGGCCGAAGACCTGTCCAAGCGTCAGGTCGAGACCCTGGAGGCCATGCTGGGCCATCCGATGGAGGGACGGTTCAGCCATCTGGAGCGGGTGCGCGCCATCCAGCTGGCGGCGGTCAACGGTTCGTCCGAAGCGCAGCTGGTTCTGGCGGTGATGTATTCCGAGGGCATCGGCGTTCCGGCCGACTACGCCCGCGCCTTCCACTGGTACAACGAGGCCGCCAAACAGGGCAGCCCCGAGGCCAAATTCGCCCTGTCCACCTTCTTCGCCCTGGGCGTCGCCGGCGTGGCCGACCAGGACAAGGCCGAGGCCGTGGTTCAACGCATCGAATCGGCGCTGTCGGGCTTCGGCCCCTCCGCGTCGCGCCTGCAGGCGGTCCTCGCCCAGGTGTCCCGCTCGCAGCGCCGCTAGGAGGGCGTGAGTATGATGAGCCTCCGTTCCAGCCTGATCGGCGCCGCCGCCCTGGCCCTGACGGTCGCCGCCGGCGTCGCGACCCAGGCGCCCCAGGCCCAGGCCCAGGTCGCGGCCAAGGTCGAAAGCCAGACTCGCCCCAATTTCGGCGTCCTTCTGGACCCGCCAACGCGCAGTTATCGCAGCCGCAACCTGCACCGGCGCTATGACTACGGCCGGCACCGGCCCGACTGGCGCCCCGGCTGGCCCGGCGGTCCCGGCCATGGCCCTGGCGGGCAAGAGGTCGTTCTGGTCGATTGCGGCGGCAATCCCGGCACCGGCGCGGTCGAGGATGCGGTGCGCCGCGTGCGGCCCGGCGGCACCCTGATCATCCGCGCGCGGGCCGGCGCCTGCGTCGGCTGGCTGAACATCGACAAGCCGCTGACCATCATCGGCGAAGGCGGCTTCGACCCCCGCGACTGGACCCGCAACCCGACCCCGACGCTTCAGGCGCCGGACGGCCTGCCGTGCATGACGGTGGCGCAAGGCGTCCGGGTCGAAATCCGCGACATGGTCTTCGCCTCGCCGCGCGCCGGCGACGCCGCGTGCCTGGTCGGCTATGGCGCCGAGATTGTCATGAACCGCGTCGGCTTCCGCCATGCGGGCGACGAGGCGGCCATCTACGCCGACGGCGGCCTCTTGGATCTGCGCAACGCCGTGGTGGACGCCCAGACCGTGGCCCCGGCCATCGTCATGGACGGCGGAACCTTCACCGGTCACGAACTGACGGTCACCGGCTCTCAGTCGGGCATCGAACTGACGCCCGGCGCCGGTGCGGCCTCCACCCTGACGGCGGCGACCCTGGTCGGATCGGAACAGCCGGTCAATTTCGGTCCGCGCGCCATCGGCCTGATGGTCCGCGCCGGGCGCGAGTATGGCCGCGTCGAAGTCTCGAACGCCAAGATCTGCGGCTATGTCGAGGGCGTGGTCGTGGAAGGCGCCTCGGTCTCGGTGGCCAACAGCCGCCTGTGCAAGGCCGACAAGGGCGCTGTGCTGTACAATGGCGAACTGACCCTGACCGACAGTCGTATCCGCGCCGAGACCGGCGTGGCCGCCGCCTCGGGCCGGGCCATTGTGCGCAACAACGTCTTCTCGCGCGTGCGCGACGTCATCTACGCCGAGAACCGCGCCGTGATCGAGGCCAGCGGCAACCGCGTCTGGTCCCGCTACGACATCTGCCGCCCGCGCTTCGACCCGCGTTGGCGCGACCGCTACACGCCGTCGTGGGATCGTGGCCAGGATCGTGGCTGGTACTGTGAAAACCGCCCCTATCCGCGCGACTGGTGGGATGCGGACGAAGGCAGCCTGGGCGTGCCCTACGCCAACGACGCCTATGAACTGGACGGCTATGACCGGTTCCAGCAGGGCTATGGCTGGTACGACCGCGATGGCCGCTACATCAGCGACGACCGCCGCCGGGGCGACGACCGCTGGCGCGGGGGCGGTTGGGGGCGGTAAGGCGTCGGTAGGCGCGGAGGGACTCGAACCCCCAACCAGACCGTTATGAGCGGTCGGCTCTAACCATTGAGCTACGCGCCCGCCGAGCGACACGGCCTAGCAGGCGCGCGGACGGGGGAAAAGGGCGCCGTTTCGCCGTCATGTTGAACGGAACCTGCACGGCCCCTCGGCCATTCGGTTCAGACGCCAAAGGCCAAGGTTCGGCCCAGGTCGCGCGCCACCTTCGGCCCGACCCTCTCTCTGACGGAGACTATCGATGACCCGCACCCTTTCCGCCTTGATGATCGGCGCCGCCCTGGCGGCTTCGGCCCCCGCCGTCGTCCAGGCCCAGAGCCAACCCAACGGAGGCGCCCCCTTGACCATCCAGGCCGTGACCGAGCGCCCGTCGCTGAATCTGTCGGCCTATGGCGAAGTCAGGGCCGCGCCGGACATGGCGACCATCAGCTTCGGCGTGGTGACCGAGGCCCCGACCGCCGCCGAGGCCATGCGCCAGAACGCCGCCCGCATGACCGAGGTCATGACCGCCCTGCGCCGCGCCGGCATCCCGGAACGCAGCGTCCAGACCTCGGGCCTGAACCTGTCGGCCCAATATGACTATGTCCAGAACGAGCCGCCCCGCCTGCGCGGCTATCAGGCCAACAATCGCGTCACCGTCATCATCGAAGACCTGACCAAGGTCGGCACGACGGCTGACGCCGTGGTCGCCGCCGGCGTCAACCAGATCGACGGCATCAGCTTCGGCCTGAAAGACCCCAGCGCAGCCGAGAACCAGGCGCGTCAGCTGGCCGTGCGTGCGCTTCAGGGCAAGGCGGCCCTGTACGCCCAGGCCCTGGGCGTCGAGCTGGGCGGTATCCGCTCGCTGTCGGAAGGCGGCGGCTACGCCCCGCGTCCGCAGATGATGTACGCCCGCGCCGAAATGGCCATGGGCGCCGACGCCTCGACCCCCGTCGCCGCGGGCGAACTGACGGTGCGGATCGACATCACCGGCGTCTACGACCTGCGCTAATCTCTACATCGGTCCCGCCGTCGAAAGGCGGCGGGATCTCCGATCAGTCCGAACGGGCCAGCATCAGGCCCAGGCCGACATTCAGGCCGTAACAGATGCCCAGGCTGGCGAACCGCGCCGCCGCCCCGTCATCCAGCACGAACAGCGGCAGGCTCCACGGCAGGCCCAGGATCATGGCGGGGGTGAAGCTGACGTTCAGCGCGCCCAGACCCAGCGCCGCCAGACCCGCCGGCGTCGCCGCCATCAAGGCCGCCGCCCCGGCCACGACATACAGGCCGAACAGCCCCCACCGCAGTCCCTTCAGCGTCCGCGTCATGGCCGTTTCCTCCCGGCCCCGAAGGGAAACCCGAACGCGATCCGGGTCAAGACGTCTCAGGCCGCCAGCATTCCGCCCAGCAGCAGCCCCAGCAGGGCCGCGACCACCGCGCCCGCGATCACGACAACCCAGGGGGACGTTCGAGTCGTTTCCGGCGTCGGGACCGGCGTCTGATCGTTCGCAGCGCGACCGTCGAACCGATGCACGGGCGGCAGGGCACAGGCGGCCGGTTCCGGCGACCGGCGCGAAACAGGGCGGGGCGTCAGGGTCAGCTCTTCCATGACGCGGTAACGACCGCGCGGCGGCGCCCGTTCCAGCCCGCGTTCGGACCGGGGCGCCGAGCCCGTCACGCCGCGTCCGCCAGCACGACCGGCGTGGGCGTGACCACGAACAGATATTCGACGTTCCGCAGCCGCCCGACCGTCCCGACCTTGCGGCCTTTCGGGTCATGGATGCCGATGCGGGCGCCGACATAGCGGGGGCGTTCGATCTCGACCACCTGCACATGGCCGCGCGCCGACAGCATGGCCGTCAGGTCGTCGCGGCTCAGATAGCCCTCGTCGTTGAACGAAACGATCAGTTGCGGCGCCTTCAGCCGCTCGATCACTGTCTGCAGGGCCGGGCCGATGCCGGGGCGGCTGTTGAAGGCGCTCTTGCGCGTCTTGCAGTCGATGCGCTTGTTGGCGACGCCATAGGTCTCGGGCCGGTCCCACAGCACCAGGCTTTCCCAGACGTGATAGTTCGACAGATAGGAATGCTGGTTATAGGGCGGGTCCAGATAGACCAGATCGGCCTCGACCTTTTCGGCGATCTGGACCGCGTCGCCGCGCGTGGCGATGCAGGGGCCGCCCGCCACGGCCGGTTGCAGGGCGGGCAGGCGAAGCTCCAGCGGCTTCAGCGCCCGTTTCGCCCATGACTTCATATAGGCCATCTGCAATCCGGCGGTGGAATCCACCCGGTCGGCGGCCTCCATCAGGGCCACCAGCACCACGGCCTTCAGCTCCGGCTCCAGCCCCATGGCCTCGATCCGCTCGCGCATGACGTCGATGCGGGCGCCGTTGTCGGGGTGGAAGAAGCGGGCGTCGATGCAGAAGGCCTGGGTGAACCAGCCGGCCTCGGGCTTCAGGGCCGCCAGTTCGTTCAGAATGGCCTGGGCCGGCGCCGCCCAGCGCTCTTGATCCGCCTGGACATAGGCGGTGGCCAGGGTGTGGGCATAGGCGTTGTGATCGTTCGACCAGACCCGATAGCCCGCGCCCTTCAATGCATGGCCGACCCGGGCCGAGCCGGAAAACAGGTCGCACACCGTCCCCCCCTGGGGCGCAAGATCGCGCACCGCCGACAGGATCGGGTCCAGAAGCGCGCGTTTCGAGCCGATGTATTTGATCATGCGGACCGTGCAGGATTCGACATGGATCGAACGGTAGCCCGGAAACGGCGTCAGGTCTTGCCGCGCGTCTTCGGCCCCGCCGGCGCATGGGCCAGGCGCAGAAGGTTGGCCGCGCCCGGCGCGCCGAACGGGGTGCCGGCCAGGATCAGGATGCGCTGGCCGGCCTCGGCCAGGCCGAACTTCACCGCGCTGGTCACCGCGTCGTCGGTGACGGCCTCCAGCGAATCCGGCTGTTTGCCCAGCCTCGGCTCCAGTCCCCAGACCAGGGCCAGGCGGCGCGCCGTGTCGGGATTGGGCGTCAGGGCCAGCACGGGCTGCAGCGGCCGTTCGCGCGACATGCGCCGCGCCGTGCCGCCCAGGGTGGTGAAAACCACCATACAGGCGGTCGATTGCGCCTCGGCCGCCTTGCGCGCGGCGGCGACCAGGGCGTCGACGTCATGTTCGTCCATGCCCGCGTGTTCGGCGTCCATCAGGCTGGGCCACAGGGGGTCGCGTTCGACCCGCTCGATGATCCGGCTCATGATGCCCACGGCCTCCAGCGGATAGTCGCCCGACGCCGTCTCGGCCGACAGCATCAGGGCATCGGCGCCTTCATAGACCGCATTGGCCACGTCCGACGCCTCGGCGCGGGTGGGGGCGGGGGCGCTGGTCATGGATTCCAGCATCTGGGTGGCGACGATGGCCGGCACGCCCCGGCGACGGGCCGCGCGCAAAATCTGCTTCTGCGCCACCGGCACTTCTTCGGGCAGCAGCTCGACCCCCAGGTCCCCACGCGCCACCATCACCCCGTCGCAATAGTCCAGGATGGATTCCAGATCCTGCAGCGCCTGGGGCTTTTCGATCTTGGCCAGGCAGGCCGCCTTGCCGTTCACCAGCCGCTTCAGCTCGGCCATGTCCTCGGCCTTCTGGACGAAGCTGAGGGCCACCCAGTCGACGCCCAGGCGCAGGGCGAAGGCCAGATCCTCGCGGTCCTTGGTCGTCAGGGCCGAGACGGGGATGACGGCGTCGGGCACGGCCACGCCCTTGCGGTCCGACAGCTTCGTGCCGCTTTCGACCGTCACCTCGGCCCAGTCATCGGCGCGCTCGCCGACCCGCAGGCGGATGCGGCCGTCGTCGATCAGCAGCGCCATGCCGGTGCGCAGGGCCTTGAAGATTTCCGGGTGCGGCATCTGCACCCGCGTGGCGTCGCCGGGCGCGGGGTCCAGGTCGAACCGCATGACGTGGCCGGGCTTCACCTCGATTGCGCCGTCCGCGAACCGGCCCAGCCGCAGCTTCGGCCCTTGCAGGTCGGCCAGAACCCCCAGAGGGCGTTGCAGGGCCATCTCGGCGCCGCGCACGGCCTTCAGGGCCGCTGCATGATCCTCATGGCTGCCGTGACTGAAGTTCAGGCGAAAGACGTCGGCGCCGGCCTGGGCCAGGGCCTTGACCATGCCCGGCGCGCGGCTGGCGGGACCGAGGGTGGCGACGATGCGCGCGCGTCTGGCTCTGATCATTGATGTGTCCGGGCGTCGAAAGAGGGGCCGGAACCCTTTGTGACGGCGAAACCCGCGGGCGTTAAGGCCGGTTTGCGCCCGCGAAACACAAAGTCATGGCTGATGCTCGTCCCGGGCGGCCTTGCGCTCGCGCAGGGCGTGAAGGATCAGCGCCAGGATCGCCACCACCGCGATGCCGCCCAGCGCCCACTCCATCGCGTGCTGGCCGCCGATCAACTGGGCGCCCTTGCCGGCGAGATAGCCGGGGGCCAGCATCACCGGCACCCAGATGATCGCCGACCCGACATTGGCCAGCTGGAATTTCAGGTTCGGCATGGCCGTGACCCCGGCGATCAGCGGCACGAAGGCCCGCACCGGCCCCATGAACCGGCACAGATAGATCGAGGCGACGCCATAGCGGCGGAAGAACATCCGCGCCCGCGCCATCAGACGGCGATATTTGCGCAGGATCGGAATCCGCCAGGCGCGCGGCCCCAGCTTGCGCCCCAGCCAGTAGGAGACGGCGTCCCCCAGTATGGCCCCGGCGATGCACCAGGCCAGGACGGTCGGCCCGTCCAGCACGCCGGTCGCCACCAGGCCGCCGGCCACCAGCATCAGGGCGGTGGCCGGAAAGAAGCCGCCGATCAGGACCAGCGATTCCCCGAAGGTGATCAGCCCTAGAACCGGCGCGCCCCAGGCGGCGTTGCGGGTGATGAAGTCCCCGAGGTCGGACGCCCAGTTCTCCATCAACGATCTGCTTCTGCGACGCGGTCGTTCATCATCACCGGCGCGCCATAGCCCAGGGCCTCCAGCCGTTCCGCCTGGGTCGCCGCATCGCCGACCACGACGTAATACATGGCGTCGGTGCGCAGATAGCGTTCGGCCAGGTCGCGGATCTGCGACACGGTCATCTGGTCGATGACGGCGGCTTCCCGGTCCAGATAGTCGGCCGGCAGGCCCAGTTCGCCCACGGCGGCCAGAACGCCCAGCTTGGCGCGCGCCGTCTCGAAGGCGCGGGCGCGGCTGCGGCTCATGGCGCTGCGGGTGACGGCCAGGTCTTCGTCGGTGAAGGTGGCGCCATAGTCGGCGATGATCGAACGGGCCAGTTGGGCCGCCTCCAGCGTCACATTGGTGCGGACATTGGAACCCAGGGCGAAGGCGCCGGTCCGGTCGCCGCCGTCGAAGCCCGAACGCACGCCATAGGTATAGCCCTGGCCCTCGCGCAGTTGCTGGGTCAGGCGCGAGGCGAAGCCGCCGCCGCCCAGGCGATAGTTCATCACCGTGGCCGGATAGAAGTCGGGGGCCGACCGGTTCAGGGCCGGATAGCCGAACAGCAGGGCCGACTGCTTGGCCCCCGGCACATCATAGAAATAGACCTGCGACCGTTCGGGCATGACCGGCTGGGGCGCCGGGGGCTGGGTCACAGGGCGCGCGGCCCAGTGGGTGGCCAGGCCGTTCGCCGCCGCCGCCACCGCCGCCTGGTCGGACGGCGAGACGATGCGGAAATGCGCCAGGCCGGGGATCAGCCGTTCACGGTGATAGGCCTTCAGATCATCCATGGTCAGGCCGCCGACCGAGGCTTCGGTGCCCAGCGGATTGCGCGACAGGATGCTGGCCGGGTCGTTGGCGACCAGGCTCATGACCCGCCCGGCCAGGGCGTCGGGCCGGGCGCGGGCGTCCTGGATTTCGGCGATGACGGCGGCGCGCGCCAGCTCCAGCTCGGCCGGATCCCAGCGCGGCTGCAGCAGCATCTCCTCCACCAGGGCCAGGGTGGCGGTCAGATTGCGGTCCAGCGTCCGGCCCGAGATCACGATCCGCTCGTCGCCCACGCCCACATTGACGCGCGCCCCCAGGGCCTTGAAGGCGTTCTCCAGCTCGGCCGGGGTGCGGTTGGCCGTGCCGCGATCCAGCATGCGGCCGACCAGATTGGCCACGCCCGGCCGCGCCGGGTCGTCGAACAACCGCCCGCCCTCGATGGACAGGTCGAAGGTCGCCAGCGGCGTCTCGGCGTTGACGATGCCCGACAGCGACAGGCCATTGGCGCTGTCGACGGTCCAGATGGTCGGGGCGGTCACCACCGGGGCGGGACCGGCCGGCGGCTCGACCGTGCGGTCGAAGCTGGAGGCGGTGCGTTCATAGGCGACATCGCCCGCGCGCGCGTCCACCGGCGCCTCGGCGCCCTGGACGATGGCCTCTTCGGCCACGGTCGCGACGGTCGAGCCTTCGATGGCCAGTTCGGTCTTGCCGCGCGGCACGAAGCTGGTGACCACATGGGGGCGATCGACGAAATACTGGCGATAGACGCGCATCACATCGTCGGCGGTGACGGCCCGCAGCCGGGCCAGCTCCTGATCGGCATCGCCGCCGAAGGCGTCATAGCGCGCCAGGGCGGCGCCCTTGCCCAGCACGCTGTCCAGGCGGGCGTAGAAGTCGGCCTCGGCCATGGTCTTGACCCGCTCCAGGGCGGCCGTGTCGACGCCCTGCGCCTCGAACCGGGCGAAGCCGTCGGCCAGGGCGGCCTGGACGCGGTCCAGGTCGATGTCGGCGAAGGCGCGCACGCTCAGATAGGCCTCGCCCGCGATCTGGCCGTTCTGCTGGAAGAAGCCGACCTGGGACGTCAGCTTGGCCTCGTCGATCAGCACGGCGTTCAGCGGCGCATCCTTGCCGTCGGTCAGCAGGGTGGTCAGGGCGTCCAGCGCCGCCTCGTCCGGGTGGTTCCGTTCGACGGTCGGCCAGGCCAGGGTCAGTTCCGGCAACTGGGCGAAGGCGTCTTCATGCATCAGGCGCACGGTCTGCTGAAGACCGGCCGGGCGCGGCGCGACTTCGGGCACGGCGGCGCCGGCGGGGATCTCGCCGAAATATTTCTCGATCCAGCCGCGCGCCTGGGCCGGGTCGAATTCGCCGGCGATCACCAGGGTGGCGTTGCCCGGCGTGTACCAGCGCCGATAGAAGCCGCGCACATCGTCCAGCGTCGCCGCGTCCAGGTCGGCCAGCGACCCGATCACCTGCCAGCTGTAGGGATGGTCGGCCGGATACAGGGCCTCGGAAATCACGCCCCCGGCGTGACCATAGGGCTGGTTGTCCACCCGCAGCCGCTTCTCGTTCTTGACGACCTGCTTCTCCTTGGCCAGCACGGCGTCGGTCACGGTGTTGATGAAGTATCCTAGCTTGTCCGCCTCGGCCCAGATCATCTTCTCCAGGGCGTCATTGGGCACGGTCTGCAGATAGTCGGTCAGGTCGCGGCTGGTGGAGCCGTTGGCGCCCGAGCCGCCGATGCGCGCGCTCATGGCGTCCAGCCCGCCCGGTCCCAGGTTCTCGGAATCCAGGAAGAACAGATGCTCGAACAGGTGGGCGAAGCCGGTGCGCCCCGGCTCCTCGCGCGCCGAGCCGACATGGGCGGCCAGGACCACCGCCACCACCGGATCGGACCGGTCGATGTGGAACACCACGTTCAGGCCGTTGGGCAGCTGGAACCGCTCGACCGGCATCAGCGGGGTCGCGGCCGGGGCGTCGGCGGTCGCGGGCGCCGGGGCGGCCGTCTCGCTGCGGGCGGCGGCCTGACCGGCCATGCCGACGACCAGGGCGCCCAGGGCGGCCGATAGGAACAGGTGACGGGGCTTCATGGCGGTCTCCGAAAGGTGTCGCGCGCGACACTAGGATCAGGGGGCGGCGCCGTCACCTTACATGTCGGTCAGGAACCGGCCGCCAGGGCGCGATTTCATCCCCAGGTACGGGGCGTCCAATCGCCAGAATCCTTGTACAGAGGAATCCGAATGAACGGACGCTTTCCGATCCTGTATCTGGCCGAGGCGGACCCCGAGGAGGCGGTGCTGTCTTCGGGCGTGCTGGCGCATCTGGCCGACACCGTGCCCCAGGCGGATTTCACCGTGGTCGGCTCGCCCCAGAGCGCGCCTCTGTTCGCCGACACGCCGCGCCTGAAACGCCTGATGGTGCTGGAAAACGAAGGCGCGCTGGACTGGATCGGCCTGTGGAACCGGCTGCGCAAGACGCGCTGGGGCCTGGTGGTCGATATGCGCGGCACGGGCCTGGCCCGTAAGCTGCGCCGCCAGAAGCGGGCGGAACGGCCCGAGACGCTCGAACCGGGCCTGCATGCCGTCGAGGCGGCGGCCAAGGTGCTGCAACTGGACGAGGTTCCGGCCCCGCGGCTGTTCTTTGGCGACGAGACCATGGCCGCCGCCGACGCCCTGATCCAGCCGGACGACCGGCCGATCCTGGCGGTGGGGCCGGGCGTGGAATGGATGGGCAAGCGCTGGCCCGCCGAACGGTTCGCCAAGGTGGCGACGCCGCTTCTGGCCGACGACGGGCCGCTGGCGGGCGGGCGGCTGATGATCGTCGGCGAAGAGATCGAGCGCGACGCCGCCCACACCATCCGTTTCGCCGTGCCGCGCGCGCGGGTGATCGAACTGCAGGGCAAGCTGACGCCGCTTCAGACCGCCGCCGCCCTGCGCCACGCCAAACTCTATGTCGGCAACGACAGCCTGTGGACCCAGCTGGCGGTCTCGGCGGGCGCGCCGTCGGTCGCCGTGTTCGGTCCTTCGGACGAAACGGTCCGGGGGCCGTGGCGGGGGGCGTCGCTGCGTGGCCCGCGCACCCTGGACGAGTTCAAGGCCCTGGACCCCCGTCTGAACCAGGCCATCCAGCACATGATGGACCTGCCCTACGAAAGGGTGTTGAAGGCGGCACGCAAGCTGTTGGCCGAGCGGTCGGCCTGAACGGAGTTCGGCCATGCCCCAGACCTATGACCTGATCGTGCGCGGGGGCGAGGTCGTCAACCACGCCGGGCGCGGACCGGCCGACGTGGGCGTGATCGACGGCAAGATCGCCTTCATCGGCGACCTGTCCCAGGCGTCGGCCGCAGAGGTGTTCGACGCCTCGGGCCTGACCGTCATTCCCGGCATCATCGACACCCAGGTGCATTTCCGCGAGCCGGGCCTGGAGTGGAAGGAAGATCTGGAGACCGGCAGTCGTGCGGCGGCCCTGGGCGGCGTCGTGGCCGTGTTCGAGATGCCGAACACCAATCCCAACACCACCGATCCGGCGACGCTGGAGGACAAGCTGGCCCGCGCCCGCGACCGGATGTGGACCGATCACGCCTTCTACATCGGCGGCACCCACGGCAATGCGGCCCACTTGGGCGAGCTGGAGCGTCTGCCGGGCTGTTGCGGGGTCAAGGTCTTCATGGGCGCCTCGACGGGCGACCTGCTGATCGCCGACGACGATGGGGTGCGTCAGGTGCTGAACGCCGTCAGTCGCCGCGCCACCTTCCATTCCGAGGACGAATATCGCCTGGCCGAGCGCCGCGGCCTGGCCCGCACCGGCGACTGGACCAGCCACACCGACGTCCGTGACGCCGAGAGCGCGATCATGAGCACCCGCCGCCTGGTCCGTCTGGCGCGCGAGGTGGGCAAGCGCATCCACGTCCTGCATGTTTCGACGGCCGAGGAGATCGAATTCCTGGCCGATCACCGCGACATCGCCTCGGTCGAGACCACGCCCCAGCACCTGACCCTGGACGGCGACGAAGCCTATGAGCGGCTGAAGGGCTATGCCCAGATGAACCCGCCGATCCGCAATCGTCCTCACATCGACGGCCTGTGGCGGGGCATTCAACAGGGCGTGGTGGACGTGCTGGGTTCCGACCACGCGCCGCACACCAAGGAAGAAAAAGCCAAGCCCTATCCGGCCTCGCCGTCAGGCATGCCTGGGGTTCAGACCCTGCCGGCCGTGATGCTGACCCATGTGGCCGAGGGGCGGCTGTCGCTGGAGCGGTTCATCGACCTGACCTCGGCCGGGGCCCAGCGCATCTTCAATATCGCCGGCAAGGGCCGGATGGCCGAGGGCTGGGACGCCGATCTGACCCTGATCGACCTGAAGGCGACCCGCACCATCCGGCACGAAGATCAGGCCAGCCGCTGCGGCTGGACTCCCTTCGACGGGTTTCAGGCCAAGGGGTGGCCTATGGCGACCATCGTGCGCGGCCGGGTGGTGATGTGCGACGGCGACCTGATCGGGACGGCGCACGGCCGCCCCGTCCGGTTCCAGGAAACGCTTTAACGCGGCGCCAGGATGAAGCCGGCCACGGCCGGAACCACCCCGGCGTCCAGCACGGCGTTGGCGTCGCCATAGGTGGCCATATTGCCCGCCCGATCCATCGGCGCGGCGCGCAGCAGGTGGTTGGCGCCGTCGAACAGGACCAGTTTCGCGCGCGGCTGGGCGGCGGCCAGACGCTCGCTGTTGTCGGCCGGCACCTGGAGATCGGTCGTGCCGTGGCCCAGCAGGACCGGGCCGTCATAGGCGGCGATCAAGGCGATCGGATCCTGCGAGATATAGCTGATCAGATACGGCTGGACCGACGGGCGGAACAGGGCCTCCAGACCCGGCACATTGGCGGTGGTGCGCCCGGCGGCCAGGTCGTCCAGGGCGGCCAGGGCGGCGGGCTTCATCGCCTCGGGCAGGGCGGCGTCCAGCTGGGCGCGGATCTGATCCGACGCCTTCTGGCCCACCGGCGACAGCAGCACCAGGCCGCAGACCTGCGGATTATCCGCCGCCGCCAGCTGGGCGACCAACGCGCCCTCGGAATGACCGATCAGCCAGACGCACGGCTGGCCCGTGCGCGTGGCCGCCTCGGCCGCCCAGGCGCGGGCGTCGTCGACCATGTGGCCGAAGGTCAGCTCGGCCTCGGACACGGCCGCGGCGGCGCTGGCGGCGATACCGCGCTTGTCATAGCGGAGGGTGGCCACGCCCTGATCGGCCAGCCCTTCGGCCAGGGCCTTCAGCATGTTGCCGCGCACGCCCAGGGGGCTGTTGCCGTCCTGATCGGTCGGGCCGGAGCCGGCGATGATCACCGCCGCGGCGTGGGTCGCGCCCTCGGGCGTCAGCAGGGCGCCGTGCAGGGGCGCGGGCTGGCTGTCCAGGGTCACGGGGGTCGAAACGGGGCCGGCCAGCATCAGGGCGGCGGCAAGGGCGGCGAAGGTCATGACGGGTCTCCGTTAAACAGGGCGTGAGCGGATCAGAAGGGCTGGCGCTCGGGGTCGTCGCGCCACACGCGCCAGCTCTCGAACACCGACAGGGCGGCGGCGACCACAACCGCGCCCACCACGACCATCATGCCCATCGGCTGGGGCGCGAAGGGGCTGGCGGCCAGGCCGATCAGGCCGATCCAGAAGAACAGGCGGCCGGCCAGGCGGTTGGACCGGTCCCAGGCCAGGCGGCTCTTGAAATTCCACGGCGTGCGCACGCCCACGACCGGGTTCGGCCCGATCCGGCCCGCCGTGGCGCCGATGGCCACGAACAGCAGCGAGATCAGCGCCATGGGCAGGGCGGGCTGCAACTCGGCCGCGCCGTTCAGGCTCAGATAGGCGCAGAACAGCGCCGATCCCACCACCGCCAACAGGCCGACCGCCTGGCCCGTCATCAGGCCGCGCCGGCGGCTGGGATCATCGGTGCGCGCTACCGCCAGGCCGATCAGGCCCGACACCACCCCGCCCAGCAGGGCCATGGCGCCGATCAGCAGCGCCACCTCGTTGCGGTCGCCCCAGCGGTCGGCCTGGCCGGCGGCGTTGAAATGCACCGGCAGGGCGCCTTCCGGTCCCGCCAGGGCGACCCAGGCCGCTAGGCTCAGAAGCCCGACGACGGCGACGCCGGTCAGGGCGTCCAGCAGGGTGAAGCGTTTCATGATCCGGTCTCCTTGTCGGGTGCGTTCCTGCCCGTTCCGGTGATGTCCATCAGGAAGGCCATGGCCTCTTCCACCGCCGAAATCTCCAGCCGGTAGCGGATCGAGGCGCCGTCGCGCTCGGGGCTGACCAGGCCGGCCTCCTTCAGGGCGTTCAGATGGCCGGTGACGGTCGGCCAACTCATGTCGAAGACGGCGGCGATGTCACCGGACGCCATCGGCCCCTGGCGCAGCATCTCGATGATGCGGCGCCGAACCGGATGCGACAGGGCTTTGAACAGGGCGTTCATAGGAAGAACGCTAATTAGGAATTATCCTAATCGCAAGTCCTATTTTGGCATTTGCCTAAATGGATCGACTTTTAGATCGAGAAACTGACGCCGCAGCCGCAGCTGGAGGCGGCGTTGGGGTTGCGAACCACGAACTGCGCGCCCGACAGATCATCGACAAAGGCGATTTCCGATCCGACCAGGAAGGGCAGGGACACCGCGTCCACCAGCGCCGTCTGGCCCTCGGTCGTCACCTGCACGTCGTCGGCCTCGGCCGCGCTGACCAGTTCGAACCGGTACTGGAAGCCCGAACAGCCGCCGCCGTCCACCGCGACGCGCAGCATCACCGCCTGCCCATCGGCCTGCGACAGGGCCGCCAGCCGACGCGCGGCCGAGGCGGCCAAGCTCAGGCCCGGACCTTCGCCGGGGCGCGAAATCTGGAAGGCGGGGGATTCGACGCTGCTCACGGCTCTCTATATGAGGTGACGGCGGGCGATCGCAAAGGCCCGCGCCGTATTCGAGCGCAGTTCTGGTGATGCCTTCCCTCGCCCCGTTCGCCGAAAACGTCGGCGCCTCGCGCGGGCGCCGCTTCGCCGAGGCCGACAGCCGCACCCGCCCGGCCTTCGCCCGCGACCGCGACCGCATCATCCACACCACCGCCTTCCGCCGCCTGAAGGAGAAGACCCAGGTCTTCGTGGCGCACGAGGGCGACCATTACCGCACCCGCCTGACCCACAGCCTGGAGGTGGCCCAGATCGCGCGGTCGCTGGCCTACGCCCTGCGGCTGGATGTGGATCTGGCCGAGACGGTCGCCCTGGCGCACGACCTGGGCCACCCCCCGTTCGGCCATGCGGGCGAGGACGAGCTTCAGGACCGGATGACCGGCTGGGGCGGCTTCGATCACAATGTCCAGACCTTCCGCGTGGTGACCAAGCTGGAGCGCCGCTATCCGGCGTTCGAGGGGCTGAATCTGACGTGGGAGACGCTGGAGGGCGTCATCAAGCACAACGGCCCGGTGGCGCACCGGTTGGACGAACCGGCGTGGCAGGCCATTGCGGAATACGGAGCCAAGGGCGGCTGGGATCTGCGGCTGGACAGCTTCGCCTCGCTGGAGGCTCAGTGCGCGGCGGTGGCCGACGACATCGCCTACAACAACCACGACGTCGACGACGGGGTGCAGGCGGGCCTGTTCACCCTGGAGGACCTGGAGCAGGTTCCGCTGATCGGGCCGATCCTGAACGATGTGCGCACCGCCTGGCCGGGGCTGGATGCGCGCATGGTTCGGATCGAGGCGGTGCGCCGCATGATCGGCGCCATGGTCCAGGACGTTCTGGCCGAAACCCGCCGTCGTCTGGCCGAAGACGGGGTCGAAACGGTCGAGGCCGTGCGCGCCGCCGGCCGGCCGATGGTCCAGTTCTCGGACGCCATGATGGCCGAACTGGCCGTCCTGCGCGCCTTCCTGTTCGAGCGGATGTATCGCCACTATCGCGTCAACCGCACCCGGTCCCAGGCGCGCCGGATCATCGCCGAGATGTTCGATCTGTTCATGGCCGATCCGGGCGTCATGCCGCCCGAATGGCAGGCGCGCGCGGTCGGCGAAGAAGCGAAGAAGGCGCGGGCCGTGTGCGACTACATCGCCGGCATGACCGACCGTTACGCCATCGAGGAGCACAGGAAGCTGTTCACCCTCGACCTGGCGCTGGATCTGTGATTCGTAAGCCGGGCTGGGCGGGTTAGGATGACGCCCCGGATGCGCGATTCGCAGTCCCGGGACACGATGCGGAGCGCCCCCCATGTCCTATGAAGACGATCCCCGGTCCAGAGAACGCGGCGCCTATACGCCGCCGACCGATGACGACCTGCCGTTCCGGCGGGGCGGGGGCTATGACGCGCGCGGGCCGCGCCGCACGGGCGGCGGCTCTGGCGGGCCGCCGGTGACCCTGATCGTTTCGGGCATCGTGCTGCTGCTGCTGATCGTGGCGGTGGTGGTCTTCTATCGCGCCGGCGCCCGGTCGCCGGATCAGGCCCCGCCCACCGTGGGCCAGGAGGTCGGCGCCCTGAAGGTCGAGGCCCCGATCGAGGCCCAGCCCGTCGATCCCGAGGCCGGCATCCGCGTCTATCGCGAAGGCGACCCCGCCGCCGACGCCCCGCCCACCTATGTCGCCCCGCCCGAGGCGCCCCTGCCGCGCCCGACCGCGCCGGTGACGGCCGCGCCCCTGCCGCCCGCCGCCAAGGCCGCGCCGGCGCCCGCTCCGGCCGCGCCCGCCGCTCCGGCCGAGAAGGCCCAGACCCCGCCGGCCGCCGGCGGTTCGTCGGGGGTTCAGATCGGCGCCTTCTCCTCCACCGCCGTGGCCGACCGCGAATATGCGGCCGTCGCCGCCCGCTTCCCCCAGTTCGCCCAGGGCGCGGGCAAGCGGGTGCAGGAGGTGGTCGATTCCAAGGGGCAGACCGTCTATCGCACCACCTTCACCGGCATGAGCCGCGAACGGGCCACGGCCTTCTGTTCGGCCCTGCGCGCCGCCGGGCGGGACTGCATCGTCCGGTGAGGTCGGCCGCCGTCTACGGCTGTTCGGGCCATCGGCTGACGGCGGACGAACGCGCCTTCTTCCGGGACGCGCGGCCGTGGGGCTTCATCCTGTTCCGCCGCAACGTCGATGGGCCGGATCAGGTGCGCGCCCTGACCGAGGCCCTGCGTGAGACCGTGGACGATGCGGATGCGCCCATCCTGGTTGATCAGGAGGGCGGGCGGGTCCAGCGTCTGGGCCCGCCGCACTGGCCCAAATATCCGCCGGCCGAAGCCTATCGGAAGGCGGCCAGTGACCCGCTGGTGGCGCGCGATCTGGCGCGGCTGGGCGGGCGGCTGATGGCCCATGACCTGCGGGCGGTGGGGATCACCGTGGACTGCGCCCCGGTGCTGGACGCGCCCGTGCCTGGCGCTCACGACATCATCGGCGACCGCGCCTTCGCCGACAGTCCGGCCGGGCTGATCCCCCTGGCCCGCGCCCAGGCCGAGGGGCTGATGGCCGGGGGCGTCCTGCCGGTCATCAAGCACATGCCGGGCCACGGCCGCGCCTTCGCCGACAGCCACAAGGCCCTGCCGGTGGTCGAGACGCCGCTGGCGGATCTGGAGGCCTGGGACTTCCCGCCCTTCCGCGCGCTCAGCGACATGCCCATGGCCATGACGGCCCACGTCGTCTTCACCGCCGTCGACCGCAAACGCCCGGCGACGGTGTCGAGGAAGGCCGTGCGGTTGATGCGCGAGCGGCTGAGGTTCGGTGGTCTTATCCTGACCGACGACCTGTCGATGCAGGCCCTGTCGGGAAGCCTGGCCGAGCGGGCGGCGGCGGCGCTGAAGGCCGGCTGCGACATCGCGCTTCACTGCAACGGCGACCTGGCCGAGATGCAGCAGGTCGCGGGCGCCGTCGGCCGTCTGAAGGGCGCGTCGAAGGCGCGGGCGGAGGCGGCGCTGGCCCGCATCGTGCGCGAAGTCGAGCCGCTGGATGTTGATCACGCGCGGGCGCGGTTCGAGGCGCTGCTGGCCGGCAAGCTGGACGCCCGGCGCGGGCCGGACGTGGGCGAGGCGCAGGCATGACCGAGACCTTCCAGCCCAATCTGGATTTCGCCGCCGCCGATCAGGTGGAGGAGGGCGAGGCCTTCGTCGTCGATCTGGATGGATATGAGGGGCCGCTGCACGTCCTGCTGGCCCTGGCGCGGACCCAGAAGGTCGATCTGCTGAAACTGTCGATCACCCGGCTGGCGGAACAGTATCTGGCCTTCATCCACGAGGCGCGGCGCAGGAATTTCGCCCTGGCGGCGGACTATCTGGTGATGGCGTCGTGGCTGGCCTATCTGAAGTCGCGCCTGCTGCTGCCGCGCACCGAAAAGGGCAAGGCCGAGGAGCCGCCGGCCGAGCTGATGGCCGCCGCCCTGGCCTTTCGTCTTCAGAAGCTGGAGGCCATGCGCAAGGCGGTCGAGGCCATTACCGGCCGGCCCCAGTTGAAGCGCGACGTCTTCACCCGCGGCGACCCCGAGGCCACGGTCATCATCCCGTCCGACCGCATCGACGCCAGCCTGTATGAGCTGATGGCCGCCTATGTGACCCAGCGGCGCAAGGAGCAGGCCCGCCACTACAATCCGACCCAGCGGGTCGAGGCCTTCCCGCTGGAGGCCGCGCGCGATTGGCTGCGCGAGATCATGCCGCGCCTGGACGACTGGACCCCGCTGGACCAGGTGGCGCCGCAGGGTGACGGGGCGGACGGCCCCTCGACGGCCAGCTACGTCGCCTCCACCCTGTCGGCCAGTCTGGAGCTGGTGAAGGAGGGCGGCATGGATGTGAAACAGGCGGCGGCGTTCGATCCGCTGTATCTGCGTCGCCGCGATGTCGGCCAGCCGATGGAGCTGACGCCGTGAGTGATCTGGAGTTCAAGCCCGACGAGGCCGAGATCGAGCGCCGGGTCGAGGCCCTGCTGTTCGCCGCCGCCGGGCCGTTGTCGGCGGCCGAGATCGCGCGGCGCCTGCCCGAAGACGCCGATGTCGGCGCGGCCATCGCCGCCCTGCGCGCGCGCTATGAGGGCCGGGGGGTCGAGCTGGAATGCGTCGCCGACCGCTGGCGTTTCCGCACGGCGCCGGACCTGAGCTTCATGATGACCGAGGAGCGGGAGGAGCCGCGCCGCCTGTCCAAGGCCGCGCTGGAGACCTTGGCCATCATCGCCTACCACCAGCCCTGCACCCGCGCCGAGATCGAGAGCGTGCGGGGGGTGTCCCTGTCACGCGGCACGCTGGACCTGCTGCTGGAGATGGGGTTCGTGCGTTTGCGTGGACGGCGCCGCACGCCGGGGCGGCCGGTGACCTATGCGACCTCCGACCGCTTCCTGGAACATTTCGGCCTGGCCAGCGTGCACGACCTGCCGGGGGTTCAGGACATGCGGGCGGCGGGCCTGTTGGACCTGTCCATGCCGCCGGGCTTCGAAGTGCCCGACCCCGGCCGCGGCGCCGAGGGGGAGGAAGACCTGCTCAGCGACCTGGATCAGGACAGCCCCGAGTTCGCCCAGGATTTCGTGGGCGAAGACTAGGCCGTCAGCGCCCGGGGCAGTTTGAACGCCACCGTCTCGCGTTCGCCGTCGTCCTCGACCACGGTGGCGTCGAAGCGGGCGCGGATGGCTTCGATCAGGGCCTCGATCAGGGGTTCGGGGGCCGAGGCTCCGGCGGTGACGCCGACCGTCTTCACCCCCTCGAACCAGGCCCAGTCGACATGGCCCGCGTCGTCCACCAGACGCGCATCGCCCGCCCCGGCGCGCAAGGCCACCTCGACCAGCCGGGCCGAGTTGGACGAGTTCTGCGACCCGACCACCAGCACCAGGTCGCAACCATCGCCCAGCCGCTTGACCGCCTCCTGCCGGTTGGTGGTGGCGTAGCAGATGTCTTCCTTGTGCGGGTCGGGTAGTTCGGGAAAACGCCGCTTCAGCACCGCCAGCACCTCGGCCGTGTCGTCGACCGACAGGGTGGTCTGGGTGGCGTAGGCCAGGGGCGCATCGCCGGGCCGCTGGAACGCTTCGGCGTCGGCCGCCGTCTCGATCAGGCTGATGGTCCCCGGCGGCAGCTGGCCCATGGTGCCGATCACCTCGGGGTGGCCCGCGTGGCCGATCAGGATGATGTGCCGCCCGGCCGCGTGATGGCGCTCGGCCTCGACATGGACCTTGGACACCAGGGGGCAGGTGGCGTCCAGGAACAGCATCTGGCGCGCCCGCGCCGTCGCCGGCACCGACTTGGGCACCCCATGGGCGGAAAAAACCACCGGCCGGTCGTCGGGGCATTCGTCCAGCTCTTTCACGAACACGGCGCCCAGGGCCTTCAACCGCTCGACCACATGGCGGTTGTGCACGATCTCGTGCCGCACATAGACCGGGGCGCCGAAGCGTTCGATGGCGCGTTCGACGATCTGGATGGCCCGATCCACCCCGGCGCAGAAGCCGCGCGGCGTCGCCAGCCGCACCGTGATCGGTCGGCGGGAATCGGCAGGGAAGGTCGGGGCGGCGTCCATGGGCGTCAAACTAGGGCCTCGGTCGCCGTCTCGCCAGCGGCCGTTGGTCGCGCCTGTTTTCTGTTCATGAAAAGCTGAGCAAAGACAGGAATTTGCGCCTTGTCACACCGTCCTTGACCAAAGCGGCCCTCGCCTATAGGTTCCGCGCCGAATTCAGACCCCCTTCGGCGTTCGCCCCGTGCGGACAAAGAGGCGTCGAGGTTTCCATGTCCCTGCCACCGGAATCGCGCAACGAGGCGATCACACGCCTCAACCAAAGCGCATCCGAGCTGGAGGCGCGCACCGCGCGCAAGGCGGCGATGGACCTGGGCGCCGCCAAGGTGACGGGCGAGGCCTATAAGATCATCGCCGAGCTGATCGGCGGCGTTCTGGTCGGCCTGGCGCTGGGGTTCGGTTTCGACCGTCTTCTGGGGACCAATCCCTGGGGGCTGATCGGCGGGGTCCTTCTGGGTTTCGCCCTTTCGATTTACATGGCGCGCCGCACGGCCAACCGGCTGATGGCGCAGGCGAAGGCGAGCGGGATCGAACCTCAGTCGATCCCCTTCGACGACGAAGAAGACGAGGACCGCTAGGCCCATGGCCGATCCGATCGAACAGTTTCAGGTCAAGCCGATCGAGGGTCTCGATTTCGGCACGGTGGTCCTGCCGATCATCGGCGAAAGCCGGATCGCCATCACCAATTCGCACGTCGCCATGACCATCGCCTTCGCGCTGGTGGTGCTGTTCCTGACGCTGGCGACCTCGAAAGCCAAGGTGGTGCCGGGTCGGCTCCAGGCGGCGGGCGAACAGATGTTCGGCATGATCGACGGGGTGACCGAATCGATCATCGGTCACGAAGGCCGCAAATATTTCCCGTTCGTCTTCACCCTGTTCTGCCTGATCCTGGGCATGAACCTGCTGGGCATGTTCCTGACCTTCACGGCGACGTCGCAGCTGGCGATCACCCTGACCTTCGCCCTGCTGACCATCGGGCTGGTCATCGGCATCGGCTTCATCAAGCACGGCTTCGGCTTCTTCAAACTGTTCTGGCCGTCGGCCGCGCCCCTGGTGCTGCGCCCGGTCGTGGGGGCCATCGAGTTCCTGTCCTTCCTGCTGCGTCCGGTGACCCTGGCGCTGCGTCTGTTCGGCAACATGCTGGGCGGTCACGTGGCGCTGAAGATCTTCGCCGGTTTCGTGGTCACCCTGGGCGCCTCGGCCTTCGCCGGCGAGGGTCTGGGTCTTTGGGCCCTGCCGATCGCCGGCCTGTCGATGGTCGGCGTGGTCGCCCTGACCGCCCTGGAGTTTCTGGTGGCCTTCCTTCAGGCCTTCGTCTTCGCCGTTCTGGCCAGCATCTATCTGAATGATGTGGTCAACCTGGGCCACGGTCACTAAAGACCCGGCTCAGTTTCGAACTTTCCACCTTCCAACCCACTGACTGAAACAAGGATACTCATCATGGAAGCTGAAGCCGCCAAATACATCGGCGCCGGCCTGGCCACCCTGGGCATGATCGGCTCGGCCATCGGCGTGGGCAACATCTTCGCCAACTTCCTGAACGGCGCCCTGCGCAACCCGTCGGCCGCTTCGTCGCAAGTCGGCAACCTGTTCGTCGGCGCGGCCCTGGCCGAAGCCCTGGGCATCCTGGCCTTCGTGCTGGGCATCCTGATCCTGAACGCCTAAGCGTTTTTTCGATCCGGGCGGCGGCGGGCTTCTCCACACGGGGGCCGCCGCCGTCTTGCTTTCTATCCTGCGAAGAACGGACATCATGGCCGCTCCCACATCCCACGACCCGCATGGCGCCGGCGTTCACGCCACGACCGAGGCCGAGGCCAAGGGCGGCCTGCCCCAGTTCGACACCACCGTCTGGGCGGGGCAGATCGGCTATCTGCTGATCCTGTTCTTCGTGCTGTACATCCTGATCGCCAAGGTCTTCGCCCCGCGTCTGCGCCGGGTGATCGACGAGCGGGCCGAGACCATCTCGAACGCCGTCGCCACCGCCCGTCAGGTCCAGGCCGAGGCCGCCGATCAGGCCGCCGCCGCCCAGGCCGAGGTCGAGAAGGCCCGCGCCGAGGCTCGTGGCATGGCCGCGACCGCCAAGGCCCGCGTCACCGCCGAAGCCCAGGCCCGCCAGGCCGAGGAAGAGGCTCGCGTCGCCCAGCGCATTGCCGAGGCCGAAACCGCCATCGGCAAGACCCGCGACGCGGCCATGGTCCATGTCGGCGCCGTCGCCGAAGACACCGCCCGCGCCATGGTCGAGCGTCTGACCGGCCAGGCCGCCAGCGCCGCCGAACTGAAGGCCGCCACCAAGGCCGGAGCCGCCTGATGCCCCATTTCCTCGATCCCCACATGTACGATCTGGCGAACCCCGAACTGTGGGTCGCCATCGGCCTGCTGATCTTTGTCGGCATCCTGATCTTCGCGGGCGTGCCCAAGGTGATCGCCGGCGCCCTGGACGCCAAGGCCGCCAAGATCCAGTCCGACCTGGACGAGGCCGCCCGTCTGCGGGCCGAGGCCGAGGCCATGCTGGCCCAGATCCGCAAGGAGAAGGCCGAAGCCGAAGCCCAGGCCGCAGAAATGCTGAAGGCCGCCGAGGCCGACGCCCGCCGCCTGGAAGCCGAAGCCAAGGCCAAGCTGGAAGACAGCCTGGCCCGCCGTCAGGCCCTGGCCGAACGCCGCATCGCCCAGGCCGAGGCCCAGGCCGCCGCCGATGTGAAGGCGGCCGCCGCCGACCTGGCCGCCCAGGCCGCCGAACAGATCCTGGCCCAGCGCGCCGCGACCCAGAAGACCGATCCCCTGATTGACGCCGCCATCGCCCAGATCGGCCAGCGCCTTAACTAGGCCTTTCTGGTCTGGCCGCCGACGCGGTCACGACATCTCAGGCCCCCGTCTCGCGACGGGGGCCTTTGTGTTTTCAGACCCGACCGCCTCAGTGCGCCGGGGCGGCGCCTGGCGGGGCGACCGCGCGGCGATCCCGCGCCACCATCCGGGCATAGACATTGCCCAGCACGATGCCGAACACCGCATGGGTGGCGACCAGCCAGCCGATGGTGCCGAAGTTGCGGCCGAACACATCGCCGCCGCCGAACAGCACCAGCCCCACCATCAGCACCACAAAGGCGCCCACGGCGAAGACGATGCCCTTGGTTTCCGGCGTGTCCGTCGGCAGGCGCGGACACAGGATTCCGAACAGCGGACCCAGGATGAAGATCCCGGCGATCGCATGCAGCACCCATCCGACCGCCAGATTGCCGGGCACTCCGACCAGCTTGGCCAGGATCAGGGGAAACGGCGCAAACCACTTCAGCGCCAGTATGTTGACGGCCTCCAGAACCGAGACCGCCACGGTGGCCGCCAGACCGGCGACAAGCCCTTTTTGTACGCGTGACATCATGACCGACAGCGCCTCCCAACGCCTGCTCGTTCCCGACTACGCAAGGGGGAGCATACGCCGGTTACGCGGCTTGCGGTTCACATTGCCGTGCTTTGCGAGATGGGGGCGGTCTCAGGCGGCGTTGGAGCCTTCCGGCGCGGACCAGCGCAGCACCGGCGAGCGGGCGGCGCGGGTCTCGTCCAGACGACGCATCGGGGCGTGGAAGGGGGCGCCCTTGAACCGGTCGGCGTCTCCCGCCTTCGCGGCCTGGGCCAGGGCCCGCATGGCCTCGATGAAGCGATCCAGTTCGGCCTTGGACTCGGTTTCCGTCGGTTCGATCAACATGGCGCCGTGCACGACCAGGGGGAAATACATGGTCATAGGGTGGAAGCCCTCGTCGATCATCGCCTTGGCGAAGTCCAGGGTGGTGATCTCCGTGCCCTTCAGCCATTCGTCGTCGAACAGGGCCTCGTGCATGCAGGGGCCGTCGGGGAAGGCCGGGCTCATCAGGTCCTGCAGCCGGGCCTTGATGTAGTTGGCGTTCAGAACGGCGTCCTCGGCCACCTGACGCAGGCCGTCCGAGCCGTGGCTCATCATGTAGCTGAGGGCGCGCACATACATGCCCATCTGGCCCTGGAAGGCGCACAGGCGGCCGAAGGCCTGGGCCGCCTCGTCTTCCGCGCGCTCGATCAGTTTGAAGCCGTCGGCATCGGACACCACCCACGGAGCGGGCGCAAAGGGCGCAAGCGCCTCGGACAGCACCACCGGACCCGCGCCCGGCCCGCCGCCGCCGTGCGGCGTCGAGAAGGTCTTGTGCAGGTTGATGTGCATGGCGTCGACGCCCAGGTCGCCGGGGCGCACCCGGCCGACGATGGCGTTGAAGTTGGCCCCGTCGCAGTAGAAATAGGCCCCCGCCTCGTGCGTCAGGCGGCTGATCTCCAGGATGTCGCGCTCGAACAGGCCGCAGGTGTTGGGGTTTGTCACCATGATGGCCGCCACGTCCGGCCCCAGCTTGGCGGCCAGATCGGCCACATCCACGCGGCCATCGTCGGTCTGGGCCACCTCGACCACCGAATAGCCGACGAAGGCGGCGGTGGCCGGGTTGGTGCCGTGGGCGCTGGTCGGCACCAGAACCTTGCGGCGCGCCTCATGCTGGCCGCTGGCCTCGTGCGCGGCGCGGATGGCCATCAGGCCGCACAGTTCGCCGTGGGCGCCCGCCTTGGGCGACAGGGCCACCGCGGGCATGCCGGTCAGGGTCGTCAGCCAGTGGGCCAGCTGGTCCATCAGCGCCAGGGCGCCCTGCACCGTCGATTGCGGTTGCAGCGGGTGGATGTCGGAAAAGCCCGGCAGGCGCGCCATCTTCTCGTTCAGGCGCGGATTGTGCTTCATCGTGCACGATCCCAGCGGATAGAGGGCCAGGTCGATAGCGTGGTTCTTCTGCGACAGCCGCACATAGTGGCGCATGGCCTCCGGCTCCGACAGGCCCGGCAGGCCGATCGGATCGCGCCGCACCAGGTCGCCCAGGTCCGAGCCGTCGGTGGCGGGGGCGGGCAGGTCGACGCCGGTCACGTCCCAGCGGCCGACCTCGAAGATCAGGGCTTCGTCCTGCAACAGGCCACGCGCCCCGGTCAGGGTGGCGGGCTTTTCGGAGACGGCGTTCGGAGTGGTCGGGCGGCCGACGCTGTTCATGGTGCTCATTACAGCGCCTCCGTCAGGGCGGTCTTCAGGGCTTGGATATGGGCATCCGTCGTCGTCTCGGTCGCGGCGACCAGCAGAACGTCGTCGAAACCGGCGCCGGGGTTCAGGCGGCCATAGGGCACGCCGGCCAGCACGCCCTGCGCGGCCAGGGCGTCCACGACCTGGGTCGCATCCTTGGGCAGGCGGACCGCGAACTCATTGAAGAAGCGCGGAGTCAGGATCTGGACGCCCGGCACGGCGGCCAGGGCGTCGCGCGTCTTCACCGCCGCCTCGTGGTTCAGCAGGGCCATCCGGCGCAGGCCGGTTTCCCCCAGCAGGCTCATGTGGATGCTGAACGCCAGGGTGCACAGGCCGGAGTTGGTGCAGATGTTCGACGTCGCCTTGTCGCGGCGGATATGCTGTTCGCGCGTCGATAGGGTCAGGACGAAGCCGCGCCGCCCCTCGGCGTCCACCGTCTCGCCGCAGTAACGGCCGGGCGTCTGGCGCACCAGCTTGTCGCGGGTGGCGAACAGGCCGACATAGGGGCCGCCGAAATTCAGGGCGTTGCCGATCGACTGGCCTTCCGCCGCCACGATGTCGGCGCCCATTTCGCCGGGCGACTTCAGCAGGCCCATCGACACCGCCTCGGTGACGACGACGATCAGCAGGGCGCCCGCCGCCTGGGCCGCCTCGGCGATCCGGGTCACGTCGGTGGCCGTGCCGAAGACGTTGGGGGTCTGCACCACCACGCAGGCGGTGTCCGGGCCGATGGCGGCGATCACGGCGTCTTCGGCGTCCACGGCGGGCGCCAGGGCCTGGGTCTCGACGCCCACGGCGTGCACCACCGTCTCGGTGGCGCGGACATAATGGGGATGCACCCCGCCCGAGATGACGGCCTTGTTCCGGCGCGTCACCCGCGTGGCCATCAAGACGCCCTCGGCCATGGCGGTCGAGCCGTCATAGAGGCTGGCGTTGGCCACCTGCATCCCGGTCAGGTTTGCCACCTGGGTCTGGAATTCGTACAGGTATTGCAGCGTCCCCTGGGCGATTTCCGGCTGATAGGGGGTGTAGCTGGTCAGGAACTCCGACCGCTGGATGATGTGGTCCACCGTCGCCGGCACATGGTGGCGATAGGCCCCGGCCCCGCAGAAGAAGGGCGCCGACCCCGCCGCCACGTTCTGGCCCGCCAGGGCGCCCAGCGCCCGCTCGACCTCCAGTTCGCCCGCCACGCGCGGCAGATCGACCAGACCGTCGCGGCGCGCGGCCTGGGGCACGTCCACGAACAGATCGTCGATCGACTTGGCCCCGATCGCCGCCAACATGGCGGCGCGGTCGTCGGGCGTCAGGGGGAGGTAGCGCATGGTCTTCTCACTCCGTCATCCTCCGACGTGATCGGAGGATCGGATGCGGTGCGGGCTGTGCGTCGAAGGTTTCGCGACAGCGGTTGATCGTCTGGCCCTCGGGTCAAGCCCGAGGGTGACGGTGGTCAGAGCGTGGTCAGATACTGGTCGTAGGCGGCGCGATCCATCAGCTCGTCCAGCTGACCGGCGTCCTTGACCTTGATCTTGCCGAACCAGCCTTCGCCTTCGGGGTCGGCGTTGACGGTTTCCGGGGCGCCGGACAGGGCGTCATTGCTTTCCACCACCTCGCCCGAGACGGGGGCGTAGACGTCAGAGGCGGCCTTGACGCTCTCGACCACGGCGAAGCCGTCGCCCTTGCCCACGGTCTTGCCGACCTGCGGCGCCTCGACGAACACCACGTCGCCCAGGGCGTCGGCGGCGTGTTTGGTGATGCCGATGGTGGCGACGTCGCCGTCCAGGCGAACCCACTCGTGATCCTTGGTGAATTTCATGGCTGACCCCTCTCAGACTTTCGGTTTGCGATAGTAACGCGACGCGACGAACGGCATGGCGACGACCTCGGCGGCGGCGGCCCGGCCGCGCACAATGACCTGAAGCGCAGTCCCCAGGTCGGCGAAGGCCGGCGGGACATAGCCCATGGCGATGTTCTTCCCCAGGGTCGGCGACGGGCCGCCCGAGGTGACCACGCCGATGACCTTGCCGTCGGCATCGGCGATCTCGGCGCCTTCGCGGGCCGGGGCGCCTTCCTTGACGATCAGGCCGACGCGGACGCGGGCCGGGCCATTGGCCAACTGGGCGTTGATGGCGGCGGCGCCGGGGAAATCGGCGCGTTCCTTGCGCGATTTGGACAGGGCGAAGGTCAGGGCCGCCTCGACCGGATTGGTCCCGGCGTCGATGTCGTGGCCATGCAGGGGCAGGCCGGCCTCAAGGCGCAGACTGTCGCGCGCGCCCAGGCCGATCGGCTTGACCCGCGCGTCCTGCAACAGGGTGTTCCACACCCGCTCGGCGGCGTCGGCCGGGACCGAAATCTCATAGCCGTCCTCGCCGGTGTAGCCCGAGCGGGAGACATAGCAATCGACGCCGAACAGCATCAGTCGGGCGCAATCCATGAAGCCCATGTCCGCCAGAACCGGCTCATGGGCGGCCATGACCTCGGCGGCTTCCGGCCCCTGAATGGCCAGCAGGGCGCGGTCGGCCAGGATCTCCAGCGTGGCGTCGCCGGTCAGTCTCGCCTGAATATGGGCGAAGTCGGCGTCCTTGTTGCCGGCGTTGACCACGACATACAGGCCCGTGTGGTCCGGCTTGCCGGCCATCAGGTCGTCCATGACGCCGCCGGCGTCGTTCAGCAGCAGGCTGTATTTCTGTTTGCCGTCCTTCAGGATCGCATAGTCGCCGGGGACCAGGGCCTCGAAGGCGGCCACGGCGTCGGCGCCGACAATGCGCGCCTGGCCCATGTGCGACACGTCGAACAGGCCGGCGTGTTCGCGCGTCCAGCGGTGTTCGGCCAGGACGCCCTCATACTGAACCGGCATGTCATAGCCGCCGAACCCGACCATGCGGGCGCCAAGGGCGCGGTGCGCGGCGTTCAGGGGGGTGGTCTTCAGTGTTTCGGACATGGGGCCTCGCGGTCGCCTGATCTGACGGTTTCCCGCCGGTGAAGCGCCCCCGCTGTCCTGAAGCCTGAGAGATTCCGGCGTCACAAGCGTGGCGCCTTGCTCCGTCGGCGAACCCGGCCGGGTTCTTTCCAGCGTCCGTGCGCCCTCGCGGTCCTTTTGCCTGAGCGTTTCCGGGGCGGTTGCGCCTTCGGCTCCGGGTCCAAAGCGCGGCCCGGTCTCTCCCGCGAGAGCGACCGAGGTAAGGCCCTGACTCAGGGCCCGGAGTCAAGCGAGAGCGGGCGCGAAAACGCCCCCCGGCCATGACCGGAGGGCGTCGGTGATGCGGGCCTTGCGGTCCGTATCGCCTATTCGATCTCGGTGATGACCAGGGTGGCCTCGGGATTGCCGCTGAAGGCGCCGATCCAGATGTCATAGACGCCCGACTGCGGGCGCGAGAAACGCACCTGGGCGTCGCCGTCGCCGTGCGAATCGTCGTCGCAGTACCAGCGCCCGTCTGGTCCGTTGATGACCAGGGTAGTGTCCGCGGCGGCCACGGTGCGGATGAACAGCGGCATGGACCCGCCGCTATAGGTCAGACGCACGTCCGGCGCCTCGCCGATCTGACCGACGCAGGCGCCCGGCAGGTTGGCGGCGTTGACCGATCCGCCCGCGATCACGGTGGTGGTGTGCGGGTCGTTGGGGAAGCCCGACGACAGGCGCACATTGCCGAAGGTCGGGCTGGCGCTGACATCCTGGGCCAGGGCGGGGGCGGCCGCCAGCGTCAGGGCGGCGGCAAGGCAGATCGAACGGATCATCATGGGCGAAAACTCCACTGTCGGTGCGCCTGACCGAGGGAGATTCGGCAAGCTTGACCTTTGTCAGCCTAGGTTATCGGCGATCACCATGACAACCGCAGCGGTCTCATTCGCAGAAGTCCTCCAGGTCGGGGATGCGGTTGAAGGCGATCTTGGCCCCGATATAGGCGGGCAGGTCGGGGCGCGGGCCGATGCTGACCGTGTCCTTGCCATAGCGGCGGTTCAGAACGTCCAGCGCGCGGGACAGGCGCAGGGAAGGGGAGGTTCCGCCCTGGTCCGGGCCGGGGTCGAACAGATCGGGCGAAAAGGCGTCGATCGGCTTCAGCCCGTGCACCCCCACCCCGACATAGCCGGGACGTCCGCCCGCCAGCTCCGGCGCCGCGCGCGCCCACAACCGGTCCAGCGCGGCCAGCAGGACAAAGGTGTCCGAGGTCGGCGGCACGGCCAGGTTGAACGATCCGGTGCGCCAGCCCGCGTGGCGCCGCGTGTCGTCCAGATCGATGTGCAGGCTCAGCGCCGCCCCCGTCAGGCCCAGGCGGCGCAGGCGCGCCCCGCATTTGACCACCAGCCGCCGGGCCACGGCGCGCGCCTTGTCCGGTGTTCGCATTGGGGCGGCCAGGACGTGGCTGTGGCTGATCGAGGCGATGGGGCGTTCGGGCGGCAGGTCGCTGTCCAGACCGCGCAGGCCGCGCCACACGCGTTCGCCCTCGACGCTGCCCCAGATGGCGCGCGCCCGGCGGGCGTCCAACGCCCACAGCCCAGCCGTGTCCGTCACCCCCGCCGCCGCCAGCCGCTTCACCATGCGCGGCCCCACCCCCGGATATTTCGACAGCGGCAGATCCAGCAGCGGGCCAGGCAGGGCGTCGGCCCGCAGCACGGTGATCCCCGCCGGCTTGCGCATGCCGCAGGCGGTCTTGGCCAGGAACCGGCTGGGCGCCAGGCCGACCGAAGACCGCAGACATTCGCCGACCGTGTCCATGATGGCCGCCTGGATGCGCCCGGCCAGGGCCACGGCCTGGTCCACCCGGCGCCGGTCGCCGGTCAGTTCACAGGAGGCTTCGTCGATCGAGCCGACCTTGAAGATGGGCAGGTGGTCGTCCAGCACCTTCATGATCCGGTGGTGGTAGGCGACGTACAGGTCCGGCCGCGCCTCGGCCACGATCAGCCCGCGACACAGCCGCCGCGCCTCGGCCACCTGCATGCCTGTGCGTACGCCGAAGGGGCGGGATTCATAGCTGGCGGCGATGGCGCCGGTGTATTCGCTGGCGGCCGGGCGCACGATCACCGGCTTGCCGCGCCAGTCGGGGTTTTCCTGCTGTTCGACGCTGGCGAAGAAGGCGTTCAGGTCCAGGAACAGCCAGCGCAGGCCCGCTCCATCCAGTCCACCCTGTGCGCGATCCTGCGTCATCAGAACAGAACATAGCAGGAACAAAAGTGCGATTGAACCCGCCGGCCAGTTTTCAAACTTGGCTGTAGGAACAAGGGCTTTGGGCGCGGGTTGACCTTGGGGCAAGACGCTGGCGGCCATGCAGGCCGGCCGGCGCCATCCATAAGGGAGTCACGCCGATGCCGAACCGATATTCTAATCAGGGCCGATGGACCGAACAGGACCGCCGCGATCGCCTGCGCGACGAGGATGACGTCAACTGGAACGACGGCGCCCGCGCCCGTGGCGAAGGGCGCAGCTGGGCCGGGGCCGAGCGCGCGTTCGGGCGCACCGAAGGCTCTGGCCAGTACGCCCGCCAGGACGACAGCCGCGCCTATCGCGATCGCGACGATTGGGGTGACGCCTATGGCGCGCGGTCCGATCCGCCGTCACGCACCTATGGCGGCCGCGAGACCTGGGGTCGGGATCAGAGCCGATCCGAACGCCAGCCGCGGTCGGGCGAATTCGGCCGCGACTATGGCGTCAGCCGCGCCTATGGCGCCTATCAATCGCGCGATCAGGAAGACGCCCGGGCCTATCGCGCGACCAGCCATGCCCCCGGCGCCCAGATCTGGGAAGGCTCGGGGCAGGACAATCGGCGCGATTACGAGCCGGATTATCTGCACTGGCGCGAGCAGCAGATGCAGAAATTCGACCGCGACTATGACGACTGGCGCAGCGAGCGGCGTCAGAAATTCTCGTCGGACTTCGACACCTGGCGCACCAACCGCGCCGACAATCCGATCGTCGGCGACGTGGCCGATGGCGGCGTCGGCAGCCAGAAGGATCTGAAGAAGGACTGATCGCCTTCAGCTTCTAAGGAACGGAAAGGCCCCGGTTCGTCGGGGCCTTTTCTATGCGGCGGCGTAGGCGTCGATTTCAGCCAGATGACGCGCTTTTTCGGCTTCGCTCAGGAAGCTGCCTTCGAAGCTGTTGCGGGCCATCTGCGTCACCTGTTCGCGGCTCAGGCCGACCGCAGCGGCCAACTGGCGATAGTTGGCGTTCACATAGCCGCCGAAATAGGCCGGGTCGTCCGAATTCAGGGTCACATGCAGGCCCCGGCGCAGCATCTCGGGGACCGGGTGGTCCTTCAGATCCTTGACCACGCACAGCTTCAGGTTCGACAGGGGGCAGACCGTCAGGGTCATCTGTTCGTCCGCCAGACGGCGGATCAGCCCCTCGTCCTCCATCGACCGGTTGCCGTGGTCCATGCGGTCGATGCGCAGCAGGTCCATCGCCTCATGCACATAGGCCGGCGGGCCTTCTTCCCCCGCATGGGCGCACAGCTTGAAGCCCAGGTCGCGGGCGCGGGCGAAGACGCGCTGGAATTTCGACGGCGGATGGCCGACCTCGGACGAATCCAGGCCCACCCCCGCGATCCGGTCGCGCCAGGGCAGGGCGGCCTCCAGCGTCGCCAGGGCCGCGTCCTCGTCCAGATGGCGCAGGAAGCACAGGATCAGTTTGGAGGTGACGCCCAGTTCGGCTTCGGCGCGCGTCATGCCGTCCCACAGGCCTTCGATCACCGTCTGCATGGCCACGCCGCGATCCGTGTGGGTCTGGGGGTCGAAGAAGATTTCGGCGTGGCGCACATTGTCGGCGGCCGCGCGCCGGAAATAGGCGAAGGCCAGATCGTGGAAGTCCTGGCGGGTCAAAAGCACGTTCGCCCCGGCGTAATAGATGTCCAGGAAGTCCTGCAGGTTGGAGAAGTCATAGGCCGCGCGCACGGCCTCGACGCTGTCGAACGGAATCGCGACGCCGTTGCGCCGGGCCAGCTCGAACATCAGTTCCGGCTCCAGACTGCCCTCGATATGCAGGTGCAGTTCGGCCTTGGGCAGGCCGTCGATATAGGCGTCCAGGGACATGGCGATCTCCTTGCCGCCGCATAATGACCTGTCGGCCCCGGCGCGAGAAGGCCATGCGGCGGCGCATTTACCCCCTTCGCCCGCGCGCCGGTTCCTGCTACCGGCGCGAGATGAAGATCACCCGCCTCGCCATCGTCGCCTATGTCTTCGCCCTGGCCGTCATCGTGCTGGATCAGATCACCAAGGCGTGGATGATCGGCATGGATCTGCGTGAAATGCGGTCCATCCCGATTTTGCCGCCGATCCTGAACTTCACCTGGGTCGAGAACACGGGCGTCAGTTTCGGCCTGTTCGGCGGCGGCGCGGCGCGGTGGGGCCTGACGGTGTTCGCCATCGCCATGTCGGGCCTGCTGGCCTTGTGGGCGATGAAGTCCGAGCGGCGCCTGCTGACCACGGCGCTGGGTCTGGTGATGGGCGGCGCCCTGGGCAATGTGATCGACCGCATCCGGTTCGGCTATGTGGTGGACTTCGTCGACCTGTCGGGCACGGGCGTGTTCCCGTGGGTGTTCAACGTCGCCGACAGCGCCATCACCATCGGCGTGGTGCTGCTGGTGCTGGACATCATCCGCGTCGAGCAGGCGGCCAAGGTTGGCGTGGCCCACGAAAAGTCGTAATGACGCGGTCTTCCTAATCCCGAGTTCGCGCGCATCCCGCGCCCCGGAGCCTGAAACGTCCATGCGAATCCGCCGCGCCGCCGTTGTGTCCCTGATCGCCGTCTCGACCCTGGCCCTGGGCGCCTGTGGCGGTCTTCGCCAGTCGATCGGCCTGACCAAGGTGGTGCCGGACGAGTTCGTGACCGTCTCGACCGCTCCGCTGACGGTGCCGCCGGAATACGGCCTGCGTCCGCCGACGCCGGGTCAGCCGCGTCCCCAGGAACTGGCCCCCGAAAGCGCCGCGCGCCAGATTCTGCTGGGCCAGCGCCAGGCCGTGACCCGCACGCCGGGTGAACAGGTCCTGGCCGCCCAGGCCGGCGCCGATCGCGCCGATCCGCTGGCCCGCTATGTCATCGACGACGAGTTCGGCGACCTGGCCCACAAGGACGCCAGCTTCGCGGATCGCGTGCTGTTCTGGCGCCGTGGCGACGCCGCCAGCCAGGCCCCGACGACCGCCCAGACGTCTTCGGGCGCCATCACCATCGATTCCGCCAGCGAGTACGAGCGCCTGCAGGCCCTGACCGGCAATCAGTCGGGCATCCTGATCGCGCCGCGCCGCAGCGGTTTCAAGCTGCCGGGCCTCTGATCCGGCGGCGTATCGCCTGAGGGGGGCGTCGGTTTGCCGCGCCTCGCTTTAGCCGCTATCAGCACCGAGCGTGGCGGGATCGACGCCGGTCCCGGCGCTGCTCACCATTCTTCGGTTGGATTGCTTTCGATGCGCCGCGCTCTTTTCGCCTTCGCCGCCACCGCCGCCGCCCTGACGGGAGGCTTTGTGCTCAATGGCCTGACGGTCACCGACGCCGAGGCGCAGGTCGCCCAGCGCGGCAGCCGCAGCACCGAGGGCCGCCGCGACACCGACGCCGAGCAACGCAGCAACCGGCCGCGCATCCAGCCGCTGCGCCGCCGCGCCGCGGCCGGCCCGTGCCCCTATGTGAAAATCCTGTACGAAGGCGCGCGCTACGTCGAAATGACCGAGGGCCGTCCGTCGCTGCAGACCGTCGGCTATACCGGCGAGATCGAGGGCGTGGTTTCGGACTGCGGCTATCAGTCGGACGAACCGATCACCGTCGAAATGCGCACCCTGTTCAACCTGGGCCGGGGTCCGCAGGCCCAGGGCGACGCCCGCACCTATCGCTACTGGGTGGCGGTGACCGAGCGGAACCGCGCCGTCCTGGCCAAGGAATATTTCGACCTGCCGGTCAATTTCGAGGGTCAGCAGACCGCCTCGATCACTCAGGACCAGACCATCGTCATCCCGCGGTCGTCCGCGACGGTGTCGGGCGATAATTTCGAGATTCTGATCGGCTTCGAGGTCACGCCCGAGATGGCCGAGTTCAACCGCACCGGCAGCCGCTTCCGCATGCAGGCCGGCGCGCCCAACACCCCGGCCCCCAACAGCCCGGCCCCCGGCGCGCAATGACCGACCTCAGAACGGCGCTGGGCGAAGCGGTCACCGCCGCCTTCGCCGCCGAAGGCGTGGCGGGATCGAACATCCGCGTCACCGCCTCTGACCGCCCCGATCTGGCGGATTTCCAGTCGAACGGCGCCCTGGCCGCCGCCAAGTCGGTCGGCGCCAATCCGCGCGATCTGGCCGCCAGCGTCGCCGCGCGCCTGACTGACGATCCGCGCCTGGCCTCGGTCGAGGTGGCCGGACCCGGCTTCATCAATCTGAAGGTGTCCGACGCCGCCCTGGCCGCCCGCGCGGGTGAAGCGGCCGCCGACGCCGACCACGGCGGGGCCTCGACCGTGGCGACGCCGCGCAAGGTGCTGATCGACTACGCCGGGCCGAACGTGGCCAAGCCGATGCACGTCGGCCACCTGCGCAGCTCGATCATCGGCGAAAGCCTGAAACGCCTGTTCCGCTTCCGGGGGGATGCCGTCTGGGGCGACGCCCATTTCGGCGACTGGGGCTTCCAGATGGGTCTGCTGATCGTCGCCTGCGCCGACGAGGGCAAGGCCGACGCCTTCATGGCCGAGGGCGACGGGCCGTTCCCGGCCGACAGCCCCGTGACCCTGGACGACCTGGAGCGCCTGTATCCCCAGGCCGCCGGCAAGGCCAAGGAAGACCCCGCCTTCCGCGACCGCGCCCGCAAGGCGACGGCCGAGCTGCAGGCCGGCCGCGCCGGCTATCGCGCCCTGTGGGCCCATTTCGTCGCCGTCAGCCGCACCGCGCTGGAGCGTGAGTTCGGCGCCCTGGGCGTCACCTTCGACCTGTGGAACGGCGAAAGCGACGCCGATCCCCGCATGGCCGAGATGATCGCCCATCTGGAGAGCACCGGCCTGCTGGTCGAGGACGACGGCGCCCGCGTGGTCCACGTCGCCGGCCCCGGCGAGACGCGCAAGAAGAAGCTGGCCGACGGCTCGGTGATCGAGGCGCCCAGCCCGCCGCCCCTGCTGGTCATCAGTTCCGAAGGCTCGGCCATGTACGGGACCACCGACCTGGCCACCATTCTGGATCGCAAGCACGCCATCGGCCCCGACCTGATCCTGTACGTCGTGGACGAACGCCAGGCCGAGCATTTCGAACAGGTGTTCCGCGCCGCGCGCCTGGCCGGCTATGCGGCCGACGGCATGCTGGAGCATCTGGGCTTCGGCACCATGAACGGGCCGGACGGCAAGCCGTTCAAGACCCGCGCCGGCGGGGTGCTGAAGCTGCACGACCTGATCTCCATGGCCGTCGACAAGGCGCGCGAGCGGCTGCACGAAGCCAGGCTGGGCGACGACCTCCCGACCGAAGAGTTCGAGGCCATCGCCCACAAGGTGGCGGTCGCGGCGCTGAAATTCGCCGACCTGTCGAACGCCCGGACCACCAGCTATGTCTTCGACCTGGACCGGTTCATGTCGTTCGAGGGCAAGACCGGGCCCTATCTGCTTTACCAGGCTGTCCGTATCAAATCCCTGCTGCGCAAGGCGGCGGACCAGGGCGCGGTCCTGGGCGCCATCGTCGTGGCCGAACCGGCCGAGCGGGATCTGGCCCTGACCCTGGACGCCTTCGACCAGGCGGTTTCCGACGCCTATGACAAGCGGATGCCGCACCTGATCGCGGAACACGCCTATCGCCTGGCCCAGTCGTTCTCGAAATTCTACGCCGCCTGCCCGGTGCTGGTCGCGCCGGACGAGGCGACCAAGGCGTCGCGCCTGACCCTGTCCAAGGCGGCGCTGGACCAGCTTGAGATCGCGCTGGACCTGTTGGGTATCGAGACGCCGGACCGGATGTGATCCGGCGCCTTCGGGGCCGCTGCGGCCGGCGGGCGGATCAGCCCGCCCGCGCGTCCAGCCATCGCACCGCATCGGCGTCGCGCGCCGACAGTTCGGGATAGTCGGGGTCCGAGCCGACATCCGGCACGCGCCGCCACGAACGGGCGCATTTGGGTTCAGCTAACAGTGGGATGAGCTTCATCTTCACCGGTGCATCGACGCCAGTGCTTATAGTTACAGGCACGGCAAAGGCTTCACCTGTTACGCTAAGCCATTCGTCTTGATATTTTGGGTTGTCGATATCCAGTAGCCGAACGCGACTCACTCTGAACAGATCTGCCAACTCCTGCTCTACGGAGTTTTCGCCTAGATTATTCAAGAAATTAGACACGGGAGATCCCGTTAGAAGGACAATCTTGGCGTCAAGACCTCCGCCGATTACCTTTTCTCTTCGGGCATTTTCCAGCGCGCCCATTGCTGTTTCAATTAAGAAGTGCAATTGCCCCCAGCGCTCGGCCTCCTCATCGTTGCGCCACGCATCCGGCGTCTCGGGGATCACGCGGGCGCAGTTCGAGCCGCCCTCGGGGAAGCGGGTGGTCCAGGCTTCTTCCATGGTGAATGGGGTCAGGGGCGCCAGCCAGGCGGTCAGGCGCAGGAAGACTTCATCCATCACCGTGCGGGCGGCGCGGCGGCGCACCGCGTCGGGCCGGTCGCAGTACAGGCTGTCCTTGCGGATGTCGAAATACAGGGCCGACAGGTCGCCGGAACAGAACTCCAGCACCGGCCGCACCACGTCCTGGAAGCGATAGTCGGCATAGGCGGCCCGCACCTGGCCATCCAGTTCCCACAAACGGTGCAGGATGAACCGCTCCAGCGGCGGCATCTGGTCCAGCGGCAGGCGCTCTGCCTCTTCAAAGCCGTTCAGGGCGCCCAGCAGATAGCGGACGGTGTTGCGCAGCTTGCGATAGGCGTCGACCGTGGTCTGCAGGATCTGCTTTCCGATCCGCTGGTCCTCGGCATAGTCCACCAGGGCGACCCACAGGCGCAGGATGTCGGCCCCGCTCTCCTTGATCACCACCGCCGGATCGACGGTGTTGCCCTTGGACTTGGACATCTTCTCGCCGTTCTCGTCCTGGGTGAAGCCGTGGGTCAGCACGGCCCGGTAGGGCGCGCGGCCGCGGGTGCCTGAGCCTTCCAGCAGGTTCGACTGGAACCAGCCGCGATGCTGGTCCGAGCCTTCCAGATACAGGTCGGCGGGCCAGTGCGACGGGCGGTCGCCGGTGTAACCCGCCTCGGCCGTGCGCGGCTCCAGCGTGAAGGCGTGGGTGCAGCCGCTGTCGAACCAGACGTCCAGGATGTCCTCGACCTTCTCGTATCGGGCCGGATCGTGGGCGCCCAGGAAGTCGGCGTCGGGCGTATCGAACCAGGCGTCGGCGCCGCCGGTGCGGACAGCCTCGACGATCCGGGCGTCGACCTCGGCGTCATGCAGGGGCTGGCCGGTCTGTTTGTCCACGAACATCGCCAGGGGCGTGCCCCAGGCGCGCTGGCGGCTGATCAGCCAGTCGGGCCGTCCCTCGACCATCGCGCGGATGCGGTTCTTGCCCGCGGCCGGGTGGAAGGCGGTGTCGTCGATGGCGCGCAGGGCGATCTCACGCAGGGTGTCGCCCCCGGCCAGCTCCTCATCCATGCGGATGAACCACTGCGGCGTGTTGCGGAAGATCACCGGCGCACGCGAGCGCCAGCTGTGCGGATAGGAATGCTCCATCCGCCCGCGCGCCAACAGGGCGCCGACCTCGATCAGCCGGTCCATGACGGCGCCGTTGGCCGGACCGAATTTGCCGGTCTTCTTGCCCTCGGTCTCCAGCACCTTCAGCCCGGCGAACAGGGGGACGTGGTCATAATAGGCGCCGTCGGGGTCGACCGTGTCCGGCACCTCGTGATGGCCGTGGGCCTTCCACACCTCGAAGTCGTCGGCGCCATGACCCGGCGCCGTGTGCACAAAGCCCGTGCCCGCGTCGTCGGTAACGTGATCGCCTGCCAGCAGGGGCACGGCGAAGCCATAGCCGGGATGCAGCGGCGCCAGCGGGTGGGCGCATTCCAGGCCCGAGGGGTTGATGGCGTCGATCCGCGTCCATTCGGCGATCTTGGCCGCCTTGCGCACATCGTCGGCCAGTTTGTCGGCCACGATGAACCGCTCGCCCGGCTTGGCCCAGGGCTCGAACTCCAGCCCCGTCTCCATGGCCGTGACCTCATACAGGCCATAGGCGATCTCCGGCCCATAGCTGATGGCCCGGTTGGCCGGCAGGGTCCACGGCGTGGTGGTCCAGATCACGATCGAGGGCGTGGCGTGGCGGAAGGCCAGCAGGTCGTCCGGCTGGTCGTCGCCGGCGGCCGCGACCGGGAATTTCACCCAGACGGTGGGCGAGACATGGTCGTGGTATTCGATCTCGGCGTCGGCCAGGGCGGTGCGCTCGACCGGCGACCACATGACGGGCTTGGACCCGCGATACAGCTGGCCCAACGTCTTGAACTTGTGGAACTCCTGCACGATGGCCGCCTCGGTGCCGAAGTCCATGGTGGCGTAGCGATTGTCCCAGTCGCCGATGACGCCCAGCCGCTTGAACTGTTCGCGCTGCACGTCGATCCAGCCCGTGGCGTATTCGCGGCAGGCGGCGCGGAAGGCGGCCTTGCTGACCTCGTCCTTGCGCTTGCCTTGGGTGCGGAACTTCTCCTCGATCTTCCATTCGATCGGCAGGCCGTGGCAGTCCCAGCCGGGGACGTAATCGACGTCATAGCCCAGCAGGAAGCGGCTGCGGACCACGAAGTCCTTCAGCGTCTTGTTCAGCGCATGGCCGATGTGGATGTCGCCGTTCGCATAGGGCGGGCCGTCATGCAGAACATACAGCGGCGCCTTCTGCGACTGGCGCAGCGTGCGCAGGTCGCCATACAGGTCGCCCCATTGCTCCAGGATCGCCGGCTCCTTCTGCGGCAGGCCGCCGCGCATCGGAAAGGGCGTCTCGGGCAGGAAGACGGTGTCGCGATAGTCGCGGGCGGCGGCGGGGGTGTCGTTGGCCATGGAAAGTCTCAGCGTCTCAAGGATGATCCGTTCGCGT
>NZ_CALMFB010000010.1 GCF_937863155.1 uncultured Brevundimonas sp. | reverse complement strand
GGAGCCGACCGTGAAGCGGACCTATCAGCCGTCGCGACTCGTGCGCAAGCGCCGTCACGGCTTCCGTTCGCGGATGGCCACCAAGAACGGTCAGAAGATCGTCGCCCGTCGTCGCGCCAAGGGCCGCAAGCGCCTGACGGCCTGATCGGCCGCGGTCTGCTGGCCGCGTCCTGCAACAGGGACGCTGCGATGACGACGCCCATGCCTATTCTGCGCCTGACACGGCGGCCCCAGTTCCTGGCGGCCGCCAAAGGCGTTTCCGTCGCGCGCGGCGCCGTGCTGATCCAGCAGCTGGATCGCGGCGACGGCGACCCGACCATCCGCCTGGGCTTCACCGCCACGCGCAAGATCGGCGGGGCGGTGGTGCGCAACCGCGCCAAGCGGCGTCTGCGCGAGGCGGCGCGGGCGCTGGCGCCGGTCCACGGACGGCCCGGATGCGACTATGTGCTGATCGCCCGCAGCGGAACGGCCGAACGCGCATGGGACCGTTTGCTTGACGACGTGAAATCGGCCCTTACAAGGCTGGCGACCCCACGCGCGGACGCCCATGTGGAGACGTCGACCCCGACGGCCACCCGCCCCGCTTCAGACCGCCCCGACCCAGACCGCCCAGACACCGGCCAGGACCGCTGACCCCATGCAGAATCAAGACTCCCGCAACACGATTATCTTCTTCGTGTGCGCCGCGGCGATCATGGTCTTCTACATGGTCTTCGTCATGCAGCCCCAGGCCGAGCGCCGTCGCGCCGCCCAGGCCGAGGCCGCCGCGACCCAGTCCGAGACGCGCGCCGCCGCCGGAACCGAGGCCGCCGACGCCCCGCCCGCCGCCTTCGTCACCGACCGGCGTCAGGCCCTGGGCCGCGCCGCGCGGGTGCCGATCGAAAGCCCGACGCTGAAGGGCTCGCTGTCGCTTCTGGGCGGCCGGATCGATGATCTGTTCCTGGTCCGCTACCGCGAGACGCTGGATTCGCCCAATCCGGTCGAGATGTTCCGACCCCAGGGCATGGAGCACGCCTATTTCGCCCAGTTCGGCTGGACCGGCCAGAACGTGGCCGGCGGCGTGCCGGGGCCGAACACCGTCTGGCGCCTGACCGGCGGTTCGGTGCTGACGCCGGCCACGCCGGTCACCCTGACCTGGGACAATGGCGCGGGCCTGCGCTTCACCCGGGTGGTGGCGCTGGACGACCAATATCTGTTCACCGTCACCGACACGGTCGCCAACCTGGGCGGCCAGCCGATCACCATCGCCCCCTATGGCCGGATCGAGCGCCAGGGCGTGCCGACGGGCCTGGGCCGCGACATGATCTCGCACGAAGGCGCCATCGGCACCTTCAGCCGCGGCGGCGGCTTCTTCACCGAACAGCACAAATACAAGGACTGGGCCAAGAAGCCCCGGATCGAGCACGACACCACCGGCGGCTGGCTGGGCATCACCGACAAATACTGGCTGTCGGCCATGATCCCGGATCAGTCCGAACGCATCGAGGCCGGCTTCCGCGTGCGCGAGCGCGGCGAGGTCCAGGTTCAGGAAGCCTCGATGCTGGGGACCGCCCGCGTCATCAATCCGGGCCGCCAGATCACCGAGACCCAGCGCCTGTTCGCCGGCGCCAAGCGCAGCGAGGTGCTGTCGTCCTATGAGAAGTCGCTGGATCTGCCGCGCTTCATCTACGCCATCGACTGGGGGATGTTGTGGTTCCTGACCCGGCCGATCTTCCTGGTGGTCGAGTTCTTCTATGGCCTTCTGGGCAATTTCGGCCTGGCCATCCTGGCGCTGACCGTGGTGGTCAAGCTGATCATGTTCCCCCTGGCCAACAAGGCCTACGAGAGCATGTCCAAGATGCGCAAGCTCCAGCCGATGATGGAGGAGATCAAGAAGAAGCACGCGGGCGACACCCAGAAGCAGCAGATGGAGACCATGGCCCTCTATCAGCGCGAGAAGATCAATCCGCTGGCGGGCTGTCTGCCGATCCTGGTCCAGCTGCCGGTCTTCTATGCGCTGTACAAGGTGCTGTTCGTCACCATCGAGATGCGCCACGCCCCCTTCTTCGGCTGGATCCGCGATCTGTCGGCGCGTGATCCGTCCAACATCTGGAACCTGTTCGGCGCCATTCCGTGGGATCCGGCCTCGGCGCCGCTGATCGGCGGGCTTCTGGCCGGCATGCTGGGCCTGGGCATCCTGCCGCTGTTCTACGGCCTGACCATGTGGCTGCAGATGGCCATGAACCCGCCCGCGCCCGATCCGGTCCAGCGCCAGATCTTCCAGCTGATGCCGATCATCTTCACCTTCATCATGGCCCCGTTCGCGGCGGGCCTCTTGGTCTACTGGGCGTGGAACAACATCCTGTCGATCATCCAGCAGTATTTCATCATGCACCGCTTCGGCGCCGAGAATCCGATCGACAACTTCATCGCCCGCCTCCGCAAGAAGGCGGCCTAGTTGGCCGAGGACTTCACCCCCGAGGAGATCGAGGCCGCGCGCGTGCTGTTCCAGCGCCGGGCGACCTTCGTCATGGGGGCGGCCAAGATCGAGCAGCTGCCGGACCCGGACCTGCCGGAAATCGCCTTCGCCGGCCGGTCGAACGTGGGCAAGTCCAGCCTGATCAACGGCCTGGTCGGCATGCAGAAGCTGGCCCGCGCCTCGAACGAGCCGGGCCGCACGCGCGAGGTCAATTTCTTCGATCTGGACGGCCGGATGCGTCTGGTCGACCTGCCCGGCTACGGCTGGGCCAAGGCGTCCAAGACCACGGTGAAGAAATTCCAGGACCTGGGCCGCGACTATCTGCGCGGGCGGGTGACGCTGAAACGGGTCTATCTGCTGATCGACGCGCGGCACGGGCTGAAGGCCGTGGACGGCGAGGCGCTGGACGCCCTGGACCTGGCGGCCGTCAGCTATCAGATCGTCCTGACCAAGGCCGACAAGATCAAGCCGCATGAGGCCGAGGCCGTGCGCCAGGCGACGCTGAAGGCCATCTCCAAACGCCCCGCCGCCTATCCGTTCGTGGCCGTGACCTCGTCGGAAAAGGGAACCGGCCTGCCCGAACTGCGGGCCGAGATCATGCGCACCACGGGCGTGACCCTCTAATAGGTCAGGGCGTTCGCCAGGAAGGCTGCCACGCGGGGCCAGGCGTCGGCGCGGGCCGCCGCATTGGCTTCGGGCGTACCGCCGCTGCGATGGGCCTGGCGCGGGCCGCCGTCGCCGATCAGATCATGCCCCGCCTCGGGATAGATCAGCACTTCGGTCCGCAGGCCCGCCGCCTGGCGCGTCGCCTGGATGTTGCGGGCCTGGCGCGCGGCGTTCCACTGGGCGTCCTTCTCGCCCGCGATCAGCAGCAGGGCCCCGCCATAGTTTTCGACCGGGATGCGGGCCGCCGCCTCGCGCTCCGGGTGGTCGGCGCGGCCGTTCTCGTGGATGGCGCGCAGGTCCGCCGCATCGCCCGCAAGCAGCCCTTCGACGAAGCCGCGATAGGGCATGAAGGGCAGGGCCTGACCCTCAAAGGCGAAGGACGAGCGCGTGCCCTCAGCCTCCAGCGTCTCTAGGCCCCAGCCCTCCCAGACGATGTCGCTGGGCGTATAGGCGACCACGGCGTCGATCCAGTCGTAGCGGCTGGCGGCGATCAGGGCGAACTCCGATCCCTTGGACCCGGCGAACAGGGCGAACTGCTCAATATCGACGCCGGGCATGGCGGCCAGTGTGTCGCGCAGGCGCGCCAGCTGATCCACCGGAATGTCCACGAAACTGCCCGACAGCTCCGGCAGGGCCTTGGGCGGGCCGTACTGGCCCCAGTCGGGCGAATAATAGGGCAGGCCCACCGCCACATAGCCCATCCGCGCCAGGATCGGCCCGAATCGCTCGCCCGCCTCGGTCCCCCCATCCGCGCCATGCAGGATCACCACCACCGGCCGGGCGTCGCCGTCGTCCAGCCGCCAGGCGGCGGCGTGGGGAAAGCCTTGGATCGGCGTGCGGGTGACGGTCTGGGCCAGGGCGGGGGCCGCGACGCCTAGCATCAGGGCGGCGGCGCCCAGGGCGGCGAACAGGCGGCGGGTCGGACGGATCATCATGAAATCTCCCCAGCGCGGATCACGCTTTCAAGACCAAGTCGTCGCCGACCCCGTGATCGGATGCAGGCGTCTTACGCCGCCGGCATGGTTCCGGCGTTGATGGCGATGCGGCCGATCAGGCCCTTGACGATCAGGTCCAGGGCCGAGCCCTCGCGATAGTCGGCGGCGGCGACGAAATTGACCCGGTCTTCCGAGATCAGCCCATAGATCTTGTTCTGGTCCCGCTCGGAGTTGCGCGGATCATAGACGGCGATCGAGAAGCCGCCCTTGGTGTGCATCATCTTCATGGTCGGCACATCGGTGTCGCCGTCGCCCAGGAAGATCATCCGGTCGAACGGCACCGGCCGCACCTCGTCGGGGATGAAGCGGTTGATCCGTTCGTGCTCGTAATGGTTCAGCACGCCCTTGTTGATGCGGAACAGATACTGGGTCTTGGTGGTGTAGTTGACGCCCACCGCCGGCCAGATGGCCACGCCGTCGCGGTCATAGACGAATTTGGACGCGAACACGTGGCGGAAGGCGTCGCGGATCGGGCAGCCGTCGATCATCTCCTCCAGGCCGGCCGAGACGATATAGTGTTCGATCTCCAGCCCGTATTGCTGGCCGAAGGCGTCGATGCGCTCGAACCAGCCCTTGCCGGTCAGGTCGGACTTCAGCCCGTCGAACAGCTTCACGTCCTGGCCGTGCTCGCGCAGCATCTTCTTGGTGATCGGCGCCCCGTTCTCGCGCGCGCGCTGCAGCATCAGCTGCATGTACATCAGGATGTTGTCGCCGTCGGATTCCCGCGTCAGCCGGTCCGCCTCGCCCCAGAAGTCGCCGATGCCCATGCCGACCGAGGGGATGAAGGTCACCTCCTGCATGTTCCCCCGCGCCAGGGTTCCGTCGAAATCATAGATCAGCGCGGTCTTGAGGGGGGCGGCCATGCGGCCTCCAGTGGCGAGTGGCGAGTGGCGAGTGGTTAGTGAAGGCCGGAGTGTGAGTCAAAGCGGAAGGGCGCGGACACCCTAATCGCCACCCGCCACTCGCCACTCGCCACTCAATGACAGCTCGGGCGGGGCGGCCTCGCCGGCGGCGTTCAGCGGCAGGTGCAGGATGAAGGCCGCGCCCTTGCCCGGCTCGCTCTCCACCTCGGCCCAGCCGCCGTGCAGCTCCACCAAAGCCTTGACCAGGGCCAGGCCGACGCCCGGCCCGCCGCGCTCGCGCCGCACGAAGCGGTCGAAGACGTGCGGTTGCAGGTGATAGGGGATGCCGCGCCCGGTGTCGGTCACGCGAATGCGCACCTCGCTGGGGGAAGCTTCGGCCGACAGGGTCACCACCCCGCCTTCGGACACGGCGCGGGCGGCGTTTTCCAACAGGTGATCCAGCGCCTGGCGGATGCGGCCGGCGTCGGCGCGGATCGGCGACAGGCGCGCATCGTGGGTGACGCTCAGGGCCGCGCCGCGCCCTTCGATGCGGGGACGCACGGCCTCGGCCGCCTGGTCCAGCAGGTCGCCCACCCGCACGTCGTGCAGGCTCAGCTCCATCTCGCCGGCGTCGATCTGGGCCATGTCCAGCACATCGTCGATCGACCGGGCCAGCTGGCTGGCCGCGACGCGGATGGCCCCGGCGTGCTGACGGCTGCGTTCCGGCAGATCGCCCAGGGTCTCCAGCAGCTCCGAATAGCCGACGATGGTGGTCAGGGGGGTGCGCAGCTCATAGCTGACCGAGCCGACGAACTCGCGCTTCAGCGCCTGGCTTTCGGCCAGGGCCGCCTCCTTGGCCGACAGGGCCTGTTCCAGCTCGCGCCGGGCGGTGACGTCGGCGAAGGCCACCAGGGTGGCGCCGTCGGGCAGGGGGCGGGTGCGCCAGGCGGCGATGCGGCCGTCCTCGGTGCGGCCTTCGCCCGACACGGCCACGCGGCTTTCGGGATCGGGATCGGCGACCCGCGCCTTCAGCCCCAGCCACAGGCCGGGGTCCGGCAGCACCGCCTTGCAGATTTCGGCCAGGGCGTCGAAATCGGCCACCTGGTCCAGCTGGTCGGCGCTGACGCCCCAGAAGGTCTCGAACGCCTCATTGTGCAGGCGCAGCCGACCGTCCGAACCGAACACGGCCACCGCGTCGTTCAACTTGTCCAGGGTGGCGGTCTGAACCTGGATCTGGGCGTTGTAACGGCTGCGCAGCTGCAGCTCGTCGGTGATGTCCGAGAACAGCAGCAATATGCCGCCCAGCGGGTGCGGCTGGCGCACCACGCGCAGGGTGCGCCCGTCCGGCAGCGACCAGCTGTCGTCCGGCGCCGCCTCGGCCGCCTCATAGAAGGCCAGTTCGCGCGTGCGCCATCCGGCGTAGTCGACCACTTCCGGCAGCATGCGGCGCTGGCGCAGCCGGTCAAGAAGCTCGGCATGGGTCGGCCGGTCGTCCAGCCAGGCGGGGTCCAGGTGGAACAGGGCCTGGAAGGCGGTGTTGTGGAAGGCCAGCCGCTTGGACGGGCCGAAGATGGCCACGGCGTCGGCCAGGTGATTCAGCGTCTCGTCGTGCGCCTCGACATGACGGCGCAGGGTGTCGCGCGTCTCCTCGGCCTCGGTCATGTCGATGGCGAAGGCGATGACCGCCCCGCCGCCGCCCGGCGCCGGTTCGGCCGACACCTTCCAGGCGCGGCGCCGACCACCGGATGAGGTCCAGCGGAAGCCCTCCTGGCGCATGGCGCTGCGTCCCGCCTCGGCGATCAGGGATTCGACGCTGCGGTCGAACGACAGGCTGCGCGCCCGCGCCTCGTCCAGGCTGACGGCCCCCACCTCGGCCAGCCAGGCGCGGTTGGCCCAGGCCAGGCGGCCGGCGGCGTCCACCACCCAGGTCGGCGTGGGCGAGGCGTCGGCCAGCAGCCCCAGCCCCGTCTCGGCCGCCCCCGCCAGGGCGCCGGCGTCGGCGGTCTCCAGCGGCGACAGGCGCAGCCAGGTCTCGGCACCCACGGCCCGGCCCGCGACCCGCCAGGGGCCGTGTTCGGACGGCAGGACGGCGTCGAACGGCTGGCCCTGGTCGATCAGGGCGGCGATCGGTTCGGAGTGCAGCCGCGCCAGGGCGGCGCGGGCGTCTTCGGCCGTCTCGGCCTCCAGCAGCTGCGACAGAGCCTGGATCGTCTTGGCCGGTCCCAGCAGCTCGGCCGGGCCGTCCAGGGGAATGCGCACCTCGTCGAAGGCCGCCAGCGCGCCCCGGCCCCGCGCCAGGGCCTGGGTCAGGGTCTCGGCCTGGGTTTCGGCGGCGGCTTCGCGGGCGGCCAGACGCGCGCGGGCGCGCCAGGCCCAGGCGCTGAGCGCCAGGGCCAGTCCGCAGGCCCCTGCGGTGGCTGCATAGGCGATGTCGGCCTCGGCCATCCTGGTCCATCCGCCCAAACGAATCGATTCACCATAGAGCAATTCGGGGTTCCGCCGAGGGGGGCCAAGCCGCCGCATTGCGGCCCGGCCCGCCGCGCCCGATATGTCGGCCATGAGCACAGCCAAGAGCACGAACTGGACCGACTGGGCGGCGCCCTCTCTGGATGATTTCGCGGCCCTGGCGCGTCGGGCCTTCGACGATCTGCCCGACCTGTTCCGCCAGGCGGCGGGCGAGGTGGTGATCCGCGTCGACGACTTCGCCGACGATCAGACGCTGGACGACCTGGGCATCGACGATCCGTTCGGCCTGACGGGTCTGTATTCCGGGGTCGACATCGGCCGGCGCGACGCCATGGGGCCGGCGGCCGAGCCGTCGCGCGTCTTCCTGTACCGCCGCCCGATCCTGGATGAATGGTGCGAGCGCGGCGACGTGGGCCTGTACGACATCATCGCCCATGTGCTGATCCACGAGATCGGCCATCACCTGGGCCTGTCCGACGACGACATCGACGCCATCGAGGACGCTGACGACGACTGAACCGTCGGTTCGCGCTTCGCGAACGGCGCCGCCTGTCCGTTGGCGAAGGCGGGGCGGTTTTCGCCGCATGTCCGGTGGCGGGCGATGCGGGCGGCGGCCACGCCTGGGTCATCGGAACCCGGCGGTCGGGTTCCTCCTGCGATCCGAAGGCCCGACATGAAGACCCTGATCCGTTCCTGCGCCCTTGCCGCCATTCTGGCCGTCGGCGCCCTGCCCGCCCTTGCCCAGGCCCCGGCGACGCCTTCGGCGGGCCGGCTGGCCCTGACCTTCGAGGTCGGCGCCGAGACGGGGGCGATCATGGTCGTCCTGTTCGACAGCGAGGCGGCCTATTCCGGCGGCGCCCCCGTGCGCCAGGCCCGGGTCGATGTCGCCGGCGGCCAGCGCCAGGCGGTGTTCGAGGGTCTGCCCGCCGGCGACTATGCGGCGCGGGCTTTTCACGACGTGGACGGCAATGGCCGGATGAACACCAATCCCTTCGGCATGCCGACCGAACCCTATGCCTTCTCGAACAACGCCGTGGGCAACATGGGTCCGGCCAGCTGGGACCGCGCCCGCGTCGCGGTTTCGGGCGATGTGGCCCAGACCCTGACCATCCGCTGATCGCCGCCTGGCCGGAAGACCGCTCATGACCCCCTCACGCCGTTCCTTCATGATGGGCGCCGCCGCCCTGTCCGCCGCCGTGGCCACGCCGGAGATGGTGCGCGCCGCCGCCGCCATGGACGCCGCCCGCGACTGGAGCCTGGCCACCGCCGATATGGAGGCCGATGTCGCGCCGCGCGCCATGCGTCTGGTTCACGGCCGGGCGCCGCGCGGGCTGGACGGGGTGCTGTTCCGTAACGGTCCGGCCAAATTCCGGCGGCCGGGCGGCTCGGCCACCCACTGGTTCGACGGCGACGGCATGATGCGGGCCTTCCGCATCCATGACGGCCAGGTCACCCTGGACGCCCGCTTCGCCGACACGGCCAAGCGCCGCCACGAGACCGAACTGGACGCCGTGGTCACCCCCGGCTTCGGCACGGCGGGCGACAGCCGCGCGCGCGTCGGGTCCAGCGACGACGCCAACGCCGCCAACACCGCCGTCATGGTGGCGGGTGACGAAGTCTGGGGCCTGTGGGAGGGCGGATCGCCCCTGGCCATGGACGCCGACACCCTGGCCACGCGCGGCCTGGTGACCCTGCGCGACGACCTGAAGGGCATGCCGTTCCAGGCTCACCCCCGCTATGCGCCCGACGGCACGATCTGGAACGTCGGCACGACCGGCGCTCAGGCGGTGATCTGGCGGCTGAACGCCGACCGGTCGCTGCATACGGCCCAGGTCATACCGCTGCCGCGCGCCAGCTATATGCACGACTTCACCGCCACCGAGCGGCACATCATCCTGGTGCTCCAGCCCTGGGTGGCCGAGCGCCAGACCATGCCCTTCGCCAGCCGTTTCGCCTGGCGGCCCAGTCTGGGCACTCTGATCATGGTGGTGGATAAGGCCGACCTGACCCAGCGGCGACTGTGCGAGCTGCCCGCCTTCTTCCACTTCCACCTGGGCGACGCCTGGTCGGACCCGGACGGCACGATCCGTTTCGACGTCGCCGCCAGCGCCGACGCCCAGTTCGTCATGGAGGGCGCCCGCATCCTGGTTCAGGGCCAGGGCGTCGTGCCGGGTGAACCGGCGCATCTGGCCCTGGTGACCCTGCACGCCAACGGCCGGGCCGACATGCAGACAACCGAGGCGGCGGCCGAATTCCCCAAGGGTGATCCCCGACGCGCCGGTCTGCGCCGCGATCTGACCGTCCATGTCGCGGGCGAACGGGCCGGGCGGCCCCTGGCCACGGGCATCGCCGTGCGGGACTGGTCCAGCGGCCGTTCCGACGCCTTCGAATTCGGAGACGACCATGTGGTGGAAGAGGCCGTCTTCGTGCCCAAGCCGGGCGCGACGGCCGAGGCCGAGGCCTGGCTGGTGGCGCCGTCGGTCAATCTGCGCCAGGGGGTGACCGAACTGCACGCCTTCGAGGCCGGAAAAGTTGCCGACGGCCCGGTGGCGACCTGGCGCGCCGACATCGCCCTGCCGGCCGGCTTCCACGGGGTGTGGAAGGGTTAAGCCCCTCACCACCAGCCGGCGGCGCGCAGGGCGCGGGCATGGGCGCGGCTGACCGGCACGGTCAGTCCGCCCTCGACCGTCAAGGTGGCGCGCCCGTCGCCGCGCGCGACGTCGCGCACGGCGTCGCGGGCCACCCACCAGCTGCGGTGGGTGCGCGCGCCCTCCAGCCCTTCCAGCTCGGCCACGGCGTCGGACAGCCGCATCAGGATCAGGTCCGAACCCCGATCGGTGTGCAGGCGCAGATAGTGGTCCTCGGCCTGGAGCGCATACAGGGTCGCGCCGCGCAGTTTCGGCGGCAGACGGTCAAGGAAGCGCGCGGGCCGGTCGCCGGGCGCGGCGGCGTGGGTCTGGACCACCCGCCGCTTGTCCAGGAAGACGCTCATCAGGCTCATGCCCACCGTCACCACCAGGACCGGCACGATGAAGTCGATCATCGCCGACAGGGGGTGGAACTGTCCGTGGAACACCCGCCCGGTCACGCCCCACACGACCAGCAGCATGCCCGGCGCGATCAGCAGGCTCATCAACGCCGCCGCCAGCCAGGGTCGTTCAAGCGGATCGGCCCAGCGAAAGGCCACGGAGGCGCACAGATGGCCCCAGCCCGCCCCGCCGATCATCATCGGCATCCAGTAGGCCAGACGCAGCCACAGGGGCGCCTCGATCGTGCGGAAGGGGCCGCTCAGCGACAGGAACAGGCCCACCACGGCCCCGATGGCCAGGGCCTTGCCAAGCCTCAGCCAGGCCGCGCGGTCCATCAGGCCTCGGCGTCGTCGCCGGCCATGCCCATCATGTGGAAGCCGGCGTCGACGTGGATCACCTCGCCCGTCGTCGACAGGCCCAGGTCCGAACACAGCCACAGGGCGCAGCCGGCCACGCCTTCCATGCTGGTGTCCTCCTTCATGGCGCTCATGTCGCGGCCCTTGGACAGCATGCCGCGACCGCCCGAAATGCCGGCCAGCGACAGGGTGCGCATGGCGCCTGCCGAGATGGCGTTGACGCGGATGCCCTTGGGGCCCAGGTCGCGGGCGATGTAGCGGGTCGCCGCCTCCAGCCCCGCCTTGGCCACGCCCATGGTGTTGTAGTTCGGAATGGCCCGTTCGGCGCCCAGATAGGTCATGGTGATCATCGACCCGCCGTTGGGCATCAGCTTGGCGGCGCGCTTGGCCACATCGACGAAGCTGAACACCGAGATGTTCATGGCCAGCAGGAAACTGTCGCGGGTGGTGTTGTCGACGAACGACCCCTGAAGCTCGTTCTTGTTGGCGAAGGCGACCGAATGAACCACGAAGTCCAGCGTGCCGAAGGTCGATTCGATCTCGGCGAAGGCGGCGTCCATGCTGGCGTCGTCGGTCACGTCGGCCTGGACGATCAGCTTGGCGCCGACGCTTTCGGCCAGGGGGCGCACGCGGCGCTCCAGCCCCTCGCCCAGATAGGTGAAGGCCAGTTCTGCGCCCTGGGCGGCCAGCTGCTGGGCGATGCCCCAGGCGATGGAGTTGGCGTTGGCCACCCCCAGGATCAGACCCTTCTTGCCCTTCATCAGGGTTCCGGTCGGCATGTTCCAGCTGGATTCGGCGGCCATGGGGTGTCTCCGTTCGTCGTTGCGCGCAGACCTAGCAGGCGGCGGCCATGGGGGAAAGCGCGACGCGCAGACGATGACATTTGATCCGTAAACGGAATCATAGACTTGAAATCACTAGGAAAATTTCACACTCGACCAACCGCTCATTAAGCCGCGCCGCCTAGCGTCCGTCGCGCAGGGAGGCACCATGGCGCGGATCGGCGACTATATCGAAGCGGCGACGCCGGTCGGGCCGGATGCGCCCGGCGCGGCCGTCTATGAGCGGTTCCTGAACGAACCGAACACCATGGTCGTGCCGGTGGTGGATGCCGGGGGGCGGCCGCTGGGCCTGATCGAGCGCAACGCCTTCTGCCTGAAGATGGCCGCCGCCTTCGGTCGCGACCTGCACGCCAAACGCCCGGTTTCCAGTCTGATGAACGCCCGGCCGATGATCGCGCGGGCCGAGGATGGTGCCGAAGCCTTCTTCGAAACCATCGATTCGGCCGATGCGGCGGCCCTGCTCAGCGGCTTCATCGCCGTGGACGGGGCGGGGCGCTATGTCGGCGTCGGCGCCATCTTGCAGGTGCTTCAGGCCGGCAGCGCCCTTTATCGCCGCCGGGCGCGCGAGATGGCCGAACTGGCCCGCGGCCTGGCCAAGGCCGAAGCCGAAGCCCGCGCCTCCAGCCGGGCCAAGTCCGAGTTCCTGGCGGTCATGAGCCACGAGATCCGCACCCCTCTGAACGGCGTGCTGGGCGTCGCGGCCCTGGTGCAGAAGAAGCTGACGCAGGACGAACTGCGCCCGCATGTTCAGACCATTCTGGATTCAGGCCAGTCGCTGTTGCGCCTGCTGACCGACGCCCTGGACATGTCGCGGGCCCAGGCGGGGATGCTGACGCTGGAACCGGCGCCGACCGATCTGTCGGCCCTGGCGGCCGATCTGGACGCCCTGTGGCGCCCGCGCGCCGAGGAAAAGGGTCTGGCGCTGGACCTGACCGGCCCCGATGGCGCGGTCTGGGTGCAGGCGGACGGCGTGCGGCTGAAACAGCTGCTGAACAATCTGATCGGCAATGCGATCAAATTCACGCCCGCGGGCCGGATCGCCGTGCATCTGGAGGCGACGGCCGGCGCCGAGGGCTGGACCGTGGCGGGACGGGTGGACGACAGCGGGCCAGGCGTGGCGCCGGAAACGGCGGCGACCATCTTCGATCCGTTCAACACCGGCGACGCCGACCGCTCCGGGGCCGGGGCCGGTCTGGGCCTGGCCATCTGTCGCCAGATCGTCGAGCGGATGGGCGGGACCATCGGCGTCGAGGCTTCGCCCGAGGGCGGGGCGCGGTTCGCGTTTCAGGTGGCCCTGCCTTGCGCCGCCGCGCCGGCCGCGCGGGTCGATCCGACCGCCGAGGCCCAGCCCACGCCGCACGAGACCCTGCATATGCTGGTGGCCGACGACAATCCGACCAACCGCTTCCTGGCGGGCAAGCTGCTGGAGCTGTTCGGCTGCACCGTCGACATGGTCGAGACCGGGGCGGCGGCCGTCGAGGCGGTCCGGTTGCGGCCCTATGATCTGGTGCTGATGGACATCAAGATGCCGGTGATGGGCGGGGTCGAGGCGACGCGCGCTATCCGCGCCCTGGGCGGGCCGGTGACGGGCCTGCCGATCATCGCCCTGACCGCCAACGCCGATCCGCGCGACGCCGAGACCTATCTGGCCGCCGGCATGGACGCGGTGGTGTCCAAGCCGATCCAGCCGGACGTGCTGCTGAACGCCATTCGTCAGGTGATGACGCCGGACCCGGCCCGCGCGGCGGCCTGAGGCGTCAGACCTTCGACAGGATCAGCGTGCCGTTGGTGCCGCCGAAACCGAAGCTGTTGGACATGACGTGCTTCAGCTCGCCGTCGTGGCGGGCGCGCAGGATGGGCATGCCCTCGAACTCGGGGTCCAGGTTTTCGATGTGGGCGCTCTGGGCCGCGAAGCCGTGCTTCATCATCAGAAGGCAATAGATCGCCTCCTGCGCCCCGGCGGCGCCCAGGCTGTGACCGGTCAGCGACTTGGTGGAGCTGATCATCGGCAGGTCGTCGCCGAAGACATTGCGCACCGCGCCCATCTCCTTGGAATCGCCCACCGGCGTCGAGGTGCCGTGCGGGTTCAGATAGTCGATGCGCGGATTACCGGCCATCTCCAGCGCGATCTTCATGCACCGCTCGGCGCCCTCGCCCGAGGGGGCCACCATGTCGTAGCCGTCCGAGTTGGCGC
>NZ_CALMFB010000009.1 GCF_937863155.1 uncultured Brevundimonas sp. | reverse complement strand
CGCTCGGCGCCCTCGCCCGAGGGGGCCACCATGTCGTAGCCGTCCGAGTTGGCGCCGTAGCCGGTGACCTCGGCATAGATGGTGGCGCCGCGCGCCTTGGCCCGCTCATATTCCTCCAGCACCACGATGCCGGCGCCGCCGGCGATGACGAAGCCGTCGCGGTCCTTGTCATAGGCGCGGCTGGCGACCGACGGCGTTTCGTTGAAGTTGGACGACATGGCGCCCATGGCGTCGAACATGTTCGACATCGACCAGTCGATGTCCTCGCATCCGCCGGCGAACACCACGTCCTGCTTGCCCCAGGCGATCTGTTCCGCCGCCGCGCCGATGCAGTGGGCGGACGTCGCGCAGGCCGAGCTGATCGAATAGTTGACGCCCTTCAGCTCGAACCAGGTGGCCAGCACGGCCGAGGGGCCGGACGCCATGGCCTTGGGCACGGCGAACGGGCCGATGCGCTTGGGCGAGCCTTTTTCGACGGTGGTCTGGGCCGCCTGCAGGATGACCTGGGTCGAGGGGCCGCCCTCGCCCACGATCAGGCCGATGCGCGGGTCCTTGATCTCGTCCGGGGTCAGGCCGCTGTCCTTCAGCGCCTCCTCGAAGGCGATGTGGCCCCAGGCGGTGCCGTTGGCCAGGAAGCGGGCGGCGCGGCGGTCGACGCGCTCGGCCCAGTCCTCGGCCGTATGGCCCAGCGACGGCGGGGCCCAGACCTGGCTGCGGAAACCGTGGGCGGCGTGGTCGGCGGCGTGCTGCACGCCCGACTTCGCCTCGCGCAGGGAGGCGGCGACCTCATCCTGGCCGGTGCCGATGGAGGAGACGATACCCAGTCCGGTGACGACGACACGCCGCATGGGGAGATCCTTCAAGTCTTCGCTGTCAGTCTAACGCTTAGCCGGCGACCGGTTCGGCGCCGTCTTTCGTCGCACCGAACAGGCCGACGCGCATGTCGTTGCAGGTGTAGATGACCTCGCCGTCGGCCTCCAGCACGCCGTCGGCGATGCCCATGACCAGCTTGCGGTTGATGACCCGCTTCAGGTGGATCTTGTAGACCACCTTCTTGACGTCGGGCGTGACCTGGCCGGTGAATTTCACTTCGCCGACGCCCAGGGCCCGGCCGCGACCCGGCCCGCCGATCCAGCCCAGATAGAAGCCCACCAGCTGCCACATGGCGTCCAGGCCTAGGCAGCCGGGCATGACCGGATCGCCGATGAAATGGCACTGGAAGAACCAGAGGTCCGGGTGGATATCCAGCTCGGCCTCGACATAGCCCTTGCCGTGATCCCCGCCGTCCGCCGTGATGGTGACGATCCGGTCGAACATCAGCATCGGCGGGGCCGGAAGCTGGGCGTTGCCGGGACCGAACAGCTCGCCCCGGCCCGAGGCCAGCAGGGCGGCGTGATCGAAGGACGAGGGGTATTGCGACGACTGGGTCAAGCGCGGGCGCTCCATCTTATTCACTGGCGGCGTACACGCTCGCGGCGGACGGCTCAACCAGGGGCTTGAAGCGCAGGGAGGCCGCGAGGGGAGATCAGCGCGGAGCGGGGCCGGCGGGGCGGGCGGCGTTGCATTGGGCGCGGGCCTGGGTTCCGAACACCGAGCCTTGCGCCACCCATCCGGTCAGTTTGCGCGCCCGAACCCGGCACCAGCCGTCCTCGCAGGCGTCCATCGACACCAGGGAGTGCGGGCGCAACCGGGCGCGCACGGCGGCGGTTTCGGACCGGCCGGCCCGGATCGCCACCTCCTGGGCCGAGGTGTTGAACACATGGCGCCGGCCCGAAGCCACCGACCGGTGGATCCAGGCCACGGACCCTTCGGGGTCGCAGACCTTGCGCCAGTGACGGGTCTCGGCGATCACCTGCACCGGCAGGCCGGCGGCGCGGTATTCCCACAGGATTTCATAGTCCAGCCCCGGCCCGCGACGCGCCCGCACCTGCGACGACTTCAGCGAGATCCAGCGCGGCACGTCCAGGCCCGTCGGCGTCGGCCGGCCGTCAGGCAAGGTGGCGCTGCCGCCGGCCAGAAGGGCGACGGCGGCCACGCCGAGGGCGGCCAGGGCGGTGTGTGCGGTGAAACGAAACTGGGGCAAGGCGGGCGTCCGACGAACCAGACGGCCATCCTGAGGCACGGAATTTAAGAGCTGTTTAACCGTGCGCGCCCGGAGCCGGGTCGCCCATTACAATCAATTTAAGACGACAATCTAAATAAGATTTCACCTCCCGCCTTGGAAAGGGCGCCGAATGCTCACACCGCGGTGACAACGGCGACGCTTGATGCGCAGGCGCCGCGCTGGCGGCGAACACAAGGGGAGTCTCCATCATGACCAAGATCCGCATCGCCGCCGTCGCCTTCGCCGCAGCCTTCGCCCTCAGCGCGCCCGTCCTGGCCCAGGAAGTCCGTCCGCAAAGCAATGCGGTCCAGTGGGACGATCTGGATGTCGCCAGCGCCGCCGGCGCCGCCGAACTGGACCAACGCATCAACACCGCCGCCCGTCGCGCCTGCCGCGGCGTGCGCGCCACCGGTTCGAACATGAGCCAGACCGCCTTCTGCCGCTCGCAGATCCGCGATAGCGTCATGGCCCGCATGGACGAGCCGACCCGCGAAGGCTACGTCCAGGCCCGCGCCGAGGGCCGTCGCGGCGCGCGCTGATGAAGGCGCCGGGAGGGGCCGTCGTGCCGCTCCCGGCCCGTCTTCGGCATAACGCAGGTCATTGAAATTCGGGGTTTGCGGCGGGAATCTAACCGCGAATTCATTACGCGCGCGCATAGGGCGGCCCTATGGTCGCGCTCCTTCAAACGGCGCCGCGGCCGGTCCGACGTCGCCAGATCTATGACCTGGAGTCCTCCCGAATGTCCGCCTTCCGTATCGCCGCCGCCGCGGCCGCCGTCGTCATGGCCGTTTCGACCCCCGCCCTGGCCGTGACCGTCCAGCAAGCCGAAAGCACCGGCGCCGTTCAGTGGAGCGACCTGGATGTCGGCACGCCTGAAGGCGCCGCCGAACTGGACCAACGCATCAACGCCGCCGCCCGTCGCGCCTGCCGCGGCGTGCGCGCCACCGGTTCGAACATGAGCCAGACCGCCTTCTGCCGTTCGCAGATCCGCGACAGCGTCACCGCCCGCATGGATGAGCCGACCCGCGAAGCCTATGCCCAGGCCCGCGCCCAGGGCCGTCGCGGCGCGCGCTGATCGCGCCCACGCCTTCTAGACCCGTTTCGGTTCAATCGGACCTGCGTCCAATGGAACCGATTTCGCTCTAGGCTGAAACGATGAAGGCCGGCGGATCGCTCCGCCGGCCTTTGTCGTGTTCCCAGGGTGATCAGCGCGTGGGGAAACCGCGCACCTTCAGCAGGGCGGTCACGTCCGGGTCGCGGCCGCGGAAGCGGCGATAGGCCTCGCCCCGGTCGGACGAATTGCCCTCGGCCAGGATGATGGCCTTGTAGCGGCTGCCGATGTCCGGGTTGAAGACGTCGCCGGACTCTTCGAAATAGGCCCAGGTGTCGGCGTCCATCACCTCGGACCACAGATAGCTGTAGTAGCCGGCCGAATAGGCGTCGGACGTGAACAGGTGATTGAACTGCGGCAGGCGGTGCCGCATCACGATCTCCTTGGGCA
>NZ_CALMFB010000008.1 GCF_937863155.1 uncultured Brevundimonas sp. | reverse complement strand
GAGGGGGAGGGGGGCGATGTTGCCCTTGCCCTCGACCTTGAAGCTGACCAGCGGCCCACCGACGGGGATCTGCTGGCCCGCCTCGCCGTGGGTGACGACGACGACGCCGGAAACGGGGCTGGTGATCTCCACCGTCGCCTTGTCGGTCATGACGTCGGCCAGGATCTGGTCTTCGGCGACCGTGTCGCCCGCCTTGACGTGCCAACCGACCAGCTCGGCCTCGGCGGTGCCTTCACCCACGTCGGGAAGCTTGAAGACATAGTTGGCGCCAGCGGGCGTGGCCGCCCCCTCCACCGCTACGCGGTCCCCCTCCCCCAAAGGGGGAGGATTTGAAGCGGCGCGATCTCCCCCCGCTGGGGGGAGTACCGGCGAAGCCGGGGTGGGGGGCGTGTCGGCTTCGGACGCATTGCCCGCCCCCTCGACCTCGAATTCCACCAGCGGGCCGCGCACGGCCAGCATCTGGCCCGGTTCGCCGTGCAGGGCGGTGACCTTGCCGCTGACGGGGGCGGTGATTTCGACCGTGGCCTTGTCGGTCATGACGTCGGCGACGATCTGGTCTTCATTGACCGTGTCGCCGACCTTGACGTGCCAGCCGACCAGTTCGGCCTCGGCCGTGCCTTCGCCCACGTCGGGCAGTTTGAAGACGTAGCGACCCATATCAGCGGCCTCCCGACATGACGGCTTTCAGGGCGTCGGCCACGCGCTGCGGGCCGGGGAAATATTCCCACTCGAAGGCGTGCGGATAGGGGGTGTCCCAGCCCGTGACCCGCCCGATCGGCGCCTCCAGATGATAGAAGCAGCGCTCCTGGACCAGGGCCGACAGTTCGCCGCCAAAGCCCGAGGTCTTGGGCGCCTCGTGCACGATGACGCAGCGGCCGGTCTTCTTCACACTGGCCTCGATGGCCTCGATGTCCAGCGGCACCAGCGAACGCAGGTCGATCACCTCGGCGTCGACGCCCGCGTGTTCGGCGGCGGCCAGGGCCACCCAGACCATGGTGCCATAGGCCAGGATGGTGACGTCCGCGCCCTCGCGCATGATCCGGGCCTTGCCCAGCGGCTCGACATATTTGCCGGTCGGAACCTGGGCCAGATCCTGGGCCTTCCACGGGCTGACCGGCTTTTCGTGCCAGCCGTCGAAGGGGCCGTTGTAGAGGCGTTTCGGCTCGAAGAAGATGACCGGATCGTCGTCCTCGATGGCCGCGATCAGCAGGCCCTTGGCGTCATAGGGGTTCGACGGAATGACGACCTTCAGCCCTGCGATGTGGGTGAACAGGCTTTCGGGCGACTGGCTGTGGGTCTGGCCGCCGAAGATGCCGCCGCCATAGGGGCTGCGCACCGTGATCGGGGTGGTGAACATGCCGGCCGAGCGATAGCGGATCTTGGCCGCCTCGGAGACCAGCTGGTCATAGGCCGGATAGATGTAGTCGGCGAACTGGATCTCGACCACCGGGCGCAGGCCGTAGGTGGCCATGCCGATGGCCGCGCCGACGATGCCGGTTTCCGAGATCGGAGCGTCGAAGCTGCGGGTCAGGCCGTGCTTCTTCTGCAGGTGGTCGGTGACGCGGAAGACGCCGCCGAAATAGCCCGCGTCCTCGCCGAAGCTCAGGACGTTGCCGTCCTCGGCCATCTTGATGTCGATGGCCGAGTTCAGAGCCTGGATCATGTTCATCGGCGCCACGGCCGGCGCCGTCGGGGCGTCGGACTTGGGGGCGTTCTTCTGATCGACCATGTCCGGCTCGATGCCGTCGGTGCGGTCGGCCTCGGTGAAGGTTTGCTCGGTCATGCGTCAGACCCCCACTTCGCGGCGCTGTTCGACCAGACGCCAGTCTTCGGTCGAATAGACGTCTTCGAACATCGTCTTCACGCTGGGCCGCGACTGACCCAGGGTGCCGATGGCCTCGGATTCCTTGCCGGCGGCGCGGACTTCCATAGCCGCCTCGGCCTCGGCCGCCGCGTGCTGGTCTTCCGACCATTCGCCCAGGCCGATAAGGTGCTGCTTCAGCCGCTCCAGCGGATCGCCCAGCGGCCATTTCTCATGCTCGTCGCCGGGGCGGTAGCGGCTGGGGTCGTCGGAGGTGGAGTGCGGGGCCCCGCGATAGGTGACCATTTCGATCACCGTCGCCCCCTGGTTCGTCCGCGCCCGCTCTTCAGCCCAGGCGGTGGCGGCCCAGACGGCCAGGAAATCGTTGCCGTCGACTCGCAGGGCCGGCAGGCCATAGCCCACGGCCTTGGACGCAAAGGTCGTTTCCAGCCCGCCCGCAATGCCCATGAAGGACGAAATGGCCCACTGGTTGTTGACGATGTTCAGGATCACCGGCGC
>NZ_CALMFB010000007.1 GCF_937863155.1 uncultured Brevundimonas sp. | reverse complement strand
TAGCTTGGACGCCGGTGTTTGGGGTTGGCCCCCTCCACCGCTTCGCGGTCCCCCTCCCCCGATGGGGGAGGAGCCATGACCGCTCTCTTCATCGACGGTCAACCCGCCACGGCTGACGATCTGGCGCACCAGGCCCTGGTCAACTACGGCGCCTACACCTCGTTCGCGGTGACGGACGGCGGCGTGCGCGGGCTGGACCGGCATCTGGCGCGCCTACGCGAGGCGGCGGTCGAGTTGTTCGGCGAGGTTGTGCCCGAAGACCAGGCGCGCGCATGGATGCGCCAGGCGCTGGGGAACCGCCGCGACGCCTGGATGCGCGTCAGCCTGTTCGCGCCCCAGATCGGGGTGCGCATCCCCGACTGGACCGGCCGTCCGCGCATGATGGTCGGCGTCTTCGACCCGGTCGCGCCTCTGTCCGCCACGCCCGTGCGGCTTAAGCCCCAGACCTATGGCCGCGAAACGCCGCATCTGAAGCACGCCGCGACCTTCGGCCTGATCCGCGCGCGGCGGTCGGCGCGGGCGGCGGGGTTCGACGACGCCCTGTTTGTGTGCGCGGACGGGCGGATCGCCGAGGCCAGCGTTTCGAACATCGGCTTCCTGTCGGGCGCCCGGATCATCTGGCCTGAGGCGCCGATGCTGTCAGGCGTTTCGCAGGCGTTGATCTCTGACGCACTGGAGACCGAAACCCGGCCCGTGACCCTGGCGGACCTGCCGGGCTTCGACGGCGCCTTTTTGACCACCAGCGCAACCCCGGCCTGCGCCGTCGCGGCCATAGGCGATCATGTCTTTGTGACGACAGCGGATCGCATCGCGCCGGTCATCGCCGCCTGGACCGCTGCCCCGCTGCAAAGCTTTTGAAGGCCGCCGCCGATCTAGGCCGCGCGGAACAGGGCTGCTAATCAGGGGGCGAACGGGGGATACGCCGCATGCGCATCGGGCTTTATCCGGGCACTTTCGATCCGGTCACCAATGGCCATATCGACATCATCGGCCGGGCGGTGAAGCTGGTTGACCGGCTGGTCATCGGCGTGGCCCGCAATGACGACAAGGGGCCGTTGTTCACCACCGACGAACGGGTCGAGATGGTGCGCGAGGCGGTGGCCGGCATCGACGCCGACATCGTGGTCGAACCGTTCGACACGCTTCTGATGCATTTCGCGGAAAAGCTGGATGCGGCGGTCATCGTGCGCGGTCTGCGCGCCGTGGCCGACTTCGAGTATGAGTTTCAGATGACGGCGATGAACCAGCGCCTGAACAGCCAGATCGAGACCGTCTTCCTGATGGCCGATCCCCGGCATCAGGCCATCGCCAGCCGTCTGGTCAAGGAGATCGCCCGGCTGGACGGCGCGATCGAAAGTTTCGTCAGTCCCCAGGTCGCCGCCCGGGTTCTGGCCAAGGTCAAGGACAAGGCATGACTCTACGAATTCCCGCCCTTCTTTCCGCCGCCGCCTTTGGGGCCTTGGCCGTTGCGCCGGTCCAGGCCCAGCAACCGGCGTCCGAATGGCGCACGGTCGAAGCGGACAATCTGCTGATCATCGACACGGCGCACGGGCGGGTGCTGGCGGAACTGGCGCCGGGCGCCGCCCCCCTGCATGTCGCGCGCATTCGTGAACTGACGAACCAGGGCTTTTACGACGGCCTGAAATTCCATCGCGTGATCGAAGATTTCATGGCCCAGACGGGCGACCCTCAGGGCACCGGTCAGGGCAGCAGCGAACTGCCCGACGTGCAGGGCGAGTTCGTATTCCGACGTGCGCCGGGCGGTTTCTTCTCGGTCGGTCCGCACCCCAATGGCGGCCAGATGGGCGTGGTCGGGGTCTTGCCGGTTCATACCCAACCGGACGCCCAGGCCATGATCAACGCCGACATGAAGGTGCCGGCGACGGGCCAGTTCTGCCCCGGCGTTCTGGGCATGGCCAGGGCCTCCAGCCCCAACAGCGCCAACAGCCAGTTCTTTATCATGACCGGTCGCCGGGACCAGTTGAACGGCGCCTATACCCCGTTCGGCCGCGTGGTGTCGGGCCTGGCGGCCGTGCGCGCGCTGAAGGCCGGGGCCGCCGCCGCCGATGGCGCGGTTTCGGATGATCCCGATGTCATGACCCGCGTGCGCATCGCCTCCAGCCTGCCTGAGGCGGAACGCCCGTCGGTGCGGGTGATGGACACGCGGGCTCCGGCCTTCGCGGCCCTGGTGGAGCAGACCCGTACGGCGCGCGGCGCCCAGTTCAACGTCTGCGACATCGAGATCCCCGCTCAGGTCGAAGGTTAAGCCCAAGGACATCGCCATGATCCGTTCCGCCGCGCTTGCTGTCGTCGTCGCCCTGGGGCTGACCGGGCCTGTCCTGGCTCAGGAGGCGACGCCGCCGGCCGTTTCGGAATGGCGCGCGGTGGCGCCCGAAAACCTGCTGGTCATCGACACGACCAAGGGGCGCATCCTGGTCGAACTGGCCCCCGTCGCGGCGCCGAAACATGTCGAGCGGATTCGCCTGCTGGCCTCGCGCGGCTTTTACGACGGCATCGTCTGGCATCGGGTGATCGACTGGTTCATGGCCCAGACCGGCGACCCGCTGGGCACCGGCGACGGCCAGAGCCCCTATCCCGACCTGACGGCCGAGTTCACCTTCCGGCGCGACGGGACCATGCCCTTCGTGCCCGTGGCACGGCCGATGGGGTCCGAGGTCGGCTTCATCAACAGCCTGCCGGTCCAGACCCAGCCCGACGCCGCCATGGCCCAGACCGGCGACGGCAAGGTGCATGGCTGGGGCATGTATTGCCCCGGCGTCGCCGGCATGGCCCGAGGCGAGGCGAACGACAGCGCCAACAGCCAGTTCTTCCTGATGCGCCAGGCCTATCCGGCGCTGGAGAAACGCTACACCGTCTGGGGCATGGTGGTGTCTGGGCTGGACGTGGTTCGGGCCATCAAGGTCGGTGACGGCGACAACGGGGCGGTGACGGCCGATCCCGATCGCATGATCCGCGTACGCGTGGCGTCTGATCTGCCCGAGGCGGAACGCCCCGTGGTGCAGGTGCTGGACACCCGCTCGCCCACCTTCGCAACCCTGGTCGAGGCGTCGCGACGCGCGCGAGGCGCCGATTTCTCGGCCTGCGACGTCAGCCTGCCGGTTCAGGTTTCGGGAGCGGCCGCCCCGGCGTCCTGACGTCCGCCGCCCCGGCGGCGGCGGCGGCGCGGGCGTCGCGGCTGGCGCATGTGCTGCAACAACAGGCCTTCGCGCAGGCCCCGGTCGGCGACCCGCACCCGCTCGCACGGCCACAGCCGCTGAACCGCCTCCAGGATCGCCGCCCCCGCCAGCACCAGATCGGCCCGTTCGGCGCCGATGCACGGCTCGGCCGCCCGCCCGTCGGGGCCCAGGGCCATCAGGCGGTCCGCCGCATCGCGGCACTGGTCGCTGGTCATCCACAGGCCGTCGACCCGATCGCGCTGATACCGTTTCAGCCCCAGATGGATGCCCGCCAGGCTGGTGATCGCGCCCGAAGTGCCGACCAGATGCGCCCGACCCTGTTCAAACAGGGTGCGCAGGGCCGGCTGATCCACGCCGCCCGCCGCGATGGCCGAGGCCATGTCCTGAACCATGGCCTCGTACCAGGGGTCCAGATCGGCATCGGGTTCGGGGTGGCGTTCGGCCAGGCTGACCACGCCCAGCGGCGCGGACATCCAGGCGACGGTCTTGAACGCCGACCCTTCGCGCTTCAGCCAGGACATTTCGGTCGAGCCGCCCCCGACATCGATGACCAGCACCGCCTCGGCCTGAGGTTCGAACAGGTTCAGACAGCCCTGAACCGCCAGTTGCGCCTCTTCCTTGGGGTCGATGATGCGCAGGTCCAGACCGGTGCCGCGCCTTACGCGTTCGATGAAGTCCGGGCCGTTCTGGGCCGCGCGGCAGGCCTGGGTGGCCACGGCGCTGATCTGGCGCGAGGTCAGCCCCCGCCGCGCCAGCCGTTCGGCGCACAGGGCCAGGGCGTCATAGGCGCGATCCATGGCCGCCGGGTCCAGCCGCCCGGTGCGCGTCAGGCCTTCGCCCAGACGCACGATGCGGCTGAAGGAATCGACCACGCGAAACCCGTCGCGCGTCGGACGCGCGATCAGCAGCCTGCAGTTGTTGGTCCCGAGATCGAGGGCGCCGTACAGGGGAACGTCGCGACCGGGCGACCTGGACCTGGGCGCCCCGCCGCGGGACCGGTCGTCGCGCCGTGGGGGCGCGCCGTTCGGGTCCGGCATGGCCGAGCTGTTGTTGTGGGCGGTCCAAAGCGGCGCCCGTCCTGGGCACCCTAGACCTTCGTCCGTGACCGAAACAAGCGCCGCATATCGGTCACGAGGCTGACGCCGCGATGAACGGCGTCATCGGCCAAGGCTCAGCCTGGCCTGGCTAAGGCTGGGGCATGATCGAAAACATCGCCGCCAGATTCGCCCTGGGCCAGATCGTCCGCCACCGCGACGCCGACTTTCGCGGCCTGGTGATGGACGTCGACGGCCGCTATGCCGGCGACCCCGCCGCGCCCGGCCCGGATCGTCCGGGCCAGCCCTTCTATCGCGTCTATGTGATCGGCGAAGAGGGGGGCTTCATCGCCTATGCGGCCGAAGAGGTGCTGGAGGCCGATGTCGGCGCCGCGCCTTTGACGGCCAAACAGGCGGCCCAGTGGTTCACGGTCGATGGTCGCGGCCGTCACGCGCCGCGATCCCAGCCGATCCATTGATGACGGCAGCCCCGCCCGCGCGCTAGACTGGAGCAAAGGTCGTCAGAGCCTGATGCGGGAGTTTGCGATGTCCGATTTCGAACATGTCTTCGAGCAGCCGCCGGAAGGCGCCGCCGCCGACTGGACCATCCCGCAGAACTGGCGCGCCTATACCGAAACCGAACATCGCACCTGGGACACCCTGTACGCCCGCCAGATGCAGATCCTGCCCGGCCGCGCGGCCGACGCCTTCATGCGGGGGCTGGACGCGCTGGATCTGAACACCGGCGGCATTCCCGACTTCTCGGTCATGAACCCCAAGCTGCAGGCCCTGACGGGCTGGACCGTGGTGTGCGTGCCGGGCCTGGTGCCGGACGAGGTCTTCTTCGACCATCTGGCCAACCGGCGCTTCGTCTCGGGCCAGTTCATCCGTCGGCCGGACCAGCTGGACTACCTTCAGGAACCGGACATCTTCCACGACGTCTTCGGCCATGTGCCGATGCTGACCGACCCGGATTTCGCCGCCTATATGGAAGCCTATGGCAAGGGCGGGCAGCGCGCGGCGTCGCTGGGGATGCTGCCCAATCTGGCGCGGCTTTACTGGTACACGGTCGAGTTCGGACTGATGAAACAGACGGACGGCCTGCGCATCTATGGCGCCGGCATCGTGTCGTCGGCGACCGAGAGCGTCTTCTGCCTGGAGGATGCGTCGCCGAACCGGCTGGGTTTCGACCTGGAGCGGGTGATGCGCACCCTTTATCGCATCGACGACTTCCAGCAGGTCTATTTCGTCATCGATTCGATCGAGCAACTGAAACAGCAGACGCTTCAGGATTTCGCCCCGATCTATGATCGGCTGAAAGGCGCCGACGAAATCGCCATCGACGCCATATTGCCGACCGATGCGGTGTTCACCAACGGCACCCAGGATTACGCCCGCAAGGGCGGACGTTTCGCGGCCTGACCGGCCCCTAAAGAGATACGAATGACGATGACCCTGCGTTCGACCCTTGCCCTGGCGACCTGCGTCGCTCTGACCCCGCTGATGGCGACCTCGGCTCTGGCCCAGTCTTCTGATCTGGAGCGCACCCTGCGCGACGGCCGCATCCTGTCGGCGCCCACTCAGGTCGAGGGATGCGAAGCGCCCATGATCACCGGCAACACCAATGCGTCATTCGGGATGGAGTTTGTGTGTCAGGCGCCGGTCGATGGCCAGGCCGAGCCGGCGATGGCGGGCGTGGGCACGGTGTTGCTGTCTCTGGCCATTCTCAAGACTTCGCGTGAGTTTCTGACGGAGCTGTCCGAAGACTGGTGGCCGAATACGACCGAGCAAGAGCGCCGCGCCCGCATCGTCGAGAAGACCAAGATGTTCGGCGAAGAGGCGGTGCCGGTCGAATGCATTCAGCGCACCGTTGAAGCCGGCCCCGCCGTGATCGTGTGCGTGATCCAGTCGAATGCGCTGCAGTTCATGACTTCGGGCCGCTCCGTGGATCTGGCTGCGGCCGAAAAGGGCATGGACATGGTTCTGGCGGGTTTTCGCCTGCGCCCCGCCGAGCCGGCGCCGGAAAGCTCTGAAGCAGCTCCGGCCGCCCCGCCGGTCGCGGCGAACTGATCGCGTCTCTCAGGCCCGCTGGAACGGATAGAAGCCGCCGCCCAGGCCTAGAATGGCGGTCAGTTCGTCCAGAGCGCCGCGCGTTTCCTCCAGCAGGGCCGGATCGGCAAGATCGCCGGGCGTCAGCCGGTCGCGATACCAGCGCAGGGCCCAGACGCTGAGCGCCCCATGCAGGCCGTCGGTCAGGCGCATGGCCGAATTGGTCGCCGCCATTTCCACCGGGGTCAGCACGACGCGCAGACGCAGGCAGGCGGGGCCGCCCCCGTTGCGCATCGACTGGCGCACATCGACGTAATCGACATGACCGATGGGGCCGTTCGACGCGATCAGAGCTTCGGCCACCGCGCGGCTGCGGGCGTTGTCGCGTGTCTCGGTCGGACAGATCAGCGCCAGCCGGTCGCGGCCGGGGATGGAGACCAGCATCGAGTTGAACAGATAGCTGGAGATGGCGTCGGCCAGCGGCAGGTCGGCGGCCGAGACCTGGATGAACTGCGGCTCGAACCCCTGGGCGGCGCGGCGGATGTCGGCGTGGACCGCCGCCGTGTCCTCGAACGCCAGTTCGTGGTGGAACAGGGTGTCCAGGGCGCCGACGCAGACCACGTCATTGTGGAAGGTTCCGCCCGCGATGGCCGCACGTGACTGGCGGGCCAGGACCGCGCCGCCGGCCCCGTGGCGGCGAACGATGGCGTCGGACGCCTCGCGCGTCTGACGGGCGGGGTAGGGACCGTCCCACGGCTCCCACGCCTCGCGACCCCAGACCAGCAGATTGATCCCCGCCGATCCGTGGTCGGCGCACAGCCGCACATGATTGGCCGCACCCTCGTCGGCCAGATGCGCCACGGCGGGCAGAGCGTCATGCACCGCGAACCGCGCGGGGTCCGGGAACAGGGCGTCCAGCGACCGCTTCGTCTGCTGGTGCTCCAGCGAACGATGCAGGTTGGTGTTCAGATTGGCGGGGGTGAAATGCACCCGACCATCGGCGGCGTCGGCGCTGGGCGTCACCGTCGCGGCGTTGGCGGCCCACATGCTTGATGCCGAACAGGCGGCGGCGGCGAAGGATGGGGCGTCCTTCCACGCCCGCTCCAGCACCTGGGCGTCGGTTCCGGCGAACCCCAGCGACCGCAGGAAGCCGATGTCCGGCCGTTCGTGCGGCGGCAGCACGAACTGCGGCAGACCCAGGTCGGCCAGGGTCTTCATCTTGTCCAGGCCCTGAAGGACCGCCGCGCGCGGGTTGGACGCCTCTCCCGCATTCAGGCTGGACGCCAGATTGCCCGGCGACAGTCCCGCATAGGAATGGGTCGGCCCGATCAGGCCGTCGGCGTTGGCCTCGACGGCAGTCATCGCAGCCCCTTGATCTCGCCCTCGATGTTCCGCACCGCCTCGGCCTCGAAGCTGGCGACCGGATAGGCGCAATAGTCGGCGGCGTACCAGGCGCTGGGCCGGTGGTTGCCGCTGGCCCCCAGGCCGCCGAAGGGCATGTCTCCGGCGGCGCCCGTGGTCGGGCGGTTGAAGTTCACCACGCCCGCCCGGATGCGGTTGATGAACCGGTCCCAGGTCTTCGGGTCGTCGCTGACCAGACCCGCCGACAGGCCATAGCGGGTGGCGTTGGCCGCCGCGATGGCGGCGTCGAAACTGGCCACGCGGGTGACCGACAGGAAGGGGGCGAAGATTTCCTCGTCCGGCACGTTCACGCCGGTGACGTCGATGATGGCGGGCCGCACGAAGGCGCCGGGCAGGTTGTCGACCGGTCCCGAGGCGCGGATGACACGAGCGCCCGCGTCGATACGCTGTTGCAGGGCGGTCAGGGCGGCGCCGGCCGCTCGTTCCGAGATCAGCGGGCCGCCATAGGGTTCCGGGTCGCTGTTCCATGGGGCGAAGACGATGCGGTCGGCCAGGGCGGCGACGGCCTCGACGATGGCGTCCCCTTGCGGCCCTTCCGGCACGATCAGGCGGCGCGCGCACGAACAACGCTGGCCCGTGGTGACGAAGGCGGACTGCAGCACGATGCCGGCCGCGGCCTGCGCATCCGCCGCATCCCACACCACCAGCGGATTGTTGCCGCCCAGCTCCAGCGCCAGGATGACGTGCGGATCGTCGGCGAATTTGCGCCGGAAATGGGCGCCCGCCGCGCCCGAGCCGGTGAACATCAGGGCGTCTATGCCGGCATCCAGCAGGGCTGCGCCGGTCTCGCGCCCGCCCTGGACCACATTGACGACCCCGGTGGGCAGGTCGGCGGCGGCGAAGGCCTCGGCCATGATCTGGCCGATGGCGGGGGTTTCCTCGGACGGCTTGAACACCACGGTGTCGCCCGCCAGCAGGGCCGGCACGATGTGGCCATTGGGCAGGTGGCCGGGGAAGTTGAACGGCCCCAGCACCGCCGCCACCCCATGCGGCCGGTGGCGCAGCACCGCGCGGCCAAAGCCGGTTTCGGCGCTGCGTTCGCCGGTGCGTTCGTCATAGGCGCGGATCGAGATGTCGACCTTGCCGATCATCGACGCCGCCTCGGTGCGGGTCTCCCACAGGGCCTTGCCGGTCTCGCGGCTGATGGTCCGGGCGATGTCGTCGGCCCGGTCCTTCAGCACGGCCTGATAGCGTTTGACCGCCTCGATCCGCTCGGCGCGCGGGCGGTCGGCCCAGTCGGGGAAGGCGGCGCGGGCGGCGTCGACGGCGCCCTGGACCTGGGCGGGCGTGGCGGCGTCGCCTTCCCAGACGGTTTCGCCGGTGGCGGGGTCGGTGGAGATCAGACGGGTCATTCAAACACTCTCCTTCCCCCCTTGCGGGGGAAGGTGGCTCGCGGAGCGAGACGGATGGGGGGGCTATCGGAAAAGAGGTCGAAGGTTTGACGATGAGCGGGCTGAACCAGCCCCCCCATCCGAGCCGCGCTGCGGCCCACCTTCCCCCGCAAGGGGGGAAGGGCGGTCTGTGCGTTGCTCACGACTTCACACGCACGGTATCGCCGGGCCGCACCTTCAGCGCGTCGGCCGTTTCGCGCGACAGCGCAGCCACATCGCCGTCGATGGCCGCCTTCTGTCGCACGGCGCGGAAGCCGCCGACGCTGGCGGTCGAGATCAGGGCGGGCAGCTCGGCCTCCACCTCCTCGGCCACGGCGACCGTATAGGGGCGGGCGTCACGGACGGTGCGGATATTGTCGCGGCCGCACGACACGGTCGGCCCGGCGTCGAAGATGTCGATCAGGCCGTTGGGGCGGAACCCCTCGGATTCCAGCAGGGCCATGGCCGGCACCCCTTGGGGATGCACCTTGCCGATCACGGCGCGGGCGGGTTCAGGCAGCAGTTCGACATAGATCGGATGGCGCGGCGCCAGGTCCAGGATGAACTGCTTGTCGGTGGAGCCGGTCATATAGTCGGCCTGGTCGAACTCCATCGGGAAGAATTTATGCGCCACATGATCCCAGAACGGGCAGGCGCCGTCGGGGGTGAAGACGCCGCGCAGCTCGGCCAGAACCATGTCGTTGAACAGCTCCGGCTCGGCCCCGATCAGCATGTAGCGCGACTGGCTCAGCAACCGTCCGGCGCCGCCCTTGCGCCGATCCGCCTTCAGGAACAGCGAGCCGACCTCGGTCCAGCCGGTGCATTCATTGACCAGCACGAGGGTCTGGTGATCCAGCTTCAGCCCCAGCGAAGGCGACTGGGCCGTGTTGTTGACGATGCGGAACGAGAAGAAGGGCCGCTTCAGTCCCACCGACGCCTTGACCGAGCCGATGCCGTCGATGTCGCCGGTGTCGGTCTCTTCCAGCATCAGGGTGTACCAGCGCTCGACCGGGTCCATGCGGCCGGCGAAGCTGTCGCGGCTCAGGTCCAGCCGTTCCGCCAACTGGTCCGGGTCTTCCGGCAGGCTGGTGAACCCCGGCCCCGACAGGATGGCCAGTTCCAGCAGATGATCCAGGTCGGCGGGGCCGGCGGGACGGACGACAAGCATTAAATCCTCCCCCGCCGGGGGAGGGGGACCATGCGTAGCATGGTGGAGGGGGCGGCTTCACGCGCTGGCGTCTGGGGCTGGCCCCCTCCACCGCTTCGCGGTCCCCCTCCCCCGATGGGGGAGGATCGATGAGGTCGCATCACATCGTCTCCAGTCGAAGCTGTTTCAGCCGCGCCGCGTCAATCTCGCCCGAGGCGATCTTGCACAGGATCAGGGCCGACAGGAGGGCGCGTTCGCCGAAGCTAGCGGGCCAGGCGTATTCCTGATCCGAATGGATGTCGCCGCCGACGACGCCCAGGGTGTCGATGTTGGGCAGGCCGGCGGCATGCAGATTGTTGCCCTCGCACACCCCGCCCGACGGCTTCCAGGCGATGGCTTGGCCCAGCAGGTCGCCCGCCTGCCGCACCGCCTCGAACAGTTCGGTCTGGGCCGCGTCCATCGGCTTGGGCGGACGGGTGAAGCCGCCGTGCAGATGCAAGGACAGGCCCTCGAACGGCGGGGTCGCGGCCAGACGGTCGATCTGCTCCCTGATCCAGTCGGCGGCCGCGCGATCGGGCACGCGCACGTTCCAGCGCACCACGGCGTTGTCGGCCACGACGTTCAGCGGGCCGCCGCCGGAAATCTTGGCCACATTGACGCTGACACCTTCCCTCTGACCGTTCAGGGCGTGCAGGGCGGCGGCGATGATGGCGGCGCCGGCGACGGCGTTGCGCCCCTCGTCGAAGGCCCGGCCGGCGTGGGCGGCGCGGCCGGCGACGATCAGGTGGAAGTTTCCGCTGCCTTTCCTGGCGCCCGCCAGGGTTCCGTCCGGCAGCGACGGCTCATAGGTCAGGCCCACATGTCCCCGCGCGCCCAGTTCGGCCAGCAGCGGCGCCGAGGCGGGCGAACCGATCTCTTCGTCGGGGCTGAGCAGAACGGTCCAGCCGACGCGGTGACGATCAGGGTGGATCTCGAACGCCTCCAAGGCGCCCAGCAGCACGCTGATCCCGCCCTTCATGTCGGCGATGCCCGGCCCGTTCAGGGCGCCGTCGGCGCGGGTCACGACGCGCTGGAACGGGCTCTCGGCCGGGAAGACGGTATCGTAGTGGCCGGTCAGCACCACCTGGATCGGCGCCTCCGGCCGGGCGGTGATCTTCAGGGCGTCGGCGTGGGCCTGGGTCCGCACCGAACCGTCGTCGGCGACCGTGGTCGAGGCCTGGGTGGCGATGCGCGCGACCGCCACGGCGGGCAGGGTCCGCGCCTGGGCGTCCAGCAGGTCCAGCACCTGGTTCAGGCCGGCGGCGTTGCGGCTGCCCGAATTCACCTCGGCCCAGGCCACGGCGCGGTCCACCAAGGCGTCGGCCCGCGCCGACACATGGTCCAGCACGGCCTGGTCTGCTTCAAGAATCCGCATGCGCGCGGACCCTAGACCCGCCGGGGCCAAAGGTGAAGGTCGGCCGCTGGCGATGCGGCGAAACGGACGCTAGATCGACACGAAGAAGGAGACGCCCATGTCCGTGACCCTGTTCCACAATCCGCGTTGCAGCACGTCGCGCAAGGCGTTGGAGATGCTGCGCGATGCGGGCGTCCAGCCGATGGTGGTCGAATATCTGAAGACCGGCTGGGATCGGGCGACCCTGGTGCGTCTGGCCGCCGGGGTCGGCGGGGCGCGGGGCCTGCTGCGGGCCAAGGAGCCGGAGGCGGCGGGGCTGAAAGCGGCGACTGACGACGCCTTGATCGACGCCATGATCGCGGATCCGATCCTGGTTGAACGGCCGGTGGCCGAAAGCGGCAAGGGCGTGCGCGTGGGCCGTCCGCCGGAGCGGGTGCTGGAGATCGTCTGATCCGGCCGTCCTATTCGCGGTTGGGGCGGCGGTCGTCGCTGCGGGCGCCGGGCGGACGCGACGACTTGCGCCAGCGGATCGACAGGCTGGCCTCGCCCTGGCCGCCGAATTTGGAGCTGATGGCCAGGTTGCGACGCACCTGCCATTCCACGTTCACCGCCGCGCCGCCTTCGCCGCCGCCGATGATCTCCAGATAGACGTCGTCGGTGATGTAGCGCCCGCCCGCGACCGTCAGGGCCGAGGCTTCGCCCCCGAACGACAGCCGGTCCAGCCCCGCCAGTTCGCGCAGATTGCCGATGACGTCGAAGCCGCCGCCGCCCGCCAGGGCCGCGACCCCGGCCGCCAGCTGGGCCGCCTCGAACGGCGACAGCTGCGACGCCGACCGCCCGAACAGCACCTGGGACAGGATCTCGTCCTGCGGCAGGGCGGGGGTCGAGGTCAGCTCGATCTCGGGCGAGGCGGCCGAGCCGGTGACGCGGATGGTGGCCGTCAGCGCCGGATCTTCGCGCACCGCCGACAGGTTCAGCCGGATGCGGCGCGGATCGGTCGACAGGCTGACCGTACCGCGATCGTCGAACACGAACCGCTTGCCCGCGAACTCGTAATCGCCGCGCACCACGCCCGCATTGCCGGTCAGGACGGGCCGGGCGATGGTGCCCTGGACCCGCGCGTTCAGGGTCATTTCGACGTTCAGGCCGCGCCCGATCACCCGCACATCGCCGCCGGGCGAGCGCAGGGCGATGTCCAGGCCGATCTGTGGCCCGCGCGCCTGCTTTTCCGTCTCTTCGATGTCGCCGCCGGGGCGGTTGATCTCGACCACATCCATGCGGACGATGCCGTTCGAGCCGGGCGGGTTGGCGTGGATGCGCGCCTCGTCGATGTCGATGCGGCCGGTCAGCTGGATATTGCCGTCCTGACCCCGCACGACGGTCAGTGGCCCCGAGGCGCGGCCCTGGGCCAAGTCATTGTCCAGGATCTGGAAATTCTGAAGTTGCAGCTGGAAGCTAGAGCCCGACCCCTGGCGCAGGCCGATCCGGCCCTGGCCCGACACCTGGCCGCGTCCGCCGTCGGCCGCCTGGAAGGTCTCGATCAGGGCGGTGGTGTCGTCGAACCGGCTGGCCAGGGTGACGTTCGTCAGGCGCAGACCCGTCTGGCTATCGCTGAAGGCGCCCTGGGCCAGGTTCAGCCGACCATTCAGACGCGGCTCGTTCAGCGTGCCGGCCAGGGTGGCGCGGGCGTCGATCTGGCCCGCCAGCGAGCGTTCGCCGCCGAAGAACAGATCCCAGATCGGCTGGATCTGCCCTTGCGCCGCCACCGTGCCCGACATGGTCCGGGTGCGGGCGATGGCCAGACGCAGCGGCGCGGCCGACGCCTCGACCGGCAGCACCACATCCGCCTCGGCCGAGACCGAGCCCTGGTCCGCCAGATTGGCCTGGATGCGCAGTTCGTCATTGATCAGGCTGGCGTTCAGCTCGCCGTCCACCGCCAGGCCGGCGGGCGCGTCGATGCTGCGGATCTGGCGCAGATTGACGTTGGCCGAGCCGGTCAGGTCGTCGCCCGACCCGCGTAGCGACACCTTGCCCGTCACCCGGCCGCGCAGGTCCGGCGCGATGGACCCCAACTCCACGCTCGTCAGATCGGCCTGGATGACGGCCGCCTGGGAATCCTGGCGCAGTTCGCCCAGCAGCACCCCGCCGCCGACGTTCAGGTCCAGTCGCGCCACCCGCCCGTCGCCGGACAGGGCGATGACCGCCGGATTGCGGGTGGTGAAGGCGACCTCGCGCACCCGCCCGCCGCCGCGCAGCACGATGCTGTGGGCCTGGTTTTCGCGCGCATAGACGCCCGATCCGTTGAACTGCACCGGCGTGGCGCCGCCGACATCCACCGCCAGGGTGAAGGGCAGGCGGTCCAGCGTGCCGCGCCCGTCCAGGTCCAGGGTGCGGATGACATAGGTCGATCCCGCCAGGCGCAGGTTGCGCGCCTCGACGTCCAATATGGCGCTGTCATCGCCGCCACCTTCGGTCAGGCGGACGCGGCCGTCGGCCTGGCCGGCCGCGACGAAGGCGCCGGGCCGGGCGCTGAAGGTCAGGTCGGCGCTGGACGGCACGCGCTGCGACAGGGCGATCGACCCGCGCGCGGTCACGCCCCCGGCGTCCAGGTCCACATCGCTCAGCCGGATGCTGGGGCCGCCCAGGAAGAAGTCGCCCGAAGCGCGCGCCGGGCCATAGTTGGAGGCGGCGTTCAGCGCGATACGGCCGTCCGAGGCGTTGGCGCCCTTGCGGAAGCTCAGCACCAGTCGCGCCTGCCGCAGCTCCAGCGCGCCGGCGTCGATGCGGTCGAAGGCGGCGGTCAGGTCGGCGCGCGGCTGGGCCAGGGTGCCGGTCAGGGCGCCGTTTCCGGTCATGGCCCCGCCGATCTCGACCGGCCCGGCCGCGAACGGTCCCTGGGCCGACCAGTCCAGCGCCAGCCGCAACTGCCCGCCCGGCTCGATCAGCCCCTTGGTCGAGGCGCGGCCATTGGCGCCGGTCAGGCGGCCGTCGTCCAGCTCGATCCGCCCGCCGCGGATCAGGCCGGCCAGTTGCAGGCGCGGCGTTGCGCCCAGCAGGCGATCCAGTTCGGCCTGGCCCGTCGCCAGGCGCGATCCGCGCCCGTCGAAGCGGATCGTCCACGGCGCGCCGGACCGGGCGCTGGCGGCCTGGATGTCGCCGCCGAAGGCGCCGCTGGCGCCCTTGCTGAGGCGCGACAGATCGGTGATCCGTGCATTGCCCCGGAAATTCAGTCCACCGTTCAGGCCGCGCCCGCCGCTGCCCTTCAGGCTCAGGGCCTGGCCCTGGGCGTCGATGCTGCGCAGAAGCAGGGCGCCGTCGGCCTGGCGTCGGGCGACCATTTGCACACGCGGGGCGGCGCCCAGCAGTCCGCCGATCACCCCCTGCGACGACCCGCCAACGGCGCGCAGATCGCCGTCGACATCCATCCTTCCCTTGTCCACGGCGATGTCCAGCGGGCCGGAGATGCGGGTGGCGCGATAGCTGGCCACCGACGCATTCAGCAGGCTGACCCCGCCGTCCAGGCGCCAGGCGTCCGCATCGCCCCGGAACACGCCCGTATAGGCCGCCGGCCCCGCCAGATCGGCCCCGGTCAGGCGCGACAGCGACGGGGTGGAGATCTCCAGCCGCACGCCTTCGGGCGCATTGCGGTCCTTCAGCCGGATCATGCCGCGCGCATGCGAGTTCAGATTGGCCGCCGACAAGCGCCAGGCCACGCCCTGAAGATCCTTGTCCCGACCGTCGGGCACGGCGGCGAAGCCGAACCGCGCGGACGGGCCGATCCGTTCGGCGAAGGGGCGCAGCAGGTCCGAGCCGGCGAAGTCGAAGAAGCCGCTGATCCGCGTGCCCGCCTCGCCATAACGGCCCTTGACCACCAGGGGCACATAGCGACCCGTGACCACGCGGGCGTCCACGATCTCGCCGTTCACGATGGCCGTGGCGGAAAACGGCTGATTGGGCGAATAGCCCAGCGCCCCGGCGATCGGTCCGCCCTGGGCCTCATTGGCGCGCAGGTTCAGCCGCAGGTCGGAGGGGCCGCCGCCAAAGGTCGCCGTCGCGCGCAAGTAGTCGCCTTGGCGCGTCAGGCTGTAGGCGTTCACCTCGGCCGTCTTGGCCCCCATGCGCGGCACGGAGGCGGCCCCGGTCAGGCGCCAGCGGCCGTATTCCTGGCTGAAGCCTTCCTCCAGCACGACATTGGCGTGGAAGGCGTCGATGTCGATACCCAGCGGCATGGCGCTGGGCGGCTCGGTCGAGGGTTCGACCAGGGGGCGGCGGATCAGGCGGATCTGGGCGGCGGAAATCTCGCTGGCGTGGAACCGGCGCAGGATCAAGGGCCAGTAGGACCAGTCCACCCGGACATCGGTGGCCTCCAGCCAGACGCCCTCGGCGTCCGTGACCGTGACGCGCTTCAGCCGGAAATCGTCGAACAGATCGCCGCTCAGCCCCTCGACATTGATGCGGCCATAGCGGCCGATCTTCTTGCCGCCGACGAAGCTGGTCACCAGGCCGCGCCCGGAATCGGACAGCAGATACATCCGCCCGCCGACCAGGGCCACGGTGGCCAGGACCAGCACGGCCGCGACCACGCAGCCGACGATCAGCAGCGCCAGTTGCAGGCGCGTGCGCTTGCGCCGAACCTTGGCCTGGGTCGGGGTTTCAGGCGTCTCTGGCGTCTGCGGCTCGGTCAAAACGCCTGTCCGATCGAGACATAGACCTGGAAGTCCGCATCGCCTTGACGGCGATCCAGCGGGAAGGCCACATCGGCCCGGATCGGCCCGAACGGCAGCTTGTAACGGACCCCGAACCCAGCCGCGTAGCGCAGGTTCGAGAAGTCGGGATATTCATCGAACCCGACCGTGCCGGCGTCCACGAAGACCACGCCCTGGAAGCTGCGGCCGATGCCGCGACGCGCCTCGATCGAGGTCTCGAACAGGCTGGTGCCGCCGCGCGGGGTGTTGTCGGGCAGGCGCGGGGCCACGCCCTGATACTCATAACCGCGCACCGACCCGCCGCCGCCGGAATAGAACAGCCGGTCCGAGGGGATGCTCAGTTCGTCGGCGCCGACAATGGAGCCCAGGCGCAGGCGCCCGGCGATGACGGTGCGCGCCGCCTGGTCCAGGGCGAAATAGGCCGTGGCCTGGCTTTCGGTCTTCAGGAACAGAACCGTGTCGTCGCCCGCCACGGCGGTCGGCTGGACCGAGGCGCTGAGCCGCCATCCGGCGGTGGGGTCCAACGGATCGTTCGACTGGTCCCAGTACAGGCCCGCCCGGCCGGTCAGCACCGCCAGATCACGGTCGAACCCCACCGGCGCCGAGGTGAAGGGATCAAACCGCGTCTGGGTGTAATGGCCGGCGTCCAGGCCGACGCCATAGCTGAACCACGACGTCTTGCCGATCCGCTGTTGCAGGTCGGCGGCCATCACCAGGGCGATCCGGCGATAGGCGTCGGTGTCTTCGTTCACGGCCGCCGCCGACAGGCGCAGCGTCCGGCCCGGCCGTCCCCAGTGCGGCAGACCCAGGTCCGCGCCGATGCGGCTGTCGATGTCCGCCAGACGCAGTTCCAGCCTCAGGGTGTCGGCACGGCCGAACCGGTTGTAGCGGGTCTGGATCACATCCACGCCCGAGCCTTCGGCGGTCGAGAAGGTGGCCCCCGCCTCGGTGATCCGGCGCGGCCGGTCGGTCAGGGTGACGATGACGGGGCGCAGGCCCTGGGCGGTCGTCCGTTCGGGCGGCGCCAGGGCCACGCCAACGCCGTCATAAACGCCGGTCTCCAGAAGGCGGCGTTCCAGCTCGGCGACGTCCTCGGGGTCGTAACGGTCGCCTTCGGACCAGGGGGCCAGGCCCGCGACCCAGCCGGGCCGGGTCGGACCGCGCGTATCGACCAGAACGCCATCCAGCCGCACCAGCTGACCGGCCACGACATTATAGGTGGGGTTGACGCTGAAGGCGGCGTGATCGACCACCACGCGACGCGGCTCGGTGCGGGCGTCGGCGTAGCCCTGGCGGGTCAGGCTGGCGACGACGCGGCCTTCGGCGGCGATCACATCGACGGCGCGGCCCGGATCGCCGGGGGTCAGGGCCACCTCGGCGGCGGCGCGGGCGGCGATCTCGTCCGGCGGTTCGGGAGCCAGCCAGTTGATCGCCGGCGGGGTCAGGGTGAAGCGGCGGCCCGGCGTGATCCGCACAATGGCGACCGGGGTGGTCTCGCCCTCGACCACATCCTCGATCTCGGGCTGATAATAGCCTTCGGACCGCAGCAGGGCCTCGGCGGCCGAGGCCGCGTCGCGGGCGCGGCGTCGGGCCTCGAACCGGTTGGCCGGGGGATCGTCCGCCTCGCCGATGGCGCGGGCGATCTGATCGCGCAGGGCGCCGTCGATCTCGCCGCGAATCTGGGCGCGCGGCTCGGCCTGGGCGCCATCGGCGCACACGGACCACAGGCCCAGGGCGGCGACGGAAATGGCGATCAGCGAAGGCGGCCGGGCGGTCAATCGGAATCCTGTCAGGGGCGGCGAGGGGCCGCCTGTGTCACGCGGTTGGGGCGCCGGTGTGGCGTCAGTAGAACAGGGTCTCGCTTTCCGGCTGGACCGACTGTTCCGACGACCGCTTCTCGGGCGGCAGGGCGGTGCTGTCGACCGGCGGGGCGGCGGTGGCGGCGGCGTCGGCCGCGGCGTCTTCGGCGGCGGGCGCCACCGGCTCGACCGCTTCGGGCGCGGTCTCGACGCCCTGGTCCTGAGGCGTCTGGAAATTGTCGCAGGCGGTGAGGCCCAGCATCAGGCCGATGGCCGACGCGGCGACGATGATCTTGCGGTTCATGGCGTATTTCCCCCGATTGTCGGCTGGCCAACGCGTGGCCACGCCTGTGCGTTCCATAAGCCCAGCCATACGCCGTCCGCGCGCCTCAACCAATCCTTTCGATTTTGGAGCTATTGCGACAATTGGTGAGGAGACTGCGCATGACCAGCATCACGCCGTACGCCATCGTGGCGCAGGTCCGCTATCGCGAACTGCCGACGCGTCTGGCGCTGGCGGCCTTCATCGGGCTGGTGGCCTGGGTCACGGCGCCGTCGATCTGGCCTGTGGTGTGGTTCGCGGTGGTCGTGGCGGGTCAGGGCGTGGACTGGATCGTGTTCGCCCCGTTGCGCCAGTCGCCTGATGCCGAACCCAGCGTCAGCCGCCGTGTGCTGTGCTGTATGTCGGCGGCGCTGAATGTGCTGATCTACGGCAGCATCTCGGCCTATCTGTGGTTCGCGGGCGGAGAGCCGGGCCGCGTCTTCGCCATGATCCAGGCGGCCGGCGGCCTGCTGCACGTCAGCATGCACATGCATCACAGCCGGGCGCTGCTGATGTCTTCGGTGATCCCACACGGCCTGTATTTCCTGGGTCTGCCGGTCCTGAGCGCCATAGCCTTCCGCGATCCGGTGCTGATGCTGATCGCGGTCGGGGGCCTGCTTTATGTCGCCCATCTGGTCGCCGTGGTGCGCCAGACCCTGGGGTCGACGCGCGCCCTGCGCGCCGCCGGCGACGAGGCCCAGTCCGAACGCCGCAAGGCCGAGGTGGCCAGCGCCGCCAAGTCCGACTTCCTGGCCGTGGTCAGCCATGAGATCCGCACCCCCATGAACGCCGTCATCTCGGCCGCCAATCTGCTGCGCCGCACCCGGCTGGACCGCCAGCAGCGCGAGCATGTCGACATGCTGATCGACGCCGGGGACGTGCTGCTGGGCCTGCTGAACGACGTGCTGGACTTCTCCAAGATCGAGGCCGGGCGCATGACGCTGGAACAGGCCGACATGCCGTTGCGCGACAAGCTGGCGGCCATGACCCGTCTGTGGGAGGCGCGCGCCGCCGCCAACGGGGTGCGTCTGGTGCTGGAGCTGGACGCCGATCTGCCGGAGGTCGTGCGCACCGATCCCCTGCGGTTCCAGCAGATCGTGTTCAACCTGTTGTCCAATGCGGTGAAGTTCACGACCGAGGGGCGCATCGTGCTGCGCGCGGCCTGGACGGGGCCGGATCGGCTGGACATTTCGGTGACCGACACCGGTTGCGGCATCCCCGCCGCACGTCTGGCGCGGGTGTTCGACGGCTTCGAGCAGGCCGAGGCCGGCACCACGCGCCGGTTCGGCGGCACGGGCCTGGGCCTGACCATCAGCCGCCGCCTGGCCGAGCTGATGGGCGGCGATCTGACGGCCGAGAGTGTCGAGGGCGAAGGCTCGACCTTCCGTTTCCGGCTGAAGACCGTGGCGGTCGCCCAGGCCGCGCCGGTCAAGACCGGCGCCCGCAAGACGCCGACGGCGGCGCCACCGCCCGCCAGCCTGGCGGGCCGCACCATCCTGGCGGCCGACGACCATGAGGTGAACCGCCGTATCCTGGAACTGCTGCTGGCCCCCCACGGATGCCGTCTGACGCTGGTTCAGAACGGGGCCGAGGCGGTCGAGGCGGCGGCCCTGCATCGCTATGACGCCATTCTGATGGACATGCAGATGCCGGTGATGGACGGGCTGGAGGCCACGCGCCGCATCCGCGAACAGTCCGCCGGCGATGAAGTTCCGATCATCGCCCTGACCGCCAACGCCATGGATGTGCATCGCGCGGCCTGGGAGGCGGCGGGGGTCTATGCCTTCCTGACCAAGCCGATCGATCCGGTCCTTCTGGCCCAGACCCTGGCCATGGCCTGCGCCGAGGGCGCACAGGAAGACCCGGCCGCGGTGTCCGCCTAAGCCCAGAAGTTCAGGGCGTCGTCCAGGCTGATTGCGGGCCGGTCAGCCGTCGCCGGCGCCGCCTGACCGTCGAAACGCGGCGCGGGCGCGGGCTGGACGATGCCGGCCGACACATGGGTCTGGCGCGCGCGGTTGTGCGGGTGATCGGCCGCTTCGCCAAAGGTAAGCACCGGGGTGACGCAGGCTTCGGTCCCCGCGAAATGCGTGACCCAGTCGTCGCGGTCGCGCGTGGCGAACAGGGCGGCGAACCGGTCGTGCAGGGCGGGCCAGCCGGCCATGTCATGCTGGGGCGCCTCATCCGCTGCTATGCCCAGGCCCGCCAGCAGCGCCGCATAGAAGCGCGGCTCCAGCGCCCCGACCGCCACGAACCGGCCATCCCTGCAGCCATAGCAGCGATAGAAGGGCGCCCCGCCGTCCAGCAGGTTCTCGCCGCGTCGATCCGACCACAGGCCGCGCGCCTGCAGGGCCGGAAACAGGGCCGCCAGCAGGGCCGTCCCGTCCGTCATGGCCGCATCGACCACCCGCCCGCGACCCGTCTGGCGCGCCTGGATCAGGGCCGCCAGCACGCCGGTGACCAGCATCATCGCCCCGCCGCCATAGTCGCCGACCAGATTCAGCGGCGGGCGCGGCGGCCGGTCCGGCTCGCCCATGGCGTGCAGGGCGCCGGTCAGGGCGATGTAGTTGATGTCGTGCCCCACCTGATCGGCCAGCGGTCCGGTCTGGCCCCAGCCGGTCACACGGCCATAGACCAGGGCCGGGTTGCGCGCCGCCAGGACGTCCGGCCCCAGGCCCAGCCGCTCCATCACGCCGGGCCGGAACCCCTCGATCACCGCATCGGCGCCGGCGGCCAGGGCCAGCACCCGGTCGCGGTCGGCGTCCGACTTCAGATCCACCGCCACCGTGGTTCGCCCGCGATGCAGGATGGCGCCGCCGACATCGTCGAACACCCCGCCCCCGCCGGCACGGGTCAGCCGCAGCACCTCGGCCCCCAGGTCGGCCAGCATCATGCCGGCGAAGGTCACCGGCCCCAGGCCGTCGAACTCCAGAATACGCACGCCGGAAAGGGGAGGGGTCATGTCCCAAGGCTTAACCGCCCCACCCGGCGCCGTCGAGCGGTTGACGCAGCCCCGCCCCGCGCCATGATCGGCGCATGGACCGTTCCGTCGCCGCCTGCGCCGAAGCCTATGTGCGCGCCCTCTATGTCGTGGCCCTGCCCGAGGGGGGCGAGGCGGTTATGCGGCTGGGGCATCCGTGTGCGCCTCTGGCCTCGGTCATGGCGGCGCGGGGCGTGGCGACGGCCTGTTTCCTGACCGCCTGGAACCCCCGCAGCGAACCGCGCAGCGACGCCGAGAATCAGGCCGACCAGGACCGGCTGAAGGCTGAGATCCAGGGCCTTGGCCTGACCTGGCTGGCGGCCGAGGGGCGCGACCCCGACGGCGGCTGGGCCTCGGAACCCAGTCTGGTCGCCCTGGGCCTGACGTTCGAACAAGCCTGCGACCTGGGCGACGCCTATGGTCAGAATGCGGTGCTGTTTTCGGGTGCGGACGGGGCCATGCGGCTGGTCTTCTGTCTTCTGGGGCGCGCCGAGACTTGACCCGAAGCGACGGATGCAACAGAAGGCGCGCTCGCCGCCATGCGATGCGTCCTTAGCTCAGTTGGTTAGAGCATCTGACTTTTAATCAGAGGGTCCTCGGTTCGAGCCCGAGAGGACGTACCATGGCGGCGGATTTCCCCGACAATCTAACCGTGGCCTGAGAGCGGCCGGCAGGCGATGACATAGTCGGCGCCGTGGCGCAGGCCGTCTTCGCGCCGGCACACCGTCACCCCCTGTTCCCGCAAGGCCTCGATCCGTCCGCGCAGGGATTCGGCCAGGGCCGCATCGGCGATGCGCGGCAGTCGGCGGATGGCCATGTCCAGCTGGCCGTGCACCCATTTCTCGCGATAGCGGTTCGGGAACCGCTGGGCCGACAGCACCTCGAACCCGGCCTGGGCCAGGGCGTCCACCGTCCATTCGGCGGGATATTCGCGATAGGGCGTCTCGTCCGCCAGCAGCAGGCAGGCGTCGCGCAGGCGGCCGATGGCGCGCACGATGCGGGCCGTCTCGGTCGGCGCATCGCCCACCACATAGGGCTCCAGCCCCACCACATACATCCGCCGCCCGACATGGGGCGCCAGCCGCGCGAACAGGCCCGACTGGAAATAGGGTGAAAACCCCTCCACCGCCCCCAGCAGATAGTCGGCCAGCACCGTGTCGAACACCTGGCCCTGCAACAGGGCGGGGTCGGTCCAGTTGCCGATCAGCAGCCGATCCTGATCGCGCATCAGGGCGCCCGCGCGCTCGCGGACCTGATCCGCATGGCCCGGCGCGGCGGTGACGCCGACCCAGCGGTCGGTCGGCAGAGACAGGCTCCACAGTGCCGAGTTCACGCCGGTTCCGGCGTCGAGAAACCCGCCCCAGTCCGCATCGCCGTGCAGGGTCTCGATGTGCCGGAACAGGGATGAACCCCCCGTCGCAGCGGAAGCTTGGCCGGATGAACGCGATGTAATTTGCATGATGTTACGATATAACATAGTCAATCGCCGACCCCCATATCGGAGACTTCAGTTCATGTCACCCAAGGCCGCCCTTTTCGCCGCCGCCAGCCTGAGCGTTCTGGGCGCCGTCGCCTGCGCGGGCACCGCCAACGCCAGTTCCGCGACCCAGTCGGGCCAGTCGGGTCCGGCGATCCAGTTGGACGAAGTGGTGGTGACGGCCGATCCCCTGGGCCGGCGCGGCAATGACGTCATCTCGAACGTGGCCGTGGTGCGCGGCGACGAACTGGTGCATCGGCGCCAGTCGACGCTGGGCGAGACCCTGACCGGCATTCCCGGCGTCAACGCCGACACCTTCGGCGGCGGGGCCAGCCGGCCGGTGATCCGGGGCCAGACCTCGCCGCGGGTCAAGGTTCTGAGCGACGGGGCCGGCCTGATCGACGCCTCGGACGTGTCGCCCGACCACGCCGTCTCGGGCGAGCCGCTGTTGCTGGAAGGCATCGAGATTCTGCGCGGGCCCAGCGCCCTGATCTATGGCGGCGGCGCCATCGGCGGGGCGGTCAATCTGATCGACAAGAAGATCCCCACCTCGATCCCGGCCGCTGGTGGCGAAGGCGTGGCCGAGTTCCGCCTGGGCACGGCCGACGACGAGCGCGCGGGCGTGGCCGGCTTCACGGTCGGCATGGGCAGTTTCGCCCTGCGTCTGGAAGGCGCCCTGCGCCGCACCGACGACTATCGCATCCCCTTCTACACCCCGCCGGCGCACGAGGATCATGACCACGATCATGATCACGACCACGATCATGAGGATGAGGCCGAGGGCTTCGACCGCGTGGCCGGGTCGTTCAACGACACCCGCACCGGGACCATCGGTCTGTCGTGGATCGGATCGCGCGGCTACCTGGGCGCCGCCTTCACCCAGCAGAACAGCGAATACGGCCTGCCGGGCCACAGCCACGAATATGAAGACTGCCACCCGCACGGCTCCAGCCTGCACTGCGGCGGTCACGATCATGGCGACGAAGATCACGACCACGATCACGACCATGACCATGGCGAAGCGGCCCCGACCGTCGATCTGGTCAGTCGCCGCATCGATGTGCGGGGCGAATTGCGCGACCCGTTCGCGGGGATCGAGCGTATCCGGGTGCGCGGCGGCTATACCGACTACGCCCATGACGAGATTGACGACGGCGTGGTGGCGACCACCTTCACCAACGAAGGCCACGACCTGAGGGTCGAGGTCCAGCACGCCCCCATCGGCGGCTTCCGCGGCGTGGTCGGGTTCCAGACCGCCGAAAGCGATTTCGCGGCCATCGGCGCCGAAGGCTTCCTGCCGCCCAGCACCACGCGCAGCAACGCCGTCTTCCTGCTGGAGGAAATCAGCCTGGGCGATGTGCGTCTGGAAGGCGCCCTGCGTCAGGAATGGCAGGAGACGAGCGCCGTGGGCCGGCCGGACGCCGAGCACAAGCCCTTCTCAGCGTCGCTGGGCGCCAGCTGGGCCTTCGCGCCGGGATACGCCGCCTCGGTGTCGGTGGCGCGGTCACAGCGCGCGCCGCATGTGCAGGAACTGTATGCCCGCGGCGTCCACCTGGCGACCAACACCTATGAGCTGGGCACGGCGACCCTGGATGAGGAAACCGCCAACTCGATCGAGATCGGCCTGAGGAAGACTGAAGGCGACCTGACCTTCTCGGCCAGCGCCTATCGTTACGCCTATGACGGCTACATCTACGCCAACACCCTGGATCAGTACGAAGACTTCCGCCTGATCCGCTACACCCAGGCGGATGCGACCTTCACCGGTGTCGAGGGCGATGTGCGCTATCAGTTCACGCCCGCGATCTCGGGGGCGGTGTTCGGCGACTATGTGAAGGCCGAGCTGGACGAAGGCGGCCCCCTGCCGCGCATTCCGGCGGCGCGTCTGGGCGTGCGCGGCGATTTCGCGCAAGGCCCGTGGTCCGGCAATGTCGAATACGTCCATGTGTTCGAACAGGACCGCATCACCGATTTCGAGGACAAGACCCCCGGCTACGACATGGTCAACGCCACGGCGGCCTATGATTTCGACATCGGTTCGTTCCGCAGCCAAGTGTTCGTGCGCGGGACCAATCTGCTGGACGAGACGGCGCTGAACCACGCCTCGTTCCTGACCCGCTCGGCGCCGCTGCGGGGCCGCAACCTGGTGCTGGGGCTGCGCACCCGGTTCTGATGACCGCCTGAAGCGACCGGGCCTCTGTCGATCAGGCCCGGTCGTGACGGCAGGCGACCTGGCGACGGCGCCAGTTCAGCCCGTGCGCCAGCGCCAGCAACAGGCCGCCCGCGACCGTCAGCGGGGTCTCGGCCTCATGTGACGGAAAACCCGCCGCCCCGGCGACCATCAGAGCCAGACCGCCGACCGCCAGGGCCACGACCGCCAGGTTGCGCGAACGGCTGCGCCCCAGGGTCCACAGCGACACCGGCGCGGCCACCGCCACGAACAGTCCGTGCACCCATTCCGCCTCGGCCCAGGCGCCCGCGATGGGCAGAAGGCTGGCCGCCAGCGGCAGGGCCAGGCAATGCGCCAGGCACAGACCCGACAGACCGATGGCGACGCCATCCCCCAGAACGGCGGAACGGGCTGCGGGCATGGGCGTCTCCTAAGGCTACGCCCACTAAGTGTTACTTTATAACGATCAATACAAGGGGGCCGCGCCGGAAATCCACAGGTCCGCGCATGCGTCGTCAGCGCGCAAGCAAAAGGCCCGCCGGAGCGATCCGGCGGGCCTTTGATCTTTCAGCCTGGCGTCAGGCTCAGCGCGGACGCGGCTTGGGCGCGGGCAGCAGGCCTTCGCGCTGGGCGCGCTTGCGGGCCAGCTTGCGGGCGCGGCGAACGGCCTCGGCCTTCTGGCGGGCGCGCTTCTCCGACGGCTTTTCGTAGTGCACGTGGCGCTTCATTTCACGGAAGCTGCCTTCGCGCTGCATCTTCTTCTTCAGGGCCTTCAGCGCCTGATCGACGTTGTTGTCGCGAACGAAAATCTGAACCAGGTTCAACTCTCCTTTGGCCGCCCGCCGCGTCCTGTGAGGGAGACGGGCAGACAAATAAATCTCGGGTCCGACAGACAGGGTCCGCGGATGAAGGCGCGCTGATACACGACCGCCGTATGTCTGTCCAGATCGTCGCGGCCCTATCTGAAGGCTCGAAACGGCCGTCGGACGGGCCTATCATGTCGCGATGACCGAGGCGCCGCACCTGAGCAACACCGACGAATCGCCGGACTGGGCCGACCGCATGGAACAGGCGGTTCTGGACGCCGCCGTCGAACGCGCCGGGGCGCTGGGCTGGAACGGGCGGCTGGTGCGCGCGGCGTGCGAGGCGAACGGCCTGTCGCTGGGCGATCAGGAGCTGCTGCTGCCCAATGGCGGGCGCGATCTGGCGGCCCTGTTGTCGCGACGGCACGATGCGCGGGCCATGCAGGCCCTGGCCGATGTCGATCCGGCGGCCCTGAAAATCCGCGAACGCATCGCCCGCGCCGTCTCGGCCCGGCTGGAGGCCGCCGCCGCCGACCATGAGGCCAGCCAGCGCTGCGCCGGCTTCCTGGCCCTGCCGACCAACACCGACCTGGGGCTGCAACTGGCGTGGGAGACGGCCGATCTGCTGTGGCGCTGGGCCGGGGATACGGCGACGGACTGGAACCACTATTCCAAGCGGACGATCCTGTCGGGCATCCTGGTCCCGGCCCTGACGATGCGCCTGTTCGACGGGCGCGAGGCCGCCGACGCCTTCGTCGCGCGCCGGATCGAGAACGTCATGGCCTTCGAGAAGTGGAAGGCGGGCAAGGATTTCGACGCTCCCCTGCGCAAGATGACCGAGGCGCTCAGCCGTCTGCGCTACGGCGCCCGCACCGAAGACGCGCCCCAGTGACAGCCGACCTTCCCGGCGGGGTGGTCCACGACCTGCCGGACGACCTGCGCCGGGCGCTGGAAGGCGAACCGGCGGCCTTGGCGACGTGGCGGGACATCACGCCCCTGGCCCGCAATGAATGGATCTGCTGGGTCATCTCGCCCAAGACGGCCGAGACGCGAGAAAAACGCATCCGTTGGGGCGCCGAAAACCTGCGCGACGGCAAACGCCGCCCCTGCTGCTGGCCCGGCTGTCCGCATCGTTGAGGGGATGTCAGGGGCGGGCGTTCAGCCGCGCCCAGGCCGAGGCGTTCAGTCCGCGCGCCAGCAGCCACAGGCTGATCGCGCCCTCGCCAATCAGACCCGGCAGCAGCAGATAGTCCGCCAGCCCGCCCGGCAACGGCAGGTCCAGCAACACCCGCAGGCTGTTCAGCAGATAACAGGCGCCGGCGAAGGCCATCACCAGACCGATGGCGGCCGGAACCAGGCGCGACCGAACCACCATCCAGCCGATGATCAGGCAATAGACGCCGAAGAAGACCAAGCTGATCGTATAGCCACGCCCGTGCAGCATCAGGAACAGGGCCGCCAGATCGGCCTGATCCGTCAGACCGGTTGCGCTGTTCAGCACCATCAGCGGCGCGATCAGATTGACCAGACCCATGGCCAGCACGGTGATGCCCGTCAGGCTGAACGCCGCCGCAGTCAGCGACAGGGTCCGGCTGTAGGGGCGGAAGGCAGCATAGAAGATGGCCGTCACGATCAGATAGCAGACCAGCATGGCCAGGTCGGACACCACGCCCAGGCGGAACATCGCCTCGCCCGCCTTCAGACTGGCGGCCAGGGCCTGGGGATCGGTGCGGTCCAGACCGCTGCGCGTGCCGACTTCGGCGAATAGGCCGAAGACGATGGTGCCCAGATAGGCCAGGGCGGCGATGCGGACCGGCGGCTGTTTGAGCACAGCGGTCGTGGTGTCGATGGTCATGGTCCCCTCCATTGCGACGGGGACGCTGGCATGACGCGGGCCGTGCGCCAACTTACGGAACGGTAATCGGCGAGGCTCGCAAGCCGGGTCAGGACTGCAGCGGCCGCACCCGGTTCACATGGGCCATCTTGCGGCCGGGGCGGGCCTCGGCCTTGCCGTACAGGTGCAGGCGGGCGTCGGCCTTGGCGGCCAGTTTCGTCCACTGATCCACTTCGTCGCCCAGCAGGTTGGTCATCTCGACGCGGGCATGGGCGGCGGTCGGCCCCAGGGGCCAGCCGGCGATGGCGCGCACATGCTGCTCGAACTGGTCGCAGACGCAGCCGTCCTGGGTCCAGTGACCGGTGTTGTGCACGCGCGGAGCGATCTCGTTGACCAGCAGCCGACCGTCGCCCAGGTCGAACAGCTCGATCCCCATGACCCCGACATAGTCCAGCCCCTCCAGCACCGCCCTGGCGATCGCGCGGGCGCGGCGCTCGGTCTTCGGATCGACCTCGGCCGGGGCGACCGTGGTCTTCAGCACCCCGCCGGCATGCAGGTTCTGGCCCAGCGGATAGACGGCGATCTTTCCGTCCCAGCCGCGTGCGGCGATGATCGACAGCTCGCGGGTGAAGTCGGCCCGCGCCTCCAGGATCGCCGGGCGTTCGCCGACCATATGCCAGGCGTCGGCAGCCATGCGGGCGGACTTGATCCACACCTGACCCTTGCCGTCATAGCCGTCGCGGCGGGTCTTCAGCAGGGCCGGCGTCCCCAGCCGCTCCAGCCCCGCCATCAGGTCGTCCAGGCTGTCGACCGGATGGAAGTCGACGGTGGCGGCGCCCACGGCGTTCAGAAAGGTCTTCTCCTCGACCCGGTCCTGGGCGACGCGCAGGGCGGTGGGGCCGGGGGCCACACGGGCGCCGCCCTCGGCCAGCCGCTCCATGGCCTCGGCGGGCACATTCTCGAACTCGAAGGTCACCACGTCGCAGACCCGGCCCATGACGTTCAGCGCGGTGGCGTCGTCATAGGCGGCGACGATCTGGCCGCGCGACACCCGGCCGGCCGGCGAATTCTCTTCGGGGTCCAGGATCACCACGTCGAAGCCCAGGCGAGACGCCGCCTGCGACAGCATCCGCCCCAGCTGGCCGCCGCCGACGACGCCTATGGTCGATCCGGGGGACAGGGGGAAATCGGCCATCAGTCCTCGACCGTCTCGGCCACGCCCTGGGTCTGGTCGTCGCGGAAGGCCGCCAGACGGTCCATCAGCGCCGGATCGGACAGGGCCAGGATCTGGGCCGCCAGAATGCCGGCGTTCTTGGCCCCCGCCTCGCCGATGGCCAGGGTCGCCACTGGCACGCCGCCGGGCATCTGGACGATGGACAGCAGGGAATCCAGACCCTTCAGCGCCTTGGACTGCACCGGCACGCCCAGCACCGGCAGTTCGGTCATGGACGCGGCCATGCCGGGCAGGTGCGCCGCGCCGCCCGCTCCGGCGATGATGACGCGATGGCCGGCCGCACGCGCGCCAGAGGCGAAGTCCCACAGGCGTTTGGGGGTGCGGTGGGCGCTGACCACCTTGGCCGTCCAGCCGACGCCCAGCCGGTCCAGCATGTCGGCGGCGTGTTTCATGGTCGGCCAGTCGGACCGGCTGCCCATGATGATGGCGACGGGAGGCGTCGTCTCGGCCATGTCGGGGTTCCCCGCTGTCGGAAGACGGCCCGTTACAGCAGCCGCGTTGCGCCCGCAACCGAGGGCGCTAGCATCGACCCTGCGCGGCCGCTGGTGAGTCGCGCTGCCGGAGCCTGTTTTTCGTGACCGACGTGGCCGCGACCGACCTGAACGCCGAGATCGCGCGCCTGCGGGCCGAGGTCGAGGCCCTGCGCCTGCGGGCCGAGGCGGCCGAGGCGGCGGCGGACCATGACGTCCTGACCCCGGCGTTGAACCGGCGGGGCTTCATCGCGGCGGTGAACCGGACCATGGCCTATTGTCAGCGGTACGCGGCGCCGGCTGTGCTGCTGTATCTGGACCTGGATGGGTTCAAGGGGGTCAACGACCGGCTGGGTCATGCGGCGGGCGATGCGGCCCTGGTTCGGGTGGCCGAGCTGATGCTGGCCAACCTGCGCGAATCGGACGCCGTCGGCCGGCTGGGCGGCGACGAATTCGGTCTGCTGATGCTGAATGCGGGGGTCGAGGAGGGGCGCGACAAGGCCCTGCGCCTGGCCACGGCGCTGGAGACCGATGGTTTCATCTGGCAGGGCGAGCGGGCGCAACTGGGCGGCTCGTTCGGTGTGCGCGCCTATGCGGGCCAGCCCGACGCCGAAACCTGGCTGGCCGAAGCGGACGCAGCCATGTGGGTGAGGAAGAAAGGCAGGGACTAGGGACTAGGGATTAGGCGGGGGACAGCGCCTTTGCCGCCGTGCGCGGGTGACACCATCTCTTCCCTAGTCCCTAGTCCCTAATCCCTAATCCCCCGCCTCAGGCGATGATATCCGGCAAGATCCGGGCTTCGATCTTCACCATCTCGTCGCGCAGGATCAGCTTCTTGCGCTTCAGCCGGGCGATCATCAGCTGGTCCGGGATCGGCATATGGCCCAGGGCCTCGATCGAGGCGTCCAGATCGGCGTGTTCCTGACGCAGGTCGCGCAGGCGGTCGTGCAGGGCCTGCTCTTCCTCGCTCAGCTCGGGACCGTGATCGTTCATGGCCGGGGCTTATAGCCGAGCTGGATTCACGCGGAAAGCCGTTGGTCCAGCGCCGTCAGCAGGGCGCGCGGCGCCGTGCCGGACCAGTCGCGGCAGACGGCGGCCAGGGCGTCGATGCACGGCGCTGTCGATGGCCGGTCTGCCGGTCGAGAGGCGGTCTCCAGCGCCTGAAGCAGATGACGCTCGGCGGTCAGCTCGACCGCCTTGACCTGATCGCGCACCGCCTGGCGGGCGTCGTCGTCCATGTCCAGGATGCGGGCCTTCAGGCGACGGCGGACGGCCCGCAACGGCGCCACGGCGGCGTCTTCCCAGGCGCGGGCGATGTCGCAGGCGTCGGCGCGGGCGTCGTCATCCAGGGCCCGGCCCGTCTCGGCGGCCCAGGCGGCCCAAAGCAGCAGGCAGACGTTCTGGCCGCCCGCGTCCTGAAGCTCCAGACAGGCTTCCGAGACGCCCGGCTTTGCGTAGGCCGCCACGGCCCAGGTCCACAGGCTCATTCGGCGCCCTTCAGTCCGGTCCAGCGGGTCACCGGCGCCCAGTCCAGGCCGAACAGGTCCAGCACCCGACCGACCGACTGGTCGATCATGGCCTCGATAGAGGCGGGGCGGGCATAGAGGGCGGGCAGGGGCGGGGCGATGACGGCGCCCATTTCCGCCAGGGCCGTCATGGTGCGCAGGTGGCCCAGGTGGAACGGCGTCTCGCGCACCATCAGCACCAGGGGGCGGCGCTCCTTCAGCGTCACATCGGCGGCGCGGGTCAGCAGGGACGAGGTCACGCCGGTGGCGATCTCGCCCATGGTCCGCACCGAACAGGGGGCGATGACCATGCCCATGGTCTTGAACGAACCGGACGCGATGGAGGCCCCCACATCGGCCAGGCGGTGCGTCACATCGGCGCGGGACGCCAGATCGTCCGGCGTCAGATCGGTTTCCTGAGACAGGGTCAGCAGCGCCGCGCGGCTGACGACCAGATGGCTTTCGACGCCCAAGTCGCGCAGGGCGTCCAGCATGCGCACGCCGTAAGTCACGCCGGATGCGCCGGAAATCCCCACGACCAGGCGCGAGGGCGGGTTCCGTACGGCTCCGTTCACGGGATGGGCCAATTTGGAGTCCAGTCTGCTTCGGGTCCGGGCCGGGCCGCCGCGCGTCACTGGAATGTGATTACACAAGCGGCCGGGTCCGGGCGCTGACTGTGTGGTCCCTAAGCCAAGGAGGCGCAAGCCATGACTATTGATGCTCGTATCCGCGAACTGGGCAATCGTCATCGCCAGCTGGAAGAAGCCATCCGCCAGGAGATGATCCATCCCGCCGCGGACTCGCTGCAGCTGAGAAGTCTCAAGCAGCGCAAGCTGCGGCTCAAGGAAGAGATCAACACCCTACAGGCCGGGGCCGGCTGATACGGCCGATCCGAGCTGAAAATGCGAACGGCCCCGGGGCGAACCCGGGGCCGTTTTTCATGCCGGAAAGCGACGGATGGTCAGTCGCGCGGGCCGAACACGGATTCGGCGGTGTGGCCGCCCTGATCGCGCTCGTCGACTTCGGGGGCTTCGGGTTCGGCCTCGACCGCTTCCTCGGCCGCCGCGTCCAGGGTCGGGCCGCCGCGCTTGGCGTCGTCCTTGGCCTTCTTCTCGGCGGCCTTCTTGACCACTTCGTCCAGCTGCAGCTGGCCGACCAGGCCCAGGGTCACCGGATCGACCGGCTTGATGTTGGGGCTGTTCCAGTGGGTGCGGTTGCGCACGCTTTCGATCGTGGCCTTGGTGGTGCCCAGCAGTTTGGCGATCTGGGCGTCGGTCACTTCGGGGTGGTGACGCACGAACCAGGCGATGGCGTCGGGTCGGTCCTGGCGGCGCGAGACGGGGGTGTATTTCGGCCCGGTCTTGGTCGGCTTCAGCAGTTCGGCGTGGCGGCTGACCACCGCCTTCATGCGATAGTTGGAATCGGCGTGGGCCTTGTCCAGTTCGTCGCGGGTCAGCTGGCCGTTGACCAGGGGATCGGCGCCGCGGATGTCGCGCGCCACATCGCCGTCGGCGATGCCGCGCACTTCCAACGGGTGCAGGCCGCAGAAATCGGCGATCTGCTCGAACGTCAGCGAGGTGTTGTCGACCAGCCAGACCGCGGTGGCCTTGGGCATCAGAATGTCGGTCATGGGGCTATGTCCCGGCGAATGGCCCGGCGAAGCCAGGCGTTGGATACGACGGCGCCCGACCTTTCGGCCGGGCGCGATTGGAGCCGATATAGTCCCATTCGCCTGAAAAGAAAACGCTGCCCGACAGTGTCGTACAGCCAAGGTTCATGTGGCATGTTGAACTCTGTTCCTCATCGGCGCGTTGAAGCGCCAGGGACTGTTAGATGGAGGGATCCATGATGTTGCTCGCCACCGCCGCTGCTGCGGCCACCATGATGACGGCGCCGGCGCAGGATCGCGCCCCGCCGATGGCCGAACGGGTCGCCCCGCGCGGCAGCTATGCGCAAAGCTGTTCGGGTTCCTATGTGAACCAGGGCCGCCTGTACGCCGACTGCCGCGACACGCGCGGCCGGATGCGCGGCACCTCGATCGAACTGAGCCGCTGCACCCCGCACGACATCACCAATAACGACGGCCTGCTGATCTGCGGCCCGAACCGTGGGTCTTATGAAGATCGCGGCGGCGGCGGCAATAACGGCGGCGGCTGGGGTAACGGCGGCGGCAACAATGGCGGCGGTTGGGGCGGCGGCAACAGCGGCGGTGGCGGCTGGGGCGGTGGCAACAACGGCGGCGGCTGGGGCGGTGGCCGGGATTCGGTGACCGTCTATCGCGACGCCAACTTCCGCGGCGCCTCGACCACCTTCAATGGTGAAATGCCGAACCTGGATCGCACCGGCTTCAACGACGCCATCAGCTCGATGCAGATGCGCGGCCGCTGGGAAGTCTGCACCGACGCCTTCTTCCGCGGCAACTGCCAGGTGATCGACGGCGACGTCCGCAACCTGGACCGCTGGGGCCTGAACGACCGCATCTCGTCCATGCGTCCGGCGCGTGGCGGCGGCCGCTGGTGATCTGAACGCCTGAGGCTAAGTGACTGAGGCTGGGGCCGGTCCGTTTCGACGGGCCGGCCTCATGCTGTCAGGACCACCTTTCCGACATGCCCGCCTGCTTCGAGCCACTGGTGGGCGTCCGCCGCCTGCGACAGCGGATAGACCGCATCGATCCGGGGCCGGACCAGACCGTTTGCGACCCAGGGCCAGACGACATCCTCAACCGCCCGCGCCAGTCGCGCCTTCTCGTCCGCTGGGCGGGATCTCAGGGTCGATCCGGTCACCACGATCCGTTTCAGCATCAGCCGCATCAGGTCGATCTGGGCCACGGCGCCCGACTGGGTGGCGATGACGACCCAGCGCCCGCCCGCCTTCAGCGCGCCCTGGTTCAGGGCCGCATAGTCCGCCCCCACCATGTCCAGCACCACGTCCACGCCGCCGAACTCCGCGATGGCGGCGGCCATGTCGTCCGTCGTGGCGTCCAGGCTCAGGTCCGCGCCCAGGTCGCGCGCCGCCTGGGCCTTGTCCGATCCGCGCGAGGTGGCGACCACCCGCGCGCCGGCCGCCCTGGCCATCTGGATGGCGGTGACGCCGATGCCGCTGGTCGCGCCATGGACCAGCAGGGTCTCGCCGGCCTTCAGCCCCCCCGCCTCGAACACATTGGCGAAGACGGTGAAGACGGCCTCGGGCAAGGCGGCGGCCTGGATCAGGTCGAGGTCGCCGGGAACCGGCAGGGCGTGCCGGGCGTCGACCACGGCCAACTCGGCATAGCCCCCGCCGCCCAGCAGCGCACAGACCCGGTCGCCGACGCGCCAGCGCTCGACCCCGTCGCCGACCGCATCGACGGTTCCGGCGACCTCCAGCCCCAGGATGTCCGAGGCGCCGGGGGGCGGCGGATACAGGCCCTTGCGCTGGACGATGTCGGGCCGGTTCACCCCGGCGGCGGCCACGCGGATGCGGATCTCGCCCGGTCCCGGTGTCGGGTCGGGCCGTTCCGCCAGCGTCAGAGCCTGGGCCGGGCCGTGGCCGCCGGCGATGTCGATGACCTTCATGGCGGCGGCTTTCCCTTGCAATCGTCCGTCTGCGGGCGTTCAGATAGGGGTTTGCAGGGCGCAAGGCCAAGGGAGGCGGCAATGACCTTCGACGATCTGGACCCCCGACCCCAGCGAGGCGCGGCTCTGGCCGCCCTGGCGCGCGAGGATCTGGAACTGTACTCGGGCGAGGAACTGCACGAACGGATCGCCGCCCTGGAAACGGAAATCGCCCGCATCCGCGCCGCGCTGGAGGCCAAGAAGGCCAAGATCAGCGCCGCCGACGCCCTGTTCAATCTCGGCTCATGATCTGGAATGGGTCAGTCGCCGCTGGCATGGGGGTTGCAGGCCGACCGTGCGCGGCGCCGATCCGGCCCGACAGTGACACGGACCCGTTTCGGACCCCATGCGTATGACCGAGTTTTCTTCCGACGCCCATGATGCCGCCGCCGAGGCCGTTTTCACGGCCGGGCGCGACCGCGAGACGGTCGTGCGCGACTTCGCCGCGTCGGAACTGTTCGACCGCACCTTCGCCGAGGGCATGGCCCTGGTCGAGGAGACGGCCGCCTATCTGGACGGCGACGGGCGGCGGGACTCCAAGCTGCTGTCGCGGGCCACGGCCTTGGCCTATGCGTCGGAAAGCATGAAGCTGACCACGCGGCTGATGCAGATCGCCTCATGGCTGCTGGTCCAGCGCGCGGTGCGCGAGGGCGACATGACCCCGGCGGCGGCGGCCGAGCCGCGCTATCGCCTGGCCGACCGCAAGACCGAGGTCGATCCGACCCACCCGGACCTGCCCATCGCCCTTATCGAATATCTGGTGCGCACCGATCGCCTGTACGACCGCGCCCTGCACCTGGACCGGCGCATGTATCAGGACGCGGTCGAGGACGCCCCGCTGAACCCGGTGCAGAGCCACATGGACCGCCTGGCGGCCGCGTTCGGCAACTGACGTCGACCTTACATCGTCGTCCTCGGACTTGATCCGAGGATCAGAGGCCGCGGCATGCTGGGCGCGAAATCCCAAACGACGCAGCGGTCGAACGTCTGGCCCTCGGGTCAAGCCCGAGGGTGACGGGTCGAATAAACCTACGGCCCGACGTCGTTGCGGTCCGTGCGGCCGTCATCGACCGGGCGGGGCAGGCTGACGGCGATGCCCAGGGCGCGGGCCAGCTTTTCGTCGCGGGAATAGACGTCCTCGCGGAAGGCGACGCGGCCCTGGCCGTCGACGAAGGCGGTCCAGTATAGCAGCCGCACCCCGATCTCGCGCCCCGTCTGGATGCGGGTCGTGGTCTTGGCGTCCAGCGCCGTGTCGAACCGGCCCAGCAGCGTCGGGTCCGGCGACAGCAGCAGGCGGGCGAAGTCGATGGCGCCCTGCACCCGCACGCAACCGTGGCTGCGATGGCGATAGGCGTTGTTGAACGCCGCCTTGGACGGGGTGTCGTGCAGGAAGATGGCGTAGCTGTCGCGCAACTCGAACTTCACATAGCCCAGGGCGGCCTGCGGGCCGGCGCGCTGAATCACCTGGCCGTTCGAGATGTACATGTTCTGGCTGGCCAGATAGCCGGGACCGCGCGGCAGGATCTCGTTGCGGGCGATGCCGGCGGGCACATACCAGGGCGGATTGGCCACGACCGAGGCGAACGGCTTTTCCAGGCTGGGCGTCTGGTTGGCCGGGGTGCCGACGACCACGCGGTTGGAGTGAACCGGCTTGCCGTCCTTCCAATAGACCATGATGGCGGCGGCGGTGTTGACCTCGATCCGTTCGGGCTCGACCTCGCGCTTCAGCCAGCGGCGGCGTTCCAGGTTCAGGGCGATCTGGCGGGCGCGATCCTCGGCCGAGGCCGACAGGGACCGCTGGGTGCCCGTGCCGATGCGGGCGTCCGCTGCCAGGCCGTGCCGGGTCTGGAAGCTGCGGACGGCGGCCTGAAGTTCCGATCCATAGACCAGACCCTCGGCCGTCAGGCGCGGGGCGTCGGCGGCGGCCAGGTCGCCCTCGGCCGCCAGACGGGCGATCAGGGCGGGCATGCGCGCATCGCTGGCGCCCGGTTCGATCGTCGCGCCGGGGCGGAAGGCGGGCCAGCCGCCTTCGCGGATCAGGCGGCGATAGCGGATATAGCCGGCCGACAGATTGGAGTAGCCGATGTCGGTGGGAGGCAGGGCCTCGAACCATTCGACCAGGCGGCTGCGGCCCAGGGCGTCGCTGAGACCGCCAGGCAGGTCGACGCGGTTCTTCTGCATCTCCCACAGGTCTTCGACCGTCTCGGGACGCACCCGGCCCTCGGCCAGGACGCGGGCATAGCCCAGGGCGGCGGCGGTGGTGCGGATCTCGCTGCTGGCCGGATCGGCCGCCAGGCCCACGAAATCGAAGAAGTCGCCCTGTGACAGGCCGTGACGCTCGGCCCGGCCGGCGGCGTCGTTCAGGGCGCGCAGACGGTCCTGGGTCCAGACCGGACGCCAGCCGTTCATTTCATAGAAGGCGCGCACGTCGCCTTGGATCGTCGAGGGCAGGCGGGCCAACTGGTCGTTGAACCCGTCATAGAAGGCGATGGCCGCCGCATCGCGCGCACCGGCCGCACTCTGGGCCGCCGCCTGTCCGGCCAGACTCATGGTCGCCGCCGCGACGCCCAGACCCAATTCCCGTCGGTTCATCGTCAATCCGCTTTCGCCCGGACTGGCGCAGAACACCGCGTTCACGCCCCCGTACCGAACGCCGTCGATGTTATCGGCGTTCCGGGAAAACAAAAAGCGCCGCACGCGGGGTGCGACGCTTTTCGACAGCCAGGTGCGGCGCAGGCGCCGCTATCGGGCCTTACTTCTTCATGAAGCCGGCGAACTTGTTGTTGAAGCGCGACACGCGGCCGCCGCGGTCCATCAGGTGCTGATTGCCGCCGGTCCAGGCCGGGTGGGTCGACGGGTCGATGTCCAGGTTCAGGACGTCGCCTTCTTTGCCGTAGGTCGAACGGGTCTGATAGGTCGAACCATCCGTCAGGGTGACGGTGATGAAGTGGTAGTCGGGGTGCGTATCGGGCTTCATGGGCTTCGTCCGGTCTCTGGCGCGATGACGATGCCGACCGTCGGTGCGCGAAAAATGAGAAGCCCGCCAGAGAGTCCGGCGGGCGAGCGGCGGCGTTTACACCGGGGGGCGTTCCGGGGCAAGAGGCGGGCGCCATGACCGACATTCCCGCCGCCGCCGATTCCCGCCAGGCTTCCGACCGCCCCGGCGCGGGCGCCCTGCTGGCCGAACAGATGGGCGAGGCGGGCGAGCGCCGGGCCAAACGCCGCGACGTGCGGCCGCTGGGGCGTCTTTGGCCCTTTCTGATGCGGCACAAGCTGGACGCCGCCATCGCCGGCTTCTGGCTGATCCTGTCCACCGTCGCGTCGCTGGCGCTGACGGCGACGGCCCGCGGCGCCATCGACCACGGGTTCGAGGACGGCGGGGCGGGCATCGACCGCTGGTTCATGCTGCTGGGGCTGAACGCCGTCTTCCTGGGCGTCGCCACGGCGGTGCGCTATCTCTATGTCACCAAGACGGGCGAGCGGGTCATCGCCGACGTGCGCAAGGCCCTGTTCCAGCAGATCGTGTCGCTGGACCCGGCCTTCTTCGCCTCGATGCGGACCGGCGAGGTGCTGTCGCGCCTGACCACGGACATCCAGCTGGTGGACACCCTGCTGACCACCTCGGTGTCCTATGCGCTGCGCAACTTCCTGACATTGCTGGGGGGCACGGCCCTGCTGTTCGTGGTCAGCCCCAAGCTGACGGGGCTGGTTCTGCTGGCGGTGCCGCTGCTGCTGGGGCCGCTGTTCCTGTTCGGCCGCCGGGTGCGCAAGTTGACCGTGGCCAGCCAGGACCGGTTCGCCGGGGCCGTGGGCTTCGCCGGCGAAAGCGTCGATGCGCTGGAGACCGTCCAGGCGTTCGGCCGCGAACAGGCGGCCGACAGCCGGTTCGGCGCGGCGGTCGAGGATGCGTTCGGCGTCTCGCTGCGCCGCATGCGGGCGCGGGCGCTGATGACCGCCATGATCATCACCGTCATGTTCGGCGGCGTCACCCTGGTGTTGTGGCTGGGGGCGCAGGATGTGGTGGCCGGCCGGATGAGCCCCGGAACCCTGCTGCAATTCGTGCTGCTGTCGGTGTTTGTGGCCGGCGCCGTGGGCGCCCTGGGCGAAAGTTGGGGCGATGTTCAGAAGGCCGCCGGGGCCATGGAGCGGATCGACGAACTGATGCGGGCCCTGCCGTCCATCGCGCCGCCCGCCGCGCCCGCCATCCTGCCGTCGCCGCCGCGCGGCGAGGTGTCGATGACCGATGTGCGGTTCGCCTATCCGGGCCGGCCGGACCTGCCGGCGCTGAAAGGCTTCGACCTGACCGTGCGGCCGGGCGAGACCGTGGCCCTGGTCGGGCCGTCGGGGGCGGGCAAGTCGACCGTGTTTCGCCTGCTGCTGCGCTTCTATGATCCGCAGGGCGGGGTAGTGGCGGTGGACGGGGTGGATGTGCGCGACGCCGATCCTCTGGATGTGCGGGGCCGTTTCGCCTGGGTGTCGCAGGAGGCGCCGCTGTTTTCCGGCTCGGCGCTGGAGAACATCCGCTTCGGCCGCGAAACCGTGACCCTGGACGAGGCGCGCGAGGCGGCGGACGAGGCCCAGGCCCTGAGCTTCATCGAGGCCCTGCCCCAGGGCTTCGACACCCCCTTGGGCGAGCGGGCCAAGAGCCTGTCGGGCGGTCAGAGGCAGCGGCTGGCCATCGCCCGCGCCCTGGTGCGCGAGGCGCCCATTCTGCTGCTGGACGAGGCGACCAGCGCCCTGGATGCCGAGAATGAACGTCTGGTCCAGGCGGCCCTGGATCAGGCCATGGCTAAGCGCACCACCCTGGTCATCGCCCACCGCCTGGCCACGGTGCTGAACGCCGACCGGATCGTGGTCATGGACGACGGCCGGGTGGTCGAACAGGGCACCCACGCCGAACTGATCGCCCAAGGCGGCCTCTACGCCAAGCTGGCGGATCTTCAGTTTCGAGGGGCGGACGCAGAGTCGGCCTAGGCCGCGCGCAGCACCTTGCGCAGGGCGCCGTGGACGTCCGGGTTGGCGGCCAGGATCTGCTGGCCTTTGGCGGGGTCGCCGTCGGCGTCGATGGTGGTGACCAGGCCGCCGGCCTCATGCACGAACAGCAGGCCCGCCGCGACGTCCCACGGCCGCAGGTTGCGTTCCCAGAAGGCGTCGTAACGGCCGCAGGCGACCCAGGCGAAGTCCAGGGCGGCCGAGCCCAGGCGGCGGATGCCGGCGACACGTTGGCCGACCGCGTGGATGTCCTTGATCGCCTGGGCGTGGCCGGTCTTGCCGATGAAGGGCAGGCCGGTGGCGATCAGACAGTCCGACAGATCCTTGCGCCCGGCGCAGCGGATGCGGCTGTCGTTCAGATAGGCGCCCTTGCCCTTTTCGGCCCAGAACATCTCGTTCAGCACCGGATTGTAGGTGACGCCCGCCACGATCTCGGTCGCGCCGTCCGGCGCCGTCCGCTCCAGCGCCACGGTGATGGCGAAATGCGGCATGGCGTGGATGAAGTTGGTGGTGCCGTCGATGGGATCGACGATCCAGCGGTGGGTCTTGTCCGTGCCTTCGACCGCGCCGCGCTCCTCGCCCAGGAAGCCATAGCCGGGCCGCGCCTTCAGCAGCAGTTCGAACAGGGTTTCCTCGGCCTTGATGTCAGCGGCGGTGACGAAGTCGCCCGGCCCCTTGCGCGAGGTCTGCAGGTTCGACACCTCGCCGAAATCACGCAGCATCGGCCGGGCGGTCTTGCGGACCGCATCCATCATCACTTGCAGCAGGGCGGAGGCGAGGGCCATGGGAATCTCCTGGTCCGCATGACCTGCAAGGCGTCCAGCCCGGTCATGCGGAGAAGTTCAAACACTGATCGGCCCCGGATGAGGTCGATGAAGGTGATTGGTGGATAGTGATTAGTGATTGCCGATGGGGGACATCAGAGGCCGAACCGATCCCTGACCACTAATCACTGTCCACTCCGTCAGTCCGCGCGGCGGACGTATTCGCCGGTGGTGGTGTCCACCACGATGCGTTCGCCGGCGCTCATGTACGGCGGGATCATGATGCGCACGCCGTTCGAGGCGATGGCGGGCTTATAGGACGAGGACGCCGTCTGGCCCTTCACGGTCGGCTCGGTCTCGGCGACTTCCAGAACGACCTGTTCCGGCAGTTCCAGGCCGATCGGGCGGTCTTCGTGCGACTCGATGATGACCTTCATGCCTTCCTGCAGATAGGGGATGCGCTCTTCGCCGACCCATTGCTTCTGCAGTTCGATCTGCTCGTAGTTTTCGTCGTTCATGAAGACCAGGCTGTCGCCGTTGTCGAACAGGTACGAATAGTCGCGCTGCTCCAGCGTCACGCGCTCGACCTTGTCTTCCGAGCGGAAGCGTTCGTTCAGCTTGTTGCCCGTCTCCAGGTTCTTGGCTTCCACGTTGGCGAAGGCGCCGCCCTTGCCGGGCTTGACGTGGCTGGCCTTGGTCACGACCCACAGGCCGCCGTTGTGCTGGAGCACCATGCCGGGCTTGATGGTGTTGCCGTTGATTTTCGCCATGGGGATCACTGTCTGATGGGCGCGGCCCGTCCCGTGACAGGCGTGCGAAATGAGGGCGCGATCCCTAGAGGAAGCGGGCGAAAAGGGCAATGGGGCGCGCCCAGCGGCCCTCAGTGCACCGTGTGTTCGGTTCCGGCGCGGCGGTCGATGCGGTTGGCCACGCGCACGGCGGCGCCGGTGGGGGCCGCCAGCTTGCCTGCGCCGGGGTCCAGCTTGCGCGCCTCATGGGCGAAGGCGGCGGCCAGACCCGCCGTCGACATGGCGGCGGCGACCTGAAGCGTGCGGCTGGCCGGACGCAGGGCGATCCACACGGCGTTCAGCGACTGGGCGACGGCCCACAGGGCCATGGCCCGCGTGCGCTCGGGCCGGGCCGGGGCGTTCCACACCCGCACCGCCGACAGGGTGGTGGCTGAAAACACTGCGGGCAAAATCAGGCTGAAGGCGCCGCGCGGCCGTTCGGTGATGGGCGCATCGCCCTGGCGCGCATCCGCCAGCCGGCGCGGGCGAGGATGGATCGCGCCGCGCGCCACCGCCGTGGCCAGAAGGGCGAAGCCGGCGGTCAGGGCCACGCCGATCATCACATGGCCCATGCTGCGCCCCTCGGCGTTCAGCAGGTCGGCGGCGCGGTCGCGCACCTCGTCGATGGCGTCGTCTATGGGCATGGCGGTTTCCCTGGTTCTGTCGTCAGAACAAAGGGCGCGCAGCCCGCAGCGGTTCCGTCAGTCCGTCTCTTCGGCGTCGGGCCGGCTCAGATCCGCAGGGTCCATCTCATAGTCCAGCAGGTCGCCCGGCCGGCAGTCCAGCGCCGCGCACAGCCGCGCCAGGGTGGCGAAACGGATGCCCTTCACCTTGCCCGAGCGGAACAGCGACAGCTGGGTCTCGCTGAGGCCGACCTGGGCGGCCAGGTCGCGGGCCTTCAGTCCGCGCGCGACGATCAGGGCGTCCAGGGTGACACGCACCGGCATCAGATCATCTCGTCCATCTCGGCCTGAACCCGGTCAGCCTGATCGACCACGCGGCCCAACAGGAACAGGGCGCCGCCGATCATGCCCAAGGTCATGGCGCCGACGTCGAAGTTCAGATAGCCGCCCTTGGCCGCCCCGGCCGCGCGCAGCAGATTGGTCATCAGGAAGACGGTGAAGACGGCGCCCAGACCGACCGACAGCCCGACCCGGCGCAGGGCCGAAGCCAGGGTCGGCTGGATCAGCCGCCCATTGGCCAGTTGTCCCATGGCCCGTCCGATCGACCAGACCGCGAACAGATAAAACACCGCCGGAGTCAGCCAGATCAACGAGATGGCCGTATGCTGTGCATCCATCGCCCGGCCATTGATCAGCCAGTTCAGGACCGGAAAGACCAGATGCGCCAGCAGCAGCATCGCGCCCACGCTGATGACCATGAAGATCGAGAGCCAGCGGAACTGGCGGCACATGCGGCGAAAGCGGTCGAGGTCGAGGGCGGTCATGGGGCCGGGTCCGTCTGTCCGATCTTTAATCTTGACTTAAAGATCGCGCCTTCTCAGTCTTTAGGCAAGACTTAAAGTTCAAGGCGCGGGGCGGGTGATGGCGGCGATCGAGACACAGGGGCTGACGCGGGTGTTCCGGGGCCGCCGCGGTGAACGGCGGCTGGCCGTCGATGCGGTGTCGATGACCGTGCCCAGGGGCGCCGTCTATGGCTTTCTGGGGCGCAACGGGGCGGGCAAGACCACGACCTTGCGGATGCTGACCGGCCTGATCCGTCCGACTCAGGGGACGGCGGGGATCGACGGCGTCGACGTGGCGGCCGACCGGATCGGCGCGGCGCGCAGGGTCGGCGCCCTGCTGGAGGCGCACGGCTTTTATGGGCATCTGACCGGGCGCGAGAACCTGGATCTGACGCGCCGGCTGCTGGCCCTGCCGCCGACCGAGATCGACCGGGTGCTGGAGGCGGTCGACATGGTCGAACACGCCGGGCGGCGGGTGTCGGACTATTCGCTGGGCATGCGCCAGAGGCTGGGCCTGGGCCGCGCCATGCTGGGGGCGCCGCCGATCCTGATCCTGGACGAACCGACCAACGGCCTGGACCCCGGTGGCATCGCCCACATGCGGCGCTTTCTGAAGACCCTGCCGGACCGGACGGGCGCGACCGTGCTGCTGTCCAGCCACCTGCTGGGCGAGATCGAGCAGACGGCGACCCACATCGGCGTCATCCATGACGGCCGGCTGGTGCTGGAAGGGGAGCTGGCGCGGCTGAAGGCCGAACAGACGCCGCGCGTTCTGGCTCGCACCGATGACCCCGCGCGGGCGGCGGCGGCCGTCAGCGCGCACGGGCTGGCGGCGACGCTCGACGGGGATCGACTGGTGATCCAGCCGGGCGCGGATCAGGGCGCGGACGCGGTCAGCGCGGCGGCCAACGCCATCCTGGTCGCGGCGGGCATCGCCGTCTTCGCCATCGGCGCCGAGGCCCGTTCTCTGGAGGGCCTCTATCGCCGGGTCACGGCCCGCGACGCGGCCATGACACAAGAGGAGGCCGCGTGATGTGGACCGTTCTGAACATCGAGATCCGCAAGCTGAACCGGTCGCTGGCCCTGCTGCTGGCGGTGACGGCGCCGTGCCTGATCGGCATCTTCGGCTTCTTCAACATCACCCGTTTCGACCAGGCGGGGCCATGGGAGCAGTGGCTGCTGACCTCGGTGGGGGTCTGGGCCTTCTTCATGCTGCCGATGAGCGTGACGGCCCTGACGGCCCTGGTCGGGCAGATGGAGCATTCGCCCCGTTCATGGGACCATCTGCGCGCCCTGCCGGTTCCGCGCTGGAGGCTGTACGCCGCCAAGGCGGTCTGCGTCCTGGGTCTGGTCGTGCTGATGTCGGCGCTGAACCTGGCGCTGACCTATGGGGCGGTGCAGTTGGCGGCCCATGTGAAGCCCGCGATCCGCCCGACCGGCGATCCCGAACTGCTGAAGACCGCCTGGGTGCTGGCCAAGGTGCTGGCGGCGGCCCTTTTGATGATCGCCATCCAGTTCTGGGCCGCCCTGCGGTTCGCCAGCTTCGTGCCGGCCCTGGCGCTGGGCATCGGCGGCACCTTCTTCGCCGTGGTGGCGACCGGGGCCAAGCAGGGGGTTTTCTTCCCCTGGCAGATGGCGGTCAATGTCATGGGCGAGGGCTGGCGGCACGACACCGCCCTGATGCTGGGCGCCGGCCTGGGCGTCGTGGCCCTGACCGCCGCCATCGCCCATCTGGCCTGGCGCGAGGCGCGCTGAGTTCAGCCGCCGGTGGCCGCGCCGTCGTTGATGATCTCCTTCATCGCCGACTGCAGATAGTTGGCCGCGCCCATCAGCTCGATCAGCTTGTGCTGGTTCTCCAGGAAGTCGATGTGTTCCTCGGTGTCGGCCAGGATCTTCATCAGCAGGTCGCGGCTGACGTAATCGCGGGCCTCCTCGCACTGGGTCACGGCGGCGGCGGTCGCGGCGCGGCTGTCGATCTCCAGCTTCAGATCGGCGCCCAGGCATTCGATCGGGTCTTCCCCGACCTTCAGCTTGTGCAGATCCTGCAGATTGGGCAAGCCGTCCAGGAACAGGATGCGTTTGATCAGCATGTCGGCGTGCTTCATCTCGCCGATCGATTCTTCGTAGATGACGTGGCCCAGGTGGGCCAAGCCCCAGCTTTCGAACATGCGCGCGTGCAGGAAGTACTGGTTGACCGCCGTCAGCTCGTTGGTCAGCACCGCATTCAGAGTGCGGATGATCGCGGGATCGCCCTTCATGGCCTCAAGTCTCCTGCGCCGCGGATTCGACGGCATGCAGGGCCATAACACGAAGCCATCGGCTTGTGTTCACTTGCGAATACTTATCATCACATTGAAAATGCGAGTGATTATTGCCGTCACAAACCTATTCAGCCGCCATGGCGAAGGCGTCGCGGCTCTGCTGGATCATGTCGCGCATCTCGCACACGCATTTGGCGCACTGGGGCGCGCACTGGTGGCGTTCGAACACCTCGCGCGGGCGCACGGCGCCGGCTTCGATGGCCAGGGCCACGTCGCGCTGACGCAGGCCGTTGCAGTTGCAGACGTACACGGGCGGCGAACTCGGGCTGCCGTTGAGAACGGTTCTCCATAGCAGACGCAGCGGCGACTGCAAATCGTTCGCATGGCTGCGGCCGCGCCCCGTTGACGCAGGGCGGCGAAGGGGGCAGGGCGAGGGCATGGCCCGCACCCCTGTCGCTCCGCCTCGTCCGCCCTGTCGGCTGTATCTGCTGACCCCGCCGCAGATCGCGGACCTGGACGTCTTCGCCGACAGCCTGGACGCGGTGCTTCAGGCGGGCGACGTCGCCGCCTTGCAGATCCGGGTGAAGCCCGCCTCGGACGACGACATCCGTGCGGCGACGCGGCGCCTGGCGCCCATCGCCCAGGCGCGGGGCGTGGCGGTGATCCTGAACGACCGGCCCGACCTGGCGCGCGAACTGGGCTGCGACGGAGTGCATGTGGGCCAGGGGGATGCGCCCCTGGCCGAAGCGCGACGGATCATGGGACCGGACGCCATGATCGGCGTCACCTGCCATGACAGCTATCACCTGGCGATGGAGGCGGCCGAGGCGGGGGCCGACTATGTGGCCTTCGGCGCCTTCTTCCCGACCGAGACCAAGGCGGTGACCCACCAGGCCGAGCCTGTTCTGCTGACCGCCTGGCAGGAGGCGATGGAAATTCCCTGCGTGGCCATCGGCGGCGTCGACGCGGGCAATGCGGGCGAGCTGGCGCGCGCCGGGGCCGACTTCGTGGCGATCAGCGGCGCCGTCTGGGCGCACCCTGACGGCCCTGTCGCGGGCGCCCGGGCGATCCGCGCGGTCCTGGAAGGCTGATTTCTCCGGCTTCAGAGGATGTTAGGAGACCTGTGGTTGGGTGTCGGTCACGCGACTGACCGAGACACCCACGATGACGAGCCGCGCGCTCTCCGCTGACGATCTATCGCCGGGCGCCGAGCAGGCCCCGGAACACCGCGCCGCATCGGGTCATCGTCAGGGCGCCGCGGCCCTGTTCGCGCAACCCCTGGCCCCCATTCTGACGGCCGTGGGCGTGGCGATCCTGATCGTCTCCTGCGTTCTGTTCGCGCGGTCCGCCGGCCTGGTCACGGCCCTGTGGGGCGCGGGCGGACTGGCGGTCGCGGTCTGGCTGCGCAGCGGCCGGGGCTTTACCTATGACCTGTGTTTCGGCGGCCTGATCATGGCCGGCGTGCTGGCGGGCGAATTCCTGGCCGGCAACCCGCCGCGGTTCAGCCTGATGTTCACCGCCGCCAACATGATCGAGATCATCGCCGCCGTGGTTCTGGCGCGACGGTTCGCGCCGACGCTGAACCTGTCCACCGTCGAGGGTGCGGCGCGTTTCCTGCTCAGCGCGGCGGTGGTGGCGCCCTTGCCCGCCGCCGCCTTCGCGGCCCTGATGCTGGAGCGGATGACGGGCGCGGATCCGTTCCTGACGTTCCAGACGTGGTGGTTCGGCCATGCCCTGGGCATGGCGGTCATCGGGGGCTTCGGCCTGGCGTTGACGCGGCGGCATCTGTTGATGCTGCGCAGACCCTGGCGGATGATCGAGGCTGTCGGCCTGTTCGCCATGCTGATCGGCGCCTGCGCCCTGGTCTTCATCAAGAGCCCGGTTCCGCTGAGCTTTGTCCTGCTGCCGCTGATGCTTCTGATCGCGGCGCGTTTCCGCGTGATGGGCACGGCGACCGCTCTGCTGATCGTCGCGGTCTTCGCGGTCGGCGGCGCCATGGCGGGGCAGGGGCCGTATGTCCAGGGGCATGAGCGCGCCCAGGCGGCCCTTCTGGCGCAACTGCTGGTGCTGTTCGGCTATACGCCCACCCTGCTGGTGGCGGCCTTGCTGGACGAGCGTGATCGTCTGGCCGACCGGGCCAAGGCCGGTCAGCGCCGCGCTGAACTGGCGTCCGAGGCCAAGTCGCGCCTGCTGGCCAATGTCGCCCACGAGATCAAGAGCCCCGTCGGCGGGGTCATCGGCATCGGCGAGCTGTGGGCCGGCGGCCAGTTGGGTCCGACCACGGCGTCGCAGACCGAAATGGCCCAGATGCTGGTCAAGACCGCGCGTCAGGTCGAGGCCCTGGCCCATGACCTGCTGGACGTCGCGCGCGCCGAATCCGGGGCGGTCAAGGTCGAGCTGCGGCCCACAGACGTGCCGGGCCTGCTGGAGGATGTGCGTCGCGGCGCCCAACTTCGGCCCGAGGCCCAGGGGCTGCGGATCGAAACCCTGTGCGAAGGCGATGGTCTGGTGGCCCTGGCCGACTCGCAGCGCCTGACCCAGGTGATCGGCAATCTGACCAGCAATGCGATCAAATACGGCGCGTCCGGCGGCATCGTGGTTCTGCACGCCCGGCGATCCGACGACTGCGTGCGGATCGAGGTCGTGGATCGCGGGCCGGGCCTGTCGCCCGAGAAACAGGCCCAACTGTTCGAGCCGTTCAATCGCCTGGGTCTGGAACGCAGCGCGGTCGAAGGCCACGGCATCGGCCTGGCCCTGGCCAAACGCCTGACCGAACTTCAGGGCGGCGCCATCGGCGTCACCTCGACCGTGGGCGAAGGGGCCGTCTTCTGGGTGGAAATGCCGCTGGCGTGATGCGGGTGTGGCTTTCCGGGCCTTGCCGTCGCGCGCCGGCGGGGCGAAGGTCGGGGTCATGAAAACAGTCGTTCTGCCGGCCCTGGCCGCCGCCGCCTTCGTTCTGGCCCTTCCGGGCGTCGCCTCGGCCCAGTCCAGCGGCGCCAACAGTTCCTTCCTGACGCGCGAGCTGAACCGCGCGCCGCCGGCCGCCGTTCTGCCGACGCCGGGCGAGGTGACCACGCGTCCGGCGCCGCAACCGGTCCCGACGCCCGCTCCCGCCGCTCCGGTCGCCGCCCCGCCGGTCCTGGCGCCGTCCACCGCCACGCGGCCGCCTGCGACATCGGCCGCTCCCGCCGCGTCGCCGCCCGCGACCGTCCGGCCGGCGACGGCTTCACCCACGCCCCCGCCCGCGCCGACGCCCGCGCCGGTGGCGGCTGAACCGGCCCCGCCCGCGCCGCCGCCGCCGACCGTGCTGAACACCGCCGCCGTCGCCGCCCTGCCGTTCCGCGTCGATCTGCCGGCCGGTGTGCAGATGACGACGGGCCGGCCGGGGCCGAACTTCAACGTCTGGACCATCCGCAAGGGCGAGACATCGCTGGTCATGATCTATGCCGGGCCGGGGTCGCAGTTCCCGATCTATGACGGCCAGATGGTCAATGCCGGGGGCCGCAGCTCCATCGTGGTGACCGAGAACAACCAGCGGCTGGCGCTGGAGCATCTGTTCCAGCGAACCACGGCGCCGGCCGAGATCCACGTCTGGGTCGCCAGCGTGGACGGCGAGGATCGCATCCTGGCCGAGCGCATCGCCCAGACCGTCGATCCCAAATAGGCGGCGGCGTCAGCCCTCGCCGCGTCGCACCGGCGTCTCGCCGCCGAACGGCTCCAGCCGCACCCCGCGTCGGCCGACGAAGACCAGCACCTCCTTGCCCGTGTCGGCGGTGCGGCGCAGTCCGCTGAGATACGGCTCCTTGCGCCACGCCAGGGGGTTGGACGGCTCGCATTCCACGATCAGCTGGTGCTCATGCTCGCTGTGCAGGATGAAGCCCGACACATTGGGCTTCCATTCCGGCCCCAGCCGGTCGTCCGACAACAGCCAGACACAGCTGAACACCCGGCAGTCGCTGGGCCGGTCGTCATAGATGCCGCAGCCCTTGGCGCGTCGGAACTGCCGGCACCATTTGTGCGCCGGCTTGGCCAGGGCGGTGACGGCCATGACCTTGCAGCACAGGCCGCATTCGTCGCAGGACTTGCTCATTGCGGCCAATGGTGACGCGCCGCCCAGGCCAGGGCAAGCGCGGGCCAGGCCTGGGCCGGACGGCCGGCGATCAGGCGCACGCCAAAGCCATGGCCGCCCTCCTGGAACAGATGCGCCTCGACCGGCACACTGGCGGTTCGGAGCGCGGCCAGCAGGTTCAGGCTGTTCTCGACCGGCACCGCCGCATCGTCCAGGGCATGCAGCAGGAAGGTCGGCGCCGCGCCGGTCCAGTCCATCCGTTCCAGTGAATAGGCCGCGATCCTGTCGGGCGATGGCGCCTCGCCCAGCAGATGCCGCCGCGACCCGGCGTGGACATGCGGGTCGGCCATGGTCGCCACGGGATACAGCAGGATCGACAGGTCCGGCCGGTGCGACAGGGCGTCTGCTGCGTCGATGGGAGCGTAGGCCGCATCGCTGCGCGCCGCCAACAGGCCCGCCAGATGCCCGCCGGCCGAGGCGCCCAGCACGGCGACCTTGGCGGGATCACGCCCCTCGGCCACGGCGGCGGCGCGGATCAGGCGCAGGGCGCGCTGGGCGTCCTGAAGCGGCGCATCCGGTCCGGCGGCCCAGCCGTCGGCGGGCAGGCGATAGCGCAGCACGTAACAGGTGACCCCGGCCGCCGCGAAGACGCGCGCGACGTCCAGCCCCTCCTTGTCGACCACGGCCCAGCGATAGCCGCCGCCGGGGATCAGCAGCATGGAGGCACCACTGGCCCGTTCGGGACGCACGACGCTCAGGATCGGGTCGGTGGTGTATTGGGCGTAGCGGTCGTGAAAGCCGGGGTCGGTCGATCGCTCGACCACCTGGGGCGTGACGCGCACGCCCTGGCCGCCCGGCGCGCCGTTGGGCCACAGGCGGATCGTCTCGGTCGGATCGGGCGGAGCGACGGTCTGAGCGGAAGCCAGGCCGGGCAGGGCCAGAACACCCGCGACCAGGCTTCGGCGATCCAGCCCCCCGGCCACCGTCGTCAGGCCAGTTCGACGGCCATGGCCACGGCCTCGCCGCCGCCGATGCACAGGCTGGCGACGCCCTTCTTGCCGCCCCGCGCCTGAAGCGCCGACAGCAGGGTGGCCAGTATGCGCGCGCCCGAGGCGCCGATGGGGTGGCCCAGGGCCGTTGCGCCGCCGTTGACGTTCAGCTTGGCCCGGTCGATGCCCAGGTCCTGCATGGCGATCATGGCCACGACGGCGAAGGCCTCGTTGACCTCCCACAGGTCCACGTCCTCGACGCTCCATCCCGCCTTGGTCAGGGCCTTCTGCATGGCGGGCACGGGGGCCGTGGTGAACAGGCCCGGCTCGTGCGCATGGGCCGCGTGGCTGACCACGCGGGCGACGATGGGCAGGCCCAGCGCCTTGGCCGTGCTTTCGCGCGTCATGACCAGGGCGGCGGCGCCGTCGCTGATGGAGCTGGCGTTGGCGGCGGTGATGGTCCCGTCCTTGGCGAAGGCGGGGCGCAGGGTCGGAATCTTGTCGGGATTGGCCTTGCCCGGCTGTTCGTCGACCGAGACGACCTCGACCCCCTTGCGGGTGGTCACCTGGACCGGAACGATCTCGGCGGCGAAGGCGCCGCTGTCGATGGCGGCGTTGGCGCGGCGCAGGCTTTCGATGGCGTAGTCGTCCTGGGCCTCGCGCGTGAACTGATAGTCGCGGGCCGAATCCTCGGCGAAGGCGCCCATCAGCTTACCGGGCGTATAGGCGTCCTCCAGCCCGTCCAGATACATGCTGTCGGAAATGACGTCGTGGCCGATGCGGGCGCCGCCGCGATGCTTGGCCATGACATAGGGGGCGCCGGTCATGCTCTCCATGCCGCCGGCCACGATCACCTCGGCCGTGCCGGCCATCAGGGCGTCATGGGCCATCATCGCCGCCTGCAGCCCGGACCCGCACATCTTGTTGACCGTGGTCGCCTCGACATGCTGGCCCAGGCCCGCGCCGATGGCCGCCTGGCGCGCGGGGGCCTGACCCAGGCCGGCGGGCAGGACGCAGCCCATGTAGATCTGCTGCACCTTGTCCGGCGCCACGCCCGCCCGTTCGACCGCCCCCCTGACCGCCGCCGCGCCCAGATCGGTCGCCTTCACACCCGACAGCGCCCCCTGGAAGCCGCCCATGGGCGTGCGGGCGAACGAACAGATGACGACGGGATCGGACATGGAGGACTCCAGCGTTTCAATCAGGCGCTAGATCGGCCGTAAGGGGCGGGAAGGCAAGAGTGAGATCCTCCCCCGTCGGGGGAGGTGGCTCGGCGCGCAGCGACGAGACGGAGGGGGCCAAGCGTGCACCAGCCCCCTCCACCGCTAAGCGGTCCCCCTCCCCCGATGGGGGAGGATTTGCAGTTTAGCGGCTGTCGACCATCACCAGTTCGGCGTCGGCCGTGGCGGTGATGGTGATCGCGGTCTCGTCGACGATGCCCGCGCCGTCGCGCGCGTTCAGCGTCACGCCATTGACGTCCACCGCCCCGACGGCCGGCACCAGATAGGCGCGGCGGCCCGGCGCCAGATCATAGGTCAGGCTCTCGCCCGCCTTCAGCGTGGCGCCCAGAACCCGCGCGTCGGCGTTGATCCCCAGGGCGTCGTCGCCTTCCGGGTCGCCCGAGGCCAGGACGGTGAATTTCCCGGTCCGGTCGGCCTTGGGAAACGCGCGCTGGCCCCAGCCGGGCTGGGCACCCGGCTTGTCGGTTTCGATCCAGATCTGGAACAGGGTGGTGGTTTCGCCTTCCAGGTTGAACTCGGAATGGCGCACGCCGGTCCCCGCGCTCATCACCTGGACGTCGCCCGCGCCCGTGCGGCCGCGGTTGCCCATGGAATCCTCATGGGTGATGGCCCCGGTGCGGACATAGGTGATGATCTCCATGTCCGAATGCGGATGGGGCGGAAAGCCGGACCGGGCCGCGATCTCGTCGTCGTTCCAGACGCGCAGCCGGCCCCAGCCCATGCGCGACGGGTCATAATAGTTGGCGAACGAAAAGTGATGCCGGGCCTTCAGCCAACCGTGGTCGGCCCCGCCCAGGCTGTCGAAACGTCGAACGTCGATCATGTCAGGTCTCCCTCAAAAGATGGCGCGAGGCGCCGTTTGAGGTGAATATAGGTAACCGAAGCTGTTACGAAAGGGGCGCGGTCTGCGCCCTATGTCTCAGCATCGCGTCGGCCAGGACGCAGGCGGCCATGGCCTCGACTACCGGCACGGCGCGCAGGGCGACGCAGGGGTCGTGGCGGCCCGTGGTGCGAAGGTCCGTCTCGGCGCCGTCGCGGGTGATCGTCTGGCGCGGCGTCAGGATGGAGGAGGTGGGCTTGAACGCCACCCGCGCCGTGATCGGCTGGCCGGTGCTGATCCCGCCCAGCACACCGCCGGCCTGGTTGGACAGGAAGGCGGGCGTCCCGTCCGGCCCCAGGCGCATCTCGTCGGCGTTGTCTTCGCCCGACAGTTCGGCCGCGTCGAATCCGGCGCCGATCTCGACTCCCTTGGCGGCGTTGATCGACATCAGGGCGGCGGCCAGTTCGGCGTCCAGCTTGCCATAGAGGGGCGCGCCCCAGCCGACGGGCACGCCGGTGACCTCCAGCGCCACCACGGCCCCGATGGACGATCCGGCCTTGCGCACCCCGTCCAGATAGTCCGACCAGACCTCGACCACATCGGCCGAGGCGGCGAACAGGGGATTGGCGTTCACGGCGTCGAAATCGACGGCGTCGGGCGCGATCTTGTGCGGGCCGATCTGGACCACGCCGGCGCGGATGACGATGCCTTCGCCCAGAACCCGGCGCGCCACGGCCCCCGCGGCGACGCGGCTGGCCGTCTCGCGCGCCGAGGATCGCCCGCCACCGCGATGATCGCGCACCCCGTATTTGGCCTGATAGACATAGTCGGCGTGGCCGGGCCGGAAGGCGCGGGCGATGTCGCCATAGTCTTTCGAGCGCGCGTCCTCGTTCTGAATCTGGATGGCGATAGGAGTCCCGGTGGTGACCGGCCCGGCGCCGTCGTCGAACACCCCGGACAAGATGCGGGCCGTATCGCTTTCGCGCCTCTGCGTCACGAAACGGCTGCCGCCGGGCTTGCGTCGGTCCAGCCAGGGCTGGATGTCGCCCTCGCTCAGCGGGATCAGCGGCGGACAGCCGTCGATGACGCAGCCGATCGCCGGCCCATGGCTTTCGCCCCAGGTGGTGACGCGGAACAGATGGCCGAAGGTGTTGTGCGACATGTC
>NZ_CALMFB010000006.1 GCF_937863155.1 uncultured Brevundimonas sp. | reverse complement strand
ACGCCGTGGTCCATCTGATCGACGCCCAGGCCGAACTGGGCGCCGAGGGCCGCGAAGGCACGCCCGCCGACCGCCGCTCGGCCGAGGACACCGAAACCATCATCGCCAATCTGAAGGCGACGGGGGCCAAGGCCATACTGGCGCTGAACAAGATCGACGGCATGCGCCGCGACACCCTGCTGGCGCTGTCGCAGCGTCTGTTCGATGCGGGCGTCTATACCGACGTCTTCATGATCTCTGCCCTGGCGGGCGACGGGGTCGAGGATCTGAAGGCGCATCTGGCCGGGCTGATGCCGCAGGGGCCGTGGCTGTATCCCGAAGACCAGGCCGCCGACGTGCCCGCGCGCGTCCTGGCCGCCGAAATCACGCGCGAGAAGGTCTATCTGCGGGTGCATGAGGAACTGCCCTATTCGGCGGCGGTCGAGACCACGGCCTTTGACGAGCGGCCGGACGGTTCGGCCCGGATCGAACAGACCATCTATGTCGAGCGCGAGAGCCAGCGGCCTATCGTTCTGGGCAAGGGCGGCCAGACGCTGAAATGGATCGGCCAGAAGGCGAGGGAGGAGCTGACGCTGATCCTGGACCGGCCGGTGCACCTGTTTCTGACGGTCAAGGTCGATCCGAAATGGCAGGACAGCCGCGCGCTGTACGCCCAGTTCGGCCTGGAGTTCGACGTCTAGTTTCGTGTTTCAGGTTCCCAAGACCGCCGGGGGGCATCCCCGGCTTGTGATGGCGTTTCTGGCGGTTCTGGTCGTCGGCGGGGCGGCCCTGGCGGCCGTGGCCACGTCGCGGACTGAACTGAACCGCGCCACGCCGACGACCGCCCCGGCTGAACGCCCGCCGGTGGTGGTGGTCGAGGATCTGCCCATCCTGGCGGTGCGCCTGCGGGCCAGCCCGTTCATGGGCGGCGTTCTGGTGGCCCAGGGCGACCGGGTGCTGTTCCGCCAGGTCTATGGCGCCGCCGACCATCAGACAGGCGCGCCGCTGAAACTGGACAGCCGGTTCCGCCTGGCCTCGGTGTCCAAACAGTTCACGGCCGCGGCGGTGCTGAAGCTTCAGGACGACGGCGTTCTGGATGTGCGCGATCCGGTCTGTCGGTGGATCGATCCGTGTCCCGCCGCCTGGGCGCCGGTGCGCATCCATCACCTGTTGTCCCACACCTCGGGCATTCCCGACCTGATGGCGCGGCCGGGGTGGGGCGCCCGGCGGATCACGCCGGCGACGCTGACGGAATTGACCACGGATTCGACGGCTTATGCGCTGCAGTTCGCGCCAGGAACAAAGGTGCGATACAGCAACGCCGGCTATAATCTGGCGGCCGCCATCGTCGAAAAGGCGTCGGGCCAGCCGTTCGAGGCCTTTCTGAAAACCCGGCTGTTCGATCCGCTGGACATGGCGGACACCGGCCTGGGCGAAGCGGCCGGTCTGGCGCGCGGCCACGCCAATCTGCCCGGCGGGCTGGCGGGTCAGGACCGGGCCAATGTCTCGATCATCCTCGGCGCCGGCGCCGCCTATGGCACGCTGGACGACATGCTGGCCTGGCAGCGGGCCTTGCATCACGGCCGGGTTTTGACGGCCTATTCCTACGCCCAGATGACCGGCGACCACGCCCCCCACGATCCCGAGGCGCGCGGGCGGTTCCGCGACCGTCAGTGGGGTTATGGCCTGTTCACCGACGCCATCGGCCGGCGCGTCGATCCGGCCCTGGATGACCGGCAGATCTTTCATACCGGCAGCTGGTCCGGCTTCCGCAATCTGGTGACCTGGCAACCGGACAGCGACATCACCGTGATCGTGCTGTCGAACAACTATCACCAGCGCGATCAGGTGCTGCTGATCGCCCAGCAGGCCATCGCCGAGGCCCTGGGGCGACCGATCCCGACGGCGATGGCGCGCTGAGAGGGGTTCAGGCCGTGCGGTTCAGGGTGACGGCGCGGCCGTCGCCTTCGGCGGCGCGGCCCGTGGCGCCATAGGCCGAGGCCGGCGGACGGGCGGCGGCCATTTCCTCGGCGATGGCGCGGACCAGGCCTTCGGACACGATACGCGCCGCCTCGACCGCGCGGCCGTGGCGAGCCAGGACCGCCTCGAACGCCTGGGTCGCCGCGATCAGCGCCATCCGGTCGCCCAGGGGCGCGCCGGCCAGGATCTCGGGGTTGGCCTTCACCTGGGCCGACTCGCGGCGATAGGCGTTGGCCATCTCCTGGGTCTCGGCCATGCCTTCGACGACGTCCTGCGGGCGCCGGGCCTCGAAGGCGCGCGTCTCGTTGATCAGCCGGTCGGTCAGGTCTTCGGTCAGGCGGATCAGTTGGCGCACCCGCGCCAGCGCCAGGTCGGTTCCGGCGGTCATTGGGGCGTCTCCTGCATCTTCAGCATTTCCGACAGCACCTGGTCGGCCAGGCCGACGCCGCCGGCGCGCGCGGTCTGTTTGGCCATGGCTTCGACCATGAAGCTGCGCCACATCTCTTCGCCCTGGCCGCCGCCGAACGGGCCATCGGTCGACAGCCCCTCGAACATCGGCTTCATCATCTGGGCCAGGAAGCTGGCCTCGAACGCCTGGGCGGTCTCGCGCATCTGGGCGGTCGGCTGGGGCCGCGAGGGCAGGGGCGCCAGGAGGTCGGGGGAAACGGTCAGGTCGCTCATGCTCACATCACCTCGATTTCGGCCTGCAAGGCGCCGGCGGCCTTCACCGCCTGCAGGATGGAGATCATGTCGCGCGGGCTGACCCCCAGGGCGTTCAGGCCGTTGACCAGGGTGGCCAGGGACGCGCCGCCGTTGATGATGCGCATCTCGCGACCCAGCTCCTCTTCGACCGCCACATCCGACTGGGGGACCACGGCGGTCTGGCCCTGGCTGAACGGCGCGGGCTGGCTGACCTGGGGCGTTTCCTGGACCGAGACGGTCAGATTGCCCTGCGAGATGGCGACGGTGGAGATGCGGACGTTCTCGCCCATGACGATGACGCCGTTGACCTCGTCGATCACCACCTTGGCCGGCGCATCCACCTGGACCGGCAGGTTCTCGATGCGGCTGATGAAGCCGGCCATGCCCAACTGGGCCGGCGCGCGCAGCGACACCACCGCGCCATTGTCGGCCATGGCCGCGCCCGGATAGGCGCCGTTGATGGCGGCGGCCACGCGCTGCGCCGTGGTGAAGTCGGGGTTGCGCAGCGTCAGCCGCACCTCGTTCATGTTGGCCAGGTCAAAGTGCGTCTCGCGCTCGACCGTGGCGCCCGAGGCGATGCGGCCGGCGGTCGGAACGCCGCGCGTCACCGACGACCCCGACACGCCCGAGGCCGAGACGGCGCCGGTCTGGATCGAGCCCTGGGCCACCGCATAGACTTGGCCGTCCGCGCCCTGCAGGCTGGTGACCAGCAGCGTCCCGCCCAGCAGGCTCTTGGCGTCGCCCATGGTCGAGACGGACACGTCGATGCGCGATCCGGGCGTGCTGAACGCCGGCAGTTCGGCGGTCACCATGACGGCGGCCAGGTTCTTGGTGTTGGCGTTGGACGAGCGGATGTTGACGCCCAGCCGCTCCATCATCCCTTCCAGAGACTGGCGGGTGAAGGGCGAGTTGCGCAGGGAATCGCCGGTCCCGTTCAGCCCGACCACCAGGCCATAGCCGACCAGCTGGTTCGAGCGGACGCCCTCGACAGCCGCAATGTCCTTGATCCGCGACTGGGCCAGGGCCGCATCGGGCAGGGCCGCCAGCGCCAGGGCGGCGAGGGGGGCGATTAGGGCGGCAAGCAATTTCTGCATCGCGGGGCTTTCCGGCAAGACTGTCGATTAACCGTGATGCGAAACCCGTGCCGCGACGCCGCGTCATTAAAATCAACGGCTTGCAACTTCGCTGGTCAGGACTGGCGGCAGATTCTGCCGGGGCGTTAACCAAGTGGTGACGCTCGGCGGTTCACGGTCGGCCATGGACAGGAGCGCCCGCCCATGAAGGTGACAGGACCGTCTGGACCCGCATCGACCGCCCCCGGCCGCCCGGCCGCGCGATCAGCCGCGGGGTTCAGCCTGAGCGGAACGGCCACGCCCGAGCGGGCGTCGGCGGGGGCGACCTCGGGCGTCGGCGGCGTGGCCGATGTTTCGGCCCTGATGGCCCTGCAAGGGGTCGAGGACCCGACCGAGCGTCGGCGCCGGGCCGTGCGGCGCGGCGGCGGCCTGCTGGACCGGCTGGACGAGCTGAAACTGGCCATGCTGGGCGGTGAAACGGGCGAGGCGGCGCTGGATCGCCTGGCGCGGGCGGTGCGCGAGGAACGGCCGACGGACGCCGACCCCGGCCTGACCGCCGTGCTGGACCAGATCGACCTGCGCGCGGCGGTGGAGCTGGCCAAGGCCGAGCTTCGCCGCGCCTGACCCCTGAGCCTGGTGAAAACCCCTAGTGATGAAGAATTGTCACGGCCGGGCGCCCATGCGCGGCCAAGCTGATCACGGACGCGCGAACGCCGTTGCCGCGACTCGCCGATTTCCATTATACGCGGTCCACGCCAAGGGGGGCGTTTGGGAAGAGCGTGAGTGCGATGACCGCATTAGCGTCTGTGGCTGTGGAAACTTCGGCGTATCAACCGTCCGACGACGAGCCGTTCATGAACGAGCGGCAGCTGGCCTATTTCAAGGGCAAGCTGCTGGCGTGGAAGGACGACATCCTCAAGGAATCGCGCGGCACGGTGGTGAACCTGAAGGCCGAGACCGAGAACCATCCCGATCTGGTGGACCGCGCCTCGTCCGAATCCGACCGGGCGCTGGAACTGCGGACCCGCGACCGCCAGCGCAAGCTGATCTCCAAGATCGACGAGGCCCTGCGCCGGATCGAGGACGGCTCCTACGGCTATTGCGAAGATACGGGCGAGCCGATCAGCCTGGGCCGACTGGAAGCCCGGCCGACCGCCACCCTGTCGGTCGAGGCCCAGGAACGCCACGAACGCCGCGAGCGCGTCCACCGCGACGACTGATCACCCGGTTCGCCTTGACTTCGCCCGGTGACGGCGCGACCTAGCGCGCCTTGCTTCTTCAAGGTCGCCTGATTTCATGTCCGTCAAGGTCCGCTTCGCCCCGTCGCCGACGGGGAAACTGCACGTCGGCAATGTGCGCACCGCCCTGGTCAACTGGATGTTCGCCAAAGGGTTGGGCGGCAGTTTCGTCCTGCGCATCGACGACACCGACCTGGCTCGCTCGACGGCCGAGTTCGAACAGGGGATCGAGGACGATCTGACCTGGCTGGGCCTGTTGTGGGACGAGCGGCACAACCAGTCCAAGCGGTTCGACCGCTATGAGGCCGCGGCCGAAAAGCTGAAGGCCGATGGCCGGCTTTATCCCTGCTACGAAACGGCCGAGGAACTGGACCGCCGCCGCAAGGTGCAGCTGTCGCGCGGCCTGCCGCCCGTCTATGACCGCGCCGCCCTGAGCCTGACCGACGCCGAAAAGGCCGCCTTCGAGGCCGAGGGCCGCAAGCCGCACTGGCGGTTCAAGCTGGACGGCAAGCGGGTCGCCTGGGAAGACCTGGCGCGCGGCCATGCCGAGGTGGACACCGCCTCGATGTCGGACCCGGTGCTGATCCGCGAGGACGGCCTGTTCCTGTACACCCTGCCGTCGGTGGTCGACGACATCGACATGGCCGTCACCCATGTGATCCGGGGCGAGGACCACGTCACCAACACCGGCGCCCAGATCGAGATCTTCGAGGC
>NZ_CALMFB010000005.1 GCF_937863155.1 uncultured Brevundimonas sp. | reverse complement strand
GTGTCATCAAAGCTTGAACCGCACCGGGCATAAGCGCGGCGGTTGGATTGGGAGTTCGTCATGCGTCTGGATCGTCGCGGCCTGATTTCCGGCGGCGCCGCCGTCATGGCCTTTTCGGGCCTGTCGCGCAGCGCGGTCGCCCAGACGGCGCCCAGCGTCGAACAGGGACCGCTGAACCAGGTTCCCGGCTATGGCGCGCTGAAGCCCGATGCGAATCGCATCCTGGACCTGCCCGAGGGCTTTTCGTACCGCATCATCGCCCAGGGCGGCGAGACGATGGACGACGGCCTGTTCCTGCCGGGCCAGTTCGACGGCATGGCCTGTTTCCCGGCCGGGGGCACGCGCGTCGCCCTGGTGCGGAACCACGAGTTGAGACACGGCAGCCGCAGCCACCGCAACTGGGGCCCCGGCGGGCTGAACCAGGAACGGCTGGACCTGATCCCGCGCGAGCGCGCCTATGGAACCTACAAGAACGGCAAGGTGCTGCCGGGCGGCACCTCGACCCAGATCTATGACCTGGCCACCGGCCGCACCGTGTCGCAGCGCCTCAGCCTGGCGGGCACCTCGACCAACTGCGCCGGCGGCCTGACGCCCTGGGGCAGCTGGCTGACCTGCGAAGAGACCGAGGCCACGCCCGACACCGCCGATGTGGCCCAGACCCACGGCTGGGTGTTCGAGGTGCCGGCCCTGGATCGCGGCCTGGCCGACCCCGTGCCGCTGAAGGCCATGGGCCGGTTCGACCATGAGGCCGTGGCCGTCGATCCGCGCACGGGCGTCGTCTATCTGACCGAAGACAAGATCGACGGCCTGTTCTACCGCTTCATCCCGGAAGTGCGCGGCGAGATGGCGCGCGGCGGGCGGCTGCAGGCCATGGTGATCCGCGACAAGCGCGGCGCCGACACCTCGAACAAGACCGACCGGCTGTGGAACACCGGCGACGGGCTGGCTGTCGACTGGATCGATCTGGCGGAGGTCGAAAGCCCGAACGGCGACCTGCGCCAGCGCGGTCACGCCGATGGCGCCGCCCTGGTCTCGCGCGGGGAAGGCATCCACTGGGGCGACGGCGAACTGTATCTGACCGCCACCTCGGGCGGGCCGATCGGGCGCGGCCAGGTGCTGCGCTATGTCCCCTCGCCCGACGAAGGCCGCGCGGGCGAGAGTCGCCGTCCGGGCCGGCTTCAGCTGTTCGTCGAAAGCACCGACGCGCGGGTGCTGAACATGGGCGACAATCTGACGGTCGCGCCGTGGGGGCATCTGTTCGTCTGCGAAGACAACTATTCGGAGCAGAACCCCAACTTCCTGCGCGGCGTGACGCCGGACGGCCGGACCTATGCCGTGGCCAAGAGCGCCTACATCACCAACTCGGAGTTCGCGGGGGTCTGTTTCTCGCCGGACGGATCGGTGCTGTTCGTCAATGTACAGACGCCGGGGATCACCTTCGCGATCACAGGCCCCTGGGCGACCGTCCAGATGTGAACAGGCGCGGCTGGCTGCGTCGCACCAGCCACAGGTTCAGCGTCGCCAGAATCAGCACCACCGCCGCCCCCGCCTGGTGCAGCACCCCCAGCATCAGCGGCACGGCGTGGATCAGGGTGAAAATCCCCAGCAGCGCCTGCAGCCAGACCGAGGCCGCGGTGGCCATGGCCGCCGCCCCGGACCCTTCGGCTAATCGCCAGCGCCACGCCTGGACTGCATAGACCGTCACGAACACCAGCAGGCCATAGCCCCATAGGCGGTGCATGAACTGCACCAGCCCCTGATCGTGCAGCACGGCCAGAACGCCCAGCCCGGCCCAGTCGACAGGGGGCAGGACCGCGCCGTTCATCAGCGGCCAGTCGGTATAGACGAAGCCCGCCTTGGCCCCGGCCACCAGGGCGCCCAACAGGCATTGAACGAAGACGACCCCCAGCAGCATCGCCGCCCCGCGCGACCATCCGGCGGGCGAACGCGAATGCTCCGGCCCGGCCCACGCCTCCAGCCCCGTCCAGACCGCCCCCATCAGAATGACCAGCGCCAGGCCCAGGTGCGTGGCCAGCCGCTCCGGCGCGACATCGACCCGCTCGCTCAGGCCCGAGGCCACCATCCACCAGCCGACCAGCCCCTGAAGCCCCCCCAGGGCGAACAGCACCAGCACCCGCCAGAACAGCCGATCCGGCAGGCCCATCTTGCGCAGCAGCGACCCCGGCCCGGCCGTGCGGAACATCGTCGCCGTCAGCAGCCGCGCCACCAGGGCCAACATGACCGGAACCCCGACCACCAGGCCGATGAACCGCCCCAGGAACCGGTGCGCCCATTCCCACCAGAAGATGCCCTGGAACTCGGCCAGGCTCATGCCCGCATTGACCTGGGCGTACTGGGGGATCTGTTTGTACTTGTCGAAGGCCTCGGCCCACTGGGCGTCGTTCAGCGGCGGCACGGCGCCCAGGATCGGCGCCCATTCGGTGATCGACAGGCCCGAACCGGTCAGCCGCGTCGCCCCGCCCACCACCACCATGGCGAAGACCAGGGCGGCGGTGATGAACATCCACACCGCCACGACGCGGTCCCGATCCCGGATCCCGAAACGGTTCATTCGACGCCTGCCGTTAAGCCCGATATGCTCATCGCCCAGCGTGGCCGCTGGACGTCTCGCACGGGATATGCCCGTCTCCGGTGACGAGATCGAGTCGGTTTCGAGCGACCGGCGGTCGCACAGGTTTTCAGGAGCAGGACGTGCAATACGCCGAAATCATCGCCGCGGCCCTGGGTGTGCTAATCCTGGCGGCGATCGCCGATCAGATCACCGGCCGTCGCGGCTTCTTCGCCACCCTGCTGGTCTCGGGCGTGGGGGCGGCCTGCGGGGCCTTTCTGGCGCTGCGGGTGTTCACGGTGGCCACCCTGACGGACTGGACCTGGGTCGGCTGGGCCATGGCGGGAGCTGTGATCTGCCTGGTCGCCTTCTTCCTGTTTCGGAACAAGCGCTGATGCCGCCGCGCGCGCGGCGTTTCGTCGCCTCGGTCGGTGTTCTGGCCTTCCTGATCTTCTGGGTCTGGGGGGCCGTCAGCCTGTCGACGCGGCTGCCGGACAATTTCCTGGTCCAGCTGCTGTTCTACGCCGTCGCCGGCATGGGCTGGGGCGTGCCCCTGTTCCCGCTGCTGAAGTGGGCGGAAAAGGGCTGAAACGGCGAACGGGCGGCTGGTCCTGCGACCCGCCGCCCGCCTCGGACGCCATGCAAATCAGGGATTTGAATGGTCGGAGCGACAGGATTCGAACCTGCGACCCCTTGACCCCCAGTCAAGTGCGCTACCAGGCTGCGCCACGCTCCGAGAGGCGCTCCCTATAGACGGGGCTTCGCTGCGCCGCAAACCCCAAAATCGATGGATCGGCCTAACGGGCCAGAACGGCGTCCAGACGCGCCCGCGCGCTCTCGATCTGGACCAGCAGACCCCGCAGCCGGACCGAGGACGCCACCGGCGCCGGTCCCCGCGCCGACGGGGCCGCAGGCGCGGCTTCGGCCGGGGCCACGGCGGCGCCGACATCCACGCCCTCGCCGTCCAGCAGCCGCTTCAGCCCGCCGTCCTTGTGCAGGCGCTGGACGCCCCGGATGGTCAGGCCGTCGTCATGCAGCAGCTTTCTGACGGCTTTCAGGATCGCCACGTCCTGCGGGCGATAGAACCGCCGGCCGCCGGCCCGTTTCACGGGGGTGATGAAGCTGAATTTGGTTTCCCAGAAGCGCAGCACATGCTGGGGCGCGCCCACCTCTTCGGCGGCTTCGGAAATGCTGCGAAAGGCGTTGGGGCTCTTGGCCACGCGGGTCAGTCCACCACGGCGTCGTGGACCCGGCCCTTCATGATCTGGGAGGCGCGGAAGCTGATGACGCGGCGCGGATGGATGGTCGCCGGCTCGCCCGTCTTGGGATTGCGGCCCATGCGGGCGCGTTTGTCGCGCACCTGGAAGACACCGAAACCGGACAGTTTCACGGTCTCGCCGCGCTCCAGCGATTCGACGATCAGCTCCAGCGTGCGTTCGACCAGGGCCGAGCACTCCTGGCGGGACAGGCCCACCTCGTCATGAACCGCCTCGCAGAGGTCCGCACGGGTCAGAGTCTGTTGTCCGGCCACCAAAGCCTCCCGGTCCCGAAAATCGCCCGCGCCCATAAGACGGCAACGAGCGGCGATGTCAAAGCCTGCGATGCGCCTTACAGGCGAATCGCGCAGGCGCCCCAGGTCAAACCGCCGCCCATGGCTTCCAGCAGAACCAGATCGCCGCGCTTGATCCGGCCGTCGCGGATGGCGGCGTCCAGGGCCAGCGGAATCGAGGCCGCCGAGGTGTTGGCGTGCTGGGCGACGGTCGAGATGACCTTGTCTTCGTCCAGGCCCAGCCGGTCGCCGACGCCCTTGATGATGCGCTGATTGGCCTGGTGCGGCACGAACCAATCGACGTCGGCGATCTGGACGCCCGCATTGGCGACCGCGGCCGTCACCGCCTCGGCGATATTGACCACGGCATGACGGAACACCTGATTGCCGGCCATGCGCAGATGACCGACCGAGCCGGTCGTGGCCGGGCCGCCATCGACATACAGCAGGTCGGTCTTGTTGCCGTCGCAGCGCAGGGCGAAGCCCAAAAGGCCGGTGTCGGCGGGCGTCCCCTGCCCCGCCTTCGGCTCCAGCACCACAGCCCCGGCGCCGTCGCCGAACAGGACGCAGGTGGTCCGGTCGGTCCAGTCCATCAGCCGGGTCATCTCCTCGGCGCCGATGACCAGGGCGCATTTGGCCGCGCCGCGCGCGACAAAGCCGTCGGCCACGCTGAGCGCATAGACGAAGCCCGAACACACCGCCTGCATGTCAAAGGCGATGCACACCGGTACGCCCAGCTTGCGCTGCACGATCGAGGCGGTGGCCGGAAAGGTCATGTCCGGCGTGGTGGTGGCCACGATGATCAGGTCCACGTCCGCCGCCGTACGCCCGGCGTTTTCCAGGGCCTTTTTCGCCGCCTCGACCGCCAGGTCGCTGGTCGGCTGGTCATCGCGGGCGCGGTGTCGCTGGCGGATGCCGGTGCGCTCGATGATCCATTCGTCCGAGGTGTCGACGATCCTGGCCAGGTCGTCATTGGTGACGATCTGTTCGGGCAGATAGGAACCGACGCCGGTGACGGCGCTACGGGTGACGCTCACTGGATGCTCTCCCCGGCCGCCGCCGCATCGGGCGTGGCGTCGGCCGAATGGTCGAAGACGGCGTCCAGCCGTTTCAGGTTCTTGGCCACCTTGGCCAGATAATCGCTGCGCGCCAGGTCCACCGCGATGCGGATGGCCGAGCCGAAGCCCGCCGCCGTCGCGCCGCCATGGCTCTTGACCACCAGGCCGTTCAGGCCCAGCAACGGCCCGCCGTTGATGGCGTTGGGGTCGATCCGCGCCCGCATGGCCTTCAGCGCCGGCAGGGCGATCAGGGCGCCAACGCGCGAGGTCACGCTGGAGGTCAGGGCCTCCTTCAGGAAGGTCGAGATCAGCCGCGCCGTGCCCTCGGCCGTCTTCAGCGCGATATTGCCGGTGAAGCCGTCGGTGACCACCACGTCCACCTCGCCGGTGGCCAGGTCCGTGCCCTCGACAAAGCCGTGATAGCGCAGGTCGAAGGCGCCTTCGCGCAGCATGCGATGCGCCTCGCGTACCTCTTCATGGCCCTTCATGTCTTCAGAGCCGACGTTCAGCAGGCCGACCAGGGGCCGCTCGACGCCATGCACCGCCGTCTGGAAAGCCTCGCCCATGATGGCGAATTCGATCAGCTGGGCCGCGTCGCTGTCGATATTGGCGCCGACGTCCAGAACGGCGGTATGCCCGCCCTTGACCGTGGGCCAACTGGCCACCAGGGCCGGCCGCTCCAGCCCCGGCGCGGCCATGCGCAGGATCAGCTTTGAGATCGCCATCAGGGCGCCGGTGTTGCCGGCCGAGACGGCGGCCGCGGCGTCGCCGGTCTTCACCGCCTCGATGGCGTTCCACAGGCTGGAGCCCTTGCCCCGGCGCATGGCCTGGGCGGGCTTTTCGTCCATGGCCACGACCTTGTCCGAATGGCGGATCTCGATGATCGCTGGGTCCAGGCGCAGGCGCGTCATCTCGGCGCGGATCGCGGCTTCGTCGCCATGCAGCAGGAACCGCACGCCTTCGCCGCCGTGGCGGGCCAGATAGGCCTTTACGCCGCCCACGACCACGGGCGGGCCGTGATCGCCGCCCATGGCGTCCAGAGAGATCGTCGTCAGGGATGGCAAAGGGGTCGATGCTCCGTCACGCCGTCTGTCGCGGCGCTGAGTCAGGGCGACGATAGCGCCGCGTCAATGGGATGCAACCAGGCGGACCTTAGGTCAACCTTCGCCGTCATCCTTGGTCTTGAAGGTCTTCAGCACGGCGAAGGGATTGATCTCGGCCGGTTCGGGGGGCTGGACGAACTCGGCCCCCGGCTTGCGCGGGAATGGGTCCAGCGACAGCGCCAGTTGTTCCAGCGCATATTGGCCCAGGTCGATACGGCCGTCCTCGATCACGTCCGGCGCCTCGTCTTCCAGCAGGATTTCGATCTCCTCGTCGTCAGCGTCGGCGTCTTCAGCGCGCTCGACCAGCTCGATGACGAAATCGCGGTCGATCGAGACCGGCAGGGGCTCCAGCGTCAGGCCGCAGCTCTGAACCGCCTCGGCCGTCACCCGGCCGGTCAGCCGCCATCCCGTTTCTCCGGGCGCCAGGGTCAGCACCGCCTCGAACGCGTCCAGCGCCGCCAGGTCCAGCTCCCGGGCGATCCTGCGGCGCGCCTCGGCGTCGGGCGTCAGGGTGCGGTTCACCCCGGCGCCGATCTGGTTCACCCGCACGATGTCGCTGAGGGGCGGCTGATTCGGCTGGGCGTTCATCCGATCTCTCCCCAGTGGGGTCCGGCGGCCAGGGTCGCGGCCGGCTGATCCGCCAGCCGGGCGCGGCTGTCCAGCGCATAGCGGGCCAGGGCGGCGCCGGCGGCGGGATCCTCGCTCTCATAGACATTGCGCGCCAGGGCGGCCGACAGCGCGGCCTCGTCCGCTTCGACGATGGCGGCCTCATAGGCCTGCATGCGGCCGTACAGGGCCTCGCCCAGCTTGCGCATCTTCTTGGCCACCGCCATGTCGCCGACGCCCAGCTCGCGCAGGGTGTCGTCCAGCGAAGACACATAGGTGTCGAACAGGGCCTGGGCCGTTTCGGCGCCCTGGTCGCCCTCATGACGCAGCCGCAGCACCAGCAGCAGCACATGCAGGGTGTACAGCTCGAACCGCGCGTCGATCCGGTCGGCGACGCCCAGGCGGGTATAGAAGGCGGGCGTTCGCGCCTGATCCGCCGCCAGGGCGTACAGGGTTTCGGCCGTGGCCCGTGACGGGCGGGACTTGAAGAGTGATCGCAGCATGTTCGACGGCCCCTTTTCCGCCGCGACGTTGAACTAGGACGCAGGTCCGGCTAGGTCAAAGACCTTGTTTTCCCGCAGGCGTCATCTCATGCCCCGAAACGCTTCCGTCTTCGCCCTTCGCGCCCTTGCCGGCGCGGCCCTTCTGGCCTCGGCGGCCTGTGCGCCCATCGTCGGCGCCAATGGCTTCCAGGTCATCGACGCCGCGCCCGCCGATGTCGTGGCGGGCACGGACACCAAGGCCACGGTGCTGGCCCGCCTGGGTTCGCCCTCGACCACCTCGACCTTCGAGAAGGATCAGGTCTGGTACTACATCAGCCAGGTCACCGAGAAATACACCTTCCGCCGGCCCGAAGTGACCCAGCGCTCGGTGACCGAGATCACCTTCGCCGAAGGTTCGGATCAGGTGGCCGCCGTTCGCACCCTGTCGCTGGCCGATGGCGAAGGGGTCAGCATGGATGGGGCCGAGACGCCGACGCGCGGTCGTCGCCTGACGGTGCTGGAGCAACTGCTGGGCAACGTCGGCCGTGGCCAGCTGCCGCGCACCGAAGACGACGTTCCGGGCCAGCGCCGCCCCGACTGACGACCGGATCACTGCTGGCGGCCTCTGCTTCAGTTCAGGCCTGCCCCCAAAAGAACAAGGCCCCGGAGATCGCTCTCCGGGGCCTTTTCCTTGGTCACCGATGTCGGCGGATCAGACGATCTTGCCCGAGGCCAGCACCGCCAGAAGCAGCAGGGCCACGATGTTGGTGATCTTGATCATCGGGTTCACCGCCGGGCCGGAGGTGTCCTTGTAGGGATCGCCGACCGTATCGCCCGTCACCGCGGCCTTGTGGGCTTCGGAGCCCTTGCCGTGGATCTGGCCGTTCTTGTCGGTGAAGCCTTCCTCGATCACCTTCTTGGCGTTGTCCCAGGCGCCGCCGCCCGAGGTCATCGAAATGGCCACGAACAGGCCGGTCACGATCACGCCCATCAGCATGGCGCCCAGGGCGGCGAAGGCGTTGGCCTTGTCCGGCTGGATCAGCAGCACCGCCACAAACAGCACGATCGGCGACAGCACCGGCAGCAGCGACGGCACGATCATTTCGCGAATCGCCGCCGAGGTCAGGATGTCGACCGCGCGGCCATACTCGGGCTTGACCTGGCCGGTCATGATGCCCGGGTTCTCGCGGAACTGACGACGCACCTCGGCCACCACGGCTTCGGCAGCGCGGCCCACGGCGGTCATCGACATGCCGCCGAACAGGAAGGGCAGCAGCCCCCCGAACAGCAGGCCGACCACGACATAGGGGTTGGCCAGATCGAACGCGACCGTGCCCAGACCGTCGAAGAAGCTGCCCGGCGCCGCTTCGGCCGAGAAATGCTTCAGGTCTTCGGTATAGGCGGCGAACAGCACCAGGGCGCCCAGGCCGGCCGAACCGATGGCGTAGCCCTTGGTCACCGCCTTGGTGGTGTTGCCCACGGCGTCCAGGGCGTCGGTCTTTTCGCGCACGTCGGACGGCAGGCCCGCCATTTCGGCGATACCGCCAGCGTTGTCGGTGACCGGACCGAAGGCGTCCAGCGCCACGATCATGCCCGCCACGCCCAGCATGGTGGTGGTGGCGATGGCGATGCCGAACAGGCCCGCCAGCTGATAGGTCACGATGATGCCGACGATGATGGTCAGGGCCGGAAGCGCGGTGGCTTCCAGCGACATGGCCAGACCCTGGATGACGTTGGTGCCGTGGCCCGAAACCGAGGCGTTGGCGACCGACTTCACCGGGCGGAAGCCGGTGCCGGTGTAGTATTCGGTGATGACCACGATGGCGGCCGTCACGACCAGGCCGACCACGCCGGACCAGAACAGGTTCATCGGCTCGATCATCAGGCCGCCGTTGGTCTGGATCGGACCGGTGACCAGGGTGTTGATGATCCACCAGACCGCGCCGACCGACAGGACGCCGGTGACGATCAGACCCTGATACAGGGCGCCCATGATGTTCTGGCTCTTGCCCAGACGCACGAAGAAGCTGCCGATGATCGAGGTCACGATGCAGACGCCGCAGATGGCCAGCGGCAGCAGCATCATCACGTCCACATAGGGCTGGCCGCGGAAGAAGATGGCGGCCAGGACCATGGTCGCCACGATGGTGACGGCATAGGTCTCGAACAGGTCGGCGGCCATGCCGGCGCAGTCGCCGACGTTGTCGCCCACATTGTCGGCGATGGTCGCGGCGTTGCGGGGGTCATCCTCGGGGATGCCGGCCTCGACCTTGCCCACCATGTCGCCGCCCACGTCGGCGCCCTTGGTGAAGATGCCGCCGCCCAGACGCGCGAAGATCGAAATCAGCGAGGCGCCGAAGCCCAGGGCCACCAGGCCGTCCACGACCTCGCGGCTGGTGCTTTCAAAGCCCATGCCCAGCGTCATGAAGGCGTAATAGCCCGCCACGCCCAACAGGGCGCCGCCGGCCACGAACATGCCGGTGATGGCGCCCGACCGGAAGGCCAGGTCCAGACCCTTGGACAGGCTTTCCGACGCCGCCTGGGCCGTGCGCACGTTTGCGCGGACCGAGATCAGCATGCCGGCGAAACCCGCCGCGCCCGACAGCACGGCGCCGATCAGGAAGCCGATGGCCGCCCACGGGCCGATCAACAGCCAGGCGGCGATCAGGATCACGACCCCGACCATGCCGATGGTGGTGTACTGGCGCCGCAGATAGGCGGATGCGCCTTCCTGAATGGCCGCCGCGATCTCGCGCATCCGGTCGTTGCCGGTTCCGGCCTTCATCAGGGCGGCGGTCTGTACGGCGCCGTACAGCACCCCCAGAGCGCCGGCCGCAATGACCAGCCACAGATAGTTCGTCATGGGTGTTTCCAACCTCAATTGCCTTGGGCGCGCGGACCCTTGGCGCGGCGGGCGTTTTGCCTCTGTCCGCCTTCCGGTCCCCCCGTGCGCTCACGGACGCCACAGCGCGTCCCGCGGGAAATGCGGCGGAAACGTGCCAAATGCGTCAGGCTGACGCAACCGGCCTTTTGAGAACAGCTGTCAGCCGGCGCGGACGCCGGTGCGACGGCGCGGCGCCTGGGCGATGATCTCGACGCGGGTCACGGCGCCACGCCCGGCGATTCGCGCCGCGTCGGCCATCAGGCTGCGTTGCAGGGCCGCCTCGTCCAACCGGGTCCAGTCGCCCGGAACCAGAAAGGGCGTGCGATGCGCCGCCTTGACCAGGGCGTCGCGGAAATAGGCTTCCTTGGCCCGCATCTCCTGGGGCGTCTTGCCGGCGCCCAGATGCAGTTTCAGCGACACGAACACATAGTTGCGCACCCGCCCGCCCTCGATCACCGGCAGGCCCACGCCCGATATGCCCAGCGCGGGCGCCGCCGCCTCTCCTCCACCCGGGCCCGCGACGGCGGGGCCGCCCACGCTGGCGGCGGCGAGACTGGCGGCGATCAGGGTGCGGCGATCCATCGGGCCATTCTGATCGACCCGCATTAGGATTTGGTTGCGGGCCGGGGTCAGTCGTGGGTCCAGCCGGCGCTGTCGATCGCCACCGGCTGGCGCAGATAGGTCGCGACGACCTCGGACCCGCCGGTAACCTCTCCAATCCGCGTCAGGCGCAGATGCCGAGCCTCGGCCGCCGCCCGTAACGCCCCCTCGGCCCGGGGCGGCGCCGTCAGCACCAGCTCATAGTCATCACCGCCCGTGGCCAGGCGCACCAGCGCCGCCTCAGGGTCCACCCGGCCGTCGAACCACACCGCACCCGCCGCCGACAGGGGCGTCTTCTCAAGGTCCAGCATCAGGCCGACGCCACTGGCCTGGGCGATCCGGCCGGCGTCGGCGATCAGGCCGTCCGACACGTCGGCGCAGGCGGTGGCCAGATCGCGCACGGCCTCCGCGAACTCGACCCGCGGGCGCGGCGCGCGATAGTGGGCGATCAGGGCGTCCAGCCGTTCCGGCTCCAGCGTCAGCCCGCCCTGCGCCGCCATCAGGCCCAGGGCGCCGTCGCCTATGGTCCCGGTCACGAACACCAGATCGCCGGGCCGTGCGCCGGCGCGCGACACAGCCCGCCCCTTGGGAACCCAGCCCAGGGCCGTCAGGCTGAAACTCAGCGGGCCGGGCGTGTTCACCGTGTCGCCGCCCATCAGCCAGACGCCGAACTCGGCCTGATCGGCCTTCAGCCCCTCGGCGAAGGCCTTGCGCTCCGGCCAGCCGCAGCGTTCGGACCAATGACAGGCCAGCAGATAGCCGAACGGCTCGGCCCCCTTGGCCGCCAGGTCCGACAGATTCACCCGCAACAGCTTCTGGGCCACGGTGTCCAGCGGATCGTCGGCCAGGAAATGCACGCCTTCAATGATGGCGTCCTTGGTCAGGACCAGATCGAAACCGGGCCGTGACGGCAGAACCGCCGCATCATCGACCAGGCCGCGCGCCCAGTCGGGATGCGCCAGCGGCTTCAGCAGGCGGTGGATGGTCTCGAACTCTCCGGCGACGTCAACCGCGGGCATCGCGGGCGACGCCGTCCAGGGCGGCGTTGACGAATTTCGCCTCGGCCTCGTCGAAGAAGGCCTTGGCCAGTTCGACATATTCGTCGATCACCACCTCGCGCGGGGTGTCGGGCCGGTCGCGCAGTTCCCACGCTCCGCAGCGCAGCAGGGCGCGCAGGGTGGCGTCCAGACGCTCCAGCCGCCAGTTGGACGCCAGCCGGGCCTTCACCGCCCCGTCGATGGCCACCTGGCCGGTGACCACGCCGCGCACGATCTGGGCGAAATAGTCTTCATCCGCCTCGGCCAACATCTGGCCTTCGATGTCGCCGTCGAAACGGTGGCGCGAGAATTCCTCGATGACCGTCTCGACCCCCTCGCCGGCCAGCTCCATCTGATACAGGGCCTGAACGGCGGCCAGCCGCGCGATGGTGCGGGCGCGGCGCTGCTTGCCGCTAAGCGGCGCTTCGTCCGTCTTGCCGGCCAGATGGGCCATCACCGATTGCAGGCTGTTGGGGTCGCTCACGCCGTCTGTCCTTCCGACGCCAGGCCGAGGCGCAGGCGTTTCTTCAATGCGATCAGGTCCAGACAGGCGCGGGCCGCGCCGCCGCCCTTGTCGCCCTCGCTAATCCGGGCGCGCGCCCAGGCCTGGGCTTCGTCTTCCACCGTCAGCACGCCATTGCCGATGCACAGCCCCTTCAGGCCCAGCTGCATGACGCCGGCCGCCGACTGATCCGACACGATCTCGAAATGATAGGTCTCGCCCCGGATCACGCAGCCCAGCGCGACATAGCCGTCATAGCGCGGGGCGGTCGGATAGCGACCGGCCTCCTCGGCCAGGGCGATGGCCGGTGGAATCTCCAGCGCGCCGGGCACGGTGATGACGTCGAAGACCGCGCCGCGCGCGCGCAGGGCGTCCTTGGCCCCTTCCAGCAGGGCGTCGGCCAGGGCGTCATAGAACCGCGCCTCGACGATCAGAATACGGGGGCCGTCGATCAGAATTGGTCTTCTCCGTCCATGTCGCGCCAGCCGACGATGCGCAGGCCATAGCCTTCCAGCGCGGTCGGATTGGGGCGCGTCGAACTCATCACGATCATGTCGCGCACCCCCAGGTCCAGCAGGATCTGGGCGCCGACGCCATAGGCCTTAAGCGAGCGATCCACGGCCGCCGGCTTGGCCCCGCCGGCCAGACGCTCGGCCAGGCCCGCCAGTTCGGGGTCGCGCAGGAAGACCGCCACGCCCGCGCCGTTGTGATCGCTGATCGCCTTCAGCGCCTTGGGCAAATAGTCCTGCCGCGCCTCGACATGACCCAGGAGGTCGGCGGCGAAGTCGACCTGATGCATCCGCACCAGCACCGGCTTGCCCGGCTCGATCCGGCCCTTGACCAGGGCGACATGCTCGACCCCCTCGATGGCGTTCCTGAACACCATCAGGCGGAAGGGGCCGCCGTGGACGCTGTCGAACGGCGTCTCCAGCACCCGCTCGACGAACCGTTCGGTGCGGCGGCGATAGGCGATCAGATCGGCGATGGTGCCGATCTTCAGCCCGTGCAGCTGGGCGAAGGCGACCAGGTCGGGCATCCGGGCCATGGTGCCGTCGTCATTCATGATCTCGCAGATCACCCCGGCGGGCGTCAGGCCGGCCATGCGGCTGATGTCCACGGCCGCCTCGGTGTGGCCGGTGCGGACCAGGACCCCGCCGTCGCGCGCGACCAGGGGGAAGACGTGGCCGGGCGAAACGATGTCGTCGGCGCCGCGGTTCGGATCGACCGCCACCTGAACCGTGCGGGCGCGGTCGGCGGCGCTGATGCCGGTGGTCACGCCCTCCTTGGCCTCGATCGAGACGGTGAAGGCCGTGCCCATGCTGGTGCGGTTCTCGGCGGCCATGGGCGGCAGACGCAGCTGGCGCGCGCGATCAGCCGTGATGGCCAGGCAGATCAGGCCGCGCGCATGCTTGGCCATGAAGTTGATCTGGTCCGGCGTCGCGAACTGGGCCGGGATAATGACGTCGCCCTCGTTCTCGCGATCCTCGGCGTCGACCAGGATGTAGGGCCGCCCGTTGCGGGCGTCCTCCAGGATGTCCTCGATCGGGCTGATCGGACTGTCATTCATATTGGCCGCCAGGTTCATGCCGCCGTCTCCTGCCACCGCGCGAGGTATCGCGCCAGCATGTCGATTTCCAGATTGACGAAATCCCCCGCCTTCAACCGGCCCAGGGTCGTGGCCGTCCAGGTGTGGGGGATGATGTTCAGGCCGAATTCCACGCCGTCGACGGCGTTCACCGTCAGGGAGACCCCATCGACCGTGATCGACCCCTTGGACGCGATATAGCGATGCAGCGGCGGCGGCGCGGCGATGACGATGCGGTGCGAGCCGCCGTCCGGCGTCACCGACACCACCTGGCCCATTCCGTCGACATGGCCCGAGACGACATGGCCGCCCATTTCGTCGCCCAGCCGCGCCGCCCGCTCCAGATTGACCGGATCGCCCGCGCGCCAGCCGCCCAGGGTGGTCTTCGACAGGGTTTCGCCCGACACCTCGACCGCGAACCAGCCGGGGCCTTTTTCCGTGACGGTCAGGCAGCAGCCGGCGTGGCTGACCGAGGCGCCCAGGTCGATGCCGGCCGTGTCCCAGGCGGTCTCGATCTCATAGCGGCGGTCGCGCGCCGTTTCGGCGACGCGGCGCACCCTGCCGATGTCGGTGACGATGCCGGTGAACATTCAGAGCCTCTCGTATCGCTCCCACAGGTCGTCACCCAGGGGCTGAACCGCAAGCCTGCGAAAGCGCGGCGCGTCGGAAAGCCGGGCAAGGGCCAGGGCGGCGACGCCCGGACGCCCCTGCCCGCCCAGCAGGATCGGCGCGCGGAACCATTCGATGGCGTCCACGGCGCCCGCCTCCAGAAACGACGCCGCCACCTGCCCGCCCCCCTCGATCAGCAGCGAACGGACGCCACGCTCGGACAGGGCGGCCAGAACGGCGCTGATGGCCGGACGACCGTTCTCGGCCGCCACCTGCTGCACTTGCGCCCCGCCGACAAAGCGCGGATCGGCGGCGGTCAGGATCAGGGTGTTGGCGGCCGCGATCCGGGCGGATGGTGGCGTGCGCAGGCGGCTGTCCATAACGACCCGCAACGGTTGCCTTCCCCCCGCAATAGGTGAAGGAAGTCGCACGGTCAGCTCCGGGTCGTCCGCCAGCACCGTCTCGACCCCGACCAGGATGGCGTCGTGGACGGCGCGCAGACGGTGGCCCTGTTCGCGCGCGGCGTCGCCGGTGATCCATTGGCTCTCGCCCGTCGCCGTGGCGATGCGGCCGTCCAGCGAGGTGGCCAGTTTCAGCGTCACATGCGGGCGGTCTGGCGGGCGCATCAGCCCTCGTCCAGACCCTCGTCGCCGAGGAATTTCGCGAAGTCGCTGGTGTGGCGGAAGTCCTTGTAGACCGAGGCGTAGCGGACGTAGGCCACTTCATCGACGCCCTTCAGCGCCTTCATGATGAAGTCGCCGACGACGCTGGAGGGGATCTCGGTCTCGCCCAGGCTTTCCAGCTGGCGGACGATGCGGTTGACCATCTGCTCGACCTGGTCCGGCTGGACCGGCCGCTTGCGCAGGGCCACGCCCAGGGACCGCTCCAGCTTGTCGCGGTCGAACGGGGTGCGGCGGCCGTTGCGCTTCAGGATGACCAGTTCACGCAGCTGCACCCGCTCGAAGGTGGTGAAACGCCCGTTGCAGGCCGCGCACGACCGCCGACGCCGGATGGCCGCGCCATCGTCGGACGGGCGGCTGTCCTTCACCTGGGTGTCCACATTTCCGCAGAAAGGGCATTTCATCAGCGGCTTATCCGTAGATCGGGAAGCGCGCCGTCAACTGACGCACCTCGTCCGCCACGCGCGCCTTGACCCCGACGTCGGCCTGATCGCCGCCCTTCATGCTGTCGATCACGTCGGCGATCCAGTGGCCGACCTGCTGGAACTCGGCCTCGCCAAAGCCGCGCGTGGTGCCCGCCGGGGTTCCCAGACGCACGCCCGAGGTGACGGTGAAGGGCGCGGTGTCGAACGGCACCCCGTTCTTGTTGCAGGTCATCAGAGCGTGCTCCAGCTCGATCTCCGTCGCCTTGCCCGTCACGCCCTTGGGCCGCAGATCGACCAGCATCAGATGGCTGTCGGTGCCGCCCGAGACGATGGCCAGGCCCCGATCCACCAGCACCGCCGACAGGGCGCGGGCGTTGGCCACCACCTGTTTCGCATAGGCCTTGAACTCGGGCTTCAGCGCCTCGCCGAAGGCCACGGCCTTGGCGGCGATGACGTGTTCCAGCGGCCCGCCCTGCAGGCCGGGGAAGACGGCCGAGTTGATCTTCTTGGCGATGTCGCCGTCATTGGTCAGCACCATGCCGCCGCGCGGCCCGCGCAGGGTCTTGTGGGTGGTGGTGGTCACGACGTGGGCGTGGGGCACGGGGTCGGGATAGACGCCGCCGGCGATCAGCCCGGCATAGTGGGCCATGTCCACCATCAGATAGGCGCCCACGCTGTCGGCGATCTCGCGGAACCGCTTGAAGTCGATGTGGCGGGAATAGGCGGAGGCGCCGGCCAGGATCAGCCTGGGCTTCTCGCGCTCGGCCATCTCGGCGACGTGATCATAATCAATCAGATGATCGTCTTCTCTAACCTTATAGGTGACGGGCCGGAACCATTTTCCCGACTGGTTCGCCGGACTGCCGTGGGTCAGGTGGCCGCCGCAGGCCAGGTCCATGCCCAGGAAAGTATCCCCCGGCTGCAGCAGGCTGAAAAACACCGCCTGATTGGCCTGGGCGCCCGAGTGCGGCTGGACGTTGGCGAAGGCGGCGCCGAACAGCGCCTTGGCCCGCTCGCGCGCCAGATCCTCGGTCACATCGACGTATTCGCAGCCGCCGTAATAGCGACGGCCCGGATAGCCCTCGGCGTATTTGTTGGTCAGGACGCTGCCTTGCGCCTCCAGCACCGCGCGCGAGACGATGTTCTCGGACGCGATCAGCTCGATCTGCTCGCGCTGGCGGCCCAGTTCACCCTGGATGCCGCCGAAGATGTCGGGATCGGCCTCGGCCAGAGGTTTCGAGAAATAGTCGGTGTGGGTGAAGGCGGTCACGGGCGATTCCGAAACTAGAGAGGGCGACGAAAACGCCGTCCTGTCTACGCTGCACCCGAGCTGACCACAACATCTTGTGGCAAGTCCGTGATTTTGGAATCCGATCCAATTTCGCGACCGAAGTTTTTGCCCTTGGAGGATACCTCCCTAAACTGCACGGCTTGCGGGGAGAGAATCATGAAGCGTGTCGTTCTGGGGCTGGCCCTGGCCCTTGGTCTGTTCGCCAATCAGGCGGCGGCTCAGGCCGTCACCTACTATATCGACAGCGCGCCCTATTCGACGGCGTCCAATTCGACGGCGGTGGTCTGTCCGGCGGGGGATTGCTCGCGTGTCTATACGACGGCCCATAAGCTGAGCGGCCAGTTTGAACTGGCCGGCGCGCCGCCGCCGAACGAGATCGGCTATGACGTCAGCTTCGGCATCAACACCTTCACCATCAACGATGGCCAGCGCACCTATACCGAAGCGGATCTGTACAACACGGTCTATATCAACACCGCCAAGGTCGACACCAACGCCGCCGGCGAAATCATCGGATTCGAGTTCAAGTTCGATCGGGTCAACACGCCCGGGTCTTATCCCGTAAGCGCCCCCGCCAACCCCGCTGCGCGCGTCTCTTCGATCTGGTTCACGAGTGTCGGAGCCACGCCGGTCAATGTGTTGAGCAACGCCATCTGCCAGGTGCGGGGCGACAACGCCGAGGATGGGTTCGGCAACCCTACGGGCGGCACCTTCGGCGCCGGCTGCCTGAACGCCTCGGGTGGGCCCGCGGATGGGGTTTCATTCGCCAGCGCGGCCAGCGTCACCGTGTCCCTGACGCCGCCGCCGCCGCCCGTCCCCACGGTGCCGACCCTGAGCGAATGGGCGATGATCCTGTTCGGTGGGCTTCTGGCGATGGGCGCCGTCATGCACCTGCACCACCGCCGTCAAATCAACGGCTGAGCAGCGCCCGCTTCAGCTTGGCGATGGCCACGCGCTTCAGGGCCTCGGGCTGGTTCGCCGGACCCAGGGCCGACACCTCGATCCCCGTCGCGGCGTGGATGGCCGAACATTTCAGATAGGGCCCGTTACGGGTCAGTTCGAACAGAACCTCGCCCAGTTCCGGGTCAGGCGCGGCCAATCACGCCGCCGCCGGGCGACGCGCCACATTGCAGTGGGTCCACAGCCGGTCCATCGCCGCCACCAGATCGGCCATCATGGCGTCGGTGTGGTTGGGCGACGGGGTGAAGCGAAGCCGCTCGGTCCCCTTGGGCACGGTGGGATAGTTGATCGGCTGGACATAGACGCCGTGGTCTTCCAGCAGCATGTCCGAGATCATCTTGCAGTGGACCGGGTTGCCCACGCGCACCGGCACGATGTGGCTTTCGCTGTCCATCACCGGAATGCCCGCCTCGGCGAACAGGCGCTTCAGGGTGGCGGCGCGCTCCTGATGGGCGGCGCGCAGTTCGGGATGGGTCTTCAGATGCCGCACCGAGGCCAGGGCGCCGGCGGTCAGGGCGGGCGGCAGGCTGGTGGTGAAGATGAAGCCCGCGGCCCAAGACCGCACCGCGTCCACGATCACGGCGTCAGCCGCGATGTATCCGCCCATGACGCCGATGGCCTTGCCCAGGGTGCATTCGATGATGTCGATCTGGTCCAGCACGCCATCGCGCTCGGCCACGCCGGCGCCGGTTTCGCCGTACAGGCCCACGGCGTGAACCTCGTCCAGATAGGTCAGGGCGCCGTATTTGCGCGCCAGGGCGAGGGTGCCCTTCAGGTCGGCGATGTCGCCGTCCATGGAATAGACGCTCTCGAAGGCGATCAGCTTGGGCGCATCGGCCGGGGCGTCGGCCAGCAGCGCCTCAAGGTGCGTCAGATCGTTGTGCGCGAAGATGTGCCGCTCGCACCCGCCGTTGCGAATGCCCGCGATCATCGAGGCATGGTTCAGACTGTCGGAAAAGATGATCAGGCCCGGCAGGATGCGCTGCAGCGTCGTCAGCGTCGCCTCATTGGCCACATAGCCCGAGGTGAACAGCAGGGCCGCTTCCTTGCCGTGCCAGGACGCCAGCTCGGCCTCCAGGTCCACGGCCGAACGGGTGGTGCCCGAGATGTTGCGCGTGCCGCCGGCGCCGGCGCCGGTCGCGGCGATCTCGGCCGTCATGGCGTCCAGAACGGCCGGATGCTGGCCCATGCCGAGGTAATCGTTCGAGCACCAGACGACCACGTCTTGCTCGGTGCCGTCCGCGCGGCGACGGCGGGCCACCGGGAACTGACCGGCCACGCGCTTCAGGTCGGCGAAGACGCGATAGCGCCCCTCCCCCTTCACCTGCTCTACGGCGCTTTCGAACGCGGCGCGATAGTCGAACAAGGCCGTTTTCGTCCCTCGATGATGCTGGCCCGGCCTATGCGCCCCCGCGCCCGGAAAGTCCACATTCAGGACGGGGAGAAAAGGTCGCAACCCCCTAATTGATAACGACTCTCAACAGCGTCGCTAATGCGACTCAGCCAGAGTCGACCACAACCATGGATTGAGAGTTAACGCCGAACGGCGCGCCTCAGCGCGTCTCAACCCTGGGGCAGTTCGTCCAGTTTCCCGCGCAGCATCTGCAGGATGGCCGAGAAGTCGCGGCCGCCGTAACCCAGGCCGTTGAACATCTGGAACAGGGCCTCGGTCTGGGCGCCCAGGGGGGTGCTGGCGCCGGCCTTGGCCGCCGCGTCCTGGGCCAGCTTCAGATCCTTCAGCATCATGGCGGCGGCGAACCCGCCGTCGTAGTTGCGATTCGAAGGCGCCGTCGGCACCGGGCCGGGCCAGGGATAATAGGTGGTCACCGACCAAGACTGGCCCGACGACTTGGCCACGATGTCGAACATCTTGACCGGGTCCAGGCCCAGCTTCTCGGCCAGGCCGATCGCCTCGCACGTCCCCAGCATGGTGATGCCCAGGATCATGTTGTTGCAGATCTTGGCCGCCTGACCCGCGCCATGGTCGCCGGCGCGGAAGGTGGCGCGGCTCATGGGCGCCAGCGCCGCCTCGATGCGGGCGAACTGGTCTTCGTCGCAGCCGACCATGAAGGCCAGCGTCCCGGCGTCCGCCGCCATGGTGCCGCCCGACACCGGCGCGTCGGCGAAGGCGTAGCCCGCCTCGCGCGCCCGGCCAGCCACGGCGCGCGCCGTGTCCACATCGATGGTCGAACAGTCCAGCAGCAGCGCGCTGGTCGGCGCCGCGCCGATGATCTGTTCGGAATAGACCTTCATCACATGCGGCCCGGCCGGCAGCATGGTGATGATGATATCCGCATCCTTGACCGCCTCGGCCACCGAAGCCGCGGCGGTGCAGCCGGCCGCCACGGCGCGATCCATGGCGTCCTGCGACAGGTCGAAGGCCATGACCTGTCGGCCCGCCTTGGCCTGGTTGGCGGCCATGCCGCCGCCCATATTGCCCAGCCCGATGAAGGCGATGCGTTGCGCGGTCATGACGGCGTCTCCGGTGCGTTCGGTCTTCAGGCCTGGGGCAGGTCTTCCGCCAGAATGGCCATTTCGAACATGTAGGAGCCGGCCTCGTCCTCGTCTTCGAACACCACGCCGATGAATTCGTCATCGACATAGACCTCGGCGGAATCGGCCTGTTTGCGGGCCTTCAGCTTCAGACCGCCATGGTTGAAGGTGCGCTTCAGATGCGTCTCGACGCGCTTGATGTCGGCTTCGGTCACGGGGCGGCCTCGTCAGGATGGTGAATTGGGCGCGGACCCTAGTGAGGTCGGGTCGGGTTTGAAAGCCCCGATGGAAATCCTCCCCCATCGGGGGAGGGGGACCGCCGCAGGCGGTGGAGGGGGCTAAGCGCGAGCACGCCGCAGGATGCGCGCCAGCACGTCTTCGAGATCGTCCAATACATCTCTGGCCGCAATACGCATGACCGATACGCCATGCTGGTTCAGCCACGCGGTCCGTCGCTCATCGTGCGCGAAGGCGTCGGGATGCTCGTGTCCCTGACCATCGATCTCGACCGCCAGGCGCGCGTCCTAGCAGTAGAAATCGAGAATGTAGGGCCCCACAGGATGTTGGCGACGGAAGCGAACGCCATCCAGGCGCCGACCTCGCAGCGCGGTCCAGACGAGGACTTCCGGCAAGGTCAGCTTGCGGCGGAGCTTGCGAGCCTTGGCGACGGTTGGTTTGGGGGCGTAGGTCACGGGCGATCCAGCATCCAGCCAGCCCCCTCCACCGCTTGACTGCTACGCGCCGCCCTTCGGGTCGCGGTCCCCCTCCCCCGATGGGGGAGGATTTGCGAGGCTCAGATCACGAAATCATAGACGATGTCGGCCAGCGTATGGTCCATGGTCCGCGCCGGGGCCGCCTCGGTCGGGCAGTTGACCAGCCGGGCCGGAACCCCCGCCACCGTGCAGCCTGCGGGCACCGGCTTCAGCACCACCGAACCGGAGGCCACCTTGGCGTAGTCGCCGACCGTGATGTTGCCCAGCACCTTGGCCCCCGCGCCCAGCAGGACGCCGCGGCCGATCTTGGGGTGGCGATCGCCGCGTTCGGCCCCGGTGCCGCCCAGGGTGACAGCGTGCAGCATGGACACTTCGTCGCCCACCACCGCCGTTTCGCCGATGACGATGCCGGTGCCGTGGTCCAGGAACAGGCCCGACCCCATGCGGGCGCCGGGGTGGATGTCGACCTGGAACAGTTCGGACATCCGGCTCTGGAAATGCAGGGCCAGGGTCTCGCGTCCGCGCGTCCACAGCCAGTGCGCCACGCGATAGGCCTGAAGCGCCTGGAAGCCCTTGAAATACAGAAACGGCTGCAACAGCGAGCGGATGGCCGGGTCGCGCTCGGCCACGGCGGCCAGGTCGGCCTCGGCCGCCGCGACGATGGCCGGATCGGCCTCATAGGCCTCCAGACACACTTCACGCACCGTCATGGCGCCCAGTTCGGCGTCTCCCAGCTTGCGCCCGATCTGGAAGCTGAGGGCGCCGGCCAGATCCGCGTGGGCCAGGATGACGGCGTTCATCTGGGACGCCAGGCCCGGCTCGTCGCGCGCGGCCGCCTCGGCCGAGGCCCGCAGCTGGCCCCAGACGTCTTCACGCGCGGCGACGACTTCCAGTCGGGTCATGGGCGTCCTTTCGTTCGGCGCCATCATAGCCGGTGCAGCATGACATGGGCCAGCCAGCCCGGCAGCAGGCTTTCACGCGCCATATGGTAGGCCCGCAGCGCCGTCGCCACGGTGAAGGCGTCCTGCACCTGGCCCCGGCCGATGGCGTCGATCAGGGTCATGAAGGGGGTCCGGGCGGTCACGATCACCTCGGTCGGGTCCGGCGCGACCGGCGCGGGCGACAGGCCCCAGCACAACCAGGCCACGGCCCGTTCGTCGGTCACCGAGTTGGACATCTGCATCTGCAGCACCTCCAGCCAATGATCGGCCTTCAGCCCGGCCTCCTCGGCCAGTTCGCGCCGTATGCCCTCCAGCGGGTCTTCATCGAAGGGCGCGCCGCCTTCGGGCATCTCCCACGAAAAGTCGGCGCAGGCGAAGCGCGACTGACCCACCAGGGTCACGGTCCCGTCATCGTGGATCGGCAGGACGCCGACCGCCAGGTTCCGGGGCCGCAGAACAGCATAGAGGGCGGGCGCCCCGGTCGGGGCCGTGGCGTTGTGTTCGGTCAGGCGCAGCCAGGGGTTCTCATAGACGGTGCGGCCGCCCGCATCCGTCCACGGCGGCGGCCGGGTCACGCCCTCGGCCCACGGCGGGTCGTTCTGGGGTTCGTTTTCATCCTGGCTCATCGCCCGCACCTATGGCGCCGCGCCCCGGCAAATCCTAGCTAGGCGCATGGCCGATGATGTTCTGGGCGCCGCCCTGCCCCTTCCCGTTCCGTCGCCCCAGTGGCGCGACCGACTGGCGACCCGCCGTTCGGCCCCGGCGCAAAGCCTGATCGCGCCCGGCCCGTCGGAGGCCGAGCTGAACGACATCCTGCACCTGGGCGCGCGCACGCCGGACCATGGCAAGCTGTTTCCGTGGCGGTTCGTGATCCTGTCGCCCGACGCCCGCGACCGCATCGCCCAGGCCCTGACGCCCCTGGCGCAGCAACAGCCCGATCCGGGCAAGGCGGCCAAGGTTCTGGTCAAGCTGACGGCGCCGCCGGTGACGGTTCTGGTGATCTCGGCCCCGATCGCCGGCCACAAGGTGCCGGTGTGGGAACAGGAACTGTCCACCGGGGCGGTGTGCATGAACCTGGAACACGCGGCAGGCGCGCTGGGCTACAGCGCCAGCTGGATCACCGACTGGTACAGCTATGACCCCCAGGCCACGGCTCTGTTCGGGGTCAGAGACGGCGAACGGATCGCCGGCTTCATCCATATCGGAACCCTGACCGAGCCGCCGCTGGAACGGCCGCGTCCCGACATGGCGGGCAAGGTCACGCGGCTGGGCTGATCTCAGGCTGCGGCCGGTGGACGATGGACACCAGAACCACCGACACGATCATCAGCAGGAACCAGCTGCCCAGCTTGGCCAGCGACACCATCTCCCACCCCGCCGCCTGGTCGGGATAGGTCCAGGCCCGCGCGAACGTGGCCAGGTTCTCGGCGAACCAGATGAACAGGGCTACCAGGCCATAGCCCAGAAGGATCGGCATCGACCGCCGCGCCCGATCGGCCGTGAACCAGAAGCGCGCCCGCGCGAACAGCGCCGCCGTCGCCGCGAACAGCGCCAGCCGCACGTCCGGCAGCCAGTGGTGAGCGAAGAAGTTGACGTAGATGGCGCCGGCCAGAATCCAGGTGGTCCACAGCGGCGGATAGGCCCGCACCCGGATGTGGAAGATGCGCTGGACCCGCGCGATATAGCTGCCGACCGCCGCATACATGAAGCCCGAGAACAGCGGCACGTCCCCGATCCGCAGCACCGACGCCTCGGGATAGATCCACGATCCGTGCGCGGTCTTGAACAGCTCCATCACCGTGCCGGCGATGTGGAACAGGAAGATGACCCGCGCCTCCTCCCAGCTCTCCAGCCGCAGCGCCAGCATGGCCGCCTGAAGGGCGACGGCGCCCAGCACCAGGGCGTCATAACGGGCGACGGGCGCACGGTCGGGCCACAGCAGGTGCGTGCCCACCAGCAAGGCCAGCATCGCCCCGCCGAACAGACAGGCCCAGGCCTGCTTCAGCCCAAACATCAGGAACTCGAAGGCATGGCGCGACCAGGCGGCGCGGTCGGCGCGGGCCTGAAGCCGCGCCAGCCAGGCCCGGCCCAGGGTTTCCAGCGGAAGGCGATCAACGGTCATGCCCCAGCCCTTAGGCCGCGCGACGCCGTCAAATCATGAGGTCGAGATGAGGTTTTTCGGGACGCCTCAGCCCCGGCCGCGATAGGTGGGCACGCCCTGATCCGGCAGCCAGACGCCGTCCAGCGGCGCGCCCGTCTGCCAGAAGACGTCGATGGGGATGCCGCCGCGCGGATACCAGTAGCCGCCGATCCGCAGCCATTTGGGGGCCAGCAGATCAGCCAGCCGCTTGCCGATGGCCACGGTGCAGTCCTCGTGGAAGGCGCCATGGTTGCGGAACGCGGTCAGATACAGCTTCAGCGACTTGGATTCGACCAGCCAGTCGCCGGGCACATAGTCGATGACGATATGGGCGAAATCCGGCTGGCCCGTCACGGGGCACAGGCTGGTGAACTCGGGCACGGTGAAGCGCGCGACATACAGGCTGTCGGCATGCGGATTGGGCACGCGCTCAAGCACGGCGGTTTCGGGACTGGTCGGCTGGGCCGTCTGGGCGCCGAGCTGGGAAAGGCCGGAAGTGTCGGTGGTCATAGGGGCCATTTAGGCGCTTGCGGCGCGCTTTAAAATCCTCCCCCATCGGGGGAGGGGGACCGCGAAGTGGTGGAGGGGGCCAGCCACATGCCCGAGCGTCAGTGACCTATGCGCCAAAGGCGACCGTAGCCAAGGCCCGCAGCCTGCGGCGCAAGATGACCCTGCCTGAGGTTCTGGTGTGGAACGCCATCCGTGGCCGCCGCATGGATGATGTGCGGTTTCGACGGCAGCATCCCCTCGGGCCCTACATCCTTGATTTCTACTGCGAGGACGCCCGGCTTGCGGTCGAGATCGACGGTCAGGGCCACGAGCATCCTGACGCCGCGGCGCACGATGAACGCCGCACCGAATGGCTGCATCGAAACGACGTCGCGGTCATGCGGATCGCGGCGCGCGATGTGCTGGAGGATCTGGAGGATGTGTTGCAACGCATCCGGCGCCGAGTGCGGGGTTAGCCCCCTCCACCGCTTCGCGGTCCCCCTCCCCCGGCGGGGGAGGATTTCGTTGCCTTCCGCATCGTCAGCCCGCTAAGCGTAGCGAAACAAAACCCAGGAGACGCCCGTGGCCATTCCCGCCTCGCTGCAAGCCGGCCTGAAACTGCCGGTCATCGCCGCCCCCATGTTCCTGGTCTCCGGGCCTGATCTGGTGGTCGAATGCTGCAACGCCGGGGTGATCGGCACCTTTCCGTCGCTGAACCAGCGCACGACCGAGGGCTATCGGGACTGGCTGCAACAGATCAAGGCGCGGCGCACGGCGGATGCGGCGGCGTTCGGCGTCAATCACATCGTCCACCCGACCAATACCCGGCTGATGGCGGACCTGGAGGTGACGGTGGCCGAGCAGGTTCCGCTGGTGATCACCTCGCTGGGGGCAGTGCGCGATCTGGTGGATGCGGTGCACGGCTATGGCGGGGTCGTGTTCCACGACATCGCCAATGTGCGTCACGCCAAAAAGGCGGCCCAGGCAGGGGTCGACGGCCTGATCCTGGTCGCCGCAGGCGCCGGAGGCCATGCAGGGGTGGTCAATCCCTTCGCCCTGGTCGAGGAAGTGCGCGGCTTCTTCGACGGGACCATCATTCTGTCGGGCTGTCTGTCGACCGGGCGCGACGTGGCGGCGACGCGGATGATGGGCGCCGACTTCGCCTATATGGGCACCCGCTTCATCAATACGGCCGAGAGCGCCGCCCAGGCCGAATACAAGCAGATGATCGTCGAGGCCGGATCGGCCGACATCACCTACACTCCCGCCGTTTCGGGCATTCCGGCCAACTTCCTGACCCCCTCGCTGCTGGCCAACGGAATCGACCCCAAGACCCTGCCCGAACACAAGCTGGACATGGGCGAAGAGGCCAAGGCCTGGAAAACCGTGTGGTCCGCCGGCCAGGGTTCGGGCGCCGTGCACGATATTCCGACCACGCACGACCTGGTCGCCCGCATGCGCGAGGAATATGCGCAGGCCGTGGCCGGCTTCGCGGCGGCGGACGCCTTCGCCCCGAGCTCGCCCGCCTAGACTTCGCCATAGGTTCAAGGCAAAGCGGGGACATGATCCGCACCCTGACGACCGCCGCCCTGATCGCGCTTCTGGCCACGCCCGCCCTGGCGCAGGACGCCCCGGGCCGCTGGAATTTCGGCTTCGGGGCCGGCACCGACAACCGGTCCAAGGCCGCGTCCAAATCCATGGGCCAGGAGTTCGTCTGGGCCAGCGCCGAATGGGAAAACGACAGCGGCTTCTTCTATGCCCAAGGCGGGCTGGAGGGGATCCAGTCCAACGGTTCGGACACCGAAGGCGAACTGGGCTTCGGTGTGCGGCCCCAGATCGCGGGCTTCGACCTGGACCTGAACATCGCGCACAAATGGCAACTGGACGCTAATCCGGGCGCGGACGCCGAGGCCTGGGAGTTCACGGCCAATCTGTCGCGCTCCATCGGACCGGCGCGCGCGCGTCTGCAGCTGCAGCATTCGCCCGATGGCACGGGCGCGGTGAAGGCCTGGACCTGGGTCGAGGCCCAGGCGGGGTGGGACTTCAATGAAACCGTCTCGGCCAGCGCCGCCATCGGCCGCCGCGAACAGGACGGGGCCATCGACTACACCGGCTATAACGCCGGCATGAGCTGGGCCATCAACCGTCGCGCCGCGCTGGACGTGCGCTGGTACGGAACGGACGGGCCGTCGAACGATCCGCGCTATGCCGACGCCGTGGTGGCCGCGATCAGCTTCGGCTTCTGAGCGGCGGCCATCGCAACGCGGCACGACCTCCCCCATCTAGGGTCATGAGCAGTCATCGCCCCACGACCATCGAACGCGCCTATCAGCTGGCCCGCCACGGCGGCTGTCGTTCGGTCACCGAAATCCGCCAACGCCTGTCCGCCGAAGGGTATGAGCGCGTTCAGGAAAGCCTGTACGGTCAGTCCGTGACCCGGGCGCTCAGGGCGCTGTGCCAGCAGCACTATGCACCGACCCTGCCGCCCATCTCATCTGACTGAGGCTGCGCCTTGCGCCAGGCGCAAACCTGGTTCAGAATGAAGATGTCGATCTCTATGCGTAACGCCTGCACCTTTCGCACTGCGCACCGAGGTCCAAGCTGCTCCACCAGAACCGACATTCCGCCACAGGGGCTCTTTCCCTGCGGCCAACGCCAATGGAGGTCCTGATATGGCTACCGGCACTGTGAAATGGTTCAACTCCACCAAGGGTTACGGCTTCATCCAGCCGGACGACGGCGGCAAGGACGTCTTCGTCCACATCTCGGCGGTGGAAGCCGCCGGCCTGCGCGGCCTGGATGAGAACCAGAAGATCTCGTACGAGATCGAAACTGACCGTCGCTCGGGCAAGGAATCGGCCGGTCAACTGAAGACCGAGGGCTGATCGCCCGTCGCTTCGGCGATGTGATCTGGAACGGCGGCGAGGGCGATGCCTTCGCCGCCGTTTTCGTTTTCCGGCGAGGGCCTTGCCGAAGCCCCTCACAGACCCCACCTGTGTAGTGTCGATCTCTCTGCGAAACGCTGCTGCCCTTTGCATCGCGCACCGAGGTCCCAAGCCGATCCCATTCAGACCCGACAGGCCGATCCCGGACTTTCTCCGGCGGTCAACTGCTAACGGAGGTCCTGAGAATGGCGACCGGCACTGTGAAATGGTACAATTCGACCAAGGGTTATGGATTCATCCAACCGGATGACGGCGGCAAGGATGTCTTCGTCCACGCCTCCGCCCTGGAAGTCTCGGACTTCGGCGCCCTGAGCGAAAACCAGAAGATCGCCTATGAGGTCGAGCGCGATCCGCGGTCGGGCAAGGAATCCGCCGGGCGTCTCAAGGCCGTGGAGTAGGACAAGCCTCCCGCGGCCAATACGAACGATCCTGTTCATAGCGTCAGTGACGGCATCGCCTTTGAAGGCGTCGTCACCGGCCTGCTGCCGCTGGGCGGTCGACGTGTTCGGCTGGACAACGGCCATCTCATCACGGTCCTGCCCTCACTGGGGCGCCAGACCGAAGTGACATTGCTGGGCGACAGGATCGTCGCTGAAATCGCTTTCAATCAGCTGAAGGGCTGGCGCCTTGCGCGCCGGCCCTGAGGCCTTTCCGCATGGAGAATGCCGGATGACGCCCCTGGCCGAAATGATCCCCGCCATGACCGACGCCGATCTGAAGGCGCTGCGGCTCAACGCCGTCCGCCTGACCGAAACGGGTTCGCCGGTGCAGATGGAAAAGGCGGCGGATATCATTCCGTTGATCGATGCGGAGAACGCCGCACGGGCCTCAGCCGCCCCCAAACCTGTGAAGAAGGCCCGGCCCGCGCCGAAAAAGAAGGTCGCGCCCGTCACCGGACACCAGACCGCCCTGCCCGACGCGAAGACGCTTTAGCCTGTTTCAGCCCAGCGCCTGATCCAGGTCGGCGATCAGGTCTTCGACGTTTTCGACCCCGACCGACAGGCGGATCAGGTTGTCGGTGACGCCGCCCGCCTCGCGCACATCCTTGGGCACGCTGGCATGGGTCATGATGGCCGGGTGGTTGACCAGGCTTTCGACCCCACCCAAAGACTCCGCCAGGGTGAAGACCTGCACCCGCTCCAGCACCTGTTTGGTGCGCGACAGGTCGCCGTCGATCAGCACCGTCACCATGCCGCCGAACCCGCCCGTCATCTGACGCGCGGCCAGGTCGTGCTGGGGATGGGCGACCAGGCCGGGATAGACGACGCGGGCGACGCCCTTGCGGTCCTCCAGCCAGCGCGCGACGGCCAGGGCGTTGGCGCAATGCGCCTGCATCCGCAGAGCCAGGGTCTTCAGCCCCCGGTTGACCAGGAAGGCGTCGAACGGCCCCATCACCCCACCGACCGAGTTCTGCAGAAACTTGATCTGGGGCGCCAGATCGGGGTTTGCGGTCACCAGAACCCCGCCGATGACGTCGGAATGGCCGTTCAGATATTTGGTCGCCGAATGCATGACGATGTCGGCGCCCAGGCCGATCGGCTGCTGGCAGAAGGGGGTGGCGAAGGTGTTGTCGACCACCAGGATCAGCCCCTTCGCCTTGGCCAGTTTCGATAGGGCCGCGATGTCGGCCAGCTTCATCAGGGGATTGGTCGGCGTCTCGACCCACAGCATGCGGGTCTTGTCGGTGATCGCCGCCTCGACGGCGTTCAGGTCGCTGAGATCGACATAGCTGAAGTCCAGACCCATCGACCGGCGCCGAACCCGCTCGAACAGCCGCCAGGTGCCGCCATACAGGTCGTCGCCGGTGACGATGTGCGACCCGGCGTCCAGCAGCTCCAGCGCCGTGGACGTCGCCGCCATGCCGCTGGCGAAACCAAAGCCGTGGGTTCCGCCCTCCAGGTCGGCGATACAAGCCTCGAACGCCTCGCGCGTCGGGTTCTTGCCGCGCGCATATTCATACCCCTTGTTCACGCCCGGGCTTTCCTGGGCGTAGGTCGAGGTGGCGTAGATGGGCGTCATCACCGCCCCGGTCGTGGGGTCGGGCCGTTGACCGGCGTGGATGGCGCGGGTGGAGAATCCCTGGGCGTTCTTGATCGACATGGCCGCCTTTTAGGGCGCCAGAAGCGTCCGGTCGAAGAATTCCCGCGAGGCGGTGAACGTCTGGCACCACAGAGGCTGTTCAAAGAAATGCTGGTCGCTGTCCAGCGTCTCGGATTCGATCTCCGCGCCCCGCCGGGTCAGGTCGGCGGCGAACTCCTGGGCCGATTTGGCGGAGATCATCGGATCGCCGTCGGCGTTGATCATCAGGATCGGAACCTGGCGCCTGAACGTCCGCGCGGGCGCCACGTCCGCACCGGCCGAGACCGCCACCGCCGACCGCAGGCTTTCGTTGCGCATGGCGCCTTCCGCCGCCAACCAACCGCCCAGCGATACGCCCCATACGCCGACCTTGCTGCGATCCACCCCGGCGAATTCGGCGACGCTGCTCACCACATCGTCGGCCACGTCGCGCCAGCGGTCGATGTTGCGTCGATCCCGCTCACGTTCGCCACTGGTGGCGTCGTAATATTGAGGCATGACAACCACATATCCACGACTGGCCAACTGCAGGGCGCGCGGATCGAACCCCGGCAAGGTGGGTCGCAGGCCGCGGGCGTCATGCAGCATCACGATCACCGCCGTGTTGCGCCCCTCGCGCGGCGTATAGACCATGGCGTCCACCTGGCGGTTGTTGCTGGGGATCTTCATGGTGCCGCGCCGGGCGTTCACCGGCACATCGTCCGGGCAGACCATGGCGTCGGGATAATAGTCGCCATTGGGTCGATCCGCCGTCGGCGGCGCGGCCGGAGCCGCCGACACGACAATCCCCGGCGCCTCTTGCGCACCGCCCAGCATGATCGCTGCACCCGCCACCCACGCTGCATGCGTTCGCATAAGACACACCTTTCCAACGCCTGCGCACCCAGAATCCCCGAATGCGAAGTCGTAAGAAAGCACATTTTCGCCACATTTCCAGCCGGGACGTACAACACGCCCGCTAGGTCATAGATCGCCTCAGGAAATCATCCGAACGCTCGAAAATATCGGCCCATTCGCCTTCGAAGAAGCCGTGTCGGCGCACGTCGATGACATGGGTTTCGACCGTGATCCCGGCCCGCTCGAGCACATTGGCCCAGCGGCGGGTGCGCACCGCAGGCACGACCGGATCGTCGGCGGCGTAGATCAGCAGGACCGGCGGCTTTCGCACCATACGCCTCGCCGCGACATTGCCGGCCGAACAGACACCGACCACGGCCCTGATACCCGCCTCGCGCACGGCCACCTCGCCGGCCAGATAGCCGCCGCGCGAATAGCCCATGGCCCCGACACGCGCCGGATCGACGCCGCGCAGGGTGGCGGTCCACAAAGCGGCGTCCCTGACCGCATCCGCCCAGCGTTCAGGATCGTTCGACCCGCGCCCGCCATCGATGTCGCCGAAATAGTCGGGCATGACGACCGTGTAGCCCTGGGCCGCCAGGCGTCGGGCGTTGCCGTAGAAATTGCCGAAGTCGCGGCGAATGCCCCCGGCCCCATGCAACAGAACAAGCGCCGCGCCGCTCATCGGCCCATCGGTCACCGTCGGCGTGGCGACAAGTGCGCCCAGGTCACGGTCGCGACTGCGGTAACTGCCGCGGCGGACACCCTCAAGCGTTCCGGCGTCCTGCGTCCAGACTGGACCGGCGAGCGCCGCCCCGGCCGAGGAGAGGCCCAGCCCCAGCCCTAGCCCCAACCCCTGCCTGCGGTTCAGCGGCGCCTGCATGACGCCTATCGGTTCAGGCTCAGGTGATTGATCAGGTCCGTGCGCGTGATCAGGCCGACGAAGCGGTCGCCGTCCAGCACGATGGCCACCCGGTCGCGGTCGAACAGGGGGATCAGGGCGTCCAGCGGCTCGTTCACCTGCACCGTGTCCAGGTCGCGGGTCATGACCGTGCCCGCGGCCTTCTTGAACCGCTCCTGGCGAGTGATCTCGTCGGTGTTCATGACGTGGACGATGTCGCTTTCGTCGATGATGCCGACCAGGCGGCCGTCCTGGATGATGGGCAGTTGCGACACATCGGCGCCCCGCATGCGCTTGAAGACGGTGTCCAGGGTGTCGTCCGGCGTGGCCGAAACCACGGCGCCGTCGGCGTATTTGCGGGTGATCAGGTCCGACAGATCGCCGTGCAGCTCGCGCTCGCCCAGGCCCTGATCGGCCAGCCAGGCGTCATTATAGACCTTGGACAGATATTTGGCCCCGGTGTCGCAGACGAAGGTGACGCAGGTCTTGGCCTCCGTCTGTTCGCGGCACCAGCGCAGGGCCGCCGCGATCAGGGTGCCCGACGACGACCCCGCCAGCACGCCCTCCTTCAGCAGCAGTTCGCGCACGGTGGCGATGGCCTCGGCGTCGGGGATGGAATAGGCGGTGTCGATCAGGTCCATGTCGGCCGTGTCGGGCACGAAATTCTGGCCGATGCCCTCGACCGTATAGCTGCCTTCCGGCCCCGGAACGCCCTCGTTGACGATGCCCGCCAGGGTCGATCCGACCGGGTCGGCCAGGATGATCTGGGCGTTCGAGCCGACACTTTTCAGATAGCGGGCGATGCCGGTGATGGTGCCGCCCGAGCCGATGCCGGCGACGAAGCCGCCGACATCGCCGCCCATCTGTTCCCAGATCTCCGGGCCGGTGGTGTCGAAATGGGCCTGGGAGTTGGCGTCATTGGCGAACTGGTTGACGTAGAAACCGCCCGGAATCTGCTGGGCCAGACGCTCGGCCATGTCGGTGTAATATTCGGGGTGCCCATGCGGCACGTCCGAACGCGTCAGGCGAACATCGGCGCCCATGGCCCTGAGATGCTGGATTTTTTCCTTGGACATCTTGTCCGGGATGACCAGAAGCACCTTATAACCCTTGGCCTGCCCCACCAGGGTCAGCGCCAGGCCCGTATTGCCGGCCGTCGCCTCGACGATGGTGCCGCCGGGCTTCAACCACCCTTCCCGCTCGGCCGCCGCGATCATCGACAGGGCGATGCGGTCCTTGATCGACCCGCCGGGGTTCTGGCTTTCCAGCTTCAGGAATAGACGGCATTTGCCGGTGTCGATCCGGGTCACCTCGACCATCGGCGTCTTGCCGATCAGCGTCAGCAGCGAGCCGGTCGGGCCGCTGAGGGCGGGCGTGGCGGACAGGGACATCATCTTCTCCTGGGGCGTTATCGGCGCGGAAGCTGTCGCGCCCGCCCCGGAACGTCAAGCGGCGCACGATTTCGCCCGAGCGCGAAGCGCCCTACATAGGATTCCAATGACAAAGACACCGAAACGACCCGCGAACGGCCTTCCCGACAAGGAGACGCTGGTCCGATTCCTCCGCGAAGCCGGAGAGGCCGACAAGGCCGACATCGCCCGCGCCTTCGGGCTGAAGGGCAATGAGCGCCGCATGCTGCGCGAGATGCTGAAGGAGCTGGAGGCCGAGGGCCGCCTGGGCAAGCGCGGCCGCAAGGGCTTTTCCGAGGCCGGCGCCCTGCCCCCCGTCGGCGTGGCCGATGTGGTCGAACGCGACGCCGACGGCGAACTGTATGTGCGGCTGGTCAAGGGCGGCGAGGACGCGCCCAGGGCCGTTCTGATGCCTGACCATGCGAAGGCGAAAGGCCCGGCCCCCGGCATGGGCGACCGGCTGCTGGTCAAATTCCAGCGCGGCGTCGACGGCTGGGAGGCCCGGCTGGTCAAGAAGCTGGACACCGAGGCCAACCGCGTCCTGGGCGTGATCCGCAAATCGGCGCGCGAGACCCGCGTCGAGCCGGTCGACAAACGCTCCAGGGACGTGCTGATCGTGCCGCAGGCTCAGGGCCAGGACTTGCGCGACGGCGACCTGGTGCTGGCGGCCATCGAGCGGGGCGAGCATCGCTATGGTCCCAAGCGCGGCAAGGTGCTGGAGACCATCGGCCGCGAGGACGACCCGCGCGCCGCCTCCATCCTGGCCATCCATGCCCATGGGGTGCCGATCGGGTTTTCAGACGCCGTCGAGGCCGAGGCCGCCGACCAGGAACTGCCGACCCTGAAAGGGCGCGAGGACCTGCGCGCCATCCCCTTCATCACCATCGACCCCGCCGATGCGCGCGACCATGACGACGCCGTCTATGCGGAACGGGACGAGGACGAGAAGAACCCCGGCGGCTGGGTCGTCTGGGTCGCCATCGCCGATGTCGCGGCCTATGTCCGGCCCGGGTCGACCCTGGACCGCGAGGCGCGGGACAAGGGCAATTCGACCTATTTCCCCGACCGGGTCGAGCCGATGCTGCCCGAGGTGCTGTCCAATGGCCTGTGCAGCCTGAAACAGGGCGAGAACCGCGCCTGCATGGCCGTGCGGATGGTGTTCGACAAGACGGGGCGAAAAACCGGCCACCGCTTCGTGCGCGGCCTGATGCGCAGCCACGCCAAGCTCAGCTACGAACAGGCGCAAGCCGCCATCGACGGCCAGCCGGACGATGCGACCGGCCCGATCCTGAAGACCATCCTGCAACCGCTGTGGCTGGCCTATCGCACCATGCTGATCGGCCGCGAGAAGCGCAGCCCGGTCCAGATCGAATCGTCCGAACGCCGCGTGAAGATGGGGCCGGACGGCGCCATCGCCTCCATCGAACGCCGCGTCAGCCTGGAGGCCCACCGGCTGATCGAGGAGATGATGATCCAGGCCAATGTCTCGGCCGCCGAGACTCTGGAGCAGAAGAAGACGCCCCTGATCTATCGCGTCCACGATGCGCCCAGCCAGGAGAAGATCTTCGCCCTGGCCGACTTCCTGTCGACCATCGGCAAGCCGTGGAACAAGGGCGAGCCGATCACCACCAAGCGGTTCAACCGGCTGCTGGACGAGACCCGCGACGGCCCCTACGCCCAGACGGTCAATGAGGTGGTCCTGCGCACCCAGATGCAGGCGATCTACAGCCCCGAGAACATCGGCCATTTCGGCCTGCACCTGGACCGATACGGCCATTTCACCTCACCCATCCGGCGCTATGCCGACCTGATCGTGCACCGGGCGCTGATCCGGGCGCTGAAGCTGGGGAACGACGGGCTGACCGACCGGGAGGTGGCGGAACTGTCGGGCATCGCCGAACACATCACAGAGACCGAGCGCCGGTCGATGGCGGCCGAGCGCGACGCCATGGACCGCTATATCGCCGCCTTCCTGGAAGACCGCGTGGGCGCCAGCTTCACCGGCCGGATCACCGGGGTGACCCGGTTCGGACTGTTCGTGCGGCTGGACGAAACCGGCGCGGACGGCCTGATCCCCGTCTCGTCGCTGGGCGACGAATATTTCGTCCACGACGACCGCACCCACGCCCTGGTCGGCCAACGCACGGGCCGCCGCTGGCCCCTGGGCAAGACGGTCGAGGCGCGGCTGGTGGAGGCGACGCCGGTCACCGGCGGCCTGGTGCTGGAGATGCTGTCCGACCCCGATCCGCGCGATCCCAACGCCCCGGCGCCGCGGCTGGGCATGCGCGGCCGCGGCGGCGACGGGCCGCCGATGCGCGGCAAGGGTCGATCCGGCGGACCCAAGCCCCGCAATGGGGGCAAACCCTCGGGCGGACTGAAGGGCGTGCGAAAGGGCAAGCGGCGCTGAGCCTTGGCGGCGGGGCTACGCTCGGATAGCGTCGCTTTCCGAACCCGGAGCCTGGCCATGACCCGTTTCGCCCTCACCGCCGCGCTTGGCCTTGTCCTGCTGGCGGCGCCCGCCGTCGCCAATGATTCCACCGCCGCCATGGGCGCGGGCGGGCTGGTGCTGCAACGCACCGACGGCATCCGCATGGTGTCCGAAGATCTGTATGTCTCGGCGCGCGAGGTGCGGGTGAAATACCGCTTCTTGAATCACACCGCCGAACCGATCGAAACCATCGTCGCCTTTCCCATGCCCGACATCGCCGGGTCGTGGGAGGAAAGCGTGGGCGGCGACGTCGACAGTGACCGGATCGTGCCCTTCATCACCTGGGTCGACGACCACGCCGTTCATGTCCAGCTGGAACGCAAGGCCATGCTGGGCGACCGCGACGTGACCGCCGAATTGGCGGCGATGAACCTGCCGTTCAGCCCCTCGGGCCAATCGGCCATGACGGCGATGGAGGCCCTGTCCGACCCCGACGCCGACCGCCTGGCCGCCGCCGGGCTGATCGCGGTCGAGCGTCAGGACGGCGCCCGCTGGATCACCACCAACTGGACGCTGAAGACCACCTGGTTCTGGACCCAGTATTTCGAGCCGGGCCGCGAGGTGGTGATCGAGCATCTCTACGCCCCGGCCACGGGCGGTTCGGCCGGCAGCATCGTCGGTGACCGCGAGAGCGACATACCGGACGCCGCAGCCGAATACGCGGCCCGTTATTGCACCGACCGCGACTTCATCGCCGCCGCTGCACGCAAGCGGGCCGAGGGGCTGTATCTGACCGAAACCTGGGTGAACTACATCCTGACCACCGGCGCCAACTGGTCCGGCCCCATCGGCGATTTCCGCCTGGTGGTGGACAAGGGCTCGCCCGACGCCCTGGTCAGCTTCTGCGCCGAGGGCGTGCGCAAGATCGGCCCGACCCAGTTCGAGGTGCGCCATCAGAACTGGACCCCGACGCGCGATCTGGAAATCCTGATCCTGACTGGTCACCGGCTGGACCCTTAGAAGGTCGGGCATGCTATGCAGGCGGCGTGTCCAGTCCGCCTGACCCCTTCGACGCCCGGCAAGACCTGGCCGACGCGCCGCGTGTCGGCGGTCGCCAGACACCCAAGGACGCCGCCACCCTGATCTTGACCCGCCGGTTGCGCGGGCGCGACCAGGTGCTGATGGGCCGCCGCGCGCCGGGCCATGTCTTTATGGCGTCGAAATGGGTGTTTCCGGGCGGCCGGATCGAACGTGCCGATTTCAGCGCCGCCTTCGCCACGGCGCCGTCGTCCGACGTGCTGGGCCGCCTGTCACGCGAGATGCCCGCCCGGCGCGCCCGCGCCCTGGCCCTGACCGCCGTGCGCGAAACGTTCGAGGAGACGGGCCTGCTGCTGGCCGCATCGGCGCCGGTCGCCTCTGTCGCCGGGCCGTGGCGCGAGTTTCGGGCCGAAGGCGCCCTGCCGGACCTGGCGGCCCTGGCCTATGTCGCCCGCGCGGTGACGCCGCCGGGCCGCACGCGCCGGTTCGACGCCCGCTTCTTCATGGCCCCGGCCGAGGCCCTGCTGCATCCCGAACCCACGGCCGGGTCGGGCGAACTGGACGAGATCGCCTGGCTGGATCTGGACGATGCCCGCGACCAGGATCTGCCGGCCATCACCCGTTTCGTCCTGGGCGAAGTGCACGAGCGGCTGGCGACGCCGGACCGCCCCCTGCCCTTCGTGCGCATGGTGCGCGGGCGCCATGTGGTGGATCGCCTGGATTAAGGCGGTGGTCGGGGCGAGAGGATTCGAACCTCCGACCCTCTGCTCCCAAAGCAGATGCGCTACCAGGCTGCGCTACACCCCGACACGGCCGTCTGAACGCAATCTTGGCGCGGACGCGATGGCGTCCGACACGATTTCGCCCTGAGGAGCGCCGTCTCTACAGGGCTTCCCCCGCCGGAGCAAACCCGGCCCGGACAATCAGAAGTCGCGGCCGTTGACCCGCTCGGCCTGCCAGTCCCAGGGCGCGATGTCGGTCAGGGTGCGCACGTTCACGGCCACCGTCTCGGTCCCGTCGGGCATCGTCCCATAGGCGAAAGACTGGACCCCGCAGGTGGGGCAGAATTGATGCGCGATCTTGTGGGCGTTGAACCGGTATTCGGTCGTCGGCCCGTCGCGGGTCACGCGAAAGGACGAACGCGGCGCAAAGGCCAGCACCAAGCCTTTTCTGAGACAGTGACTGCAGTTGCATTCCACCAGCCCCTCCAGCCCCGTATCGACCTCATAGGCCACGGCGCCGCAATGGCACGAACCGGCGTGGGTTTTCGTCTCGGCCATCAGGCGTCCTCCAGCAGCACCACGCCGGGTGCGGATTTCAACGCCCCGCGCAGGGCGCCGTCCAGGCGATAGCGGCCCGGCAGTTTAAGCTCGACCTCGCGCCGCCCGTCCAGCGAGGCGATCAGCGATATTTCCCCGCCCCGCCCCTCGGCGCCCTTGGCCCGCTCCAGCCGCGCCTTCAGCGCCGCCACATCGGCGGACCGCGCCGAGACATGGACCCGCAGCTCGGCCGCCGCATCATCCAGCAGGGCATCCATCGGCCGGGCGTCGTCGCCGAAGAAGCGTACCTCGCCATCCGCCGCCTTGGCCCGCACCCGCACCATGACCGAGGCGCCCGGCTCCAGCATTTCGCGACAGCGGCGCAACTGTTCGGGCGGGAACAGGCACTCGAACTCGCCGGTCGGGTCCGAGAAGGTGACGAAGGCGAATTTCTCGCCCGTTCGCTGGCTGGCGCGTTCCTGGCGACGGCGCACGACGCCGGCCATCTGGAAGGCCTCATGCCCTGCTTCGGCCAGGGCCGTCGCCTCGGCCACGAAGGTCACCCGCTTGCGCTTCAGCGCCGGGATCATGTCTTCCAGCGGGTGTCCCGACAGATAGAAGCCGACGGCCGAAAGCTCTTCGTCCAGGCGTTCGGGGCCGACCCAGGGTTCGACCGGTTTCAGGCGCGGGCGCGCGGCATGGGCCTGGTCGCCGCCGAACAGATTGACCTGGGCGCTGGCCCGCTCGGCCGCCACGCTCTGGCAATAGGCCATCAGGACGTCGGCCTGTTCGACCAGTTGGCGCCGGTTGGGGTGAATCGTGTCGAAGGCGCCGGCGCGGGCCAGATTCTCCAGCGCCCGCTTGTTGACGCTGCGCGGATCGACCCGCTCCAGGAAGTCGAAGATGTCGGTGAAACGCCCGCCGGTGTCGCGCACCTCGATGACGTGTTTCATCGCCTCCAGCCCGACGTTGCGGATGGCGCCCAGGGCGTACAGAACCGCCCCCTGTTCATTGTCCCAGGCCACATCGAAGTCGGCGGACGAGACGTTCACATCCGGCGGCCGCACCGTCACGCCGAAACGGCGGCAGTCCTGATAGAAGACCGCCAGCTTGTCGGTGTTCGACAGGTCCAGGCTCATGGACGCGGCCATGAACTCGACCGGATGGGTCGCCTTCAGCCAGCCGGTCTGGAACGAGATCAGCGCATAGGCCGCCGCGTGCGACTTGTTGAAGCCATAGCCCGCGAACTTGGCCACCAGGTCGAAGATGCCGCCGGACTGTGCCTCTGGCACGCCCTTTTCGGATGCGCCCTTGACGAAGCGCGCCCGCTGGAAATCCATCTCCTCCTTCTTCTTCTTGCCCATGGCCCGGCGCAGCAGGTCGGCCTCGCCCAGGCTGTAGCCCGCCAGGATCTGGGCGATCTTCATCACCTGCTCCTGGTAGATGATGACGCCATAGGTCTCGGTCAGAACCTCGGTCAGGCTGGGGTGCAGGTAATCGACTTCCGCACGGCCGAATTTGCGGTCGATATAGGTGTCGATCATCTCCATCGGCCCGGGCCGATACAGCGAGATCAGGGCGGTGATCTCCTCGATCGAGCCGCAGCGCATTTTCCGCAGGGTGTCGCGCATGCCCTGGGATTCCAGCTGGAACACCCCGACCGTCTGGCCCGAGGCCATCAGTTCGTAGGTCGCCGGATCGTCCAGCGGCAGGCCGTTCCAGTCCGGCGCCGCGCCGCGCCGTTCCAGATATTGCCGCGCCCGATCCAGCACCGTCAGGGTCTTCAGGCCCAGGAAGTCGAACTTCACCAGACCCGCCGGCTCGACCCATTTCATATTGAACTGGGTGGCGGGGATGTCGGAACGCGGGTCCTGATACAGCGGCGTCAGCTCGACCAGCGGCCGGTCGCCGATGACGATGCCCGCCGCGTGGGTCGAGGCGTTGCGATACAGCCCCTCCAGCTCCAGCGCCGTCTCCAGCAGATTCTTGACCGAGGCCTCGGCGTCGCGGGCCTCCTGCAGGCGCGGCTCGATCTCGATGGCCTGGGCCAGGGTGGTGGGATTGGCCGGATTGTTCGGCACCATCTTGGCCAGGCGATCCACCTGGCCCAGCGGCAGTTGCAGCACCCGACCCACGTCGCGCAGCACCGCCCGCGCCTGCAGGGTGCCGAAGGTGATGATCTGGGCCACCCGGTCCTTGCCGTAGTGGTCCTGGACATAGGCGATCACCTCCTCCCGCCGCTCCTGGCAGAAGTCGATGTCGAAGTCGGGCATGGACACCCGCTCGGGGTTCAGGAACCGCTCGAACAGCAGGCCGAACCGCAAGGGGTCCAGATCGGTGATGGTCAGGGCCCAGGCGACCAGCGAACCGGCGCCCGACCCCCGGCCCGGCCCCACGGGAATCCCGTGCGACTTGGCCCATTTGATGAAGTCCGACACGATCAGGAAATAGCCGGGGAAACCCATCTGCTGGATGATGGAGACTTCCCAGTCCAGCCGGGTCCAATAGTCCGCTTCGGGCGCGGCGGGCGTGACCTGTTTCAGCCGTTCCTTCAGCCCCTCGCGCGCCTGGTGCGCCAGTTCGTCGTCTTCCGACCGCCCCGCGCCGGTGTCGAACCGCGGCAGGATGGGCGCGCGGGTCTGCACCAGAAAGGCGCAGCGACGCGCGATATCCAGGGTGTTGTCGCAGGCTTCCGGCAGGTCGGCGAACAGCGACCGCATCTCGGCCGCCGGCTTGAACCAGTGCTGGCCGGTCACCCGGCGCCGATCGTCCTGGCCGATGAAGGCGCCGTCGGCGATGCACAGCAGGGCGTCATGCGACCGCGCCTGGGCCGCCCGCGCGTAATAGACGTCATTGGTGGCCACCAGACGGGCGTCGTGGGCATAGGCCCATTCGACCAGCCCCCGCTCAGCCGCCTGTTCGTCCGGCGTCCCGTGCCGCTGAAGCTCGACATAGAAACGGTCGCCAAACGCCGCCTGCATGGCCGCCAATGCCTGGGCCGCCTCGTCCGGCTTGCCCTGAACGAACAGGGGATCGACGGGACCATCGGGGCCGCCCGACAGCAGGATCAGCCCCTCGGACCGCGCCGCCACCTGATCCCAGGGCACGCCCGGCTCGTCCATGGCGCCGGCGTCCAGATAGGCCGAGGACGACAGGGCGCACAGGTTCAGCCAGCCCGTCTCGTTCTGGACCAGCAACACCACGGTCGGCGTCCGCGCCCAGCGCGGAGCCGGCCGCCCACCGATGCCCGTGACCGGCAGGGCGCAGCCGACGATCGGCTGGACCCCCGCCTCACGCGCCGACTGGCTGAACTCCAGGGCGCCGAACAGATTGACGCGGTCGGTGACGCCCACCGCCGGCATGCCGTTGTCGGCCGCCATCCGCCCCACCTTGCCCGCCTTGATCGCGCCTTCCAGCAGCGAATAGGCGCTGCGGACGCGCAGATGGACAAAGCCTGTGTCAGCGCCGTCGGTGATGGCCCGCTCTCCCTCGGCAGGCCGAAAACGACTCATTGCGCCAGCAGCGCCGCCTGCCACACCATCCAGACAAAGCCGCCGCACGACGCAAGCGACAGCAGGTCCCGAACCCAACGCGACATGGCCTTATCCCCAGACTGTTTGTTCTGGGAATGTTCTATGTTCCACCTATGTTCCCGTCAAGCGCCTAATTGTCGGACGGCATGAACCCGATGCGCGACAGGCCGGCGACCAGGGCCGCAGTGTTGGGCGACTGGGTTTTCCGCAGCAGGCTGGCGCGGAAGAACTCGACCGTGCGCGGGCTGAGGTTCAGGTCCAGGGCGATCTGTTTGGTGGTGCGGCCGTTCACCAGCCGCTCGGCCACCTGACGCTCGCGGCGGGTGAAGGTCAGGGTGTCCGGCATGACCGTCGATACCAGGATGTCGCGGCCCCGACGCACGGCGGCGACCAGCGCGTCTTCGCCCACCGGCTTCTGCAGCACATTGTCGACGCCCAGGCGCATGGCGTCCACGGTGGTCAGCACATCGACATAGGCGCTGAGCAGGATCACGGCGTGGCGTTGCAGGGCGCAGAAGGCGCTGACCAGATCCAGCCCCTCGATGCCGGGGATCTTCAGATCCACGATGATGCAGGTCGGTTCCGCGTCCGAGGCCCACATCAGGGCGTCCAGAGGATCGGCGAACGGCGTAACCTGCACCCCTGCCCCCTCCAGGATCATGGTGGTCAGTCGCAGGATGGCGGGGTCGTCGTCGATCACCGCGACATGCAGCGCCAGACCTTCACCCACAACGGCCTGCGGCGGCGTCATGGACGCCGCTTCGGGATCGGGCGCTGGGGGCGGGCGCGTGTTCATGGACTCCAAGGCGGACGTATCTCGACTCAAACCGTTCAGCCTTGACCATTACAGGCACAGCCGGGCGAATGAACCTCGTAATCCCACGCAATTGCGCATGGCGGCGGCATGTCTAAAGCCGCGACATGGATACGGCGTTCTCTCAATCCGGCGGCCGGCAGGCAGTCCTGTGCCTGGCGCGAATGACGCCGGCCGCGCGGTCCGGCCGCCCCGAAGCCCTGTTGAACGTGACGCGCCGACTGGCCCAGATGCAGCAGGTGACCTGCATCATACTGGATATCCAGGACACCCTGGTCACTGTGCTGGCCGGACAGGAAGCCGCACTGGACAGCCTGATGCAGGTCATGGAGGCCAGTCTTTGGCATGACGGGCCGCACGTCGTGGGGCTGCGCCAGGCCGCGCCGCCCATGGGCCTGACCCGTTCCGCCGTCCGCCCCGTTCTGCTGGAAAGCGAGAAGCGCTGGCTGGAACATGAGGTCGCCTGCGCCGACCCGCGACACGCGACGGTTTTCGCCCTGCTGGACTGGGCCATTCTGCGCAATCTGGAAGAGGGCCTGTTGGGCGCCTGCGGGCGCAAGGCCGCCTTCCCTACCTTGCCGCCGGAACGCCGGGATCATCGTTCCTGATCGCATCCGCGATGCGGCCTTCAGAGTGCGGGCCGGGTTGAAGAACCCGCCGGGACAAACCGGCCGATACCTTTCATGATGCGCGCCGTTGCATGCCTGGGAACCCGGACTTCATGACCGCCGTTTCGACTACCTGATGCCCAGCCCTTCCGCCCGGCGCTTTGAACAGGTCTTGCGACCCACGCCGGCGGGCCTGTGGTGCGAACCGGGCGACTTCTACATCGACCCGCCGGGACCGGTGGCGCGCGCGGTCATCACCCATGGTCATGCCGACCATGCGCGGTCGGGCCACGGCGCCGTCCTGGCCACGCCCGAGACCCTGGCCATCATGGGCGAACGTTACGGCGCCGACTTCGCCACGACGACCCAGGCTCTGGCCTATGGCGAGCGGCTGACGGTCGGAGGCGTCCAGGTGTCGCTGGCGCCCGCCGGCCACGTGCTGGGTTCGGCCCAGGCGACGGTGCGATGCGACGGGATCACCATCACCGCCTCGGGCGACTACAAGCGGCGGCGCGACCCGACCTGCGCGGGGTTCCAGCCGGTTCCCAGCGACGTCTTCATCACCGAGGCGACCTTTGGCCTGCCGGTGTTTCGCCACCCGCCCGATACGCAGGAGATCGGCCGCCTGCTGCGTTCGGTGCAGCAGTTTCCAGAGCGCGCCCATCTGGTCGGCGCCTATGCCCTGGGCAAGGCGCAGCGGGTGATCCGCCTGTTGCGCGAGGCAGGTTATGACGAGACCATCTACGTCCATGGCGCTCTGGAGCGGCTGAACCGCCTCTATCAGCATTTCGGCGTCGATCTGGGGCCGCTGGCGCCGACGACAGGGTCCAAGGCGGACTTCGCCGGGCGCATCATCATCGCCCCGCCATCGGCCGTCGCCGACCGCTGGAGCCGACGTTTCCCCGATCCGGTCACCGCCTTTGCGTCCGGGTGGATGAGCGTGCGCGCGCGTGTGCGCCAGCGGGGCGTGGAACTGCCGCTGATCCTGTCGGACCACGCCGACTGGGACGAACTGACCGCCACCCTGAGCGAACTGTCGCCACAGGAGGTGTGGATCACCCATGGCCGCGACGACGCCCTGCGCCGCTGGGCCGAGCTGCAGGGGCTGAAGGCGCGGGCGCTGCACCTGGTCGGCTATGACGACGAGGATGATGACTGATGCGCGCCTTCGCCGCCCTGCTGGACCGGCTGTCGTTCACGGCGTCGCGCAACGCCAAGCTGCGGTTGATCCGCGATCATCTGGCCGATGCGCCGGACCCGGATCGGGGCTGGGCGCTGGCGGCGCTGACGGGCGGGCTGTCGTTCAATGCCGCCAAGCCGGCCATGATCCGCCAGGCGGTCGAAGGGCGGGTCGATCCCGAGCTGTTCCGCCTGTCCTATGACTATGTCGGCGACCTGGCCGAGACGGTCGCCCTGATCTGGCCGGCGCAGCACGGCGCCAACCGCGAGCCGGAGCTGTCCGAGGTGATCGACGCCCTGAACGGCGCCCGGCGCGGCGAGGTTCAGGGCCTGCTGGAAACCTGGCTGGACGCCCTGGACGCCGACGGGCGCTGGGCGCTTCTGAAACTGGTGACCGGGGGTTTGAGGGTCGGGGTGTCGGCGCGGCTGGCCTGGCAGGCGGCGGCCGATTACGGCAGAGTTCAGGTGGCCGACATTCAGGAGGTTTGGCACGCCCAGGCGCCCCCCTATGCCGACCTGCTGGCCTGGCTGGACGGCAAGGCGGACCGCCCCTCGGCCCAGGCGCCGGGCCGCTTCCGCCCCGTCATGCTGGCCCAGCCGATCGACGAGGCGGCCGACCTGCCGCGCCTGGACCCCGCCGCCTACGCCGCCGAATGGAAATGGGACGGCATCCGGGTTCAAGCCGTCAGCGAAGGCGGGGTGAAACGGCTCTACAGCCGCACGGGCGAAGACGTCTCGGCCGCCTTTCCCGATGTGGTGGCGGCGCTGGACTATGACGGGGTGATCGACGGCGAACTGATGGTGCTGCGCGACGGGCGGGCGGCGCCGTTCGGCGACCTGCAGCAACGGCTGAACCGCAAGACGGCCGACGCCCGACTGATGGCCAGCCATCCGGCGGGCGTGCGCGCCTATGACCTGCTGGCGGCCGATGGCGAAGACCTGCGCGCCCTGCCGTTCGTCCAGCGACGGGCGCGGCTGGAAGCCCTGGTGGCCGCCGTCGGTTCGGACCGCATCGACCTGTCGCCGCTGGTGGCTTTTTCAACCTGGGACGACCTGGCCGCCGCCCGCGCCGCGCCGCCGCCCGGCGACGCCCGGTCGGCCGAAGGGCTGATGCTGAAACGGCGGGACAGCGTCTATGAGGCCGGCCGTCCCAAGGGGCCGTGGTTCAAATGGAAGCGCGATCCGCACCTGATCGACGCGGTGCTGATGTACGCCCAGCGCGGGCACGGCAAACGGTCCAGCTTCTATTCCGACTACACCTTCGGCGTCTGGACCCAGGACGCGGACGGGGTTCACGCCCTGACCCCGGTGGGCAAGGCCTATTTCGGCTTCACCGACGAGGAGCTGAAGCAGCTGGACAAATTCGTGCGTGATCACACGGTCGAGCGGTTCGGCCCGGTGCGCGCGGTGCGGGCCGACCGCACATTCGGCCTGGTGCTGGAGGTGGCGTTCGAGGGTCTGCAACGCTCCAAACGCCACAAGTCGGGCGTGGCCATGCGCTTTCCCCGCATCAACCGCATCCGCTGGGACAAGCCGGCCAAGGAGGCGGACGAACTGCCGACGCTGGAACGGATGCTGGACTAACGGCCGCCCAGCCGACCGAACGCCCGCGCCCCGAAAACAGCGAAAAACATGAGGGAAATCTGGCGGAGACGGAGGGATTCGAACCCTCGGTACCCCTTACAGGGTACGACGATTTAGCAAACCGTTGCCTTCAGCCACTCGGCCACGTCTCCGGCAGGCGGCGTGGATAGCGGAGCCGGCGGCGGCGCGCAATCCGGCAGGGTCAACTTCGTGGCCGTTAACGTGATCTAGAGGCCGGACATGCAGCTTGGCCGGACCGTTTTCGCTGCATGGACGCCCATGGCCGACTCTCTGTCTCGACGCGTGTTGGAGGCCGCCCCGGCGCCCGCCGGCGCCCCGGCGCTTCAGGCCTATGCCGCCCAGCGTATGGGTCAGGGAGCCGATGGCGCGGCGCGGCGCGGGCCGTTCCGGCCCGAGGTCTGGCTGAACACCCGGCAACGGGCGGCGGCGCGGCTGGCGCCCCATTATTTCCGGGCCATCGACGCCAGTGTGGCGGTGGTCCTGGCGCTGGGCTGCGCCTGGGCGGCGTCGCCGGTGAACCTGATCCAGGCGCCCCTGGCGGCCATTCTGCCCTATGCGCTGGGCGCCTTGGTGATGCTGTGGCTGGTGCGGCGGATGGACCTTTATCGGTTCGGCCGTGACGAGGGCCTGGGCGCGCATCTGGCCAAGGTCGCCGTGTGCGGCGTCGCCGGCGGCGGCGTGGCCATCGGCCTGACGGCGGCGTTCGCACCGGGGACCGCGGCGATCACGGCGGCCGTCATCTGGACCGCCCTGGCGACCCTGTGCCTGTATGGGCTGCATCTGGCGTGGCGCGGCGTGGTCGGACGCTGGCGGGCTTCGGGCGCCCTGACGCCCAATGTGGTCATCGTCGGCGCCACCCGACATGCCGAGGCCCTGATCCAGGAGGCGCTGAAGCGGCGCGATCTGAACATCCTGGGCGTGTTCGACGACCGGCTGGCGCGGTCGCCCGACGCCGTGGCCGGGGTGCCGGTGCTGGGCCGGGCCGAAGACCTGCTGACCCACCGGCTGACCCCCTATGTCGACCGCATCGTCGTGGCCATCGACCCCAAGGCCGAGGCGCGGGTGCGCGAGTTGACCGGACGCCTGTCGGTTCTGCCCAATCCGGTCACCCTGCTGGTCGATCCGCATGGCGAGGACGAGCGCAACGCCGCGCTGGAGCGTCTGGCCCGCACGCCGCTGGCCAGTCTGGACGGGCCGATCGACCCGGACCGCAAGGCGTTTCACAAACGGATCCAGGATCTGATGCTGGGCCTGGTCGCCCTGGTCGCCCTGTCCCCGGTGCTGGGGCTGATCGCCCTGGCGGTGCGGCTGGACAGCCCCGGCCCAGCCCTGTTCCGCCAGCGGCGGCACGGCTTCAACCACGAAGAGATCGTGGTGTGGAAATTCCGCACCATGCGTCACGCCGCCGCCGACGCCACCGCCAGCCGCCAGGTCACGGCCGACGACGACCGCATCACCCGCGTGGGCCGCTTCCTGCGCTCGACCAGCCTGGACGAGCTGCCGCAACTGCTGAACGTGGTGCGGGGGGAAATGTCTCTGGTCGGCCCGCGTCCGCACGCCATCGGCATGAAGACCGGCCAGGTGGAATCCGCGCGCCTGGTCGCCGACTACGCCCACCGCCATCGCATCAAGCCGGGCATGACCGGCTGGGCCGCCATCAAGGGCTCGCGCGGGCCGCTGCACACCGCCGCCGACGTGCGCCGCCGGGTGCAGTTGGACGTCGAATATATCGAGCGCCAATCCTTCTGGATGGACCTGTGGATCATGACGGTCACCGTGCCGGTGCTGCTGGGTGACCGCGCGGCGGTTCGATGAGTCGGGGGCGCTGAGATGTTCTGGCGCGGGGTCTGGGGCTATCTGCCCGCCAATATCGTGCAGGGGGTGGTCGGCTTCCTGACCATCGTGGCCTTCACCCGCCTGCTGAGCGCGGAAGAGTTCGGCCGTTACGCCCTGGCGTTCTCGGTCATGACCCTGGCCCATGTGGCGGTGTTCAGCTGGCTGGAGGCGGCCATGGCGCGCTTCTGGGCGGCCCAGAGGACCGATCTGGACACGGCCGACCATTTCGCCGGCCTTTATCGATCCGCCTTCGCGATTGGCATCGTCTTTCTGATCGTCACCACCGCCGTGGTGCTGCTGGCGCCGCTGGAGCCGCTGTTCCGCTGGGCGTTGGCGGCGGGGCTTTACGGGGCGCCGATCCGGTGCCTGGTCAAGCTGGCGCAGGAGCGGTATCGCGCCGCCGGCGAAGTGTCGCGGGCCGCCGGCCTGGACATGGCCACGGCCATCGGCGGCCTGGCCATCGGGGTCGGTTTCGCCCTGGCCGGCGCGGGGGCCGCAGCGCCTCTGATCGGGCTGGCGCTGGCGCCGCTGCTGACCCTGCCCTTCATCCTGCCGGGCGAATGGCGGCGGGCGACCGGCGGTGTGCTGGACCCCGTGCGGATGGGCGATTACGCCCGGTATGGCTATCCGATCGCGGCGGGCCTGTCGTTGGCGCTGGTGCTGGCATCCACCGACCGCTTCCTTCTGGCAGCCTTCATGAACGAGGCGGCGGTGGGCGCCTATCATGCCGGCTACAGCATCGCCAATCGGACGCTGGACGTGCTGTTCGTCTGGCTGGGCGCGGCGGGCGGGCCGGCCATGGTCATGGCGCTGGAGCGCGGGGGCATGGAGCGGCTGAAGGAGGCGGCGCGCGAACAGGCGTCCACCTTCATGCTGATCGGCCTGCCGGCCGCCGTGGGCGTGGCCCTGGTGGCGCGGCCGCTGGCGCAATTCATGGTGGGCGAGGATCTGCGTGACGCAGCGGCGGTGGTTACGCCGTGGATCGCCCTGTCGGCCCTGCTGTCGGGCTTTACCTATTACTATGTGAACCAGGCCCTGACCCTGGGGCGGCGCACCGGCCTGCTGCTGCCGGCCATGGCCGTGCCGGCGGCGGCGAATGTGGTGCTGAACCTTCTGCTGATCCCGCGCTTCGGCGTGCTGGGGGCGGCCTGGGCGACGGCGGCCAGCTTCGCCATCGGCCTGGCCTTTTCGATGATTCTCACGCGGCGGGTGATGGCCCTGCCCATCCCGCTGGACACCCTGGTGCGATGCGGCGTCGCCTGTGCGGTGATGGCGGCGGCGGTCGCGCCCCTGCCGGCCATCGGCGGCCTGCCTGAGCTGATGCTGGACGCCTCAGTGGGAGCGGCGGTCTACGCCGCCGTGGCTTTGGTGCTGAACGCCGCCGGGGTGCGGGATCTGGCCCTGCGCCTGCTGGCGCGCCGCAAGGGAGCCTTGGCGTGAGCAAGCGCATCCAGACCATCGACAGCGCCAGCCGACGCCGCGCCAGGCCCGCCCTGTCGGTGCTGATCCCCTTTCTGCACGACGATCCGTCCGACCTGCTGGCCCGGCTGGACGAAGAGGCGGCCGCGCTGGAAGGCTCGGTCGAGGTCGTGGTTCTGGACGACGGCACCAATGACGCCGATCTGACCGCCCGCCTGTCGGCCCAGGTGCGCGCCCTGCGCCTGCCCGCGCGCCTGATCGTGCTGAAGACCAACGAGGGCCGCAGCCAGGGGCGCAACCGTCTGGCGGCGGCGGCGCGGGGCGGCAGCCTGTTGTTCCTGGACAGCGACATGCGGCCGGACCATCGCCGGTTCCTTCAGGACTGGGCCGATCTGGTCGCGCGCGAAGACCCGGCCGTGGCCTTTGGCGGCTTTTCCCTGTTGCAGGCCCCGGATGAAGCGCGGTTCGCCGTGCATCGGGCCATGGCGACCCGGTCCGACTGCGTGCCCTATACCCAGCGCGCGCGTCAGCCCGAGAAATACGTCTACACCTCCAACCTGCTGGTCCGCCGCGACGTGTTCCAGGCCGAGGCCTTCGACGCAGGTTTCTCCGGCTGGGGCTGGGAGGATGTGGAATGGGCCATGCGGGTGTCGCGCCGGTTCCGCGTCGTGCACCTGGACAATCCGGCCACCCACATGGGCCTGGATACGGTCGAGAGCCTGAGCGCCAAATACGAACAGTCGGCGCCGAATTTCGCCCGCGTGGTGGCGCGCCATCCCGATATCGTCAGCGGCTATCCCAGCTATCGCGCCGCGCGGCTGCTGAAGCGCGTGCCGGGGCTGGCCGCCGTTCGGCCGTGGATGAAGCGGGCCGCGGCCCTCGCCTGGCTGCCGGTCGGGGCGCGGGCCTTTTCGCTGCGGCTGTATCGCGCGGCCCTTTACGCCGAGGCGGTGTGATGGCGCGCGCGGGCGTCAGCGTCGTCATTCCCACCCTGCGCCGCCCGGCCGAGCTTGAGCGCGCCCTGGTCTCCGTCTTCGCCCAGACAGGCGTGGCGGACGATCTGATCAGCATCGTGGTGGCCGATAACGATCCGCAGGGGTCGGCCGCGCCGGTGGTCCAGCGCCTGAGCGCCGCCGCCCCGGTTCCTCTGGTCTATCGCCATGCGCCCACGCCGGGGGTGGCCACGGCCCGCAATGCGGCGCTGGCGGAAACCGACGCCGCCCTGATCGCCTTTCTGGACGATGACGAGGTCGCCACGCCCGGCTGGCTGGCGGCCCTGATCGCAACGCAGCGGTCGACGGGCGCCGACGCCGTGTTCGGTCCGATCCGGGGGCGGGCGCCGGACGCCAAACCGTGGCTGAGGCCCTATCTGGAATGCTTCTTCGGCCGCGAAGGCCCGGCCCAGACCGGCCTGATCCCCCACAGCTACGGCTGCGGCAATTCCCTGCTGGTGCGGGCGACCGCCCTGCCCGGCCCGGCGCCGTTCGATGTCGGCGCCGACCAGTCGGGGGGCGAGGACGACGCCCTGTTCGCCGCCCTGGCTGCGCGCGGCGGCCGCTTCGGCTGGGCCGCCGACGCCTGGGTCGATGAATACGCCCCGGCCCATCGCGCCACCCTGACCTACGCCCTGGCCCGCGCATTCGCCTATGGCCAGGGCCCCAGCCAGACCGCCGCCCGCGCCCGCGACTGGCCCGCCGTCGTGCGCTGGATGGTCATCGGCGCGGCCCAGGCGACCGTGTATGGCCTGGCTGCCCTGGGCCTGACGCTGATCCTGAACCCGCGCCGGGCCGACATGCTGGATCGCGCCGCGCGCGGCCTAGGAAAACTGTTCTGGATGAGGGGGTTCGAGCCGCATTTCTATGGCGCGCGCGAACTGGCCCGCCTGGATCGCGCCTAGCCCGTCAGCCGCCTCAGGAAGGCCGGCGGGCGATAGGTGGCGCGGTTGACCACGGCCCCGGCGATGCGGCCGCCCACGGCCTCGATCTCGTCACGCAGGATGACCGGCTCGTGCGCCGCCGTGGTCTCGGCCGCGACCACCAGTATGGTGGCGTCGACGAAGGGCGCCAGGGTGATGGCCATGTCGCTGCGGTCCGCGGCCGGGCTGTCGATCACCACCGTGTCGGCATGGCGGCGCAGGGCGTCCCAATAGCCCGGTTCGCCCAGCACCTCGACCCGCTGGCCCGAGCGCAGCACCTCGGTGGCGAAGCGGGTGATCCACAGCCGACCGCCCAGGCACGGGCGCGCCGTCAGCAGCCGCGCCGGGACCACCGGCTGGCCCTGACGGTCCACGACCCTTGGGGTGACGGCGAAGAAGCTGGACCCATCGGGCGAGGCCACGGCCGGGCGGCCCAGACGACCGAACCGCTCCGGCTCGGCGCCCACGGATTCCAGCTGGCCCTGTTGCAGCAGGTCGCCGTCCACCAGCCAGACCGGGCGTCGCGCGCGAACGGCGGCTAACCGCGCAAACTCGCGCGCCACGGTCGAGACGCCCTCGCCCGTGCCGGCGGCCGCGAACTGGATCACGCGGCCGCGATGCTGCGGCGCCGGACCCAGCGCCGCCCACAGGCCAGCCATTTCGGACGTCAGATCGACCATCGAATCGGTTACGCGCCTTGCCGCATCGCGTCAGGCTAGCATGCTCAGGTCGCCTTGGCCGGGGCCACCGCCAGAACCGGCATCTCCAGCGTCCGACCGGCCGAATCCGCCGTCACGAACCCCCGCCGCGTGAAGATGCGAACCAGGCCGACGCACAGGGCCGTGAACCCCGCGAACAGGAAGGCCAGGGCCATCAGCGGCGCCTTCAGGCTCTTGCCCCGCGACGGGGTCTGGGCCCGTTCGATGACGGTGACATTGTCGGCACCGGCGGCCACCAGGGCGCCGTCGGCGCGGCTCTGGGCCTCGCGCTGCTGGAACTCGCGCACCGAGCCTTGCAGCATCTCGCGATTACCCGACAGGACCGCGTTTTCCGATTCCTGGCGGGTCAGGGACTGCTGCCGCTCGCGGATGAAGGCCAGTTGCTGTTCGGCCGCCGACAGGCGCGCGCGCAGGGAATCGCGCTCGGCCAGGGTGTTGATGCGCGTGGTCTCCAGTTCGACCCAGATCGGGTTGGGGCCGGTGCGGACCTCCTTAGCCCCGACCGCCGTGCCGGTGGCCACATATTGCTGCAGGGCCGCGATGCGGGCGTCGATGTCGGTCACCGGCTGGCTTTGCGGCGTATAGCGGGCCAGCAGGTTTTCGCGTTCGGTCCGCAGTTGCAGGATCTGGTCCTGGGCCGAGATGTTCAGGTCCTGTTGCAGGGCGACCTCGGCCGGGGTGGCCGCCTGCTGGGCCGTCAGGCTTTGCAGCCGCCGGTCCGCCGCCGCCAGGGCCAGCTCCGACGACAGCTTGTCGGTCATGGCGTTCTGATAGGCGGTGGCCAGGGCCGTCTTGGCGGCGGTGAAGTCGCCGATGTCGTTGGACGACTGAAACTGTTCATAGGCGGTGTCGGCGGCCTCCAGATCGCTCTGGAACGCCTCGCGCTGGGCGCCGATGGCCGGGCTGGTGCGGTCCTGAAACACCTGGCGGCGATAGATCAGATACTGGTCGATGACCGCGTTCAGCACCTGGGCCGACCAGGCCGCGTCGTCGCTTTCAAAACCGACGTGGATCACGGCGCTGCCGGGCGTGGTGCCGACCTTCAGCCCGTCGCCGACCGCCTTGACCGCCGCGGCCTCCTGCTGCTCGGCGCTGCCGGTCGCGGGCTTGCCGCGCTGGAACACCTGGACGCCCAGGGCGCGCACCACCCGCTGCTTGACCGTCTGGCTGGACAGGATTTCCGCTTCGGCGGCCGCCACCTGATCGCCGTTCGGCGCCTGGCCCCGCTCGGTCGTCTGGCCCACGCGCGGCTGATAGACATATTCCTGGCCCACCCCGGCGAACAGGCTGGCGCTGGCCATATAGGTGCGCTTCTGCGTCAGCAGCACCGCCGCCGCCCCGATGGCGAACACCAGAAGGAAGACCACGATCATCAGCCACAGGTCGCGGAACAGCAGGCCGACGATATCGGCGACGCCATAACGCGGGCGGGCTGTCACATAGGTCGCCGTGCGCATGGGTTGGGGCCGAATCCGTTCAATACTGGCGCTTGTGGCGACAGTGGCGACCCGGCGTTAACCATCGGTTACCCATAAGTCGCCAGCCTGACGCCTGAACCTGTTCCCGCCCGCCTTAGAACCGGAGTCCGCGTGCGCATGACCCCAGATCGCCGCCTGTTCCTGCTGGGCGCCGCCGCCCTGCTTTCGGGCTGTGCGGCGGGCGGTGCGCGCGCGACTGCGCAAGACCGGGTCCAGCGGGTGCAGGCCGAGCGTTTCCCCGACATCCCCTTCGCCGACTGGACCGACGACGAGCCGGAGTATGTGCTCTATCCCGGCGACGAGATCGAGATCGCCACCCCCACGGCGCCCGAGTTGACCCGCACCCTGCGCGTCGGGCCGGATGGGCGGGTGTCCCTGCCCCTGGTCGGGCAGTTGATGGCGGCGGACCGGACCATCGCCGAACTGGAGGCCGCCTGTTCCGGCGCCTACGCCTCGCAACTGGTGCGGCCGGTGGTCGAGATCACCCTGAAACAGGCCGGGCCGCTGAAGGTCTGGGTGGCCGGAGAGGTGCGGACCCCCGGCGTTCTGGACATGAACGGCGACATCGACGCCTATCAGGCGGTGGTCCAGGCGGGCGACTTCCTGCCCACGGCCAAGCCCCAGCAGACGGCCCTGATCCGGCGCGGACCGGGCGGACGGCGGATGATGCGGGTGATCGACCTGAGGCCCCGTCGCGGCGAGGTCGTGGCCCTGCGGCGCGGCGACCTGATCTATGTGCCGCGCAGCAATCTGGGCGAACTGGCCAACTTCTTCACCCAGGTGCGCAACGCCCTGCCGATCGGCTTCAACTATACGATCAACGGGCAGTATCAGAATTTTTAGGGCGCAAGGCGCGTCGGGTCGGAAGGTCCCGAAGGACCGACGACCGCGCCCCAAGGATCAGGCGACCAGCCGAACCACGCCCGCGTCGATATATTGACGGGCCGCGCGCTGGGCCTCCGCGATCTCTTCTCGCTCCATCTCCTGGCTCATTTCGCGGCGGTACAGACGCGCCTCGACCGAGCCCTTCATGGCCGCCAGGTTGAAGATCATGTGGGCCGAGACCCGGTCCATCGGGCACCCGCCCGAGCCGGCCGAATACATCATGCCCAGCCGGAACAGGGCGTCCCCGTCCATGTCGGCCGTCGGCAGCGGCAGGGCCGCCTGGGCGTTGTCGTGCGCCAGTTCTTGCGCGTTCATCACCGTATCCTCCAGGCGTCGCCGTTCTGGCCCGCCTCTCCTGATACGCGATCAAATACCCGCGGTTTGAAGTTAAAGTTAACAGCGAAAGGGTGCGCGGGGACTTTTCAGTAAAGCGAAAATGAATACTGAAACACCGATTCAGACATCCTCAATCGAACCGAAAGGATCGATTCATAATCACCGCCCGCGCTGGCCGAACAGCACCTTGCGCGCCGCCTCGGCGCCGGCGCCGGACCCGCCCAGGTCGCGGCGCAGGTCATCCCCCACCGCCCGGCCCGCGATGACCGCCGGACGCGCGCCCACCCGTTCGACCCAGGCCTTCAGGTTCGGGAACTCCTGAATGTTCTGCCCCTGAAGCGTGGGCAGGATCCACGGCCAGGCGGCCATGTCGGCGATGGAGTAGTCGCCGGCGATATAGTCGCGATCCGCCAGCCGCCGGTCCAGCACACCGTAAAGACGATGCGTCTCGTCCGTATAGCGGCGGACGCCATAGGCGATCTGGCGCTGGTCCTTGATGATCGCCGGGGCGTACTGGCGGAAATGGTGCGTCTGGCCCGCCATCGGGCCCAGGCCCCCGACCTGCCAGCACAGCCATTGATCCACCTCGGCCCGGCCGCGCACATCGGCGGGATAGAAGCGGCCTGACTTCTGACCCAGATATTGCAGGATGGCCCCGGATTCGAAGATCGAGATCGGCTGGCCGTCCGGGCCGTCAGGGTCGATGATGGCGGGCATGCGGCCATTGGGGCTGATGGCTTGAAACTCGGGCGCGAACTGCTCGCCCGCCCCGATGTTCACCGGCCGCACCTGATAGGGCAGGCCCATTTCCTCCAGCGCGATGGAGACTTTCCAGCCATTGGGCGTGGGCCAGTACCAGAGTTCGATGGGCTGGGTCATGGGGGTCTCCTGAAGACTGCTGCAACCGATCTGGTGACGGTTTCTGACGGGCGCAACCGCCTGAACCCGCCGTTCAGGGACGGTTCATGCGCCGGGGCCGAGCGTGCGGGCATTAACCGGACGCTCGGGGGGCGGGCGCCGACATCGATGGAGACCCTATCATGAACCGCATGACCAAGGCCGCCGTCGTCGCCATCGCCCTGGCGACCACCGCCGCCCCCATGGCCGCCGAGGCCCAGAGCCGACGCGACGACCGCCGCGAATGGCGTCAGGATCGTCGCGATGACCGTCGCGAATGGCGTCAGGATCGCCGGGACGACCGGCGCGAATGGCGTCAGGACCGCCGCGAGTGGCGTCAGGATCGTCGCGATGACCGCCGCGACTGGCGCCAGGACAACCGCCGCAACGACCGCTGGGACCGCAACAACCGCGACTGGTGGCGGGGCCGCGCCGAATTCCGCGACTATCGCGGCGCGCGTCAGGGGTACTGGTACGCCCCCGGCCACGGCTATTATCGCGTCGAGCCGCGCTATTACGGCCAGCGCTGGCAGCGCGGCGGCTATCTGCCCCCGGCCTATCGCCACTACTATGTGAACGACCCCTACTATTACGGCCTGCCGCCGGCGCCGCGCGGGTATCGCTATGTCCATGCGGGCAGCGACATCGTGATGATCGCCCTGGCGTCGGGCCTGATCGCCAGCGTGCTGTACGACATCTTCTAGACCCCGCCATCCAGGCCCCGCGGACGAACCCGCGGGGCCGCCTTCCTGGAGCCATCGGCTTCCAGGCGCATCGAGAACGAGACGCTCCATGAAACGCACCCTGATGGTCTTCTGCGCCATCTCCGCCTTCGCCGTACCGGCGGCGGCGCCCCTGGCCGTGCTGGCCCAGGACGGCCCCCAGGCCGAAGAACGCGACAGCCCGCGCAACCGCGGCCGCTCCAATGGCGGTCGCCAGCAGGAAGCGCGCCAGGAACAGCCGAACGCCGACCAGCCACGCCCCGACGACCGACCGCGTCCCGAGCGTCCGCAACGGCCGCAACAACCGCCGCCGCAACCTCAACAGCCTTCGGCGCCGAATGGCGGCGGTCAGGGCTGGAATCGCCCGGATCGCCCCGACAGGCCCCAGAACCGGCCAGATGCCCGGCCCGACGCCCGACCCCAGCGGCCGGACAGCCCCAACCGCCCTGACCGGCCCGGCGGCGGCCAGAGCCGTCCCGACCGGCCTGACCGGCCCAACGACGGCGGCTGGAACCGTCCGCGCGAAGGCGATGGCGGCAATGGCGGCCGTGGCGGCTGGAACCGTCAGGAGCGGCCGGATCGTCCCGACCGCCCCAACCGGCCCGACCGGCCGCGCGACAACGACGGCTGGAACCGCCCCGACCGGCCGAACCGCCCGGACCGCCCGCGCGACAACGACCGTCCGAACCGGCCCGACCGTCCGGGCGGCAACTGGAACAACGACCGCCGCGACCGCGACCACCGCGAGTTCCGCCAGCGCTTCAACCGCGATCATTGGCGCAATGACTGGGGCCGGCGCCACAGCCGTCCCGACTGGTGGCGCAACGACCGCTATTTCCGTGGCTGGTCGGGCGTGCGCATCGGCTTCTATTTTGCGCCGGGCTACGGCTACTACAATGTGCCCCGCAGCTATTGGGGTCGGCGCTACTATGAAGGCGACTATCTGCCGTCGCTGTTCTGGCGCTATGAAATCCGCGACTGGGCCTATTGGGGCCTGCCCTACCCGCCCGCCGGCACCATGTGGGTGTTCGTGGACAACAGCATCTATCTGGTCGACCGCTACGACGGCTATGTGGTCGAGGCGATCTACGACGCCTGGCGCTGGTAGGTTTCGGCGCGACGAAGAAGGCCCCGGAGAGCGATCTCCGGGGCCTTT
>NZ_CALMFB010000004.1 GCF_937863155.1 uncultured Brevundimonas sp. | reverse complement strand
CGATCGTGCCAATGTTGCAGTGCGGCTTAGTCCGTTCGAATTTTTCCTTGGCCATCGCCAAAACTCCTGTGGCCCTGGCCCAGATCGGGGAGCGGGCGTTGCATCATCGAAATCTGGAGCGGGTAGACGGGATCGAACCGACATCCTCAGCTTGGAAGGCTGCTGCACTACCATTGTGCTATACCCGCGCGGAGAATGCGTCAGGAGACCCCTTCGCACCCGGCTCCTCCTCAAGGCTCCGGCCTGGATGGTCTTTGCGGACGGGCGTGGTGGGGGAAGCAGGACTCGAACCTGCGAAGCTTACGCAGGGGATTTACAGTCCCCCCCCTTTGCCGCTCGGGACATTCCCCCTCGCGCCGTCTTTCAAGACCGATACCGGGCGTCGCCTGCCGGCGATAACGCCGGAAAACGACAAAGCGTTTCAGACTGGGCACGCCCTGTAATAGAGGGAAGCGCCGGCCCGAAACCCTTGGGGCCCCAAATCGGAGCGCGTCTTATAGTGTCGTCGAACAGGGAACGCAACGACCGGAAAAAGGCCGGAAAGACGGGCTTTCGCCCCCGGCCCGAACGCAAGCCGGAGCGTGGCCCCGCCCCGCGCGGCGAGGCGCGGACCAAGGGTGATTCCACCGCCGAGCGCCCAGCCTCGCGACCCAAGCCGGCCAAGGTGGACGCCGAGAACTGGCTGTGGGGGCGCCACCCGGTCATGGCCGCGCTGGAGAACCCCGCGCGACGCGGCGCCGGCCGCCTGTTCGCCACGCCCGACCGGGCCGAGGAGCTGACCGCCCACGCCGGCGGCCGCACGGTCGAGGTGGTCGACGGGCCGCATCTGGCGCGCCTGCTGCCGCCCGGCGCCGTGCATCAGGGCCTGGCCATGAAAATCGCCCCGCTGGAAGGCGTCGCCCTGGAAGACATCGCGGAACCTGCGGGCGGCGTCATCGTCATGCTGGACCAGCTGACCGACCCCCAGAACGTCGGGGCCATCTTCCGGTCTGCCCTGGCCTTCGGCGCGCGCGGCATTGTGGTGCAGGATCGGCATTCGCCCGCCCTGGCCGGGGCGCTGGCCAAGGCGTCGGCGGGGGCGACCGAGCGCCTGCCCTGCGCGCGCGTGACGAACCTGAGCCGGGCGCTGGAGCGGCTGGCCGACCTGGGCTGGCGCGCCGTGGGCCTGGACGGATCGGGCCAGCAGACGCTGGAACAGGCGCTGGACGCCCAGCCCACCGTCCTGGTCATGGGGTCAGAGGGCGACGGCATCCGCCGCCTGGTGGCCGAACACTGCGACGCCCTGGCGCGCATTCCCATGCCGGGCGGCTTCGAGAGCCTGAACGTGTCGAACGCGGCGGCGATCTCGCTTTATGAATGTGCGCGGGCCCAGGGTCGCGAGTGAAGGGTCGCGACTGACGTGCGGCCTCTTGGCGCGACGGCGCGGCAGGATTAGAGAGCGGCGATGGAATTCCTGTCCTCTCCCGAACTCGCCAGCCAGCTGACCGCCCTGGGCCAGGTGCTGATGATCGACCTGGTCCTGGCGGGCGACAACGCCGTGGCCGTGGGCCTGGCCGCCGCCGCCCTGGCGCCCGAACAGCGCAAGAAGGCCATTCTGATCGGCCTGGCCGCCGCGGTGATCCTGCGCATCGGCTTCGCCCTGATCACCGTGCAACTGCTGGCCATCGTCGGCCTGTTGCTGGCGGGCGGGGTTCTGCTGCTGTGGGTGTGCTGGAAAATGTGGCGCGAACTGCGCGAGGCGGCGACCCACGACCAGGCCGAGGCCCAGGCCGAACTGGAGCTGGCCGCCAGCATCGAACACGGCAGCGGACCTTCGCCCGAGGAACTGGGCCTGAAGCGCAAGTCGTTCGGCGCCGCCCTGCTGCAGATCATGATCGCCGACGTGACCATGAGCCTGGACAATGTTCTGGCCGTCGCCGGCGCGGCGCACGAACATCCGTGGATCATGGTGTTCGGCCTGGTGCTGTCGATCGCCCTGATGGGCGTGGCGGCGACCTTCATCGCCCGCCTGCTGAACAAGCATCGCTGGATCGGCTATCTGGGCCTGGTCATCGTGCTGTACGTCGCCGTGCACATGATCTGGGACGGCTATCGCTCGGTCGTGGTGCGGACCGGCAATATGGAATCCTTCAACCGCAGCGCCCCCGCCTTCCTGAAGATCACCCCCAAGGAAGAGGCCAAATACTGGAAGGGCGTCCGCAGCGAGAAATCGGCCACCCCGGTGATGGGCGCGCCGTCCGCCTCGCCCCCGCCGGTCACGGTGACGCCGCAACGACCGGCGCCGGAACCGGCGCCCGCAGGATAAGGAAGAGGCCCCGGAGCGATCCGGGGCCTTTCTGTTTCAGCTCGCGCCGCCGAAGCGTTCGGTCCATTCCGCCACCTGGGCGTCCTCGATCTTGGCGAACATCACGCCTTGCGCCGCCACCGCGCGGCCGCGCGGCAGGACGTCCAGCAGCGCCTCGTCGGCCGAGGGCCAGCTCAGGTCCGTCGCCCCGACCGAAGCGGCGATGCGGGCGGCGGTGTCGGGCAGGATCGGCGCCGCCAGACGCGCGAACAGGGCCACCAGGTTCAGCCCGGTGCGGACCCCCACGGCGGCCGCGTCGCGGTCGGTCTTCAGCGCCGTCCAGGGCGCCGCGACCTGAAGATATTCATTGCCCAGCACCCAGGCGACGCGGATGGCCTGGGCCGCCTTGCGGAACTCCAGCGCCTCGAACGCCTCGGTCGCCTCATAGATGGCGGCGCGCAGATCGGCCTCCAGCCGGGTTTCCAGCTCGCCGGGGGCGCCGCCGTCGGGCACGACGCCGTCCATCTTGGACTCCGCGAATTTGACGATGCGGTTGACGAAATTGCCCAGGACGTCGGCCAGATCCTTGTTGGTCGTCGACTGGAACTGTTCCCAGGTGAAGGCCGCGTCGGCGCTTTCGGGACCATAGGCCGTCAGGTGCCAGCGCCAGATGTCGGCCGGCGCCACGTCCAGCGCCTGATCCATGAAGACGCCGCGCTTCTGGCTGGTCGAGAATTTGCCGCCGTACCAGTTCAGCCAGTTGAAGGCCTTCAGGGTGTCGACCGTCTTCCACGGTTCTTCGGAACCCAGGATGGTGGCCGGGAAGCTGACGGTGTGGAAGGCGACGTTGTCCTTGCCCATGAACTGGACGTAACGCACGTCGTCGGCGCCTTCGTCGGTGCGCCACCAGGCGCGCCAGTCGCCGCCGGTCGCATCGGCCCATTCCTCGGTCGCGGCGATATATTCGATGGGGGCGTCGAACCAGACGTAGAAGACCTTGCCCTCCATGCCCGGACGCGGGCCGCCGTCGGGGCCGACCACCGGCACGCCCCATTTCAGGTCGCGTGTCACGCCCCGGTCGATCAGACCTTCGTCCAGATGCTTGTAGGCGATGGACTTGGCCAGGGCGGGCCAGTCCTTGGAATCGACCCAGGCGCGGATGCGGCCGGCCATGCCGGCCTGCAGCAGATACAGGTGCCGGGTGTCGCGCACCTCCAGATTGCGGCTGCCCGAAACCGCCGAATAGGGGTCGATCAGGTCGGTCGGATCCAGCAGGCGGCCGCAGTTGTCGCACTGGTCGCCCCGCGCGCCGACGTGGGCGCAGTGCGGGCAAGTCCCCTCGACATAGCGGTCGGGCAGGAAGCGCCCGTCATCGACCGAATAGATCATCCGGTCGACCCGCTCCTCCATCAGACCGTTGGCCTCCAGCACCTTAGCGAAATGCTGGGTCAGACGGCGGTTGGCGTCGGAGGACGAGCGGCCGAACCAGTCGAAGCTGAGGTTGAACGCCTGCCCCGCCTGCTTCTGGACCTCATGCTGTTCGTCGCAATAGGTGCGGACGTCCTGGCCGGCGGCGGCGGCGGCCAGCTCGGCCGGGGTGCCGTGCTCGTCGGTGGCGCAGATGTACAGAACATCGTGCCCCTGCGCCCGCTTGAACCGCGCCCAGACATCAGCCGGCAGCATCGACCCGGCCAGATTTCCCAGGTGCTTGACGCCGTTGATGTAGGGCAGGGCCGAGGTGATGAGGATGCGGGACATGGGTTCCGGGGAGCAAAGGGACTGGGGATTAGGGACTAGCTGCGGTTAGTGGCGGGCGGCGCGCCATATCGCAACCCCGCAGGTCGACCTCACCGTAATCCCTAGTCCCTAGTCCCCAGTCCCTAATCCCTAATCCCTGCAACGGGCAGGCGCTTTGCGATCCGCACGAACCGCCCGGTCAGCAGGGTGGCGGAAATCAGGCTGGCGATGATGACCGCCCAGACCATGCCGTCCACGCCCATCCGATGCGCCAGCCACCAGCCCAGCGGCATCATGATCGCCGCATAGGCCACGAAATGCAGGATGGTCGGCCACCAGACATCGCCCGCCGCGCGGTTGGCCGAGGCGGCGACCACCTGGATCGCATCGGCCACGAAGAACAGGGTCGCCAGCGCCAGGGCCGGCGCCGCAATGGCCAACAGCGCCGCATCGCGGTTGTAGGCCGAGGTCAGCAGTCCCGCCGTGGGCCAGACGATCAGGGCGATGACAAAGCCCAGCACCGTCACCACCCCTATGCCGACCAGACCCGCCCTCAGGGCCCCATCGCGGTCGTGCGCGCCATAGGCCCGACCCACCAGCACGGCGGTCGCCGCCGACAGGCCCATGGGCACCATGAAGACGATGGCCGAGACGTTCAGAACGATGGTCCAGGCGGTCGTCTGCATCGCACCCAGCTGTCCGGCGATGAAGGTCATGGCCGCAAAGGCGCCGACCTCGATGAAATAGCTGGACCCGGCGCCATAGCCGACCTTGCGCTGCTCACGCTCGACCACGCGGTCGCGCGCCGGGCGCCGGAACACGCCCCAGCCCTTCGCCTCGGGCAGGCGCAGGATATAGACGACCAGGAAGACCGCCAGCACGGTCCGCGCGCCAAAGGTGGCCCAGGCCGAGGCGACCGCGCCGGACTGGCCGATGCCCAGCAGGTCCGGCACCAGCACCAGGTTCAGCAGCAGATTGACCCCATTGGCCACCCACATGGCCCACATGCCGGGCTTGGGCCGACCCAGGGCCTCCAGGAAGAACTGGGCCGCGATGCTGATCAGATAGGCCGGCATCGACAGGGCGAAGACCACCAGCGGGAAAGACGCCCCCTCGCCCAGCCCCTCGGCCAGGCCCATGTGCCGCATCGCCCACGGCCCCAGCAGGATCAGACCGATCATCGCCACGCCGCCCAGTTGCAGCGCATAGACGAAGCCCCGGCGCAGAACGGCGCCCACCTCGGCCTCGCGCCCCTCGCCCAGCAGCCGCGCGGTCATCACCTGCACGCCCATCATCAACCCGACCGCCGTGGTCAGCACGATGCTGGTCGGCGCCCAGGCCAGGGCGTGAAACGCCAGTTGCTCGCCCGAATGATTGCCCACTACCAGGGCGTCGGTCAGACCCATGGTCATGATGCCGATGCGCGCCAGCACCACCGGCCAGGCCAGGGCCAGCAGGTCGCGCAGAACGGTTCGGGACGGGGGGCTGAGGGCGAACATCGGACGGGGCGAAGACCATGCCCGTCAGGGCCGGTCAACACACAATCGGATTGGGGTCTTTGGGCCGCGGCGCCGCCCTACCAGGCGCCAAGCTCGCGCAGCTGCTCGACCAGTTCGGACGGCATGTCGCCGCCATCGACCACCGACAGGTCCGGCGGCGCCTCGCGCCCGTCCAGATAGCGCCAGCCCTGGAAGGCCCGGCGCGCGACCGGCGCGGTCCGCACCACCTGGGGCGCCAGGGTGATTTCGCAGCGGCTGGCCCGCCCCTCGCCCAGGGTCTTGATGTCCAGGATCGGCTGGCGGCAGCCGACGACGCCCTTGACCACCCAGTACAACGAGCCGCCGTCCTCGATCTCGGCCGCGCGCTTGGGCGTCATGCGCGTGTGCACGATCAGGGGCTTGCCGCCCGCCGCCCGCCGCTCCAGCCAGTCGATGTCCGACACGCCGACGCACAGCTTGATGATATGAAGCGCCATGGCTCGCCCTTAACATCCGAATCCGGGCGACGTCAGGGCCGGCTTGAGACTATGTTGGCGTCATGACCGCGACCCGCCGACAGACGCTGAACGCCGCCCTCGGCCTGGCCATCGGCGCGACCGCCCTGCCCGCTTTCGGAGACACGCCCATGTACGGATTGATCGGCCGCATCATGGCCACGCCCGGCAACCGCGCCGAACTGGCCGCCATCCTGCTGGAAGGCACGACGGCCATGCCCGGATGCCTGAGCTATGTCGTGGCCGAGGATGCACAGGACGCGGAAGCCCTGTGGGTGACCGAGGTGTGGGACAGCGCCGACAGCCATCGCGCCTCGCTGTCCCTGCCTGGGGTCCAGGCCGCCATCGCCCGCGGCCGCCCCCTAATCGCCAGTTTCGACAACCGACACGAGACGCGGCCGCTGGGCGGGACAGGCCTGGCGGATTAGGCGCCGGGCGTTTGCGTCAGTCGGCCGCCGACTTCCTGCATCTTCAGGCCGCGATCCGCCACCAGTTGGCCACAGCGTTCGGCGTTGTCGGACAGATCCTGCTGCGTCGCCGTCTGGGCGAAAGCGTAGAACCGTTCCAGCCAGTCGGTCGAGGCGTCGCGCCCTTCCAGTCGGCCTAGATAATAGAAGACGCCGATGGCCGCGCCGGCGGCTTTTTCCGGATCGGCCGCGATGACGCTGAACACCACCATGCACTGCATGTCGGCGGTTTCGTCGGCGGTCAGAGGGCGGGTCCTGTCGGTCTGGGCCGCCGCCGGAGCGGCCACGGCGCCCAGCGCCAGTGCGGAGGCCAGGCCCAGGGCCAGTTTGCGGACGGGGGTCTTCATTGATCTTCTCCTGCGGCCGTGACCGTGGCCAGGACCGTTCCCTCGGCGGCCTGATCGCCGACCGAAACCGATATTGCGCCGACCACGCCGTCGAAGGGGGCGGTCAGGGCGTGCTCCATCTTCATGGCTTCCAGCACCACGATCGACTGACCCTTCGTGACAGCGTCGCCGGCCTTGGCCGGAACCGCGACGATCCGGCCCGGCATGGGCGCACGCAGGGAACCGTCGGACGCGGCGCCGCCGGCCGCACTCGCCGCATCCGCGCGCCAGTCCGCGAACGCGATCGCTTCGCCGGCGTCGAACACCACGGTGATCTCTTCCGTCTCAAGAGAACGGATCAAATCGTCGCCGACCCAGATGCCCGATTGCAGATCATCCGGCGAGACGCCACCGGGCGCCACCCGCTGAACCCGGCTCGAAGTGGTGACGTCGTACCAGGCGGCATGACCGTCGCGACGTTCGGTCAGCGACGCGGCATGACGCTGGCCGTTCATGGCCGTCTGAACCTCCAGCCGTGAGGGTCCGTTCAGGCGGAAGCCCGCAATGTCGCCCCGATAGCCGGCCCAGGGCGATTTGCCGTCCTCATCGGGCGAAAGGGCCGCGCGGCGCTGTTCCTCGAACCGCTGGGCGGCGCCGGCGGCGGCGACCTCGAGGCGAATACCCGTCCCGACCAGCGCACCCTCCTCCGCGCCGATGAACCCCGTATCCACATCGCCCGCCACGAAACGCGGGTGGTTCAGGCATCGGGTCAGGAAGCCCGCGTTGGTCTTCACCGGCCAGACCTCGACCTGGGCGCAGGCGTCGGCCAGGTCCGCCGCCGCCACCTGGCGGGTGTCGGCGTGGACGATCAGCTTGGCGATCATGGGGTCGTAGAACTGGCTGACCTCGCCGCCCCGTTCGACGCCCGTGTCCACCCGGATGTCGTCGGGCAGGCGGAAATGCTCCAGCCGCCCGATGGACGGCAGGAAGCCGTTGGCCGGGTCTTCGGCGTAAAGGCGCGCCTCCATGGCCCAGCCCTTGATCGGGATGTCCGCCTGTTTCAGCGGGATCGGTTCGCCCGACGCCACGCGGAACTGCCATTCCACCAGATCGACGCCGGTGATCGCCTCGGTCACCGGATGTTCGACCTGCAGTCGGGTGTTCATCTCCATGAACCAGATGCGGTCGGCCTTCAGCCCGTCCGAGGCGTCGGCGATGAATTCGATGGTCCCCGCGCCCTGATAGTTCACCGCCTGGGCCGCGCGCACGGCGGCGGCGGTGACCGCATCGCGCGTGGCCTGGTCCATGCCGGGGGCCGGGGCCTCCTCGATCACCTTCTGGTGGCGGCGTTGCAGCGAACAGTCGCGTTCGTGCAGATGGACCACCGTGCCGTGGCTGTCGCCGAACACCTGAACCTCGATATGGCGCGGGCGGGTGATGTAGCTTTCGATCAGCACGCGCGGGTCGCCGAAGGACGACTGGCCCTCGCGCTGGGCGCTGGCCAGGGCGTCGGCGAAATCCTCGGCCCGTTCGACCAGACGCATCCCCTTGCCGCCGCCGCCCGCGACCGCCTTGATCAGCACCGGATAGCCGATGCGCCCCGCCTCGGCCGCCAGGGTCGCCGCCGACTGGTCCTCGCCCTGATAGCCGGGGGTGACGGGCACGCCCGCCTGGATCATCAGCGTTTTCGCCGCGTCCTTCAGGCCCATGGCGCGGATGGCGGCGGGGGGCGGGCCGATCCAGACCATGCCGGCGGCCATCACCGCCTCGGCGAAGTCGGCGTTTTCGGACAGGAAGCCATAGCCGGGATGGATCGCCTCGGCCCCCACTTCCCTGGCGGCGGCCAGAACCTTGGCGGCGTCCAGATAGGATTCGCGCGCGGCGGCCGGGCCGATGCGCACCGCCTGGTCCGCAGACCGCACATGCAGGGCCTGGGCGTCCGCGTCGGAATAGACGGCGATGGTGCGGATTCCCATCCGCTGGGCGGTGCGGAAGACGCGGCAGGCGATCTCGCCGCGATTGGCGACCAGGACGGACTTGAACATGCCCCACCGTTAGCCGTTCGCCCGCGCCGGGGAAAGGCGTGGCGTCACGGCGCCCGCCCCGCTATGACAACGCCGTCCCCGCCCCGGAGAGCCGTCTGTTGTCGAGTTCGTCGCCCCTTGATCGCGGCCTGCGCGTCATCCGCAAACGCCTGCGTCACTGGTTTCCGCGCGACATCAATCCGGTGGCCCCCGGCCAGCCCAGGCCTGATCCCGCCCTGCCGCTGCATGAGCGTCTGGTGCGGCTAGAGCGGCTGGCCCACGCCACGGCGATGGATGCGGCCGAGATCAAGCTGATGCTGGCGGCCCTGACCCTGCCGGACGCCTCGGTGTGGCAGGGCAAGCCGGTGATGATCGAGGGCGCGCCGGGGGTGAACGCCTTCCCCAACTCGACCCTGTGCCGTCAGGACAGTTTCGACCAGCCCTACTTCCCCTACTGGATCCGCACCATCGGCGAGGGCCTGCGCTATCACCGCAAGCTGTGGGAGTTCGTCTTCATCCTGCAAGCCTTGTGGGAACGCGGGGCGATCCGGCCCGGCGCGCGGGCGCTGGGGTTCGGCGTCGGATGGGAATCGATCCCGGCCTGGTTCGCCTCGCAGGGCATCGAAGTCACCGCCACCGACATGAGCGCCGACCAGGCCGCGGGCGCCGGCTGGATCGCCAGCAACGAGCACGCCGCCGGCAAGGCCGCCCTGGCCCGCCCGCGCCTGTGCCCGCCCGAGGTGTTCGAGCGGAACGTGACCTTCCGCACGGTCGACATGAACGCCGTGCCGGACGACCTGACCGGCTATGATTTCTGCTGGTCGGCCTGCGCCTTCGAGCATCTGGGGGCCATCGAGGCGGGCCTGAGGTTCGTGGAGCGGTCGCTGGACACGCTGAAGCCCGGCGGCTGGGCCGTGCATACGACCGAATACACCGTCAGTTCCAACGACGTGACCATCGACACGGGCGACACGGTGCTGTTCCGCCGCCGCGACATGGAAGAGCTTCAGCGCCGGCTGGAGGCCAAGGGGCACCGGGTGGCGCCGTTCGACTTCACCCCCGGCGACAAGCCGCTGGACCGCTATCTGGACATCCTGCCCTATCGCACCGAGCCGCATCTGATGATGGCCCTGTGGGGCCACCAGACGACCTCGATCGGCGTGATCGTGCAGAAGAAGCCGGACTGAAGCCCCGCCGCCTATTCCGCCCAGCGCGCCTTGCGCTTGTCCAGGAAGGCGCGAACACCCTCCTGCCCCTCGTCCGAGACGCGGGCGCGGGCGATGCGGCGGGCGGTGTCCTCCATCAGGCCGTGATCCAGCTTGCGGCCCGCCACGTCGTGCACCAGCCGCTTGGCCTCGCCCATGGCGCCGGGCGCATTGCCGGTCACGCTGTCGGTCAGCATCGAGATGAACTCGTCCAGCGACCCTTCGGGCAGCACCATGTCGATCAGGCCGACATGGGCGGCGTAGTCGGCGTCGAAGATGTTGCCGGTCAGGAACAGCGCCCGCGCCCGGCGCGCACCCACCGCCTCGATCACATAGGGGGCGATGGTCGCCGGGATCAGGCCCAGCTTGACCTCGGAAAAGGAGAAGCGCGCGCCCTCGACCGCCACGGCCATGTCACAGGCCGCGACAATGCCCGCGCCGCCGCCCATGGCCGCGCCTTCCACCACCGCCACCGTCAGGGCCGGCACGTCGTGCAGCGCCTTCAGCATGGTGGCCAGTCCCATGGCGTCGTCGCGGTTGTCGGATTCGGACCAGTCCGCCGCGTCGCGCATCCAGCCCAGGTCGGCCCCGGCGCTGAAGGTTCCGCCCGCGCCGCGAACGAACACCGCCCGAACATGGTCGGCGCCGTGCAGGGTCTCGAACGCTTCACGCAGGGCGGCGATGGTGGCGGCATCGAAGGCGTTCTTCTTGTGCGGCCGGTTCAGGGTGACGAAGACCACGCCGTCGGCGGTGGAATCGATCTGCACCAGATCGTCATTGGCGTCCGGCGCCGGATCGGCCACGAACGGATGGGCGATGGCGTTGATCTCGGCCGCCTCGGCGTCGGTGATGTCCAGGGCGTTCAGGTCGTCGGCGTTCCGGTCGGTGGGGTCGGTCATGGTGATCTCCTGCGGCTGCCGTCCTATAACGCGCCACCGGCCGAACGGAACACGAAAGCTGCGCCATGAAGACCAGCGCCACCGACCGCATCCGCAGGACCAGCGTGGCCAGCGTCCACGTCCACTATGTGAACAAGGTCGAGAAGAAGGGCCGCACCCGCGCCGATGTGGACCAGGTGATCCGCTGGCTGACCGGCTATTCGCAAGGCGCGCTGGACGCCCTGCTGGCCGAGGGGACCGACTTCGAAACCTTCTTCGCCCAGGCCCCGGCCATGAACCCCAACCGCTTCCTGATCGCCGGCGTCATCTGCGGCCATCGCGTCGAGGAGATCGAAGACCCCTTCATGCGGGAGCTGCGCCACCTGGATAAGCTGGTCGACGAGGTGGCCAAGGGGAAGGCGATGGAGAAGGTGCTGAGGGTGGGGTGAGCTTTAGCGAATGGGGAAAAAACCCCCGCTCATCTCGCTCAGAATTTCGTCCATCAATCTTCGATTGTTGAGCGGGCCTGTGCCACGTCAGCCAAAATCAAACGTTTCGGCTCCCCTCGAGCTGACTCGATTTTTGATGCCCATAGCTTCAACTCCTTACCAGCCGATATGGTGTTCCCGTGAAGGGACCAAGTAAGGTGGCCTCGCTTATGCTCAGGGAAGGCATCGCCCGGCCTGAATGGCATGACTTTATTGAGCTCACGAATGTAAGCGCGACCGTTTCCGCTTAAAGCATTATAACGCGTGATGTTTCCGCTTAACTCCTCAACCTCGGGATTCTCATCACGAGTATTTACCCATTCGCTTGTTTGTTTGTCGAATGTAACGAGAGTCGAGCGCGGTCGCTCTAGAGTGACCATAGGGATCCCGTAGTCAATAGCCCTGTGAGCGCGCCGAAGGCTTCCTTCTAGGGTCTCCGCTAACTGATCGAAGAATGTGTCGTCTACGTCAATTTTTTGAACGCTAGGTGTTTCCGGCTTGGCGTTCAGCATGCCAACAGCTTTTGAGAACGCCAATTTAACAAAATCGTAGAATGCTGCACCAGCAATTCCGGCGGTTGCTGGATACTGCTCAATCACTGCGATGATGTCGAATAATACGCTCCCACGGCGGGGCGCGCCGAAGTAAATTTCAGCCCCTTTCAACGCCGTAGCTCTACTGACTATTTCGCCCGTCATATATGCATGAACTACAATCTGAAGTGCTTGCGCGAAGCCGTAGAACGAGTTTGAACCATCGTAGAGGTCGAGGCCGCGGCGTTCGGCATCGCCGCCACTGAAACGGAGCTTGAGAGCGTGCTGCGCTAGCGCATCCGACATATTGCCCTCTCCTATCTCCTGCCTCGCGGGGTCATCACGACAGTATGAACGGTCAAGCTTACACTGAGAAAAGATACGCGCAATACGTGTGATGCAACCAAGCCCACACTTCCTTCATCACATCCTGAACACGCCGAATTGCGTCTCCGGTATCGGCGCATTCCGGCTGGCGCTGATCGCCAGACCCAGCACATCCCGCGTCTGCACCGGGTCGATCAAGCCGTCGTCCCATAGGCGGGCGGTGGCGTAGTAGGGGTTGCCCTCGTCCTCGTATTTCTGGCGGATCGGGGCCTTGAAGGCTTCGGCCTGGTCGTCGGTCCAGGTCTCGGCGTCGCGGTGGACGGTGGCCAGGACGGACGCCGCCTGTTCGCCGCCCATGACGCTGATCCGGCTGTTGGGCCAGGTGAACAGGAAGCGCGGCGAATAGGCGCGGCCGCACATGCCGTAGTTGCCGGCGCCGAAACTGCCGCCGATCAGGACGGTGAATTTCGGAACCTCGGCGCTGGCGACGGCGGTGACCAGCTTGGCCCCGTTCTTGGCGATGCCCTCGGCCTCATACCGACCGCCGACCATGAAGCCCGAGATGTTCTGCAGGAAGATCAGCGGAATCTTGCGCTTGCAGGCCAGCTGGATGAAGTGCGCGCCTTTCAGCGCGCTTTCGGAAAACAGCACCCCGTTGTTGGCCAGGATGGCGACCGGCATTCCCCAGATGCGGGCGAAACCGCAGACCAGGGTCGTGCCGTAAAGCGCCTTGAACTCGTCGAACTCTGACCCATCGACGATGCGGCCGATGACCTCGCGCACGTCATAAGGCGCGCGCACGTCGTCGGGGATCAGGCCATACAGGTCCTGAGGGTCCAGGGCCGGTTCGCGCGGCTCGCGGATGTCCATCGCCACGGCCTTGACGGTGTTCAGGTCGGCGACGATGCCTCGCACGATCTCCAGCGCGTGTTCGTCATTCTCGGCCACATGGTCGACCACGCCGGACTTGCGCCCGTGGGTTTCGGCCCCGCCCAGCTCCTCGGCCGAGATGACCTCGCCCGTCGCGGCCTTCACCAGCGGCGGCCCGGCCAGGAAGATGGTGCCCTGGTTACGCACGATCACCGTCTCGTCCGACATGGCCGGCACATAGGCGCCGCCGGCGGTGCACGATCCCATGACGCAGGCGATCTGGGGGATGTCGCGCGCGCTCATCCGGGCCTGGTTGAAGAAGATGCGGCCGAAATGGTCGCGGTCGGGAAACACCTCGGCCTGGTGCGGCAGATTGGCCCCGCCCGAATCGACCAGATAGACGCA
>NZ_CALMFB010000003.1 GCF_937863155.1 uncultured Brevundimonas sp. | reverse complement strand
TCCAGGACACCATCGAGACCTATTTCGAGCTGATCGACAAACGCCTGCCGGGCCATGGCGAGGACGTGGCGCGGATGCGCAAGAACCGCATCCTGATCGACGGCTCGGATGAAGACGGCCTGCTGCTGCAGATCTTCACCCAGGACACCTTCGGCCCGATCTTCTTCGAGATCATCCAGCGCAAGGGCAACCAGGCGTTCGGCGAGGGCAATTTCCAGGCCCTGTTCGATTCCATCGAGCTGGACCAGATCCGCCGCGGCGTCATCAAGGTCGACGCCTGAGGATGCGGCCGCCGCACTGGCTGCCTTGGCTGGGGCCGGTCGCCGCCGCGGCGGCCGGCGCCCTGGCGGGCGAATACTGGCTGGGGGGCGGCTTCTGGACCGTGCTGGCCGCCGCCCTGGTCTGCGGCTTCGCGCCCATCGTCGCTTATCGCGTCTGGAAGCGGCTGCATCACAAATAGGGAGGGACGGCCGATGATCCGCGCCGCGATGCTGAGCCTGGCCGCCCTGGCCGTCGCCACCGCCGCCTCGGCCCAAACGGCGCCGAACTGGTCACTGGCCATCCACGGCGGCGCGGGCGTGATCGAACGCGCCAATCTCAGCCCCCAGCAGGACGCCGCCTATCGCGCCGCCCTGACCCGCGCGCTGGAGGCCGGGGCCGCCGTGTTGCGCGACGGCGGCGCGGCGCTGGACGCGGTCCAGGCCGCCATCCAGGTGATGGAGGACGATCCCCTGTTCAACGCCGGGCGCGGCGCCGTCTTCACCGCCGAGGGTCGGAACGAGATGGACGCCGCCGTCATGGATGGAACCGACCTGAACGCCGGATCGGTGGCGGGGCTGACCCGCACGCGCCACCCCATCGCCGCCGCCCGCGCGGTGATGGAGCGGTCGTCTCACGTCATGCTGTCGGGCGACGGCGCCGACGCCTTTTCCGCCTCGATCGGGCTGGAGCAGGTCGATCCAGCCTGGTTCTTCGTCGAGAGCCGCTGGCGCGCACTGGAGCGCACCCTGCAGCAGCGCGGCGAGCCGATCCCGGCGCGTCCCGCCGGTGCGCCTGCAGCGGGCGAAATGGCCCAGATCGCCCCGCCGCTGGACGAGCGCAAATACGGCACGGTCGGCGCCGTGGCCCTGGATGCCCAGGGACGCCTCGCCGCCGGCACCTCGACCGGCGGCACGACGGGCAAGCGCTGGGGCCGCATCGGCGATGCGCCCGTGATCGGCGCCGGCACCTATGCGTCGAACGCCGACGGCTGCGCCGTCTCGGCCACCGGCACGGGGGAGTATTTCATCCGCTCCACCGTGGCGCGCGACATCTGCACCCACACCCGCGCGGGGCTAGACGTCCAGACGGCGGCCGAACGCGAGATCGCCGAGGTGGGGGCCATCGGCGGCGACGGCGGCGTCATCGTCATGGGCCGCGACGGCGCGGTCGGCTTCGCCATGAACACCTCGGGCATGTATCGCGGCAGCATCGGCGCCGAGCACCCGGCGGCCGTGGCCATCTATGCGGACGAAGCCCGGTGACCGCGCGCGATGTTCCCGGCGTCATCGCCCCGCCGCCGCTGATCTATCTGGGCTTCCTGTTCGCGGGCTGGGGCCTGGGCCGTCTGATCGTGACGCCGGGCTTTGGGCTGGACGGCGACATCCGCCGCGGCCTGGCCGTCGTTCTGGTCATCGGCGGTCTGACGCTGGAGGCGATGGCCCTGGGCCTGTTCCGCCGCCTGGGCACCCCGCCCCAGCCGTGGAAGCCAACCACCGCCCTGGCCACCGGCGGCGTCTATCGCTTCAGCCGCAACCCGATCTATCTGGGCTTCACCCTGATCTACGCCGGCTTCGCCGTGGCCATGGACAGCCCCGTGGCCCTGGCGGGCCTGTTGCCCTGTCTGATCGTCATCGACCGCTTCGTGGTGGCGCGCGAGGAACGGTATCTGGACGTCAAATTCGGCCAGGAGTGGCGCGCCTATCGCGCGCAGGTGCGCCGATGGCTGTGAGCGACGACGAACTGATGCAGATGGCCCAAGAGGAGCTGGCGGCCGCCTGCGCCCTGCCTCTGTCCGACATTCTGAAGATCACCCCCTGGGGCGACAGTTTCATGGGGTTCGCGCCTTCGGGCCGCGAGGTGGAGGTCGAGCGCCGCTATCTGTGGGCCCAGGCGCCCCAGGGCGATGTGTCGGTGGAGGTCGAGGTGCGCGACCCCGTCGCCCGCACCGGCGCCGAGGCCCAGCGCACCCTCAGTCGTTAACCTTTTTCTTGCGGGCGGCGACGCGCCGGGCAAGATGGGGGCCGACCGACCGGGGACGGGGGGAGTATCAGTATGGGCGTGCCTCTGAACGGAGCCGGATTCGCGGCCGAGCCGGGCTATGAGCCGACCGGCCCGGGCGAGGTGTTTTTCAGCCTGCCGCCGTTGATGCTGGCGCTTCTGGCCCTGCTGGGCCTGGCGCTGTTCGCCCTGGGCTGGTTCCTGAAGGACGCTCAGGCCCCGCGCCGCGCCGACGCCGCCGAATCGATCTGGAAGGCGGTCGACAAGGCCCTGGAGACGGCGATGAAGGCCGACGGCGGCTCGCTGGCGGGCAAGGCCGAAGAGGTCAAGAAGACGCTGGAGAAACGGCTGGGCGCGACCCTGACCCTGGCGGCGGGACTGAACGGCCCCTTCAAGGCGCTGAAGGCGGCGCTGGACGGCGAGGCGCACCAGACTTCCGATCACGCGCACGACAGCCACGCCGGCCACGATCACAAGCCCCATGATCCCAAGCCCCACGATCAGACGGGGCATGACCCCCACGGCCCGGGCGCCCACGCCGGCGAAAGCCATGCCCGCCACGAGGCCGGACCAGTGACCCAGGTGACCATCATCAACGGCGCCGCGGCCGGTCATGGCGGGGGTCATGGCGGCAAGGACGATCCTCACAAGGGCGACGACGGCCACAAGCCGGCCAAACCCGCCCCCTTGAGCGCCCGCGACCGCGACCGCGCCCTGCGTCTGGCCGTCGCGGACCTGAACGACCACTGGCGGCACAAGGCCGAGCGCATCGCCGAACTGCGCGCCGCCCACCGTGAACTGTCGGCCGACTGAGGTTTCCCTAGGTGTCGAAACGGCCTAAGCCGGTGTCATGAAACTCGCCTCGCTCAAGCACGGCCGCGACGGCCGCCTGGTGGTCGTGTCCAACGACCTGAACTGGTTCACCGACGCCTTTCTGATCGCCCCGACATTGCAGGCGGCGCTGGACGACTGGGACCGGTGCGAGCCGCGCCTGCGCGCCCTGGCCGAGAGTCTGGAGCATGAAGCCGTGCCGCGCGGCCGCTTTCACGAACGCGACGCGGCCGCCCCCCTGCCCCGCGCCTACCAGTGGGCCGACGGTTCGGCCTATGTGAACCATGTCGAACTGGTGCGCCGGGCGCGCGGGGCCGAACTGCCCGACAGCTTCTGGTCCGACCCCTTGATGTACCAGGGCGGCTCGGACTCCATGCTGGGGCCGCGCGATCCCATTCCGCTGGCCGACGAGGCCTGGGGCTGTGATCTGGAGGCCGAGATCGTCGTGGTCACCGGCGATGTGCCGCAAGGGGTCACCCGCGAACAGGCGCTGGACCACGTCCGCCTGGTCGGTCTGGTCAACGACGTCAGCTTGCGCAACCTGATCCCGGCCGAACTGGCCAAGGGGTTCGGCTTCGTCCAGTCCAAGCCCGCCAGCGCCCTGTCGCCGGTTCTGGTCACGCCCGACGCCCTGGGCGACCGCTGGAACGACGGCAAGCTGTCCGGCGCCCTGAACGTGCAGGTGAACGGCCAGGACTTCGGCCGCGCCGATGCGGGCGTGGACATGACCTTCTGCTTCGGCACCCTGATCGCCCACCTGGCCAAGACCCGGTCGCTGGGCGCCGGTTCGGTGATCGGGTCGGGAACCGTGTCCAACCGCGACGCCGATGGCGGCCCCGGCCGTCCGGTGGCCGAAGGCGGCTTGGGCTACAGCTGCATCGCCGAGGTGCGGATGGTCGAGACCATCCTGCGCGGCCAGCCGGAAACCCCCTTCCTGAAGCACGGCGACACGGTGCGGATCGAGATGCTGGATGACCGCCATCACTCGATCTTCGGCACGATCGAACAGACGGTCGGCCCGGCCGCCTGAGGCCCGACAGACCGCTTTCTTACCTGCAAATAAGCGCTTAGGCTGGCCCTGCCCCCTGGGGCTTGGAGAAGCGCATGTCTCTGCAACAGGCTCTGCCGACCCTCATCCCGTTCCGGTGGGTATGATCGTGGCCCAGCGTATCGAGATGTTCATCCGCGCCCCTCGCGTTCAGGCCGGCGGCGCCGACACCCATGTGGAGCTTGCAGCATGAAGACCGCCTTGCGCGCCCTGGCGGCCCTGGGCCTGATCGCCTCGCCCGCCGCGACCCAGGACGCGCCCGGCGACTGGCAGATCATGAGCGATCCGTCCAAACAGGCGCTCGCCGCCGTGGTCGCCTTTGATAGCGGCATAGGGGTCGGGGTGCGCTGCATGCGTGGCGGCCTGGGCGTCATCCTGACCGGCCTACCGCCCCAGAGCGGCGACCGCCGCCTTCTGCGCATGGGCTATGACGACCAGCCGCTGCGCGATTCCAACTGGGTTCCGACGGCCGATCCGACCGCTGCGGTGCATGAATATCCCGCCCGCATCGCCCGCCGCATGCGCCAGGGCGGCGCGCTGAACATCGTCGTGCCGGGCGCGGGCGAGGGCGGCCGCAACCTGCGCTATATTCTGGACCTGCCGTCGTCCGCGACGGCGATCGAGTCGGTGCTGACGGCCTGCAACAAGCCTCTGGTCGATCCGCGCGACGCCGAACTGGATGTCACCGGCCCCGCAGGCGGCCTGCCGGCGAACATGCGCTGGACCCGCGCGCCCAGCCCGATCTTCCCGCATGAGGCCGAGTTTGACGGCGTGCGCGGCGGTTACGCCGTCGTCAGCTGCAACACCCAGACGGACGGGACGCTGAAAGCCTGCGAGGTCGAAAGCGAACATCCCCTGGGGTCCGGCTTCGGCCGCGCCTCGCTGGCGGCCATGGACCGGGCCCGTGTCGGCTGGACCGGGGCGCCCAGCGTCGCGGTCGACGTGCGGCGCGTCGCCTTCCGGGTCAGCTTCCGTTCGTGACGTCCGGCGTCAGGACGGCTTGCGCCCCGCGCCGCCGTCGCTAGATTGCGCGGCCTTCCATCGGCCTGTGCGGGCGTGGTGAAACTGGTAGACGCGCCGGACTCAAAATCCGGTTCCGCAAGGAGTGTCGGTTCGAGCCCGACCGCCCGCACCATCCGTCTTTTCCTCATGAAATTCCGAAGACGCCGGTTGCGGCGGCCGCCCCGGGCCCTATGTGGCGCGGATGACCTCCCCGTCCGCGCCCCCCGCCGTCCAGCCCAAGGGGCCGGGCTTTCCCGAGTTCGTCTGTCTGATCGCCTGCCTGATGGCGCTGAACGCCCTGGCGATCGATTCCATGCTGCCGGCCCTGCCGATGATCGGCGACGCCCTGGGCGTGGTGCGCGAGAACGACCGGCAGTGGATCGTCACCGCCTATCTCTTGGGCTTTGGCGTGACCCAGGTGATCTATGGCCCTCTGGCCGACCGGTTCGGGCGCAAGCCGATCCTGATGGTCGGGGTGACCCTGTATGTGCTGTTCAGCGTGCTGGCCGCCTTAGCCCCGACGTTCGAGATGCTGTTGCTGGCGCGGGTCGGCACCGGGGTCGGGGCGGCGGCGCTGCGGGTGCTGGCGGTGTCGATCGTGCGCGACCGCTATGAAGGCCGCACCATGGCGCGGGTGATGTCGCTCAGCTTCCTGGTCTTCCTGGGTGTGCCGATCCTGGCGCCCAGCATCGGGGCGGCGATCCTGACGATGGGGCCCTGGCCGTGGATCTTCGGCGTGCTGGCCCTGGCGGGATCGGCGGTCATGCTGTGGGTCGCGATCCGCCTGCCCGAGACCCTGCATGTCGAGGACCGCCTGCCGATCCAGCCGGCACGCATCCTGGGCGCCTTCCGCCACGCCCTGACCGAGCGCAAATCCATCGGCTACACCCTGGCCATGACGGCGATCACCGGCGCCCTGTTCGGCTTCATCAACTCGTCCCAGCAGATCTTCGAACATGTCTTCCATGCCGCGAACCTGTTTCCGCTGGTGTTCGCGGCCATCGCCGGAGGCATTGCGGCGGGCACCCTGGTCAACGCCGCCCTTGTGGAAAAGCTGGGCAGCCGGCTGATCGCCCATTCGGCCCTGGTCGCCTTCACCGCCACGGCGGCGGTGCACGCAACCGTCTCGGCGCTGGGGCACGAGACGATCTGGACCTTCGCCATCCTTCAGGGGCTGACCATGTTCTTCTTCGGCTTCATCGCCGGGAACCTGGGGGCCATGGCGATGGAATCGATGGGCCATATCGCCGGCACCGCCAGCTCGGCCCAGGGTTTCGTCTCGACCACCTTCGGCTCTCTGACCGGCTTTTTCATCGGCCAGCATTTCGCCGGCACGGCCACGCCCTTGCTGATGGGGTTCGTGGTCTGCGGTCTGACCGCCCTGGCCTGCGCCTTCTGGGCCGAGCGGGGGCGGCTGTTCACCGCCCGCCATGCGCCGGGCGCCGCGACGCCGACTTGATCTTTCGTCCGGTTCGGGGCGTTGTCCGCACCGAACGAAGGACGAGGAAACGCTCATGCTCCGCAAATCGGCCGGTCTGGTCTCCGCGCTCATGCTGTCCAGCGCCCTGGGCGGGTGCGCCTATCTGACGACGCGTTACGAGGGACCGCAAGGCATGCCCGAAGCCGTCACCCCCGCTCCGGCCCCCGCTCCGGCGGCAGTCGACTATGTCCGTGACGCCCACTCGCACGCCCGGCCCGAGATCGCGCGGGTGCACCACGTCGACCTGGACCTGACCGCCGACTTCGAGGCCAAGACCCTATCGGGCAAGGCGACGCTGGACGTGACGGCGCAAGCCGGCGCGCGCGAGCTGATCCTGGACGTGCGCAATCTGGACATCCGGTCCATCACCGACGACCAGGGCCGCAGCCTGCATCACATGCTGGGGGCGGACGATCCGATCCTGGGCCAGGCGATGCGCATTCACTTCCCGGCCTTCGCCGAGGGCGAGCGTCGCCGCATCATCATCGACTACGCCACCCGGCCCGACGCGGCGGCGCTGCAATGGCTGGCGCCCAGCCAGACCGCCGGGGGCCGCCACCCCTATCTGTTCAGCCAGGGCCAGGCTATCCTGACGCGCACCTGGGTTCCGACCCAGGACAGCCCGGGCATCCGCCAGAGCTGGAGCGCCCGCATCGTGGCGCCGTCGGACCTGAAGGTCGTCATGTCGGCCGAGGCCCTGACACCGAACGGCGAGGCGGCGGGCGACGGGCGCACCGCCTGGCGCTTCCGCGAGCCGAACGCCGTGCCGCCCTATCTGATCGCCATCGGCGTGGGCGACGTGGCCTTCGAGGGCATCGACGAGCGCACCGGCGTCTGGACCGAGCCGTCGCGCCTGCACGCCGCCCATGACGAACTGCGCCCCACCGCCGACATGGTGGACAAGGCCGAGGCCCTTTACGGCCCCTATCGCTGGGGCCGCTATGACCTGCTGGTCCTGCCGCCCAGCTTCCCGTTCGGGGGGATGGAGAACCCGCGCATGACCTTCGCCACCCCGACCATCATCGCCGGGGACGGGTCGCTGGTCAGCCTGGTGGCGCACGAACTGGCGCACAGCTGGTCCGGCAATCTGGTCACCAACGCCACCTGGGACGACTTCTGGCTGAACGAGGGCTTCACCGTCTATTTCGAGAACCGGATCATGGAGGCCGTCTATGGCCGCGACCGGGCCATGCAGGAGCAGGTGCTGGGCTGGGGCGATCTGCAACGCACCCTGGCCAGCCTGCCGCCCGCCGACACCCGGCTGAAGCTGGAGTTGACCGGCCGCGACCCCGACGACGGCATGACCGACATCGCCTATGAAAAGGGCGCCGCCTTCCTGCGCACCATCGAGCGGATCGCCGGGCGCGAGCGGTTCGACGCCTGGCTGCGCGGCTATTTCGACCGCCACGCCTTCCAGCCCATGACGACCGAGCGGTTCCTGGCCGACATCCGCCAGCATCTGATCCGGGGCGACGCCGCGCTGGAGCAGCAACTGATGATGGAGACCTGGATCCATCAGCCGGGCATGCCGTCCAACTGGGTTCCGCCAGTGTCGGACGCCTTCACCGCCGTCGATGCGGCCGCCCGCGCCTTCTACGCTGACGGCGGCGCCGCCTCGGCCGCGCCCTGGTCGGGCTGGAACACTCAGCAGCGTCTGCGTTTCCTGAACTGGCGGCCCGAGGGGCTGGCGGCCGGCGCCGACTGGATGACCCCGGCGCAACTGGCCGATCTGGAGCGCACCCTGGACCTGGCCAACGAGGGCAACAGCGAGATCACCTTCGCCTGGCTGCAGATCGCCCTGGCCCATCGCTATCAGCCCGCCGTGGCCACGGCCGAGCGGTTCCTGACGTCCATGGGACGACGCAAGTTCGTGCTGCCGCTGTTCACCACCCTGTGGAACGAAGGCGACTGGGGCCGGCCGATCGCCACCCGCATCTACGCCCAGGCGCGGCCGCTGTATCACCCGGTCACCACCGGCTCGGTCGACGCCGTGGTGGGACGGCCGCAATGAAGCGCGCCCTTTGCGCCCTGGCCGCCTGCGCCGCCCTGATCGCGGCGCCGGCGGCGGCCCAGGATCTGCTGATCCGGGGCGGCCCCATCTATACCGGGGTGGACAACGGACCGGCCGCCGAGGCGGTGCTGGTGCGCGACGGGCGCATCGCCTGGGTCGGCGCCCTGGCCGACCAGCCGCCGGTCGAGGCGGCCACGCCAGTGATCGACCTGAAGGGGGCGGCCCTGTTCCCTGGCTTCACCGACGGCCACGCCCATCTGGACGGCATCGGCTGGCGCGAGATGACGCTGAACCTGGAAGGGTCCGCCTCGGTGGCCGAGGCCATGGCGCGCCTGACCGCCTGGGCCGCCGCCCACCCCGAAGGGGTCATCATCGGACGCGGCTGGATCGAGACCCACTGGCCCGAAGGCCGCTTCCTGAACCGACACGACCTGGACGCCGCCGCGCCCGGCCGTGTGGTGATCCTGACCCGCGCCGACGGTCACGCCCTGACCGCCTCGACCGCCGCCCTGGCCGCGGCCGGGATCACGGCCCAGAGCCAGGCGCCGTTCGGCGGCGAGATCCATCGCGAGGCGGACGGCCATCCCACCGGCCTGCTGATCGACACCGCCATGGCCGCCGTCGACCGCCTGACGCCGCAACAGGACGCGGCGGCCAAGCGCGAGGCCTATCGCGCCGGTTTCCGGGTCGAGGCGCAGTACGGCTGGACCGGCATGCATTTCATGAGCGCGCCGTGGGGCGACATCCCCCTGCTTGAGGAGATGGCCGAGGCGGGCGAGGCGCCCTTGCGTCTGTACAACAACATCACACCCGACGGCGCGCGCGACCTGATCGCCCAGGGGCCGCGCAGCGTCGCGGACGGCCGGGTCATCACCCGCGCGATCAAATTCTATGCGGACGGGGCCCTTGGCTCGCGCGGGGCGGCCCTGCATGCGCCCTATGCCGATGCGCCCCACACTTCGGGCCTGATGCAGACGACCGAAGAGGAGATGCTGCCTCTGTATCGCGACGCTCTGCGCGCCGGCATCCAGGTGACCACCCACGCCATCGGCGACCGGGGCAATTCCGAGGTTCTGAACTGGTATCTGGACGCGATGCGAGAGGTCCAGCCGGACGAACGCCGCATCCGCGATCCGCGCTGGCGCATCGAGCACGCCCAGATCCTGCGGCCCCGCGACGAAATGCTGTTCGCCGGCCTGGGGGTGATCCCGTCGATGCAGCCCAGCCACGCCATCGGCGACCTGCATTTCGCGCCGGCCCGCCTGGGCGATGCGCGGCTGGACGGGGCCTATGCCTGGCGCACCCTGACCGAGATTGGCGTGCCGGTCGTCGGCGGCTCGGACGCCCCGGTCGAGCGGGGCGATCCCCTGATCGAATTCTATGCCGCCGTCGCCCGGCGCGACCTGAACGGCTTCCAGGGCTCCGACTGGCGCCCGCAACAGGCGGTGGATCGCGCCACCGCGCTGAAGATGTTCACCCTGTGGCCCGCCTACGCCAGCTTCCGCGAGGCCGACCTGGGCACCATCGAGGTGGGCAAGCGCGCCGACCTGACCGCCTTTTCGGTCGATCTGATGACGGCGTCCGAGGCCGACATTCCGCGCGGCCATGCGGTGCTGACCGTGGTGGACGGCGTGGTGGTGTTTCAGCGCGAGGATTGAGCCGGGCGCCGGCTTCGCCTAAACCCCGCCTCACAGGGATTTGGAGCAAGTGATGGCCGGTTTCGATTCGCGTCTGGTGACCGTGTTCGGCGGGTCGGGCTTTATCGGGGCCCAGGCCGTGCGCGCCCTGGCGAAACAAGGCTGGCGCGTGCGGGTGGCCGTGCGCAATCCGGTCACCGCCAACGAACTTCAGCCCCTGGGCGACGTGGGTCAGATTCAACTGACGCGCTGCGACGTGACGAACGCCGACGACGTGGCCCGCGCGCTGAAGGGCGCGGACGCCCTGGTCAATCTGGTGGGCGTGCTGTTCGAGACGCCCGGCCGCGGCTTCCACAAGATGCACGTCGAGGCGGCCCAGACCATAACCGAGGCCGCCCAGGCCCAGGGCGTGGCCCGCATCGTCCAGGTGTCGGCCCTGGGCGCCGCCGCCGACAGCCCGTCGCTGTACGCCCGCACGAAGGCGCAGGCGGAACGCTTGATCCGCGACGCCCGCCCCGATGCGGTGATCCTGCGTCCCTCGGTGGTGTTCGGCATGGGCGACGGCTTCCTGAACCGCTTCGCCGCCATGGCCGCCCTCGCCCCGGCCCTGCCGCTGGTCGGCGGCGGCGAGACGAAATTCCAGCCCGCCTATGTCGGCGACGTGGCCCAGGCGATCGCCCAGGCCGTGATCCGCCCGGATGCGGCGGGCCGCACCTTCGAACTGGGCGGCCCGGCGGTCTACAGCTTCAAGGACATCCTGCAGCTGATCCTGCGCGAGACGGGGCGGTCGCGCCTGCTGGTCCCGATGCCCTTCTTCGCCGCGCGCATGGTCGGCGCCCTGGCCCAGATCACCGCCGTGATCGGCGTGGCGCCGGTGCTGACGGTCGATCAGACGCGGCTGCTGGAGCGGGACAATGTCGTGACGCCGGGCGCCGAGGGCCTGGCCGACCTGGGCGTCCAGCCGACCGGCCTGGAAGCCATCGCCCCGTCCTACCTCTGGCGCTACCGCGTCGGCGGCCAGTTCGCGGAACGGCCGGCGGCCTAGAGCATGATGGTTTTAGACGGAACCGCGAAGCGGCTCCGGCTGAAAGCTGAATTATGCTCTCGCTTATATCTGGAGCCTGATTCACCGCATCGACGGAATCGCGAAGCGATTCCATCTCAGTGGATCAGGCTCTAGGAGCGGCGATCCTTAAATCCGGTTCCCGCAAGACCTGATGAGACTTGAGAGAGTTTCGTTGCTAACCTAGAGGTCGTGAAACAAGAACGGCTCCGGGGATGATCCAGTGAACAAGTTGGTCATCGCATGCGCGGCGGTCGCCCTCTCCTGCATCGGCGGGATGGCGCAGGCGCAAACTGAACTGGTCACCAATGGATCGTTCGAGGCAGGCGTCGCGGGCTGGACAACCTCGGGAGTCTGCACCGCCTCGGCGCGGACGACTGGCAACGCCTATTCCGTTCAGGGCACGCCGTCGCCTGCCGGGCCGACCGACGGCGCAAACTATGTCGAGCTCTTTCCGAACGGTGGCTCTCAGACCTGTTATCTCTATCAGGACATCGCCATACCTGCCGGTCAGGCCGCCAGCTTGTCGGTGGACGCGTCGGCAGGCTTCAATGGCATGGCCAGTTCGGCGACCTATGGCGGCGCGTTCCGCGTGATGACCCCCGCCAATCTCGTGCTGGCCACGCCGTTCGTTCGAGATGGCGGTCAGGCGTCCGCGCCCGATCTGGCCACTTACACGGCCGACCTCACGCCCTACGCCGGACAGACGGTCCGGCTGGCCTTCGAAATGACCAATGGGATCGACTGCTGCAACGTCACCTTCGGTGATCGAGTCTCGGTCCTGGCTGCGCCGCCGACGCCGACTGTCCCGACCCTCTCGGAATGGGCGATGATCCTGTTCGGCGCTCTGCTCGCTGGCGGCGCCGCGCTTTACGTTCAGCGCCGACGGATCCGCGCGTGATCTGACACGATGGGCGCTTCCTGGCGCTTTCGCGTCTGCAGCGCGTCAGCCGAGCGAGCGGAAGTTTAGACGACCCCTCCCCAAATCAAGGCCAGCCCCGCGGTCCCCACTACGATCCGCCACCAGGCGAAGGGCGCGAAGCCGTGTTTGCCGACGAAGTCGATCAGCGTCTTCACGATCACCAGTCCGCTGACGAACGACACCACGAAGCCGATAGCCAGCACCGGCAGGAATTCCGCCGTCATCAGATCGCGGCTCTCCCAGAAGTCCAGCACGAAGGCGCCGACCATGGTCGGTATGGCCAGGAAGAAGCTGAACTCGGCCGCCGCCTTCTTGTCCACGCCTTGAAGCAGGCCGCCGACGATGGTCGCGCCCGAGCGCGACACGCCGGGAATGATCGACAGGCATTGCCACAGGCCGATGCCCAGCGACGTCTTCCAGTCGAAGGTCATGGCGTCTTCGATCCGGGGTTTCGGCGCCCACCGCTCCAGCGCGATCAGGGCGAAACCACCGATCACCAGGCTGATGCAGACGATGGTCGGATTGAACAGCACCGTCTTGATGAAGTCGTGGAACAACAGGCCGATCACCGCCGAGGGCAGGAAGGCCAGCAGCACCGAGAGGGTGAACCGCCGCGCCGCCGGATCCTTGCCCGGCAGGCCCATCAGAACCTTCCACAGCCGCGCGAAATACAGCGCCACGACCGCCAGGATGGCGCCCAGCTGGATCATGACGATGAAGGTGTTCCACGGCTCGTCGGCCAGACCCAGCACCTCCTTGGTCAGCAGCAGGTGGCCGGTGGACGACACCGGAATGAACTCGGTCAGGCCCTCGACCAGACCCAGGATGATCGCCGCCAGCCAGTCCGCCATGACGCCCCGCACTCAGATGAAAAATCGTCCGGCCTCAGTTGGCGCCGGGTTCAGGCCCCACATAGCGCAGTCGCGCCCGGATAGGCGAGCCGTTCAGCACCTGATCCGCCGCATGGGCCAAGAGGCCCGTCAGGCGCGCGATCAGCAGCAGGTCCAGCGCCCCCTCGCGCGGTAGGTCCAGCCGCCGCCCGATCAGGGCCAGGGCGAAGGCCAGGCTGACGGGCCGCCCCGCCGCCGCCTCGGCCTGCTGACACAGGGCGGTCAGGTCGGGCGACAAGCCGGCGTGGGCCAAAAGCGCGGCCGCGCGCGGATCGCCCCCGTCCTGGGCCCAGGCCACGGCGTCGAAATCCAGGTCCGCGATCCGCGCGGGGTCCAGCCGGCTGCCATTGCGGCGCGCCTCGGCGATGGCCGTGGTCGCCGCCTCGACCGCCTGGGCGGTGGCGCATCCCGCCAGAGTCGTCAGACCCGCC
>NZ_CALMFB010000002.1 GCF_937863155.1 uncultured Brevundimonas sp. | reverse complement strand
TAGAGCGCCAGCGGGTTCAGCAGGCGGAACGGCCCCGGCGCCGTGACCTCCAGATCGGCCAGCGACCAGCTCAGCTCCACCCCGTCGGGGACCAGGGCCTTGCACAGGTCGGCGTCCGTGCGCTGGACGCCCAGGCCCACCGCGCCACCGTCCGACACCTCGACATGCACGTCGAAATCGCTGGCGTCGGTGCAGCCGTTCGAGTTCACGCGCACGAAGAAACGGCCGTCCGCCACGCGCGCGGCGCGCACCGGCTCCAGATCCCGCGACTGGATCGAGATCGACACGTCCCGCCCGACGCGGCGCGGCCCGTCGTCGTTCACATGCACCACACAGGCCGACAGCAGGAGCGACGAGATCGCCGCCCCCGCCAGGATCGCCAGCCGCATCAGCCGGCGTCCGCCGCCGGGGCCTGATGCACCACGCGGGTGGTGGGCTTGTCGGTGGCGATGATGATGCAGCCCGACAGCAGCGGCGCGGCGATGGCGATGGCGAGAGCGAGACGCAGCATGGTGGTTTCCCCTTATGGTTCAGCTTGCGCCGCCATCTGCCTTGGCTTCGGCTGAACCGCCGATGAACGCCCGTCAGGTCTGGGGCAGTTGCAGGGGATTGTTCACCGAAATCCGGTCGCCGGGGATCAGGCCCAGCTCCTCGAACGACCATTTCACCTCGACCCCGTCGGCCAACGGCCGGTCGCAGCGGTCTTCCTCCAGCCGGCGCAGGGTGATGACGGCTTCCCCGCCCTGACGGCTGACGATGGGTTTAAGATCGGCCTTGTCGGTGCATCCGTTCGAGGTGACCCAGAACACGGCCACGTCCTTGCCGAAGGCGGCGGCGTGCAGGGGCTCCAGCTGTCCGGGCATGGGCGCCTGAACCGTCGGACGGTCCGCCCCCCAGGGCAGATGCCCGCAACCGGCCAGCAGGGGCGCGGCGATCAGGCCGAGCACGACGGCGTGTTTCATCTCCAGCCTCCCGGCCCAGCCCTTGTCCGATGTCAGGATGCGCTGTTTCGCGTCGAAAAGGAACCGGCCAAGCAAAAGGCCCCGGATCGCTCCGGGGCCCCTGTCGTTTCCTTTGGGGGAAACCGCCCGTCCCTTAGGACGAGTAGTATTCGACCACCAGGTTCGGCTCCATCTTCACCGGATACGGCACATCGGCCAGTTCCGGCACGCGGGCCACGCGGACCGAGAAGCCGCGATCGCCGATTTCCAGATAGTCGGGCACGTCGCGTTCCGACGACTGCTGGGCTTCCAGCACCAGGGCCATGTTGCGCGACTTTTCCTTCACCTCGACCACATCGCCGACCGACAGACGGTACGAGGCGATGTTCACCTTCTTGCCGTTGACGGTCACGTGGCCGTGGTTGACGAACTGACGGGCGGCCCAGACGGTCGGCACGAATTTGGCGCGATAGACCACGGCGTCCAGACGGGCTTCCAGCAGGCCGATCAGGTTCTCGGGCGTATTGCCCTTGCGGCGCGCGGCCTCGTCATAGGTCTTGCGGAACTGCTTCTCGGTCAGGTTGCCGTAGTAGCCCTTCAGCTTCTGCTTGGCCTTCAGTTGCAGGCCGAAGTCGGAAACCTTGGACTTGCGGCGCTGGCCGTGCTGGCCGGGGCCGTAGGAACGCTTGTTGACCGGGGACTTGGAACGGCCCCACAGGTTTTCACCCATGGCGCGGTCGATCTTGTACTTGGCGCTGTGGCGCTTCGACATACGTCGTCTCTCTATGCGGATGCGGCCCGGTTCCCCCAGGATTGGGAGAACGATCTCAACGGCGGTCCACGCATCGTCCGTAATGGGTCGCGCCCCGGGCTTGCGACCGGGGCGTGAAGGCGGGGCTTATCGACGCCCCGCCCGTCGGAGTCAAGCGTCAGGCCGCGACGACCTGTTTCGCCTGGCCCGCCTCGGCGCCCATGCGCTGGGGCCGGCCCAGCAGATAGCCTTGGACCTGATCGCAGCCCTGGGCCTTCAGGAACTCCAGCTGGTCCTGCGTCTCCACCCCTTCGGCCAGCACCGGGATGTCCAGGCTTTCGCCCAGGGCCAGAACGGCGCGGATGATGGCGCGCGACTGGGGACTGCCGTCCAGCTCCGACATGAAGGATCGGTCCAGCTTGATCTTGTCGAACGGGAAGGCCCGCAACGTCGACAGCGATGAATAGCCAGTGCCGAAATCGTCCATCGCCACCGACACGCCCAGAAGCTTGAGTTGGCGCAGCACATGGATGGTGCGCTCCATGTCGGTAATCATGGCCGTCTCGGTGATCTCCAGCTCCAGCCGGCTGGGCGACAGGCCGGTGTCGATCAGGATCTGGTGCACCAGGCGCGGCAGATCGACATGCGACAGCTGCACCGGCGACAGATTGACCGCGATGCGGTGCGGCTCGGTCCAGCCGGCCGCCTCGGTGCAGGCGCGACGCAGCACCCATTCCCCGATCGGCAGGATCATGCCCGTGTCCTCGGCCACCGGGATGAAGTCGACGGGCGAGATGTAGCTTCCGTCCACCTGGCGCCAGCGCAGCAGGGCCTCATAGCCGGTCACCTGCCCCGTCTCGACCGAGGCCTGCAGCTGATAATGCAGCTCGAACCGGTCGTTCTCCAGCGCCTCGCGCAGGCCCTGGGTCAGGCGTCGCCGCTGGCGCACGGCCTCGTCCATGGCCTCTTCGTAGAAGCAGATGTCGGTCGTCAGCGACGCCTTGGCCCGATACATGGCCAGGTCGGCGTCATTGATCAGCACAGAAGGTTCTTCCGCGTCGTCCGGCCACAGCGCCAGACCGACCGCGGCCCCGCACTGGATCTCGGCATGCTCGGCCAGGGTCGGCGTCAGTATGGCGGCGCGCATCCGTTCGGCGGCCTCCATCGCCTCGACCCGGTCGGCGGCGGGGGTGATGACCACGAACTCGTCACCGCCCAGGCGCGCCACGAACTCCCCGTCCTTCAGAGCGCCTTTCATCTGCTCGGCCACATGGATCAGCAGATGGTCGCCAACGGCGTGACCATACAGGTCGTTGACCTCCTTGAACCGGTCCAGGTCGATGGCCAGCAGGGCGAAGCGCGGCCCCAGGGCGCCGGTCGCGGCGCGGTTCAGCTTCTCCAGGAATGACGCGCGATTGGGCAGGCCCGTCAGGCTGTCATTGCGGGCCAGATGCGTGATGCGGCGTTCCTGGGCCAGGCGCGCGCGCAGATCGCGCACCGCGAAGATGCGGAACGACCGGCGGCCGTCCTGGCTGGTTTCATGACGCACGGCGATCTCGACGGGCACCGGCTCGCCCTCGACGGGAGTCAACCGGCTCTGGATCAGCACGCCTTCGGGCATCTGTCCGGCGTCCTCGATCCACCGCGCGACGGTCTGTTCCGTCAGATCGCCCGGCTGGACCCTACACAGCTCGGCGAAGGCGCTGTTGGCGACCAGGATGACCCCATCGCCTTCCACCAGCATGCCGTCGACGCTGCCCTGGATCAGGCTGTTCAGCTGGGCGCGCGACAGGCGCGTCATCTGCTCTTCCAGCACATGGCTGGCGGCCGCCGTGCCCAGGATCAGCAGGCCGACCACCGCCACCCCGCCGGCCATCAGGTTCGAGGCGTCGTGCCCGTTCAGCATGCCGTCGGCCGGCGCCAGGGGCAGCACGGTCAGGGCGCCCATACCGGTGAAATGCAGCGCCACGATGGTCAGAACCAGCGCCAGGGTCGACAGCGCCAGCCCGTGCTTCGTCTCGCGCGACGCCAGGTTGAAGGCTGCAGCCCCGCCGACCACCGCCGCGACCACAGACGTCGCCACATAGGGCAGCGACCAGATCACCAGCGCCTCGGCGGTGAAGGCCGCCATGCCGGTATAGTGCATGGACGTCACGGTCAGGCCAAAGGCCGCGCCGCCGATCTCGGCGCCGAAGCGCACGCGCCGCGCGCCCAGCCACAGGGCGGCCGCGCATCCGGCGATGGCGATCAGCAGCGACACCCCGGTCAGCACCGGCGCATAGCTGACGTCCACGCCGGGGCGATAGGCCAGCATGGCCACGAAATGGGTGCACCAGATGGTGGCGCCGCCCGCCACGGCCCCCATGAACAGCCACGACATCCGCGCCGCGCCCCAACTGTCGCGGGTCTTGCGGAACATGCGGCTGGTCACCAGCGACCCGATCACGCAAATCAGGGCCGCCAAGCCCACCAGCATCAGGTCATGGTCTTCGACCAGACAGGTGAAAAACTTCATCGCTCGCCAAACTTTCTGTCAGCAGAGCGAGCCTCCTAGCGCGACGCCTGTTAACAGAGCGTCGAAAGCCAAGCCTGTTCAACTACCTAATGCGCATGAGGCTATAATATAACCTCAGGTATAAATGGCCCGGCGTCGAACCGGGCCATTTATACAAATATAGACTGCAATGAGCCTGCCTTAGCAACTTTTAGTTGCTTGCCGCCGCGAACAGCGCGTTGACCTTGTTCCAGTTCACCACGGTCCAGAACGCCTTCAGATAATCGGCCCGGCGGTTCTGGTACTTCAGGTAATAGGCGTGCTCCCACACGTCGGCGCCCAGGACCACGGCGCCCTTTTCATCGGCCACATCCATCAGCGGATTGTCCTGATTGGGGGTCGAGGTGATCTTCAGCTTGCCGTCCTGAACGATCAGCCAGGCCCAGCCCGAACCGAACTGGCCCGCGCCGGCGGCGTTGAAGTCTTCCTTGAACTTGTCGAAGCCGCCCAGATCGCGGTCGATGGCGGCGGCCAATTCGGCCGACGGCTCGCCCGTCTCGCCGACCGGCGCCAGCAGTTCCCAGAACAGGCTGTGGTTCCAGTGGCCGCCGCCGTTGTTGCGCACGGCCTTGGGCAGGTTCGACATCTTGGCGAACATCTGTTCCAGCGATTGCCCCTGCAGCGCGCTGTCCGCGTCCACCGCCTTGTTCAGGTTGTCGACATAGGTCTGGTGGTGCTTGTCGTGGTGGAAGGTCATCGTCTCCTGATCGATGGCCGGCTCCAGGGCGTCATAGGCATAGGGCAGCGGGGGAAGGGTGAAGGCCATGACAGGCTCCTTGGATTCAGGGGATCGGGGGATCGGGTCTGGCCCTCATCTAGGCGTTCGGGCGACGAACCCAAGACGTCCAGGACCGATTTTTTGGCTAATGGCCGTTAGGCACGATTGGTGGGAACGACGCGGCGCACATCCCGTTCCCTTGCCGGAAAGGAGCCCGCCATGGGCCAGCCCCCGCCCTATGCCTCCGCAGCGCCCAATGACGCGCAGATCGCGCGCCTGATGGACCGGCTGATGGACCTGTCCGAGCGGATGACCGACGAACAGATTTTGGACGTCGCCGACGCCCTGCACGATTGCCTGCGCCAGCGCCGTCGCCTGCGGGGGCGCAGCCACCGGCGCGTCGAGGGCCGGCTGAACCTGATCGTCTAACGACCCGCGACGTGCGCCTTCAGACAGTCGCGGACCGCCCGGCGCAGGTCGCCGGACGTGGAGGGCATGTCCACGCCCTCGGCGCGGAAAACCGCCTCGACACCGGCGTCCAGTCCCCTCTCCAGCGCCTCGACGACCTTGCGCTGACCCTTGTCATGCAGACAGAAGCCCAGCTCGACACACAGATCCGCGAACATGGGCGCCAGGCGTTCGTGCATCGCCGGATCGTAGCTCACGCCACCGCCCCCCGCAGCCGCGCGGCGTGGAAGGCGATGTGGTCGGCGATGAAGCTGGCCATGAAGAAGTAGGAGTGGTCGTAGCCCGGCTGCATCCGCAGGGTCAGGCCCTGCCCTGCCGCTTCGGCCGCCGCCGTCAGCAGCTCGGGCTTCAGCTGTTCGACCAGAAATGCATCGGCGTCCCCCTGGTCCACCAGGATGTCGTCATAGACCCCGCGCGCCGCGCCCGCTTCGATCAGCAGGGCCGCATCATGCCGCGCCCAGGCGGCCCGGCCATCTCCTTCATTTGGTCCCAGATAGGCGCTCAAGGCCTTCTCGCCCCACGGACACCGGGTCGGCGATGAAATCGGCGCAAAGGCCGACACCGAGCGGAACAGGCCAGGATGGTTCAGCGCCAGGGTCAGCGCCCCATGCCCGCCCATCGAATGGCCGCTGATCGACCGCGTCCTGGTGGTCGGAAACTCGGCGTCGATCAGGGCGATCAGCTCCTGGACGACATAGGTCTCCATGCGGAAATGCGGCGCCCACGGCTCTTGCGTCGCATCGACATAGAAACCCGCCCCCTGGCCCAGGTCATAGGCCGGATCGTCGGCCACGCCCCCGCCCTTCAAATCCGGCCCGCGCGGCGAGGTGTCGGGCGCCACGATGATGACGCCATGCTCCGCCGCCGCGCGATAGGCCCCGGCCTTGGTGGTGAAATTGTCCTCGGTGCAGGTCAGGCCCGACAGCCAGATCAGAACCGGAAACGGCCCCTCGCCCGGCGGGACGAAAACCGACAGGGTCATGGGCGTGCCGGTCACAGCGCTGTCGTGCTTCAGATAGCGCAAGGTTCCGCCGTGGACGGCGTGGGTCTTTGTGGTTTGCAGGGTCACGCGACACTTTCCGGAAAATTCAACAGGCGAACATCGACGCCCTCGATCTGGTGCAGCTTGCGCGCCAGCTTGCCGTCTGCGGTGATGAGGGGCAGAGCGCGGCGACGCGCCAGCACGGCGTATAGACAGTCGGTCATGGAGTGGTTGAGGTCACAGGCCAGGGCGAAGGCCTCGGCCAGAAGATCACCGTGGTCCGCCACATCGACCAGGGACGCGATAACGGCCAGATTGTCCCGCGCCGCCGAAGACTGCAGATCGCCCCGCACCACATAGCGACGAAACGCATTGGCGGCCTCGATCAGTATCAGGTCCGGCGCAACGGCCGCGCCATACGTCCGGCGCGCACCGATCGCCGCGTCGGTCAACGGATCGTCGATGAACCATTTGACGACCACGCTGGCGTCGAAGACGGCGCTCAACGGTCGCGGTCTTCACGGATGAGTGCGGTGGAATCCAGCGGAGATCCACGGGTCTGTTCACGCGATCGGCGCGACACCTCTTCAAAGCGCGCCTCAAGCTCCAGGGCTTCGCGCGCCGCCATGTCCCTGAATTTCTGCTCCAGAGACACCTTCTCCGCCTTCGCCATCACCTTGAGGCGGGCGACAAGATTGTCGTCCAGATCGCGCACCAGAACCTGAGCCATACACGATGATAGCACACCGCTAGCATCGGCTCAACGTTTCACCCCGGCCGATGAAGGGCGCAGATCTTGTTGCCGTCGGGGTCGCGCAGATAGGCCAGAACCAGCGGCCCGAACGGTCCCTGACGCGGCCCGGGCGCATCTTCGATCGACCGTCCGCCCGCCGCCACGCCCGCATCGTGGAAGGCCTGGACCATTTCGGGCGTCTTGGCGTGGAAGCCCAGGGTGCCGCCATTGGCGTGACACGCCGCCTCTCCGTCCAGCGGCTTGCCGACCGCAAAGGCGCCGCGCTCGGTGCGCCACCAATACCGCCCCTTGCCGTCAGGCTGGCTCGCCGCCAGCCCCAGGGCGCCGAGCGCCGCATCATAGAACCGGCGTGACGCCTCGACGTCATTGGCGCCCAGGACCACATGGGTGAACATCGTTTCTCTCTCCCCGTATCGTTCAGGCGGGCAGCCTAGCCCACGTCAGTTGCTTTATGCAACGGACAATCAGAACACCACCACCGAGCGGATGCTCTTGCCCTCGTGCATCAGGTCGAAGGCCTCGTTGATGCGCTCCAGCGGCAGGGTGTGGGTGATCATCGGATCGATCTCGATCTTGCCGTCCATGTACCAGTCGACGATCTTGGGCGTGTCGGTGCGGCCGCGCGCGCCGCCGAAGGCCGAACCACGCCAGACGCGGCCGGTGACCAGCTGGAACGGGCGGGTGGCGATCTCCTTGCCCGCCTCGGCCACGCCGATGACGACGCTTTCACCCCAGCCGCGGTGGCAGGCTTCCAGCGCCTGGCGCATGACCACCGTATTGCCGGTGCAGTCGAAGGTGTAGTCGGCGCCGCCGCCGGTCATCTCGACCAGATGGGCCACCACATCCGACACCTCTTTCGGGTTGACGAAATGGGTCATGCCGAAGCGGCGGCCCCATTCTTCCTTGTCGTTGTTGATATCGACGCCGACGATCATGTCGGCGCCGACCATCTTCAGCCCCTGGATGACGTTCAGCCCGATGCCGCCCAGGCCGAACACCACGGCGTTAGCGCCCGGCTCGACCTTGGCGGTGTTGACCACCGCGCCCACGCCCGTGGTCACGCCGCAACCGACGTAGCAGGCCTTGTCGAAGGGCGCGTCCTTGCGGATCTTGGCCACCGCGATCTCGGGCAGGACGGTGTAGTTCGAAAAGGTCGAACAGCCCATGTAGTGGGCGATGGCCTGGCCCTTGTAGCTGAAGCGGCTGGTGCCGTCGGGCATCAGCCCTTTCCCTTGCGTCGCCCGGATCGAGGTGCACAGATTGGTCTTGCGGCTCAGGCACGACTTACACTGGCGGCATTCGGGCGTGTACAGCGGGATCACATGGTCGCCGACCTCGACGCTGGTCACGCCCGGCCCCACCTCGACCACCACGCCGGCGCCCTCATGCCCCAGGATCGACGGGAAAATGCCCTCGCTGTCCAGCCCGTCCAGCGTATAGGCGTCGGTGTGGCAGATGCCCGTGGCCTTGATCTCGATCAGCACCTCGCCGGCGCGCGGGCCTTCCAGATCGACCTCGACGATCTCAAGCGGACGTTTGGCCTCGAAGGCGACGGCGGCGCGGGTTTTCATGGGAATCTCCTGAAGGCGTTCCCATAGTCTATGGGGAAATCGCCCGGAGTACGTCAATGCGAAGCCTGTTGCTCGTGATCGCCCTTGTCGCTCTCAGCGCCTGCGAAGCACCGAACGATGTCGTCAACGAGCCGCTGATGCGCTCAAGTCAGAAAGTCTCAGTCCTCGATGGCGACACGGTTATCGTCGATGGGGTTCTTGTCAGACTGGCCGATGTGGACGCGCCGGAATTAGGTCCATGGGCGAAGTGCTGGGCAGAGGCCGCCCTGGCCGGTCATGCACGTCTCGAAGCGCAGACCCTTCTCTTGGACGGCGTAGTCAGGGGCGACAGATGGAAGGTCGTCCCGATCTCCACTGCCGATGACGATGGCCGGGTGCGGGGCCGGATCATCAGTGAGGACGGACGGGACCTGAGCGACAGTCTCGTCGTCTCCGGATACGCCGCCCGAACCTCTGGGACTTGGGATTGGTGCGGGATCGACGCCGACTTGCACAGCCCTACTCAGGAGGAACCCGCACCCAAAGGTCCGAACCTCTGGTGGCCCAGCAACCACATGTTTGATCGACGCGCGGGGGACTGAATTCCGCGATGGATTCGGCAACATGTAATCACCGCAACATCGTCATCCTGACCGGCGCGGGCGTTTCGGCGGAATCCGGCGTGCCGACCTTTCGCGCCTCGGACGGTTTGTGGGAAGGCCATCGCATCGAGGAAGTCGCCACCCCCGAAGGCTTCGCCGCCAATCCCGCCCTGGTTCAGGACTTCTACAACAGGCGCCGCCGCCAGCTGGCCCAGGTGCAGCCCAACGCCGCCCACCGCGCCATCGCCGACTTCGCCGCCCGCTGGCCCGGCCGGGTCATGCTGGTGACCCAGAATGTCGACGATCTGCACGACCGCGCCCATGCCGAGACGCCGCCCGGGCCGGGCTTCGACCTGATCCACATGCACGGCGAGCTGCTGAAGGCGGCCTGCACCGCCACCGGTCGGGTCTGCGACTGGGCGGGCGATCTGGACGCCCGTCATGACAGCCCCTTCAGCCCCGACGGCTGGCTGCGGCCGCACATCGTCTGGTTCGGGGAAAGGCCGCTGGAGATGCATCGGATCGAGGCGGCGCTGGACGGCTGCGACCTGTTCCTGTCGATCGGGACCTCGGGGGCGGTCTATCCGGCCGCCGGGTTCGTTCAGGCGGCGACTCTGGCCGGGGCGCGGACGGTCGAGATCAATCTGGAGCCCAGCCTGGGCGCCCGTCTGTTCGACGACGGCGTCTATGGCCCCGCGACCGAAACCGTGCCCGCCTTCCTTACGGCGCTACAGGCCGGTCCCAGCTGATCGCCAGCATATGGCCGGGCGAGGTCAGCCCCGGCTGGGCCACCGCCACCCGCCCCTCGCCGGTCCAGACAGCCGCCACATTGCGCCCTTCGCCGCCCTGATAGACCAGCGTCAGGCCCAGCGCGCTCAGGTGTTCTTCGCTGCGTTCGACGATCTGATGGACGCCCGCCTCGGCCATGTCGATGGCGCACTGGCCCCGCCGTCCCCGCGCCAGGGTCAGGGTGCCGATGTGGCTGGCGTCCCCGCTCAACACGACCCGACGCGGCGGATCGGCCGGATCAAAGTCGTCGGTCTTGGACCAGTCGATGGGGCGGTATCCCTGCTCCATCGCCGTGCGCAGGGCCGCGGCCATGTCATCGGTCTGCATCAACGGGCCGCAGATTTCGGTCAGCACCCGTTGCAGGATCAGCGGCACATTCATCGACTGGGCCGAGACCGCGCCCGGCGCCAGCGTCAGAAGAAGACTCAAGATCAAGGCGGCGTATCGCATGGCGCCACACTGTCACGCCCCGCCCTGCAGGCCGCCTGACGATGACTGACGGCCGCTTGGCGCAGACGCCTTGGCCGGGCATCAAGGGGCCATGGCCTTACTGGACCCCCGCCGCCTGTTCGCCGGCCCCGCCTGGACCCTGGGCCTGATCCTGGCCGGCAATCTGATCCCGGTGCTGGGCGTCGCCTTTCTGGGCTGGGACGCGGCGCAGATCCTGCTGCTGTTCTGGGCCGAAAATATCGTCATCGGTCTTCTGACCCTGCCGCGCATTCTGGCGGCCGAGGGCGGACGCCCCGAGCAGGAGGGCAGCCCGGCGGCCACCGGCTGTTTCTTCGTCGTCCACTATGGCGTCTTCTGCATCGGCCATCTGGTGTTCGCCCTCAGCCTGGCGAACGATTTCGTACGGGCGGACGGTCAGGGCGGCGTCTGGGCCCGCACCTTCGGCGACGGCGGCTTCTGGCTGGCGGTTCTGGCCGTCGCCGTGCTGCATCTGGTCGCCCAGATCCGCGACTGGTGGATGAAGCGCGCCTGGCGCGACGCCAGCCCGGTGCTGGAGATGTTCCGTCCCTATGGCCGCATCGTGGTGCTGCACGTCACGGTTCTGGTCGGCGCCTGGCTGATGCTGACGTTCAACGCCCCGGCCTGGGCCGTGCTGCTGCTGTGCCTGGGCAAGGCGCTGCTGGAGGTCATCGGCGCCGTGGCGACGGGCCGCCTGTCGCGCGCGTCCTAACCCACCCAGCCCATGTGATCGGCCAGGATCGAAGCGCCGATGACGATCAGGGCGATCCCGCCCAGGAACTCGGCCGCCTTGCCGAACCGCACCCCCACCGCCTTGCCGATCAGCATGCCGAGGGTGGTCAGGACAAAGGTGGTGAAGCCGATCGAGGCGGCGATGATCCAGATGTTGGCCCCGATGAAGGCCAGGCCCACGCCCACCGCCGCCGCATCGATCGAGGTGCCGATGGCCGTGGCCACCAGGGTAATCATGCCGTTGCGGGCGGCGCGCGCGCCGGCGTCGGCTTCGTCCACCGGCTGGAACGCCTCCCAGATCATCTTCAGTCCCACCGCGACCAGCAGGCCGAAGGCGATCCAGTGATCGATCCTCTCCACCAGCCCCGCCGCGATCAGGCCCAGGCCCCAGCCGATCAGGGGGGTGATGGCCTCGATCACCCCGAACACCAGACCGTTGCGCACGGCGGTCAGGAAGGGCGGGCGATGCGCCGCCCCGCGTCCCACGGCGGCGGCGAAGGCGTCGGTCGACATGCTCAGCGACAGGACAGCGATGGACAGGGGGGTCATGGCAACAGAATCCGCCGGACGCATGAGACAGCGCCTTCACGCCCCAGCCGGTAAGGGACGCAAAGCACGCTGGTCTCGCTAGGCGGATGTCTCCGCTGATCGCGCCACGGGTCTTTCGGACCACGAGCATGTTGACGCGACCCCGGCCTTTGATGGGCGCCGGAAGCTACTCCCCAACAGGGCGGCGTCTACAGCGGTCGGTCAGCGGGATCAACCTTGCCGATCACCCTCGCCGATCACCCCCTGGGGCCGAACAGGATGATCGCCGCGCCGACTATGCACGCCAGGCCGCCGATCAGATCCCAGCGGTCCGGCGCCGTCCGCTCGACCGTGGCCATCCAGATCAGGCTGGCGCAGATATAGACCCCGCCATAGGCCGCGAACGCCCGCCCCGCCGCCTCGGCCGGGATCAGGGTCAACAGCCAGGCGAAGGCGATCAGACAGGCCACGCCGGGAACCAGCCACAACGGCGACCGGTCCAGCTTCAGCCAGGCCCAGAAGGCGAAACAGCCGGCGATTTCCGCCACGGCCGCCAGCGGATAGACCAGAACCGCCTTCATCCCTGGTCGGTCTTCTTGGCCGCCAGCTTGGCCAGCACCCGCCCCCGCCCCTGCGACAGGGCGTGGATCACGCCGCGGAAGGTGGCGGCCTCCTGTTCGGTGAAGGCGGCGCGGCCCAGCATGACGCGCAGGTTCTGGCTCATGGACCGCTTCTTCTCGGGCGGATGGAAGAAGCCGCCCGCGTCCAGTTCGCGCTCCAGATGCTCGTACATGCCCAGCAGGATGGCGCCCGGCGCCGGCGGGTCGCCTTCGCGGAATTTCGGCGGCGGGGCGTCTAGCACCAGGGTGCGCCACTCATAGGCGTTGATCGCCACAGCCTGGGCCAGGTTCAGCGAATGGTGGCGCGGGTCGATGGGGATGGTGACGATGCCGTGGCACAGGGCGATGTCGGTGGTCTCCAGCCCCGCCCGCTCGCCCCCGAACAACAGGCCGACGCGCAAGGCCGACGCCGCATCGTCATACAGCAGCCGGGCGGATTCGCGCGGGGTTCGCACCGGCTGGCGCGTCTCGCGCGGGCGGGCCGTGGTCGCGAAGACGGTGGTCAGGTCGGCGACGGCCGCAGCCACGCTGTCGAACACCTTCAGATCGTCCAGAACCCAGTCGGCGCCGGATGCGGCGGCCCAGGCGCGATCCTGGGGCCAGCCGTCGCGGGGCCTGACCAGACGCAGGTCCGTCAGGCCGAAATTGGCCATCACCCGCGCCACGGCGCCGATGTTGTCGGCCAGCTGCGGCTTGTCCAGGATGACGACGGGCGGCCGGGGGCCGGCGGCGACGTCCTCAGTCATCGCCGATCATGGACAGCCACGGATCGATGGTCCCGGCCTCGACCTCGGCCACCTTGATGGCGGGCCAGCCGATGGTCGTCTCGCCCGAGGCGCGCCAGGCCAGGACGATCAGGTCGCGCAGCTCGGCCGCGCCGGCACCCAGGCGGGCGGTCACGAACTCGGCCCCGCGCGCGTCGGTGTCGCGGAACGCCCCGGCCTTCTGCAGGCGATAGAAGGGCGTGACCTGCGTCAGGGTGGTGCGCAGATAGGTGGCGATGCGGCCGTTCATGTCGACGGCGCGGTCACTGAAGGCCGGCATGGCGGCTTCGACCATGTCCAGGCGCGCGACCCGACTGGTGAAGGCGTTCTCGAAATCGCTGTGGGTCTGGCGCGAGGTGGTGAAGCCCTCGGGATTGGGCGTGTTCCGGTCCCAGCCATTGTAGTGGATGGTCGTGTGGTGCGGCTGCGAGGCGTCGCCGACATAGTGGGCCAGCACCCCGATGTCGCGCAGGGTCAGGGCCTCGCGGCGTTCCCGATCCACCCGATACCAGGCGCGGCGCTCCGGGTTGGTCTCGCGCGCCTCGGCGGCGTTCAGCACGCGGATATAGGCGAAGTCGCGCACGACCTGCTGCCAGCCGTCCATGATGGCGTAGGGCAGGTATCCCGCATCGTTGACGTTGGTCCCCGCCGCGATCAGGGCGGCGTCATATTCCGACTTCAGGCGCGGCAGGGCGTCGATGGCCGGGCCGGAAGCGTTCATGACCCGCCCCGCATCGTCCATGTCGACGAAATGGGCGGTGTCGCGCTCGCGGTCGTGCGGCTGGCCGGCGCCCTTCCAGCGGTCCGGTTCGCGCGCCAGTTCGCCGATGTCGGCCACGGCGCCGGGCGTGCGCAGGAAGGCCGGCAGCTCGTCCGGCAGGGCGCGGATGGCGGCCATGCCGACCAAGCGGTGTCCGGTGCTGCCCCAGGCCGAGACCTGGGCGGCGGGCGCGGCCAGAACGGCGACGGCGGCGACGGCGAGAACGAGGCGCTTCATGGCTGACAGATCCGGTGTGCGGCTGGGGTTCAGACCTTCCGGTTAAGCCGCCCCCGCCCGCCCGTCCAGCGCCGACTTGTCGCGTCGCCAGGAACCACCCCCATGTCGATTGCGCGACAATGACACTCCGCAACAGTTGATGCTTCATACATCAGATCACGGTGTCGTTATTTCTGTGTATATGCGCGCGTCCAATGACCTTAGAAATAAGGATGACCGACGAATACAGTTTTCATATCCTCGTCCGAAACATGACCAGACTTGGGCTGCATTATCGACCCTTGGAGCGTTGCACAGACCCTGTGGACAAATAGTCTCACCCGACAGGGTTCGCCATGTTTCCGCCACAGACGCAGATCAAAAGCCCGCCCGCCGGTCGCTCGGGGACCGGAGCCTCCCCACGTCGATTCCATGCTTCGCACTGCCGCTGCGCTCGTCGTCATCTGGTCGCTCGCCCTCAGCGGGGCGTCGGCGGAACCGGTCAGCTACGCCGCCATCATCGCGGCCGAGGCTGCGGCTCCGGCCACCGATGACACCAGCAGCGCAGACGCCGCGGCGGACATGGCTCTGACCGACGAACAGCACGCCCTGATGCAGGCCGAACCCGACTGGCGAGCGCGCGCCACGCTTTATCATGCGGGCGGCGGCGGGGCGACGGGCAACGATTCCCTGGGCTGCCGTCCGGTGGCCATGCGCACGGTCGCGACCGACCCGCGCGTCATCCCGCGCCGCACCCGCCTGTTCATCCGTGAAACCGTCGGCATGCGCATGCCCGACGGCACGCGCCACGACGGCTATTGGTATGCCTCGGACACCGGCGGCGCGGTCAAGGGCGCCAAGGTGGATCTGTACACCGGCCACGGCCGCGCCTCGATGCAGCCGGTCATGCGCTGGAACACCCGCACGCTGACGGTTCAGGACGCCGGTCGTTTCGACGGCTGCCCGCCCTCGTGGGAAGATCGCCCCAGCCTGCATGCGCAGGACACCCGCGGCGCCACGACGGCCTCGGGCGCCCGCTGATCGGTCAGGTCAGAAGCGGCGCTGGCCGCTGACGGTCTCGAAGAACATCCGCCAGTCGCCCATCAGACTCCACAGCGGATATTTGAACGTCGCCGGCCGGTTCTTCTCGAAGAAGAAATGCCCCACCCAGGCGAAGCCATAGCCGATCACCGGCATGGCCAGCAGCCACCAGGCGTTGCGCGTCGCCAGGGCCACCAGGGCGACCACGACCACCAGACCCGTCCCGATCACATGGATCCGCCGGCACGTCCGGTTCGAGTGCTCGTGGATATAGTACGGATAAAACGCCTTGAACGAGGCGTAGCGTTCACCGGGCGCGGGCTGGGTCATGAGACCAGACTGCCCCGCCCCGCCGCGCCCTGCAAGATCATCGGTCCGGGGTCGGCGCCAGGCGCGGCGCCTTGACGGGCAGCTCGAACCAGCGACTGAAGCGCACCAGCGCCTCGACCGCCCCTTCGACCGTCAGGGTCGCGGCGATGTGTTCGCGTACCGCGGCGGGGTCGCCGTACAGCACCCCGGCCACGGCCTCGACCGGGCCTTCGATCACCGCCTCCAGCCCCTCCAGAGCGCCGCGTTCCGCCGTCAGCACCCCGTGCGCCACACGCACGACATAGGTTTCGTCGCCGAACCGGAACCCCAGATCGGCGCCCTGCCCCGCCGACTTGTCCGCGTCGAACATCGTCCGCATCGACAGCATCAGGGACACGGCGCTGAGCGGCAGGGTCGGATCGTGGTCGGGCGATCGAGCGGCCCACCGGCCCATGACCTTCAGGATCGGCTCGGCCTCGCGGCCCCAATCGGTCAGTTCATAGACCTGGACCGACGCCGGGGGTGGCAGGCGGCGGCGCACCAGCACACTGGCGGCCTCCAGCCCCTCAAGCCGCTGGGTCAGGACATTGGCGCTGACGCCCGGCAGGCTGGCGCGCAGATCGCCGAACCGCTTTGGCCCCAGCATCAGCTCGCGCACCACCAACAGCGCCCATCGCTCGCCCAGGATATCCAGGGCCAGGGCGGTTCCGCACGCATCATGATAGCGGCGTCGATTATCAGTTATTTTTTCTAACTTCATGGTTGACTAATGTAATCTATAGGCGCATCAAACGCAACGATCCGACCGCCCACGCCTTTTCCCATCGTCCGAAACGGAGACTATCCGATGGCCGACACGATCACCCCCTGCATCTGGTACGACCTGGGCCAGGCGCGCCAGGCGGCCGAATTCTATGTCTCGCTGGGCCTGCCCGACAGCCGTATCGACAGTGTCCATGCCGCCCCGGCCGACAATCCGTCCGCCCCGGCGGGGACCGAGCTGATGGTGCGGTTCACCCTGGCGGGCCGGCCGTTCCTGGGCCTGAACGGCGGCCCCATCTTCCCCCAGACCGAGGCTGTCTCCTTCATGATCTTCACCCAGGATCAGGCCGAGACCGACCGCCTGTGGGACGCCATCGTCGGCAATGGCGGACAGGAAAGTCAGTGCGGCTGGTGCAAGGACCGCTGGGGCGTCAACTGGCAGATCACGCCCCAGGCGCTGATGGATTTCCACAGCGACCCGAACCCCGCCCGCGCCAAGGCCGCGTTCGAGGCCATGATGACCATGAAGAAGATCGACATCGCCGCCCTGCACGCCGCCGCCGACGCGGCCGGCTGACGCCGCCCCGCCTTTCGTCCTGTCGTTTCACGCCAAGACGACCGCCTGCCGCCTCGCCTACCGCCTGCCCCCCCGGCCGCGCTCAGCAGCCCAACAAAGAGGACACGACCCATGGCCTATGTCACCGGCTTCCTGACCCCCGTGAAAATCGCGGACAAGGATCGCTATATCGAATCCGCCCGCAAATCCTGGCCCCTGTTCCAGAAATACGGCGCCCTGGAGCAGATCGAGACCTGGGGCGAGGACATCCCGCCCGGCAAGGTCACCGGTTTCGACCTGGCGGTGAAGCTGGAAGAAGGAGAGGCCGTGGTCTTTTCCTGGCTGCGCTGGCCCGACCGCGCCACGGCCGACGCCTGCTGGCAGCAGATGGAGAACGATCCGGGCTTCGCCGACATGGACATGCCGTTCGACGGCAAGCGCATGATGTGGGGCGGCTTCGCCCCGATCTTCGAAGGCAAGTAAGAAAAAAGGGCGGCTCGCTGGAGCCGCCCTTTCCGTAATCAGCTGTCCAGGAAGGACCGCAGTTTGCGCGACCGGCTGGGGTGCTTCAGCTTCCGCAGCGCCTTGGCCTCGATCTGACGGATGCGTTCGCGGGTCACGCTGAACTGCTGGCCGACCTCTTCCAGGGTGTGGTCGGTGTTCATGCCGATGCCGAAACGCATGCGCAGCACCCGCTCCTCGCGCGGCGTCA
>NZ_CALMFB010000001.1 GCF_937863155.1 uncultured Brevundimonas sp. | reverse complement strand
CGCCAGATGGAATCGGTCCTGCGCATCACCGGCATCGAAGGCGCCGGCGAAAAGGCCAAATGGGACGGCGAAACCTCGCTGATGACCAAGGCCGAGATGAACGCCCGCGCTCGCGGCCTGGCCCCGCGCACGGCGGAAGTCGAAGCCAAGCCGGCCAAGAAGGCTGCGGCTCCGAAGGCTGAAAAGGCCGAGGCCGCCCCCAAGGCCGCCGCGGCCAAGAAGGCTCCGGCCAAGAAGGCCGCCGCCAAGACGGCTGAAGACTGAAGATTTCACGGGCGCCCAAGCCGGGCGTTTGTCGCTACAATAGGCGCTGACTGAAGGCCCTCGGGCCCGGCGCAAGAGGACGGAGCAGAGTTATGGCTCACAAGAAATCCGGTGGTTCGTCGCGCAACGGTCGCGACTCCGAGTCGAAACGCCTCGGCGTGAAGAAGTTCGGCGGCGAGCAGGTGCTGGCCGGCAACATCATCGTGCGCCAACGCGGCACCAAATGGCATCCGGGCGTCAACATGGGCATGGGTCGTGACCATACCCTGTTCGCGCTGGTCAACGGCGCCGTGAAGTTCACCACCAAGGCCGGCGGTCGCTGTTACGTGTCGATTCTAGCCGCCAACGACCAGCAGGCCGTAGCCGCCGAATAGCGATCCGAAAGACACCCATTCGGATCGCGTTGCTGGAAAAGCAGCCGATCCGGACCAGGGAATTTTTCCGCGGGGAGTCTGGATCACCAGGCTCCCCGTTTTCGTTTCCCCGCCTCGAAGTCGCCCGAGCCCTGAAATAAGGAGGCGGCAGGAAATCGAGGCCACGCCATGTGCATCATCGAGACCTCACCCGTCATAGAGACGCGGCGGCTGACCCTGCGCGCGCCGGGACTGAATGACGTCGAACCCCTGGCCCGTCTGGCGGACGACGCCGACGTCGCCCGCATGACCCTGCGCATGCCGCACCCGTTCGGGGTCGGCGACGCCGAAGACTTCGTGCTGCAGGTCGCGGCTCAGGATCCGGCGCGGGCGGCGACCTTCGTCATCGAGCACGAGGATCACGGCCTGGTCGGGGTGCTGGGCCTGTTCGAGGACGCCGATCCGGCGCCCGAGGCGGGCTACTGGATCGGGCGCGACTTCTGGGGCCGGGGCTTCGCCACCGAGGCGCTGGAGGCCGGCATGGTCTGGGCGTCGCGCAAATGGCGCCGCCGCGCGCTGATGGCGGGGCATTTCACGGACAACCCCGCCTCGGGCCGGGTGCTGGAGAAGGCGGGCTTCCTCTACACGGGCGAGGTGCGCAAGGGCTTCAGCCGCGCGCGCGGCGAGGCGGTGCAGACGCGGCGGATGGTCTGGCTGGCCTGACCGCCGGTCAGGCCCCGGCCAGCAGCGGACCGAAGGCGAAGACGGCGGCGGTCGCCCCGCCCACGGCGGCCACGCCCACGCCGGCGATGAAGGCCAGGGCCAGACGCGACTTGCGCCGACGCCAGCCGCCGGGCTTCAGCGACCGGATATAGACGTGGGGTCGTTTGTCGAAGGCTTCCGAGCCGATGATGTTGTGCTGGGACAAGGGTCACGCTCCCCGATACTGGCGCCCGCATGCGGCGTCGTTCCAGAGGCATGGGGCTGGGGGCCGAAAGATGGCGAACGCCGCTCGGGCACGAAGTCGTGAGGCGCGAACGGCGTTCGGTTCAGCCGCACCAGATCAGGCGGCCGGAATAGGCGCGGTAATAGCCGCTGGCGGCGTCATAGGAGCGATAGTTGCGCCGGCACCAGTCCATGCGCGCCGGATCGCGCGATCCGGCCGCCGCATAGCCGCCGCGCCCGGCCGGATAGACCAGATCGGGACGGCCGTAGGCGCCGGGATAGACCGATCCGCCCGCGTCGTGACCGTAACCATAGCCGTAGCCATGGCCGCGTCCCTGTCCGCGCCCATAGCCATAGCTGCTGCGATGACGCTGATCCCGCCAGCCGGCGCCGCAGTCGGTGCGATTGGCGTCCCAGAAGGCGTCGCAGCGATAGTCGCCGGGCCGATCGGCCTGACCGTTGTAGGACCGGTCCCGATAATCGCGCCGGTCGTCGTGGCGGTAGGGATTGCTGTAGTGGCGGCCGGTTTCATAGCCATAGGACCGCGCCCCGTCGCCGCCCTGGGACGACCAGCTCTGGTAGGGGCTTTGAGCCGTGGCGGCGCCGGCCGTCGCGGCGGCGGCCAGGGATAGGGCGGCGATCAGGGCCGGGCGCATGGCGTTCTCCTGTCGATCACATCACAAGGTTGATGACGCGCCCGCCGCGCGTCTGGACGGCCCGCATCAGCACCAGCCGCTCGTCGCCCGCGCTGACCGGAACGATCACGAACCAGCCGCCGTCCGGCAGGCCGGTGAAGCGGAAGCGGCCCCCTTCGCACGGTTCGGACCGCACATAGCCGCGATAGTCGGCGTTGGGGTCGGGCACATTGCGCGCACGCACCACATCCACCGGCACGGCGGCCCGGTCGGTCGAGCCGTAAAGCGCGGCGAATCGCTGGCGCGTATAGGGGGTGTCGGGCGTCAGCCCGGCCGAGCCGGAGCAGGTGAAGGCCACGCCGTTCTGGCGATAATCGACCCGACCCTCGATCCCGGCCTGACCGCCGCGCTGGGACCAGGCGAAATCCTCGGCGCGGAAGACGGCGGCGGTCGCGGCGCCGTATCCGCCCGGCGGCGGCGCGGGCGCACAGGCCGAAACGGCGGCGGCGAGGGCGGCGAGGGCCAGGACGGGACGGAGGGACATGACGGTTCCTGCGGGGAGGGAAGGACTCGAGAGATGGGGACATCACGCCTAACGCAACCGCCAAGGTCAAGGTTGCGGCGATCACGAGGCGGCGCCACAAGCAGCTTGACCGGGCGTCAAGACCCGGCCGGGCCATGGCCCCCAAGGGAGAACCGATGACCGTCACCTTCGCCGATATCGAGGCCGCCCGCGTCCGCATCGCTGGCCAGGTCGACCGCACCCCCACCCGCTATTCGCGCCGCCTGTCGCAACTGACCGGGGCCGAGGTGTGGGTGAAGTTCGACAATCTGCATTTCACCGGCAGCTTCAAGGAGCGCGGCGCCCTGAACCGGCTGCTGCAACTGACCCCCGAAGAGCGGAAACGCGGCGTGGTCGCCGCCTCGGCCGGCAACCACGCTCAGGCCCTGGCCTATCACGGCGGACGGCTGGGCATACCGGTGACCATCGTCATGCCGGAGGGGACGCCCTTCGTGAAGATCGACGGCACCCGCGCCCACGGGGCCAATGTGGTCATCCACGGCCTGGACTTCTCCGGCTCGACGGAGGAAGCGCACCGGCTGCGCGACCAGGACGGCTTCATCTTCGTCTCGGCCTTCGACGACGCCGGCATCGTGGCGGGCCAGGGCGTGTGCGGCATCGAGTTCATGGAGGATGCGCCGGGGCTGGACGCCCTGATCATCCCCATCGGCGGGGGCGGGCTGATCGCCGGCTGCGCCATCGCGGCCAAGGCCATGCGGCCGGACATCCGCATCTTCGGCGTCGAAGCGGCCATGTATCCGTCGTTCAGCGCCCGCCGGGCCGGGCAGCCGTCCAAATGCGGCGGCCAGACCATCGCCGAGGGCATCGCCATCAAGGCGGCGGGCGACATTCCCTATGCACTGGGCAATCCGCTGATCGAGGACGTCCTGGTCTGCCAGGAAGCGGATTTCGAAAAGGGCGTGGCCTTCCTGGCGACGCTGGAGAAGACGGTGGCCGAAGGCGCGGGGGCCGGGGGCCTGGCGGCGCTGCTGGCCTATCCCGACCGGTTCAGGGGCATGAAGGTCGGGATCGAGCTGACCGGCGGCAATATCGATGCGCGCATGCTGGCCGTCGTGCTGAACCGCGAGCTGGTGCGCGAGCGGCGCCTGACCGTCTATCGCATCTTGTCTGACGACCGGCCGGGCATATTGTCGGCCATGGCGGCGGTGATCGGCGATGTGGGCGGCAACATCATCGACGTTGTCCACAACCGGCTGGCGCTGGATGTACCGGCCAAGGGCGCCGAGTTCGACATCATGGTGGAAACGCGCGATAGCGCCCATGCCGACGAGATCGGCCAGGCATTGAAGGACAAGGGTTATGCGCTTCGCATGGGTTAGCGCGGTCGCGGCCGCAGTGCTGCTGGCGTCCTGCGGGCGGGGCGGCGACGCCGCGCCGTCGGGCGAAGAGGCGCTGAAGGCCGCCCAGTTCTTCCTGGAGTCCAACGCCCGCAAGGACGGCGTCCAGACCCTGCCTTCGGGTCTGCAATACGAAGTGGTCCAGTCCGGCCCCGCCGGCGGCGTCAGCCCGGACCGCAACGATCTGGTGCGGGTCGACTATGAGGGCAAACTGACCGACGGGACCATCTTCGACAGCTCGTTCGGACGCGGCGCCCCGGCGGTCTTCACCCCCGAAGAGGTGGTGCCCGGCTGGACCGAGGCGCTTCAGCGGATGAAGGTCGGAGACGAGTGGATCCTGTATGTGCCGCCGGCCCTGGGTTACGGCGAACAGGGCGCGCCGCCGCGCATTCCGGGCAATTCGGTGCTGATCTTCCGCCTGCGGCTGCTGGCCGTGGCCCCGACGCCGGGCGGCGATCGCGGCCCGCCGGTGGCGATGGGCTGAGGGCAGAAACTTCTCCCTCCCCTTTATGGGGAGGGTGGCGCGTAGCGCCGGGTGGGGACCGGCCGTGGATCGCCCCCCCCCCCCCCTCCCCCCCCCCCCCCCCCCCCCCCCCCC